>CAYLXF010000002.1:191028-423591 GCA_964387925.1 uncultured Phycisphaeraceae bacterium
CAGGGATCAGGGATCAGGGATCAGGGATCAGGGATCAGGGATCAGGGATCAGGGATCAGGGAAATGGTATTGGCCGCGGCCTGTTGCCATGGGCGAGCGCCGCGCTACCTGTGGAGAGGCGTGGGGCGCATCCGAAACGCCCGGCAGGGACGGAGGGGGACGACATTTCTCAGTCGGTTCCGCCGCGCCCGCGTAGGCCGTCCTGTCTGGCGGCCTCGTGGACCTGCCAGTAGTGCTCAAACGACGCGCCGAAGGTGTAGCCCTTCATCAGCTCCACGCCGGCCTCGCCCATGCGCATGCGCCGATCGTCATCGGTCGCCAGATCCACGATCGCCTCGATCCAGGCGCGCTCGTCGCGCACATCGAGCATGACGGCGGTGGGGGTGTCGTCGGGCCGGGTCCGCACGATCTCCTTGGGCCCGCCCCGGTCGGTGATGACCACCGCCAGCCCCGAGCCCTGGGCCTCCATCACGACCTGGCCCAGCGTGTCGGTCGTGGAGGGGAACACGAAGAGATCGCACGAGGCGTAGAGGGTCGCCAGCTCCGCGCCGTGACGAAAGCCGAGGAAATGCGCGCCGTGCTCGCCCAGCGCCCGCTCCATGTCCTGGCGGTAGGGGCCGTCGCCGATGATGATCAGCTCGATCTCCTTTCCCGCTTCCCGCACGCGCCGGCGCGCCTCGGGCCAGATGCGCACGAGCATGGGCAGGTTTTTCTCGGTGCTGACGCGACCGCAGAAGACGGCCTTGACCGAGCCGGTCGAGATCCCGTGCCGATCCCAGACGCCCGTGTCGCGGAGCGTGTGGTCAAACATGGTGTCGTCGTACCCCGCCTGCAAACGAACCAGCCGGCCCTCGCCCAGCCCCAGCGTTCGCAGCCGGTCGGCGTAGTCGGCGCTGCGGGAGAAGACGAAGCGGAAGCGCCGGTAGAACACGCCCATGTAGGCCCGGCACGCCCATGAGCACAGCGCGTTGTGATGGAACAGCTCGTCGATGTAGGCGGGAAAATCGGTGTGGTACACGCCGACGATGGGCTTGCGCATCAGCTTGGCGGCGATCATCCCAACGGTCCCCACCGGGCCGGGGGTGGAGATGTGGATCACATCGGGATCGAACTCCTCGGCCGCGCGGAGCATCGCGATCATCGGCGGCAGCGTCAGGTCGAGCGTCTCGTACCCCGGCATCCTCATCGCGTGGATCGGCTCGAAGTTCACGACGCCATCGACCTCCGGCAACCGCTTGCGCGTGGAGGCGAAGACCAGCAGGTCGCGGTGGGTGTCGTGGGCCCTCTGGGCGATGTTCTGTATGAAGCGGCAGACGCCGTTGATGTCCGCGATGGTGTCGGTGAACTTGAGCACGCGCGTGGGGCGGCGCGATGCGCGCTCGTGCGGGGGTGGGTGCGGGGGAGCGGTCATCGCGTGTGGGTTCCGATCCGGCCGAGAAGGGCCTGTGTGCGAGTGGAATGGTTGGGTTCATGCGGGGGCGGCGCCCGAAGCGTGCGCGAAAAAAAAGCCCCGCGCCGGGGGTATTGGCGCGGGGCCTGTGCAGGGGATTCTCCGGGCTCATGGCCGCGGTGCTCGGGAACCGCGCCTTGGGCCGCACGATGGGAGCATCCACACCCGCTGGGACTTCCTGAACTATCGCTTTCATGCTCACGGAAAACACCCGGAATCAGGAAGAACTCACCCGCCCGGGTGGGGTTGTAGGGGCAGCTCACGCGCGGACATCCAGCAGGCGCATCAGCGTGCTGTCGCTGACCCGGGCGGCGAGGATCGTGTAGATCGACGCCCGGCCCAGGATCTGCGAGCGGATCAGCGCCGAACTCTCCTTGGCGTAATCGGCGTCGCGCGTCCGCGAGTAGACGGCGGCGGTGTTGATCTGCTCTTCTTCGAGCGCCCGGCGCTCGTGCTCGGCGGCCCGCTGGTCGGCGCCCACCCGGGCTCGCTCCTGCAGAACCGCGTCGCGGGCGCCATCGACCAGGCGTCCGGCCGCCTCCGGGTCGGTCCCGATCACGCGCGACAGGTCGGAGAGCGACACGGTCTCGTAGATCGCCTCGCCCGTGGCCTCGTCGGCGCCCACCCGCATCTGCGTGGTGACATCGCGCATGATGTCGATCCCGGTGGCTGGCAGCACGCGTTCGATGCCCGAGAGCACGCCGCCGACCTGCGTGGTGATCGCGCGGCGCTGGGCGCCGGCGAGCCCGCCCTCATTGCCGGCCTGAACGACCAGCCCGTCCAGGTCGGCGATGTTGTCCAGCTGCGACCCCAGCGCCCCGTCTCGGATGTTCATGACCGATTCGGCGCGTCCGAGGGAGGCGATGCGGGCCTGGTTGGCGCTGAGGGCCGCGGCGAAGTCCTCGCTTGCGATCAGCCCGGCCGGGCCGTCGCTCGCGCGGTTGATCGCATCGCCGGTGGCCAGCTTCCCGAGCGTGCGGGTGACGCTCCGCTGGTTGGCGCTGAGTTTGGTGAACAGGAACATGGGGGAGCCGGAGCCGATGGTTGACATATTCTCAAGGTCGATTTCGAATCCGGGCCCCGCCAGCGGGTTTCTCACGCGACGCGGCTTGGGGGTGGGTGTCGGAAGATCGCCCAGAGCGGTTGCCCGATAACACGGTTTTCACGATGGGGGTGTTTCGTCAAGTGCGTGGGGCCGGGGATCGGGCCGTGATCTGGCAATAGAATGAAGGATGCGCCGGATCAGGCACAACTCGCGGGAGGGCGGCGATGAGGGGCGCCGGAGCCGGGATCAGGGATGGGACCTGAGCGAGGGGCTCGATCCCGAGGGGCCCAGCGCCCAGGATCTCGATCGTTTCGGGTCGGAGATGGACACCTGTCCCCACTGCGGGGCATCGATCTACGACCAGGCCGAGATGTGTCCCCGATGCGGGTGGTACCTGGGCGAGGAGGCGCGGACCATGCCGCTGTGGGTGGTGGCGGGGGTCTGCGGGCTGATCGTGGCGCTGCTGCTGTGGATGTGGTAGTCGCGGGGCTCGCGGGCCCGAGATCGGGCTCGCGGCATCCGCGCGCGGGTTTGGCCCGTATAGTGGGGGACGGTGCGGCCCGGTGCGATCCAGAGCGCTTGGTTCGCCCCGCGGGCCGGTCAGGGGACCTGAGGCGCGGCCGATATCAACCAGACGCAAGCCCGGCCCGGGCCAGATTCGGAGTTCATCATGTCGATCGCAGAAACGCACGCCCTCACCGCCGCTCGATCCAGGGCGGCCCGCGTGGGCTTCACGATGGTGGAGCTGCTGGTGGTGATCGCGATCATCGCGGTGCTGATGGCGTTGCTGCTTCCCGCGCTGACCGGTGCGCGTCGCGCGGGGAAGAAGTCGGCGACGCAGAGCATGCTGACCGCGTTCACCAACGCGGCCAGCTCGTTCAGCAACGACCACGGCTCGCGGATGCCGGGGTACTTCTCGCCGTCCCAGATGGGCGACAGCGCCAACCTGGGTCGGCGCATGTCGGCGATGGAGAATGTCATGCTCGACCTGGGCGGGAGCGATGTTGTCCTGGGGCTCGATGGCGACACCGGCGTGCCCAACGCGGACCCGGAGGCGGGGATCTTCGCGCTCTCGCCCTATGAGCCGGACAATGATCATCCCGCGGTGATCGTGAACGCCAAGCTCATCGGCAGCGGCGGGGCCTACTTCGCGCCCGACAGCAAGTTCCTGGCCGAGCTGGACGGGAAGGGCGCGGTGAGCTCGGACCCGGTCATGCCCGATGTCGTCGACTCGTTCGGCAACCCGCTGCTGGTGTGGGTCAAGGACACCAGCGCCCGCGGCTCGATCGACCCCGATCACAACGCCCTTGACGGGAATCAGCAGTTCGCCCAGACGACCTCGGATGCGGGCGGCGGCGCGGATGGCACCGGCGGCCCGGCGTGGTTCTACCTGGCCAGCAACGAGTGTTTCTTTGGCGAGGATTCCATCAGCGTGGGCGAGGGAGGGGTCAACCAGGCGACCCTGAGCGGGCTGAGCCCGCTGATGCCGATGGGCGGCGCACCGGTCCCCGTCCCCGCCGAGGACCGCATCGCCACCCTGGCGGCGGTGCTGGCCAGCCCGTCGTACTACGCGATTCCCAGCGATGACACGCTGGACACGGTGGCTCCCGACGCTATTTATCCCAGCAAGCCCCGGGGCAACCTGATCGTCCAGTCGGCGGGCATCGACGGGCTGTTCTACGGCACCAACGGGCCGGGGTGGAAGTCCAATGCCGTCACCGAAAGCGGCAAGTTTCGGTTGGAGTTCGGCAGGAACTACAAATCGGACGCCACGCATCGGTTCATGGACGAGGACGGCAAGTTCATCAACTATGACATAGCCAGCGATTTCGACGACCTGACCAACTCGATCAACTGAACCCGCCAAGACCTGAAACCCCGCGCCCGTTGACCGCGGGGTTTTCTTGCGCAGGGATGATCGAAAACGGGTACAACAGGTCGCGTGGGAAAGCACCAGGTCCAGGCCGCCCGTTTCCGAGCGCTGACGGCGCTGGGGGCGTGCGTGCTGGGGGTGGTGCTGGCGTCGCGCTTCCCATCGGCGGCGCCGGTGGCGTGGTTCAGCGCGGCGTGCCTGCTGGCGGCGGGAACGATCGCCCTGGGCGGGCCGCGCCGTGGCGCGGGTCTGGGGCTGTGCCTGGTGGCGCTGAGCGCGGGATGGACGCTCACGAGGACCAGCGGGAACGGGACACACCGGCTCAACGCGGTGGTGGGGGCGATCAACGCGAAGCTCGGGCGGGTTCCCATCGAGATCGAGGGGGTGGTGGCCGCGCCGGTGCGCGTGGAACGGCGCATGGCCGGGCTGGCGGACCCGCCCATGTGGCCCGAGGAGCGCTGGGAGGGGCTGGTGCGGGTGCGGCGGGTGTACGCGACGGACGGCGACGGGCGCGGCAGCTGGGTGCGCGCTTCGGGCGAGGCCCGGCTGCTGGTCCCCGAGGGGGTGGAGCTCGCGGCCGGGGCGAGCGTGCGGGTGCTGGGGATGTACGCACCCCCGCCGGGGGCGCGCAACGCGGGCGAGCCGCACTGGCGGGCCATGAGCGCCCAGTCGGGACGGGTGGGCTCGATCGTGGTCAACGACGCGTCGCAGATCGAGCCCGGCGCGCCCGGGGGGCTGGGCGATCGGATCGCGGCGGGGGCGGCGCGCCTGCGCTGGGTGATTCGCGCGCGGGCGTTGTCGGCCATCGGGCTTGATGGCGCTCCGGGGAGCGAGACCAGCGAGGGCGGGGCGATGATGGGCGCGCTGCTGCTGGGGCAGCGTGACCCCGGCTTCGAGGGGGTCTACGAGCGCTTCCAGCGCATCGGCGCGGCCCATGTGCTGGCGATCTCGGGGTTCCATCTGGCGCTGGTGGTGCTGCTGTCGGTGGTGGTGATCCGGGCGATCGGCGAGCACCCGCGCATCGAGACGCTGATCGTGGCGGGGGTGCTGGGGCTGATCGTGCTGGTGATCCCGATGCAGCCGCCGATCGTGCGGGCCGCGGCCATCGTGGGGGCGCTGATCCTCTCGGGGGCGGCGGGACGGCGCTACGACCGGATGACGGTGCTGGCGTGGGTTGGGGTGGCGCTGATCATCTGGCGTCCGCTGGACGCGCTGGGGCTGGACTATCAGCTGAGCATGGGGGTGACGGCGCTGCTGGTGGTGCTCGGTGACCGCGATCGACGCGCGATGCTCAACCGGCGGAAGATGCCGGTGGCGGAGCCGCTCGATAAGGCGCGTGGATTCCCGGGCAGGGCGTGGCGGTGGGTGGTCGAATCGGCGAGAATGAACTTCGCCTGCTGGCTCGTGGCGACGCCGGCGATCGTGTACCACGCGGGGCTGGTGAGCCTGCTGGCGCCGGTCGTGGCTCTGGTGCTGATCCCGATGGTGATGGTGCTGATGGTGGTGGGCTATGTGCAGGTGGTGGTGGGGGTGATCGCGCCGTCGCTGGGCGGGGCGGGGATGGGCGCGGTGGGGGCGATGGCGCGGGTCGTGATGGGCTTCGTCGCGTGGGCCGACTCAATCCCTGGCGCATGGGCGCGGGTCGATCGGGTCAGCGCCGCGTGGGCGATCGCGGCAACGGTGCTGGCGGCCTTGCTCGTGACGCGGCGGGTGCGCTGGCGTTCGCCGTTCGTGCTTGGGGCGTGCGCGGCGGCGGTCGGCTGGGTGTTCATCGAGCCGATGGTCTGGCGCGAGTCGGCGCCGGTGCGCATCGACATGCTCGATGTGGGCGACGGCTCGTGCCTGCTGATCCAGTCGCAAGGTCGCGGCCTGGTGTGGGACTGCGGCTCGCTGGACCGGCGCGTCGGGCGGACCGCGGCGCGAGCCGCGCGTTCGCTGAGGATCACGCGGCTGCGCGACGCGGTGGTGACGCACGACAACCTGGACCACTTCAACGCCCTGCCCGAGCTGGCGCGCCTGGCCGGGATCGAGCGGGTCTGGATCTCTGATCGGCTGTGGGACTCGCCCTCGCACGCCTGGTCGCGGGTCGCGGCGGCGCTGGAAGCGATGGGCGTCGAGATCCACCGCATCGCGGCCGGCGACACGCTGGTCATCGGGCGCGCCCGGCTGGACATTCTGTGGCCTGACCCGGCTCGGATCGCTCGGCTCGACGACAACGATACATCGGTGGTGGCGCGCCTGACGATCGGCGGCGACGACGACCAGACGCCGAGCGTGCTGCTCTGCGGCGACATCGAAGCCCCGGCCATGGACGCGATCGAGGCGCTGTACCCGGGGTTGGGCGCCGAGGTGCTTGAGTTGCCCCATCACGGCAGCGCGCGGGACCGGGCATACGGCTTTGTGCGCGAGCTCGACCCCGCGCTCGTGCTGCAGTCGACGGGGCCCACGCGCCTCGACGACGACCGCTGGGACGCGGTGCGGGCGGGACGCGACTGGTACGCCACGGCGGGCGGCGGCGGGGTATGGGTCACGCTCGATGAGGCGGGGATCACGGGGCGCGGGTGGGAGGTCGATCGGGACTGACGGGGCGGCAACGCTTTGCCCCTCCCCGCGCCACGCTGGGAGGAACAACCCTGCGCGGCTTCCGCAGGGTACGGGTCTCGCATAGACATCCAACAGGCGGGACCCGGCCTCGCCGAGATGCGGCACGCGACCGGTTCTTGGTTCAATCAGGAATCAGACCGCCGCGTGATGGGGGCGCTCGCCATCGAGCACGCGCATGAGGTCGCGCACCACCCAGCTCATCCGTTCCTTGGCCTCGCGGGTGCCGGCGCCGATGTGGGGGGTGAGCGTGACATTCTCCAGCCCCAGCAGGGGCGAATCGGCGCTGAGGGGCTCGGGGTCGTGGACATCGAGGATCAGACGGGCGCCGGGGTTGGCCGTGGCGAAGTCGGCGGCGGCGCGGGGATCGAGGATGAACCCGCGGGCCGCGTTGATGAGGACGACATCGCCGCGCAGGCGTGAGAAGAGGCCCTCGCCCACGAGCCCGCGGTTGGCCGCTCGCCCGTCCACATGCAGGGTGACGACCCCGCTGGTCTGGGCGAGCTCATCGAGCGGGACGGGTCTTGCGCCGTGGCGTCGCCGGTCTTCGATCTCGATGATGTCGTGGTAGACGGCCTCCATGCCCAGCGCGCCGGCGACGGCGGCGACACGCGAGCCGATGCGCCCGAGCCCCACGATCCCCAGGCGCGTCCCCACGCACGAGCGGGGAGAGACGGCGCTCTGGCGCAGCGTATGCCAGGCGGGCGGGGGCAGGGGGCGGTCGAGGGTCGCGATGGGGCGAAGGGCGGTGAGCATGGTCTGGGTGACATATTCGACGACGGCGGCGGTGTTGGCGTCCGGGGTATGCACGACGCGCACGCCGCGCTCCCGGCAGGCCTCCAGGTCGATGTTGTCGAGCCCTGCCCCGGCGCGGGCCACCACGCGCAGGGTAGGGGCGTGGTCGAGCAGCTGGCGATCGACGAGGGTGTAGGTGCGCACGAGCAGCGCGTCGATCCGGGCGAGTGCGTCGAGCATGTCGGCGCGGTCGGCGCCGGTGGCGTTGTTCATACGGGCGCGCCGCCCCAGCCAGGCGAGCGGCGCGGGGTCGATGGGCTCGGCGATGAGCACCTCGGGGAGCGTCTTGCGCAGCGGTGGGGGCATGGGCGATGATAGTGGCGCGGCGGTCGCGCCGGCTCCCGAGGTCGGTGTGGGGTCGGGGCGGCCGGGGGATAAAGCGTGGGCGGGGTGGGGAAATTCAAGCACCCTGCGATTCCGCGCCGATGGTGGTTTCGTCAGGGGGGGCAGCTTTGTGACCGGCCGCCTGATATGACGATTCCCTCACTTCGCAGCATGGAGGCTTCGCGATGAACAAGTCAGATCTCATTGAAGCAGTCGCATCGGAGCTCGAGAGCTCCAAGGCCGAGGCGGGCAAGATGATCGAGGCGGTGATCGCCGCCATCGCCGACGGTCTGAAATCCGAGGAGAAGGTCGCGATCAGCGGCTTCGGCACCTTCACCAAGAAACACCGCTCGGCGCGTGTGGGGATGAACCCGGCGACGAAGAAGCCGATCCAGATCGGCGAGAGCACGACCTGCTCGTTCAAGCCCTCGCAGCATCTCAAGGATGCGCTGCATGTCAACCCCCGCCAGCTTGTTTCCTGATTTGTCGGCGACCGGCACTCTTTGCGCGACTACACTTGTCGGACTCCGCGGAAACCAGGCCGTCTGGTTTCCGTTTGTTTTTGAGCAATTTTTGCGCATTGCGGGATTATGTCTTGACAGGCAAGGGATTTATGAGAACCTGTCGATGGCGATTCCGCCGAGTGGAGACGATCGACATGCCGGGGAGAGTTCACACGATTAATGTGATTGGTTTCGTATTGGCGCTTCTCCTGCTCGGCCATGGGCGGGCGGCGGCGCAAGCCATGGAGGCCGAGCACATGTCCTACATGGTTGGCGGCTGGGACCTGATCGAGATCACGGACGACAACGGGGCGGTGATGGGGTTCTGGGGGATCCCGCGCGTGCCCGTCGAGGTGGGCAACATCCGCAGGCTGTGGTTCGAGGCCCTGCCCAACGAGGAGTGGGCCGTCTGGGCCTTTGAGCCGGTGGCGGTGAGCGAGAAATCGGCTCTGCTTGCCTCTGACGGGGCTTCGGACGGCTCGATCCAGTTCCTGTACTACAAGGAGTTCCTGGCGGCCGACAACGCGCTGAATCTGGATGTCGATGGCGGGATCGATGGGCTGGTGGAGAAGGGGTTCATCGAGGGCGACCCGCTGACCGAGACGGTCGCGGCGTTATCGGACCCCAACGCCATGATCGATCTGCTGGCCAATGTGGGCTACCCCATCGCCCCGGGCATGACCGAGCTTTTGGTCTCCGGGACCGCCGGGGCGGGTGTGAACATGAACCCGGCGACCAAGCAGACACTCAACTGCCTGCGTTCGACCTCGAGCTCCTGCGGCGGCTGCGTGTGCATTCAGGCGGAGGGCGAGATGATCCCCGGCCCCTGGACGGTCTCTCAAGAAGAGGTTCTGGGTGGTCGGATCGAGTGCAACTACTCCCGTGTCGAAACCCATCACTATTGGCAGTGGGGCGAGTATCCCGATGATTGTGAAGAGTGCGATCAAGGATCCGCCGATGATCCGATAGAGTTTGAAGTGACCGTGACGCACACGGACTACTGGCTCGATCTGGAGAACTGCCCCGACGAGCCCGTGTTCTGACGCCTCCCGCCGCTGGACCGCTCGTGCCAGTTCCTGGGGAGGCCCCCTGGGGAAACGCATGAATCGGATCTGCCGACTGGGATTCTGCTTGCTGACGGCGGCGATGATTGCCCTGACGACACTGGGCGCGCAGCGCTTGCTGCTGGTCCCGTGCGTGTACGACTCGGTCTTTGTGATGGGTCAGCGTCTTGGGACGGTGCTCCCGCAGGGGCTCAGTTTATGGGAAACTTCGAAAGAGAACGACCATCGAGTGGTCTTGCATCCGGTGTCTCATAAGCTGACGCTGGTGCGCGATCTCGACGACCGGGACCCCGGAGGTGGCGTCATCCGGTCGCTTGGGCGACCTTTGCTCTCGTTCGATCCGCTTGTAGCCGCACTGATCTCTCTAGTCTATTTGGTCGCCATGATGCTGAGTTGGTTGAACTCAAGATGGGGGGCGACGAGCGGCACGGCGCGTGGCATAAGGCCGTGGGCTTTGGCGGCCGCGATGGGGCTGAGCTTGACGGCGTGCGTGCTTTGCTCCGGAGGAGTCACGGGCATGCGGATCTTCTGGACGGGAGTGAATGAGGCATTCACACGGCGCTCGATCATCCAGATCCCCGGCAGCAAGTCGGTGCACATCAACGGGGATATGCTCCTGGCGATGAGTTCGACCGAGCTGGCCCTGATGCTGGCGGCGATGTCGCTGACGGCGTTTCCCCTGCTGGTCATGATCAACGCGTGGACACCCCACGGGGAATCGGCGGGTCCCGCCGGGGCCGGGCGGGAGCGGTCGGGGCTCGGGCAAATCTCGCCGCCGGCGCCGGCGGGCAATCGCATCCGTCGGTGCGCGCTGCGCTGGGCGGGGGCGTGGTATGTGTTGATCACGCTCATGCTGTGGTCGGCGCCCTGGTCGATCACGATGGCGCAGCTGCTGTGGCGCGGGGCCTGATCAGCGGGCGGGCGCGCCGAAGGCGCGGGTCGCCAGGTCGATGGCGGCCCCGAGAGCCGCGGCTTTGTTCACCGTCTCCTTGAACTCCAGATCGGGGATGGAATCGGCGACGATCCCCCCCGCGGCCTGGATGTGGTATTCCCACGCCCCCTCTGGGTTGGCGGGGTCGTGGCGGTCGAGGGGGATGACCATGGTGCGCAGCGCCAGGGCGATGTCCATCTCGCCGTCGAGCGCGACCCATCCCAGGCCCCCGCCGTAGGGGCCGCGACGGACCTGTTCAAGCTCGTCGATGATCTGCATGGCGCGGATCTTGGGCGCCCCGGAAATCGTTCCCGCCGGCAGGGCCGCGCGCAGCGCGTCCCAGCAGTCGAGCCCCTGGCGGACGGTCCCGGTCACGGTCGAGGAGATGTGCATGACATGCGAGTAGCGCTCGATGCGCAAGAGCCCCGAGAGACGCACGGTGCCCGGCTCGGCGATCACGCCCACATCGTTGCGCCCCAGGTCCACGAGCATTGAGTGCTCCGCGACCTCCTTGGGGTCGCCCAGGAGGTCGCGCTCCAGGGCCAGATCCTCCTCGGGCGTGCGCCCGCGCCGGCGGGTGCCGGCCAGGGGGCGGTTGGTGACGACCAGGCGGTTCTGGTCGTCGCGGCGCGCGCGGCAGAGGATCTCGGGGCTCGAGGCGACGAGGATGCAGCCGCGCGTCTGCATGTAGACCATGTAGGGGGAGGGATTGACGGCGCGCAGGGCGCGGTAGACATCGAAGGGGTCGGCGTGTGCGCGGCGCTGGAAGCGGTGCCCCAGCACGACCTGGAAGATATCGCCGGCCCGGATGTACTGCTGGGCGCGCTCGATCATGGCCGCGTGCTCTTGGCGGGTCGTGTTGCAGGGCATGGGCTCGTTGCGAGCCGGTTTGTCGGCGACGACGCGTCCCAGCGGCAGCGGCTTGGAGTGCTCCTGCACCTGGGCGGCCAGGGCGTCGAGCGATGCGAGGGCGGCGTGGTAGGCCCGCGCGGGGTCATCGCCGGGGGCCACCATCGCCAGTCTGACCAGGTGGACCAGCTTGTCGGCATGATCGAAGATCACCAGCTCGTCGTGGAACCCGAAGGCGATCTCGGGAAGACCGCGGTCGTCTCGCGGGGCGTGGGCGTGGGCGAGCTTGCCCGGCTCGGCGTAGCGGACCGAGTCGTAGCCGGCGTAGCCGAACCAGCCGCCGAGCACGCATCCCGGCAGCAGGGCGCGGTCCCGGGTCTCCGCGGGGATTTCGAGCACCCAATGCTCGTCGATGGCGCGCAGGGCCCCGAGCGGGTCGGGCTCGTCGCGGGCGGTCGATTCGCCCGTCCGGTGGTCGGTGACGGTGGTGGTGGCGCCGGTGGCGACCAGCTCGATGGCGGGATGGGCGCCCAGGATCGAGTATCGTCCCTGCTGCTCGCCGCCCTCGACCGATTCGAGCAGGAAGGAGGGGGCCGTGCGCTGGTCGCGCGAGACCAGGCGCCGGTAGGCGAGCACGGGGGTGAGCTGGTCGGCGAGCACGCGGATCGAGACCGGGACCACGGCGCGGGCGCCTGGCGCGTCGCCTGCGCGCGACAGGGCGCGCTGAGTGGCGGCGATGAACCCGCTGAGATCGGTGCTGGGCATGGTTGCAAGTCTATGCGGTGAACACCCCGCGCCGGCGGGCCGTAGGATGTGACTGATGCTCTTGAAATACACAATCGCGCTCGCCGTCCCGGTCCTCTGCTCGTTGACGGCGGCCGCGGCGACGGCGCAGCCCGACGCGGGTGGCAACGAGGGCGCCAAACCCCCACAGCGCGACGGCTCGTCGGTGCTCTCGCCGATGGGCACGGGTCAGGATGCGCCGGGGGGGGTGATCTCGGGCACGCTGAGCGAGCTGATGGCCCGGATCGACGAGCAGGAGCCGATCCGGCGCGCGGGGCTGCGCGCCGGCGTGCTTCGCAATGTGCAGATGACGGTTCCCGTGGTGATCGTGGTCAACAACGCCGAGAGCTACCTGACGGCGATCAGCGGCTGGGAGGGCCCGGCGCGTTACCCGGTTCTGTGGGACGACGGGACCGACGCGTCGCGCGAGGACATCGCCCGCTTCGTGCGCGCCTTCAGACCCGAGCGGGTGCTGCTGCTCACCGGCGACGGCGGGCGGCGCTGGGGCGGGGAGCGGGCGGAAAAACAGGAACTCTTCGAGGCGGTGCTGGGACAGGCCTTTAATGAGAAGATCGGCTCGTGGCGCGAAGCGCTGGATCAACTCGCCAAAGACGGCGTGGTGAGCCCCGGGATCGTGGTCACCGACGCCCAGGACCCCGCGTGGCCCGCGGCCCTGGCGCTGGCGGCGGGGCGGATGCAGCCGGTGGCCTTCGTGGGCGCGCCGTCGCCCGTCTGGAAGACGATGAGCGTGGAGGATTCGGACGCGCTGGAGACCGAGATCGAGCGGGCGGCCCGGGCGACCGGGCGGTCCTGGGAGGCGATCGGCGACGACATCGACGCGGTCACGCTGGCGCTCAACACCGGGACCGCGATCAAGACCGGCGGCGGGGACCGCGCGCGCCTGGCCACGACCGACCGCATCGGTCGCGTCGGGTCGATGGGCGCGGGCGGACGCTGGGCGTGGTGCGGGCAGATCATCGGCGACGAGTCCCGCGCGGCCTACCAGGCGATGTGCGCGCTGTTCCTGACGCTCGACCAGGGCTTCGTGTGGGACGGGTACACCCAGAACCCACCGTGGGGCTTGTATGACGGGACCGAGGCGGCGGGGGTGCTCGGGGAAGCCGGATTGAAGACCGAGCTGCACGACCAGCCGCGATACACGATCGAGGACTGGAAGCGGCGCATGGTGCGTCCGGTGGGCGACTCGGGCGCGGAGCGCGAGCCGGGCACGGCGATGCTGATGCTGATGAACTCCAAGGGCGGCTCCAACCGCTTCGACCTGCCCGGCGGCTACGAGGAAGAGGGCAAGCCCGGGCATCTGCCGATGCTCGATGTCCCCGCGGCCCTGCACATCGTGCACTCGTTCTCGCTGCAGCGCCCGACCTCGCGCGACACGGTGGGGGGGCGTTTTCTGGAGCGCGGGGTGTATCTGTACGCGGGGTCGGTGGACGAGCCGTACCTGCAGGGCTTCGTGCCCACGCCGGGGATCGCCAGGCGCCTGGCGGGGTCGATGCCCTTCGCGGCGGCGGTGCGCTTCGACGACGGCAGCGCGTGGAAGATCACGGTGCTGGGCGACCCGCTGGTGACGCTGGGCCCGGGCGGGAAGCGCGTGGAGGGGGACTTCAAGTTCACCGGAACCCAGAACCTCGACGAGCGGGCCAAGGATCGCCTCAAGGGCGGCGACTTCGAGGGGGCGCTGGGAGACCTGGTGCTGCTCGGGCGCGACAATGACGCGGCGCGCCTGGCGATGGCGCTGATGAAGGACAAGCCCGAGGCGTTCACGCCCGGGGCGGCGCTGCGCAGCATGCCGGCGCTGTTCCGCGTCGGCGAGTACGAGGCGATCCTCGACGCCTACGACCACCTCGACGCCAGCGGGCGCGTCGACGGGATGATGCAGGACCTGCTCTGGCTGGCCTCGCCCTACCTGCTGGCGCGGGGCGGGGCGGACGCGTCGCTGCTGGCTCGGGTCGAGGCGCTGCTGCGGGCGAACCTGCGCGACGGGCAGAAGATCGCCGACGCCCAGGACCTGGCGATGCACCTTCGCGGACGCTCGCTGGACGCGGCCCTTGGCGTGCTCGAGTCGCTGCGCCCGGGGATGAACGAGAACGAGCAGCGGGCCCTGGATGTGGCGATCGCGCGGGTGAAGCGCTAGACGCCGCCCCTGCGGGGGGGCACTAGAATCGGCCATGATCCAGCTCGGAGTGAATATCGATCATGTCGCGACCCTGCGCCAGGCGCGTTACGCGGGGATGGGCGACCCGGTGCTTGGCGGGGGCGAGCCGGACCCCGTGCGGGCCGCCCACGAGGCCGAGCTGGGCGGGGCCGACGGGATCACGGTGCACCTGCGCGAGGACCGGCGCCATATCCAGGACCGGGATGTGGAGCTGCTGCGCCGCCTGGTGAAGGTGAAGCTGAACCTGGAGATGGCGGCGACGGACGAGATGGTCGGGATCGCGCGCCGCGTGGGGCCGCACACTTCGATGCTGGTGCCCGAGGGTCGCCGGGAGGTGACGACCGAGGGGGGGCTGGATGTCGCGGGTCAGCGGGGCCGGCTGCGCGATGTCGTGGAGTGCCTTCGCGACGGCGGGATGATCGTCAGCGCGTTCATCGACCCGGACCCGTCGCAGGTGCGGGCGGCGGCGGAGATCGGCTTCGATGTGTGCGAGGTGCACACGGGCCCCTACGCCCACGCGTTCGCCCGCTGCGGGGGCGACATGCGGCGCGCCGAGCTGATCGGGCAGCTGGCGCTGGTGCGCGAGGCGGGCGAGGCGATCCGCGGCGCGGGGATGCGCTTCAACGCGGGGCACGCGCTCAACTACCACAATGTGGGGCACATCGCGGCGCTGGCGGGCATCGACGAGCTGCACATCGGGCACTCGATCGTGAGCCGCGCGGCGTATGTGGGTCTGCGCACCGCCGTAGCGGAGATGAAGGCGCTGATGCGCCGGGCGCGCGCCTGAGACGCAACCCGGGCCTCTCCACCCGATAAACATCCGGTTGACGAGCCGCGTTTGCGGGAAAGCTGTTGCGTTTGTTCCGGTTTTAGATAGGATCAGAACATGACCAGACCATCATCGCACACGGGTGTCTCCAAGGCCGGTCTGCGGGCCAAATCGCCCCGCCCCCGCGGGGGCGGCGGGCGCACGCCGGGCGCGTTCGTCAACCACGAGGCGGCGCTGGCGTACCTCGACGGGATGGTCAATGTCGAGCGCGTACGCCCCGAGAAGGTCAGCAGCGAGGTGTGGAAGCTCGACCGGATGCGAGCGCTGATGGGCGAGCTGGGGGACCCCCAGGACGAGCTGGACATCGTGCACATCGCCGGGTCCAAGGGCAAGGGCTCGGTGTGCAACATGCTCGAGTGCTCGCTCAACGCCTGCGGCTACACGACGGGGGTGTTCACGAGCCCCCACCTCATGGATGTGCGCGAACGCATCCGGATCAGCAACCACGCGATCTCCGAGGCGCTCTTCGACCAGGGGCTGGCGATCTGCCGCGACGCGGCGCTGCGGATCGAGGACGAGCACGGGCGAGTCACCTATTTCGAGCTGATCACGGCGGCGGCCCTGGTGGTCTTCGCGCAGCAGGCCGTGGACCTGGTGGTGCTCGAGACGGGTCTGGGCGGGCGCCTGGACTGCACGAACATCGTGTCGCCGCGGGTGGTGGGGCTGACCAACATCCAGCTCGAGCACACCCAGATCCTGGGCGACACGCTCGAGAAGATCGCGGCCGAGAAGGCGGGGATCATCAAGCCGGGGGTGGTGGCGATCACCACGCCCCAGGAGGCGGGCGTGCTGGGTGTGTTCCGTGAGAGGGCGGCGGCGGCGGGCGGGACGCTCAAGGTGCTCGGCGACGAGGTGCTCTACACGCAGCGGTTCCAGTCGGGCGTGACCAAGGGCCCGCACGCGCGGGTGTGCGTGGGCGAGGAGCGCGACGGGTTCGAGCACATGTCGGTGCCGCTGATGGGGATGCACCAGGCCGAGAACTGCGGCCTGGCGCTGGCGATCATCATCGAGCTGCGCTCCTTCGGGTTCGATCTGCCCGAGCGGATGGTCACGGCGGGGCTCGAACGGGTGAACCGGCAGGGGCGGCTCGAGCAGATCATGGACAAGCCTCGGATCGTGATCGACGGGGCCCACACCCCCGCCAGCGTGCGCATGGCGCTCAAGGCGGTCAGCGCGCACCTGGAGTTTGACTCGCTGATCGTGATCTTCGGCTGCGCGGGTGACAAGGACATCGACGGGATGCTCGCCGAGCTCGACCGCGGCGCGGACAAGGTGATCTTCACCCGCGCGTCCAACAATCCCAGGGCGGTGGACCCGGGCGAACTGCTGGTGCGCTTCACCGAGCGCTGCGACGCGATGGCCGACGCCAAGGGCACGCTGCGCGAGTCGATCAACGACGCGGCGCGGGCGGTGAGGGGCAACGACATGATCCTGGTGATCGGGAGCTTCTATCTGGCCGGGGAGGCCAAGATGCTCGTGGAAAGCCGGGCGGCGCAGCGATAAGCTCAACCGGTCGGGCGCGCCGTCGCAACCGCGAGCCGGTTTGCTCATAGAATCCGCTGATTCTGAACTGTTTTCACGCCCCGCATTCCCGCGTCAGCGGGCGGGCGCCCCGTTTTCGTAGACCACTCTGGAGCCGAGCACATGTTTGAATCGATCAAGACCGCGTCCCGGGGCAAGGCGAGCGTGCTCGTCGTCGGGTGTTTCAAGGACGAGGGCCTCAGCGCCGAGACCAGGGCCATCGACGCCGACGGTTCGCTGGGGGCGGCGATCAAGCGCCCGGAGGCCACGGGCGAGCTGGGCTGCGTCGTCGAGGCGCACGGGTCCAACGGCTACGAGCGGGCGCTGATCGTGGGGCTTGGCGCCCGCGACGGGTTCCGGCCCGGCTCGCTGCGCAAGGCCGCGGGCAATGTCGGGCGTGCGCTGGCCAGGGCCAAGGCCGCCAGCGTGGAGCTGCGCCTGATGGAAGCGCTGGAGAAGCTCAAGAAGGCGGACGCCGTGGACCCGTTTGTCGCCGGGACGATGGTGGGCGAGGCGCTGGGGATGCTCTCGTGGCGTTACGACGAGCTGCGGGGCGTGAAGACCGAGCTGACGCCCAAGCTCCGGCTGAGCGTTCACGGCGGCAAGGAGATGCTCGACGGCGTCGAGCGCGGGCTGGGCTTCGCCGAGGGCGCCAACATCGCCCGCACCCTCTCGCAGACCCCGCCCAACATCGCCACGCCGATGTGGATCGCCAACGAGGCCAAGAAGATGGCCCGCAAGAGCGGGATGAGGTGCACGGTCTTGAGCGGCCAGAAGCTGGAGGACGAGGGGCTGGCGGGGCTCATCAATGTGGGCAAGGGCTCGATCAACAAGCCGTGCATGATCCGTCTCGAATACACCCCGGCGCGGGGCAGGAGCAAGAAGCCCATCGTGCTGGTGGGCAAGACGATGAGCTACGACTGCGGCGGGCTGTCGATCAAGGTCGGCGGGGGCATGGTGGGGATGAAGCGCGACAAGGACGGCGGGTGCGGCGTCTTCGGGGCCATGCACATCATCGCCAATGTCATCAGGCCCAACCGCCCGGTGGTGGCGCTGCTGGTGTCGGCCGAGAACTCGATCGGCGAGGACGCCTACCGTCCCGACGATGTGATCCGATTCCGCAACGGAGTGACGGTCGAGGTGACCAACACCGACGCCGAGGGGCGCCTGGTGCTGGCCGACGGCCTGTGCTGGGCCTGCGCCAAGGAAAACCCGGAGTACATCGTGGACATCGCGACGCTGACCGGCGGTGTGGTCGTCGCCCTGGGCAAGGTCTTCGCGGGGATGTGGTGCGACGACGACGGCGTGCGAGCCATCATCGAAGCGGCCGCCGAATCATCTGGCGAGCGCGTCTGGCGTCTGCCCCACGACCCCGAGTACAACGCGATGATGAAGTCGCCCATCGCCGACATCGTCAACTCCGCGCCCGTGCGCGAGGCCCACCCCATCCAGGGCGCCGCCTTCCTCTCGCACTTCGTCGACGAGGGCGTCAAGTGGGCCCACCTGGACATCGCGGGCACCCACTCGATCACCAAGGACAGCGAGTACATGATCGCCGGCCCCACCGGCTTCGGGGCGCGCCTGCTGGCGGAGATGGTGGAGCGGAGCTGAGCACGATTCATACTCGATCGACACACGCCCCGGAGAAAGGGGCGTTTTCAGTTTCATGGCGCTGCGCATCCTCTTCTGGGCGCCACGACTCGCCGTCTTGGGCGCAGGAATGTCTTCGGGAACCAACCAAGAGCACGACTGCGCCGGGGACAGCGAGTCGTGGCGCCCGGCGGCTTCCCCGAAGGCGCTGGTTCGCGGAGACCGATCTACTGACAGCCGCAGGATGAGATGGCGGTGCTGTCCGACGAGCAGCACGCGCTGGCGTGCTGAGCGTGCTCGTGGTTCTCGTGCGTCATGCTCGCCGCCTTCGTCGTGCCAAGCCGCCCGACAAGCTTCACCGACGCCGCCCAGACCATGAGCAGCACGAACAGCACCGCGGCCACCTGCTGGATCCCGAAATCGGCGGCGTGCTGGTGCAGGTCGGCGCTGGAGGCGATGTGCACGAAGCGCTTCAGGAAGGCGTCGAACACGATCCCCGCGCCCAGGGCGATGGCGGAGATAACGGCGAGGTAGATCACCAGGGCCCGAACGCCCAGGTCCTTGATGACCCAGCTCATGGTGGCGACATTGGCCGCCGGGCCCGCCAGCAGCATCACCAGGGCCGCCCCGGGCGAGAGCCCCGCGGCCACCAGCCCCCAGGCCAGCGGCGTCGAGCTGGTGGCGCAGACATACAGCGGGAGGCCGATGAGCAGCATGATCAGTTTGGGAAGGATGCCGGTCCCAAGGTGCTGGGCGATCCAATCCTGCGGGACGGCCGCGCCGATGACGGCGGCCAGGATCAGGCCGATCGAGAGCCAGCCGACGAGATCGAGGACCATCGTCCCGAACCCGTGCTTGAAGCCCGATTTGAACTTGGCGCCCAGCGAGGCGTGGGTCGGGGTCGGGGCGCTGCCGGCGCAGCACGGGCCCTTCGATGCGGGCTGGTGTACGGCCGGGGAGGCGCAAGTTGCCGGGGCGGGTTCGGATGAGCAGCACGCCTTGGGCGCCCGGGTGTGGCGCGCTTCGACCGAGGCGACCGCCTTGCCCGCGGCGACGGCGTTGGTGATCGACAGCGGCATCGCGCCGTGATCGTGCTCGGGGGCGTGGGGCTGGCGTTCGCGCGGGTCTTGCTTGCCCGTCGCGTCGATCAGGATCCCCGCGATCAGGGCGGTGATGACCGCCACGATGGGACGGGTGAAAGCGTAGACCGGGCCGAAGAGCGCCCAGGTGATGGGGATGGATTCCTCGCCGGTCTGGGGCGTGGAGATCGCGAAGGCGGCGCTGGCGCCCTTGCTGGCGCCCTGCGAACGAAGCCCCGCCGCCACCGGGATCACCGAGCACGAACACAAAGGCAGCGGAATCCCCAGCAGCGACGCCTTGGCCACGGGCCAGAAACCGCCGCCCGAGAGGTGCTTGAGCATCCAGGCGCGGGGCACCAGGGCGTGGATCGCCCCGGCGATCGCGAAACCCAGCAGCAGCCAGAGCGAGGACTCGACGAGGATCATCCAGAGTTCTTGGAAAAAAGCGTGCATCATCGAGAGAAGTCTATGCGCCGGTTTTTCATTCCACCGCCGCTCCCGGGCCGCCGCTGGGTGTGTTTTCCCGGGGCCGGTGCGTGATGCCGGGATGAATTAACCATTTCGTGCTTGTGCGCGGGGGCGTGGCGCTTCATACTGGAGCCCGCCGCTCGGCGAATCTCAAGAAGTCAAGACAAGTCGGCCAAGGAGGTTGTGTGATGCCTACACGAAGAGAAGTTCTGCGCGGTGGACTGGGCCTTTTCGCGCTTGGGGCCGTGGGCCCGTTCCTGGGCTCGGCCCTTGGCGCCGAGGCGCTCGAACTCAGGCGTGCCGGGGGCGTGATGGGCTCGGCGGGGGGCGTCCCGCTCAAGGCCACGCGCCCGCTGGCGCCGCGGTTCATGGATCCCAATCCGATCTACATCGACGGCTTCCGCTTCAAGTCGTGGTTCGAGGGCGACGACTTTCACGACGACATCCCCTTCCACTCCCAGCAGAACGACTTCCCCGGCGGGCAGCCGCCCCAGCCGACCGAGGAGCACGATGTCGTGGTCGTGGGCGGTGGGATCTCGGGTCTCTCGACGGCCTACCTGCTGCGGGACTTCAACCCCGTCGTGTTCGAGCTCCACGATCGCTTCGGCGGCAACGCCCAGGGCGGGGACATCGACGGCGCGCTCTACACCATGGGCAGCGCCTACTTCATCACCCCAGACGACGGCTCGCTGCTCGACGGGTTCTACCGCGAGCTGGGGCTCGATCAGGTGGTCCGGGTCGACGCCACGCCCTCGCCGGTGGAGATCGACGGCGAGATCAACCCCGACATCTGGACGGGCATGGGCGTGCCCAAGGGCGACATCCCGGCGTACGAGGCGTACCGCAAGCTCGTGATCCGGATGACCGAGGACTACCCCGATGTCCCCTTCGACCAGCAGTGGATGCTCGATCTTGATCTCCTGAGCCTTCGCGAGCACATCGAGCGGGAGGTGGGGCTGCCCATCCCCGCGCCGCTGGCGGCGGCGATCCAGGCGTACTGCTACTCGTCGTTCACCGCCGGGTGGGAAGAGGTCTCGGCGACGCTGGGGTGGAACTTCCTGGCCGCCGAGGAGTTCGGGCGTTGGGTGCTGCCCGGGGGCAACGCGTGGATGGCCGACCGGCTCTGGCAGCATCTGGCCGCCCTCGACGCGACCGACCCGGCGCACGCGCCGCACCTGCGCGCGGGCAGGCGCGTGGTGGATCTGCGCGTCGAGCCCGACGGGCGCTCGCTGGTGAGCTGGGCGGAGGCGGACGGGTCGTTCTCCTCGATGCTGGCGCGTGAGGTGGTGATGGCCTGCCCCAAGAACATCGCGAGGCACATCATCCACAACCTGGAGCAGGACGAGCCGACGCGGTACAACGCCATGCGCGAGGCACGGCGGGCCTACCTGGTGGCCAACATCATCGTGGACCGACCGATCCCGGCGGAGTTCTACGACATCTTCCTGCTGGGTCAGCCCGAGGACTACCCGATGGCGGCGTGGCAGGCCGAGCAGTTCAATCGCCACACCGATGTGCTCGATGGCTCCTTCGCCCCGCGCCCGGGCGGGGGACGCCTGCCGCGCAGCCCGCAGGTGCTCACGCTGTACTGGCCTCTGCCCTTCGAGAGCGCCCGCTTCACGCTTCTGTTCGACGACGCGCTGACCAACTACGCCCGGTCCCTGACCTCTCGGCTCCACGAGACGCTGTCTCTGGTGGGCCTGCCCGATTCGAGCGTGCGCGAGATCCGCTTCACGCGCTGGGGGCACGCGATGCCCCTGGCGCGGGTGGGGTTCCTGAATGACGGGATCCCGGCGATCATCCGCGCCCCGTACCGCGATTCGGTGCACTTCGTGAACCAGGACGACTGGGCCCTGCCGGCGATCGAGAACTCGCTGCTCGACGCCTTCGAGGTCGCCGATCGGGTGCGCGAGCGGCTGGTGTAAACCCGAGTGACCGCGTGTCTCGCGACGACCCCGAGGGGGCCAGAGAAGCACGGGACGGAGGGTCTTGACCGGCCGCTGATTTGCCATCCGCGGCTGGCTCAAGGAGGCGCCCGTGCGGGGCCCCGTGGCGGACACGGCCGCCTCCCGGCCCTAGGATCACACCGGTTCACCGCCGTTTCATTGGAGCGCCAGATGCCCTACACCCTGACCCCGGACACCGGGATCGACCCCGATGCCGACAATCTCAACTACCTCAAGGAGCATATCGACACCGGCGATCGCTGGGTTCTGAACTTCGGTCCCCAGCACCCGGCCACGCACACGACGCTGCGCCTGGTCCTGGAACTCGACGGCGAGCGCGTCGCGCGCTGCACGCCTCATATCGGGTATCTGCACTCGGGCTTCGAGAAGCTCGGCGAGCACCTGGACTACAACCAGTATGTGACCATCGTGTCGCGGATGAACTACCTGAGCCCCATCAGCAACGACATCTGCTGGCACGGGGCGGTCGAGAAGCTCTTCGGGATCGAGCTCACCCCGCGCTGCAAGGCGCTGCGGACCATCATGGCCGAGTTGGGGCGGATCCAGGACCATCTTCTGTGCGTGGGGGCGGCGGGGCTTGATCTGGGGGCGTTCACGGGCTTCCTGTACGCCTTCAACCCGCGCGAGAAGATCTACGACATCGTCGACTACATCTCCGGCCAGCGCTTCCACCCGGACTGGACGCGCGTGGGCGGGATCATGAAGGAGATCCCCGACGAGGATGTCTTCAAACGGATGGTCAAAAACTTCCTGCACGCCGACCTGGCCCAAGCGATCCCGGACCTGGAGTCGCTGCTGACGCGCAACCGCATCTTCATCGACCGCACGCAGGGGATCGGGACCCTGTCGCACGACGACGCGATCGCGTACTCGGTGACGGGCCCCATCGCTCGGGCCTCGGGCGTGAAGCGCGACATCCGCAAGGACGAGCCGTACCTGTGCTACGCCGACAACTGGGACGGCGCCGGGGCCGAGGCGGTGAAGTTCGGCGTCCCCATCGCCCACGAGGGCGATGTCTACGCCCGTTTCCTGGTGCGCCTCGAGGAGATCCGCCAGTCGGTGCGGATCATCGATCAGCTGATCGACGCCATCCCCCAGGGCCCGGTGGATACTTATGTTGACGAGAAGTGGACCAAGCCGCCCAAGGACCAGGTCTACGGCTCCATCGAAGGCCTGATCCAGCACTTCGAGATCATCATGACCAACCGCGGCTGGCAGGCCCCCATCGCCGAAGCGTACAAGGCGCACGAAACCGCCAACGGCGAGCTGGGCTACTACATCGTCGCCGACGGCGGCAAGGTCCCCTGGCGCGTCAAGACCCGCCCGCCGAGCTTCATCAACTACGCCCTGATGCCCAAGATGATCGAGGGCCACATGCTCGCGGACATCGTGGCGGTGATGGGCTCGATCAATGTGGTGGCGGCGGAGCTGGACCGGTGATCTCATGTCTCAAGGGCGAAGGAAGATGGTGGTCAAAGATGAGCACATCATTCGGCACCGAAGGGGTCAAGGGCTGTCGCCAGGGGTGAAGCGCAGCGCAACCCGTGGATTCGGTTGGCACACGGATCATCCACCCCGAAGGGGCGAAGGCATCCCACTTCGCCGCTCTCAAGGCGACCTCAGAAGCTGGCAACTCGGTTCCAGGTGACAGCCTTGACTCATTGGGAGCTCAAGTACTGGTCTTAGTCGGACACCACCCTCGCCAGCACCACCTGACCTTCATCATCGACATTCACGATCAACCACCAGTTATCGATACCGAGCCAATCCGGTTCCAAGTAATACACATAATCCCACCCGCTGAAGGAGCCATCCGGGTTGTCTGGCGGCCCCAACCGATTCTCGACATCCAGTTTTGACATTGAAAATATCTTGGAAGTTCCTACCGCATTCTTCGCCCACGATAAATCTGAAATTGGCCAAAGAATCCGACCCAGCACAATCGCCATGACAGCGAACGACGAAGCACCAGTCAAAATAGTAAATTTTTTCTTTATAGTTTTCAACTATCTACACTTACATGCTCATCTGGGCTTTCAACTCGGGCGTCCTGCTTACTCGCGATTTAAGCAGAGTTCTTCGACCACCCTGGATCTGATCAAACCCGAGAAACACATCGGGCGTGAGCGGGGCTGATGCACTGGAATCATGGCGACGCAATCAGTTTGTAGCTGGGCAGTTCTTGCGATTGATAACCATTGCTTTCAATAAATTGGTTTCCATTCCACTTGTATATTTTTATGTCTTTAGTTCCCATCAAGCCGCCATCGCAAACCACTATTTCTGGAACAAGATCCGCATCTATATCAATAATATCAAAACCAAATCGCGACATGCCATCGAATATTGTGATAGCGGCGCCATATTCGTTAATTCTAAAAATTATTTTACGGAGCGAGGAAGCGCCCTCGTCCGCGTCCACCACAAGCACATTATCAATGCCTGAAAAATAGGATCCATACACGGCCGTTGGCTTAGACTGGCCAATATCAGATCGCCAAACTATATTCTTGGCGGGACCATCTATCATCAAAGAATACTCGTTACTATCCGCAAACAGGCGATACCGCAATGGCTCGCCTCCGACATCAGAGTTTGTTCTAAAAATCCCTGAATATAGCATGAACCTGCTTTGTAAAGCCGACGGCTCGCCGCACGCGATCAATGTCGAACAAACACATATGATGACAAAATAAAATCGCAACATGTCTAATATCACTGTTTATTTCATGGCATCGTCTAGGCTTTTTTTAAGCTCACCACACTTTTCTGAAGCACATTTTTCAAGCTGCTCGTTTGTCATATCTGTTCCGGGTGGAACGCCACATGTCTTTTTAATCGCATTGATTCCTCTAAGCACTTTGTCGGCATAATCATCACCTTCGCCATATGCCGCGATCCCATTTCTTAAATCGTTGCCCTTGGCCGCGATGCGATCCAGTAGGTACGCATAAGCCGCTGATGACGCCAATCCAGGATCGTATCTCCAATCATCGGTTGGCTGCCCTGTATCAGGATCCGATGGTGGATAAGGTGGAAAATCATCACCGCCTACAAATTCTGGCCACACGCGATCTTCAATGTCATCTTTTGTTCCATTTAATATCTGGTAGAGTCCCCGAGCGGTGGACCGTGGATTCGCTGCACCGGGATGAAAACTACTCTCCTTCCAAGCCAGTGAAAGCATTGTGGCAAGAGGATCCATTCCGCTCTTATCCCGAGCATTACTTAAACGCCCATTATCGCCGAGTGCAGGAAATGCGCCACCAAGAGCACAATACATTTTCTCGCAATCGTTCAACCCGGCTGTATTGGTGCAATCGATAGCCGCATCACAGCTTTTCAGCCCGAATGGATCGAGCCAGTTGAGAGGCGAAGAGCCTACATATGCATAGAGATTGGTCGTTCCGGATGCATACCCAATCGGGTCTCTCTGCATGAAGCGCCCTGTGCCCGCGTCGTAGATCGCCAGCGCGTCGCTCCCAAACATTCCCAGCACGGCAACCATCAAGATCATCAGCCTGCGCATCATCGTGTCTCCCTTCGGGTCTGATGCCCGATTGTACAAGAATATGGATCGGCTCACAAGGCGGGTTCATGCGATTTACGGAGAAGATTCGGTTTCCGCCGCGTTTGGCTGGCTCCGCACCCCGATCCGCAGCGTGCCGGGCCGCTGCTGCACCGCCGTACTCGGGAAGCCGGCGAACCACCGATCGCCCCAGATTGTCGAAGTTATCGATGGACTTCGGGTCCAGCATATGGGCGTAGGCATAGGCCACCGTGGCTTCCCGCTTGTGGCCGGTATCTTCAAGCACATACCCGCGTGCGGACATGAATATCCCCAGTTCCTGGGCCGGAGTGAGTGATCTCAGATATGCCCCGGAATCGAGCTCCGCCTGGCTGAGTTCGCTTGGCCAGTGCCTGTAGTGCTCATCGTCGTATGTCAGGAGCCCCTGTCCCGAGCCCTCAATGTTGAATCGCTCGTTCGGGCCGTCCCACCGCGCGAACACATGCTCCTTGGTGGTGACGAGCGTGACGGGGTAGCCCGGCCGCCTCGCCACCGCGACATACGCGACGGGCATGGACACGCAGGTGCCCCCGGCGTGCTTCCCTGTCGATGCCTGGGTCAGCCCATGCAGAAAACATCGCGGCTATCTGTAAAATCGGGCTGATAGATCCGCTCGGGGTTGTAGCGGACCTCGAAATCCTGCTGCAAGACCGTGATGAGCATCAGATGCGGTAGTAGCCCTCGGAGTTCTCAAAGTTCTCCGGGTGGGCATAGAACTTGTGAATATCGCGGTCGGTCTCGGATTTGACGATGGCCGCCCACCGATCAAGCACGGCCAGTTCCTTCTCGATGTCCATGCCCTCGGCGCCAGGAAGCCCCTTGGCGCACAGGAGGTTCATTCGGGCCAGGTCCATGCCCGCGAGCGTGGGCTCGTCCTGAGCCAGCAGCCCGGGAAGCGTGTCGATCGAGCGGGCTTGTTCGGTCTCGTCGGCTTCCACCGCGATCTCGGGGAGTGCATCGAGCAACGCCGGTGATCGTGAGCCCGTCCTTTCCACCGGTGGCGTGGATGGGGCGTTCTGCCGCCCCATCACGACGGCGATCCCGATCACAGTAAGCAACAGCACGGCGGCGGTCGCGAGGTTGATCCACCCTCGCCCTTGTCCCCTTCGGGGTTCGATCGATCGATTCGGTGCGGGTTTTCGGCGAGCCTTGCTCATGATAGATTCATTCTAGGATATGTAACCTTGCGCCAAAGAGTGTGCGCCATCATCTCCTTTTCTTCCAAAATCAGGCGGGTGGCCCGCTCCGGTCTTCCGGTGCAGGCTTGCTCTGATTCTCGCGCAAGAGTGTAAAACCCGAAGGAGCCGAAGACGGCCCCATCGGGCCACCCAACTTCCCGAGAGGCGCGAGGAGGGCAAGAGAGAGCCAGCCCCCGCACCGGAAAACTGAGCGAGCCACCCAGGGCCAAGGAATGCGTTCAGAACCCAAATGCTTCCGATCGCGTACGATCGGTGCATGCACCATACATCCACCCGATTTCTGCTCGCATCCAGCGCCGCCTCCCTGCTGCTCCTCCTCCCCGCCTGCTCCATCACCCCCGTCTACACCGTCCGCGTCGACAACCAGACGGACCGGACGATCAACGCCACGCTCGAGCGCCGCCCGACGATCAACGAGGTGATCCGCCTGGACTCGGCGTGGGTCAAGGGCGAGTCGTCGGCCCTGCTGGGTCCCGCCGAGGCGCCGCCGCTGCAGCGGGTCTATGTCGTGATCGGGGACCGCAGCGACCTCAACGCGTTCCCCGAGTCGGTGGAGCTGAGCCGCGGCGAGTGGGTCGTGACCATCACCCCCGCCTCGATCACCGCCTGGGGGACCTATCAGCTCGAGGTGCACAAGGCTGACGGGGAGCTGGTCGATGAGGCGCGGAACGGTGGGGAGCGTCCTGAGCCATGAATGTCTCGGGGCGCGGCGGAAGAACCCCGCCTGAGGCCCTAGAATGCGATCCGCCCGGCGATGGCCGCCGGTTGGCATGATGCTCTGGAAAGAGACACGATGGCCTGGATCTCCAAAGACCCCGCGAACATCAAGATCGAGCTGCGCGACGAGCCCTATCTCACACCCGAGATGGAGACCAAGCTCCGCGAGGTGTACATGCCCCGCTACGAGCATCCCAAGGGGGCGCTGCTGCCGGCGCTGCACATGGTCCAGCACGCCTACGGCTGGGTCCCGCCCCAGGCGATGAAGGAGATCGCCACGGTCCTGGGCGTCGCGCCCTCGGAGGTGCTTGACACCGTGAGCTTCTACGAGGAGTACTGGGAGCGGCCCAAGGGCGAGCACCTGATCAGCGTCTGCCGCTCGATCGCCTGCGAGTTCTGCGACGCGACCGCCTGCACCGAGGCGATCAAGGCCAAGCTGGACATCGATGTCGGCCAGACCACCGAGGATGGGAAGTTCACGCTCATCGAGCTCGAGTGCCTCGGATCCTGCGGCACCGCCCCGGTGGCGCTGATCGACGACGACCTGCACGAGAACATCTCGCCCGAGCGGATCTGCGGCCTCATCGATGAGGTGCGGGCGGGGACCTACAAGGCGGGCGGCAGCGGCGCGGTGAAGGAAGACCTCTAAGAATTCCATCTCCTGGTGGCACAGGCGTCTCGCCTGTGCTCTTTTCCGATACAGGGTTTTTGAGTGAAGCACAAGCGAGACGCCTGTGCCACCGGGTTTAGACCTGATCGTGCCGGAAGCAATCGGTGGTGTGGTCGTTGACCATTCCCACGGCCTGCATGAATGCGTGCATGGTGGTGGGGCCGACGAATCGGAAGCCGTGCTTCTTGAGCAGCTTGCTCAGCGCCTTGGACTCGCTCGTCTGCGCGGGCAGGCCCTTGTGCGATTTGTGCCGGTTAACGATGGGTTGGTCGTCCACGACCGACCAGACCAGCTCGGAGAGCGTGGTTCCCGCTCTGTGGAGCCCGAGGATCGCCCGGGCGTTGTTGATGGTCGATTCGATCTTCAATCGGTTGCGCACGATGCCTGGATCGAGCATGAGCCGCTCGGTGTCGCGCACGGTGAACCGGGCGACGCGTTCGGGATCGAAGCCCTTGAAGAGTCTGCGGTATCCCTCGCGCTTGTTGAGGATCGTCTCCCAGCTCAGGCCCGCCTGCGCGCCCTCAAGCGTCAGCATCTCGAAGAGGTGGTTCTCGTCGCGCACGGGCACGCCCCACTCGGTGTCGTGGTAGGCGATCGACGCGTCGGTCGTGGCCCAGGCGCAGCGTATGGGATGTGGTTTGGAGGGCATGGATCGGCTCGCGTATGATGTGTCGGTGAGCAAGCACGACAAGGATATCTCGATCTCCAGGGCCGTGGGACAGTTCCTGGGGCATCTCTGGGGCGCCTCGACCCGGCCGGTTGAAAAGACCGGGCCCAAGCGCCGGGAGGTGGGGCGCGAGACGACGCGGGCCGAGGGGATGATCGACGGCAAGAAGGTCGTGCTGCGCCGCACCACCATTGACGAGGTCGAGGTGCACGAGGATGATCCCGGGCAATAATGGTCTTTTCAGGCCGCGGGACGGCGCTGGTCGGCGGCGGTCCCGTCGGGCGCGGGCGACTCGAAGTCCTTCTCGAGGGCCATCACGGCCCAGGCGACGATGTCGCGCACGGTGATGATCCCGATGCAGTGCTTGTTGGCGTCCACCACGGGCAGGCACGAGATCTTGTGGTCGAGCATGACCCGGGCGGCGGCCCGCAGCGAGGTCTGCTTGCGGACGGCCACGAGCTGGCGGGTCATGATCTGGTGGGCGCGGCGTCTGAGGCAGTTGACATCCGCCGAGCGCTCTCCGGGCTTGCCGATGAACGGGGAGATGTTCTTGAGCAAGTCGCGGTCCGAGATCACCCCCGCGCAGACGCCCTGGTCGTTCACGACGATCAGGTGGTGGTAGCGCGAGCCATCGAAGATCCTGCGGATCGTCTCGACGGAATCGTCCATCGAGATGGTCTCGACGGGATGGGACATGATGTCGGCGACGGTCAGGGTGTCCACGGCGATCTCCTGCCCGGCGGGGGCGACAGGGCGGCGGGCGCGCCGCATCAAGATCGGTCGGCCCCGCCGCGTGCTACACTGGAGTATGGGTGGCGATGATCAGGATGGTGGGGCTGCGCCGTTTGGACCGGATGCGATCTGGGCCCCGTGGCGCCTGCCGTATCTCGAATCCCTCCATGAGTCCGACGCGCTGCCTCCGAGCGCGTCCGAGAACGCGTCGGGCGGCTCCCCAGGCCCCAGCTTCCTGCTCGACTACTGGAACGCCCCGGGCGACGACGCGAAGAACCATGTCATCGTCCGCACCGCCCACGGCATGATCCTGCTCAACAGATATCCCTACGCCAACGGGCACCTGCTCGTGGCCCTGGGCGAGGCCCGCCCGACGCTGAGCGACTACGCCCCAGAGCAGCGGGCGCGCCTGTGGGAGCTGGTGGACCGGGCCGTGGCGCTCGTGGAGAGGACGCTCGGGCCCCAGGGGCTCAACATCGGGATCAACCAGGGGCGGGCGGGGGGCGCGGGCGTGCCCAGCCACCTGCATGTGCATGTGATCCCCCGCTGGAGCGGGGACACGAACTTCATCACTACGGTGGGGGGGATCCGGGTGATCCCTTCGGCGCTGGGGGCGATGTATGAGCGGTATATACGGGCCATCGGTGAATGGACACTGAATGACCGGGCCGTGTGAGCGTTCTCGCATTTGGCCCAACCCCTCGCGTTCAGGAGTTTGGGCCGATTTGACAGGCGATTGACTTCATGGTTATCTGACGGCAGCGAAACTCTCAGTCCTCTTGTTCAAGGAGCACAAAAATGAAAGCATTTCTCACCATCATTCTGGGCATATGCGCCTGCGTTTCATTTGGTCAGCAGACGCCTTCTCCCGATCCCGTGCCATTCACCTCATTTCAAGACAACTTGTGGGACGATCTGTGGTCGGATGTCTTTGTGGAAGATTTTGATTTCTTATTAAGTGCTGACTCAATGAATGATTCACAACACACACTCCACAGGCTTGAGTGGGATGATGCCGCTTCACATCTTGACGGAGATAAAAATGCCGCTGTTATTGATGATTTCAACTATTATGACATGAACTGGTTTGAGGAAGGTACTGAAAGTGTAGAATACAGCCTGGCAAATGGTCTGGACTGGTCCGCGGATGTGACCGTATCCACCTACAGTTTCTCGGGCACGATCTCATCCGGCAATGGTTATATGCCTCATATATATAGCGTGATGCGGCATGTTGTAATCTCTGACAACTTTGGCAACACTAATGAATATAACTGCTTTATGCCGCTTGGACGAGGCGTGACTTTATCTGATGCCGACTACGCGGCATTTGAACTGGCGGAAGAAATTCTGCCCGGGCCCTCGCTGATCGATACCGCCGAAGACTGTGCTACAATTTACAATAATAGGCGACAAACTGCCGGTGACGATTATCAGGACGACATCGATGGGTGTAGAGGAATTCTCAATCGACTGCGTGGCGCGGGCCTTGGGGCTGCTGGCGGTGCTACAGTAGGCGCTGGTATTGGCTCTATTGTGCCCGTCGTAGGCACGGGCACTGTCGCTGGAGTTTTGGCAGTCGCCGGGGGAGTCGGTGGCTTCTTTTATTCCAATGCACACTGTGTTGATGACGCAAAGCGCGACTACCGCAAGCGGTACCGTAGAGATTGGGACTGCTACCAGGAATGCCTTCTTACCGGCTCGTGGAACTGTGGCTAACAGAAAATTAAACACTATTATAAAGCAGCCATATGTGTGGGGATACCCTCGCATATGGATTTTTAATCGTCTCCAAATACTGCTTCTTGGGTTGACGAGCGGAATTTTATTTTTTATTGTGCTTGCAAATTATAACTCGAATTATAAAATTGTGTTATATGTAATGCTGATTTCAGCCATATTATTATTTTTGTTTCAGATATATTCCTACCAACGATTTTGTCGAAATTTTCCTGTTGTGAAAATGTACTATTCAGACTTTACGCTTCCGTGTCCCGTTTGTGGGTATCCGCTGCGGCTCGTAGATGAGCCCATTTTATGCGCGGAGTGCGGCACTCAAACCATTGCCGATAATCTTTTTGGTTCATGGAGTAAAACCAAAAAAGAATTGGTAAATTGTTATTAAGATTGTTCATTATTCTATGCCGGCGGAAGTGTCTCCAGTATCCTGCTCAGCAGGTGTTCGGCGAGTGGCCCCGCTTCGGCGCAGCCGATGGGGGAACTCTTATGACCGCAACCACAGTGCAAAGCCCGCACCGGGTGATTGAGTCGGGGTCTTCTCGTCTCCCCCGAACTACGGAGGAAGGGAAGCTGGCATTGCAACTAAGCATGATGAAAACATCTTCTCATCGAGCGCGAGCCTATATTCTGGGTCTTCCTAGAGCAGGGGCTTCGCCGATATTCAAGATTGTCGTGTCAATATTTATTAATATTATTTCAGGTATAGTTTATTTTGCCGGCGATGTTTCGCGATGGCCGGCCTGGTTACAACATGGATTACCCGCCGTGTCCGTGTTGAGTTTGATATTTATGTTTCTAATTATTGTCCGTTTTTTGCGATCCCATAAATTTAGGATAGCTTATCGCAACAGGCTTGTTTTGTGTCCGGGATGTGGCTATGAAAATGAAATTGTCAAAAATAATCATCGTAATAACGAGATAATATGCCCAGAGTGCGGTTCAAACTTTATTGTCAGCGAAGCATTGGCCTCGTGGGGCAGACTGTGCGGCCGCATCGGGTAGAACCGGTGGGTCGGAGGCCGGGCTGCCTGCTTACGCGCCGCCGGGTGCCCTGCTTACGCGCAGCTTAAGCAGGTCTGCGGCCTTCGGGACATGCTTAAACCCCGATGAAGACATCGTGGCGTAAGCATGGCGCCCATCGCAACTCGTTCTAACGCTCGCCCATCTTCCGCGCCAGCAGGAACGCCAGCTCCAGCGACTGCTGGTAGTTGAGGCGTGGGTCGCACAGCGAGACATAGTTCCTGCTCAGGTCGTCCTCGGTGACGCCGCTGCCGCCGCCGATGCATTCGGTGACATCTTCGCCGGTGAGCTCGAAGTGCACGCCGCCCAGAACGGTCCCGACCGCGTGGTGCGCGTCGACGGTCGATTCGAGTTCGCTGAGAATATCATCGAAGTCGCGGGTCTTGATGCCGGCGGCGGTGGTGGTCCCGTTGCCGTGCATTGGGTCGGTCATCCACAGCACCGCCCGCCCCTCGGCTTTCACCCGCTCAAGCAGCGGCGGCAGGGCGCCCGACACCCTGGACGCGCCCATGCGGGCGATGAGCACCAGCTTGCCGGGGATGTTGCCCGGGTTGAGCGCGTCCACCAGCCGGATCAGCTCGTCTGGGGTCATCGTCGGGCCGATCTTGACGCCCACCGGGTTGGAGACGCCCCGGAAAAACTCGATGTGCGGGCCGTCAAGCTGGCGGCTGCGCTCGCCGATCCACGGCAGGTGGGTCGTCAGGTCGTAGTGTCCCTGACGCCTGGGCACGCGCCGCGTCTGGGCCTGCTCGTAATAGAGGTTCAGCCCCTCATGGGAAGTGTAGAAGTCCACCCGCGACGAGTCCTCGACGCGCTGCTCGCCCAGGTTCTCCATGAACGACAAGCCGTCGGCCAGCGTCCGCGACATGTTCTCGTACTGGGCGCGGCGCTGGGGCGAGACGGTGGCGTTGTGGAAGAACGAGAGGTCCCAGTACTCGGGGTGGTGCAGATCGGCGAACCCGCCGTCGAGCAGGGACCGGATGAAGTTGAGCGTCATGGCCGCGTGCTGATAGGCCTCGACCATCAGGCGCGGGTCGGGCGTGCGGGAGCGCTCGTCGAAGCCGATGCGGTTGACCAGGTCGCCGAAGTAGCTCGGCAGCGTCAGCGGGCGGCCATCGATCTGCCGCGTCTCGGTGGACGATGACCGCGGCTTGGCGTACTGGCCGGCGAAGCGTCCCACGCGGGTCACGGGCATCCGCAGGCCGTGGATCAGGACCAGCGACATCTGCAGGAGGATCTTGAGCTTGTTGGCGATGGGCTCGGACCGGCACTGGTCGAGCATCTCGGCGCAGTCGCCGCCCTGAAGGATGAAGCGCTGTCCCTGCTGGGCCTGGGCGATCTGCTCGCGGAGCTTCTCGATTTCCCAGCTCGTGACCAGCGGCGGGAGCTGCGCCAGGCGGGTGCGGGCGGCGGCCAGGGCGTCTTCGTCGGGGTAGCCGAACTGGGGTCGGGCGCCGTGCGTATGGTCCAGCCACGAGTCCGGTCGCCAACCGGTGATCGCGTGCTGCGGGTTGGCTCTCGGGTGGTCGCTCATGCGGGCAATCGTCTCAAGTTGCTGAAATTCGGCGTGGGTGGAACCGCGGCTGTCCGCCGCGGGCCCCTTCGACGATAGAGTGAGGGTATGGCGGAGCGTTGCAGCGAACCAGGGAGCGCCAAGGGCCAGATCGGCCGAACCGTCGCGCTGCCTGTGCTCGATTCCAAACATTCCCGCGCCCCGATGATGGGACGCACGAAGATCGCCCGCTGGCGGGCGGGGGCGTTGATCGCGGTCAACCTCTTCATGGTCATCCACCTGATCCAATGGGCCGTGGTGGGCATGACCGTCTCGCCCATCGAGCCCTCCGAGTCCATGGAGACCCTTGAGGTCGGGGTGGTCAACGCGGGGGCGATCTTCTTCCTCATCGCCATCCTCTCCACGGTCCTGCTGGGGCGCTTCTTCTGCGGCTGGGCGTGCCACATCGTTTCGCTCCAGGACGCCTGCGCCTGGATGATGACCCGCTGCGGGGTGCGCCCCAAGCCGTTCCGCTCACGACTGCTGGTCTACTTCCCCTTCGCCCTGGGGATGTACATGTTCGTCTGGCCCAGCTTCAAGCGCTCGGTGCTGGCGCCGGCGCTCGAAGCGATGTCGATCGACTGGCCGGCCTGGCTCAAGCCCGTGGGGCCGATCCACCAGTGGTCGTCGGCGCTCATCGTCCCGGACTTCTGGGCCACCATGCCCCCGTGGTATGTCGCCGTCCCCTTCCTCTTCATCTGCGGGTTCGCCGCCGTGTACTTCCTGGGCGCCAAGGGCTTCTGCACCTACGGCTGCCCGTACGCGGCCTTCTTCAAGCCCCTGGACACCGTCTCGCCCGTCCGCATCCGCGTCAACGACGACTGCCACCAGTGCGGCTACTGCACGAGCGTGTGCACCTCCAATGTCCGCGTCTCGGAGGAGGTCCGCGACTTCGGGATGGTCGTGGACCCCGGGTGCATGAAGACCCTCGACTGCATCAGCGCCTGCCCCAACGACGCGCTGTCGCTCGGGCTCGGGCGTCCCGCGCTGGGCGCCAGGGCCCGCTCGCCCGAGACCCACGAGCGGGCCAAGACCAAGCGGCGCGGACGCTACGACATGGCGCTGTGGGAAGAGGTCCTGGCGGCGGGGCTGCTGCTGTGGTTCTTCTTCGCCACCCGCGGCGCCCTCGACGCCGTGCCCATGCTGCTGGCGGGCGGGCTGGCCGCGATCGGGACGATGATCGTCATGCTGGCGCTCAAGCTGGTCCACGAACCCAATGTCCGCCTCTACCGCTTCAAGCTCAAGAGCGCCGGCAGGGTCCGCGCGGCGGGCTCTCTCACGGCGCTGGTCGCCCTGGGGCTCATCGGCGCCAGTCTGTGGTCGGGGCAGGCGCGCCTCAACCGCTGGCGGGGCGATGTGCTCTACGCGGGCGCCCAGATCCCCACGGGGGTGCTGCTCCGCAGCGAGTTCAACCCCTCCCCGTCCCAGCGCGCCCACGCCCGGGCCGCGATCGCGGCCTACCGGCGCGCCGACGCGCCGTCGGCGGGCGGGATGGGCTGGACGCTCAACGCCGAGCACCGCCTGCGCCTGTCCTACTTCCTCAGCGTGGACGGGCGCACCGACGAGGCGCTGACCCAGCTCGAACGGGTGATCCGCGAGGGACACCCTACAGATAGTTTGGTGACCCAGGCCGGGCAGCTGCTGCTTCGCTCGATCGACGAGCACCCACCCGAGGGGATGAACGCGGGCGAGGTGGCGGGGTACAAACGCGAGCGCCTGCTGGGGTTGTACCAGATGGCGCTCGATGCCCACCCCGAGCTGCACGGGATCCGCACCGAGCTCTCCCGCAGCGCCTATTCCGTGCAGGATATCGAGAAGGCCGGGGCGTACTGGGAAGTCGAGGGGTACGAGGACGATCCCATGTTCACGCTGGCCCACGCCGGGTACACCGGATTCACCGGGGACATGGTCAAGACCCAAGCCCTGCTCGGGCGGGCCGCCGAGCAGGCGGCGTCGCTCGATCGCCCCGCGGGGACCTGGGTGAACATCGCCCAGGCGGCGCTGCAGAACGGGATGCGCGACCTGGCCAAGCAGCTGGCCCAGCGGGCGATTGATGATCCCAGCGCCACCGCCCAGACCTGGCTGGGGGCGGGGGAGATCGCCAACGCCACCGGGGATGGGGAGCTGGGGACCCAGCGCGCCGAGCACGCGCTGACAATGCCCGGGGCCGATATCCCGTCGGTGCAGGCGCGGGCGGCGGGGGTGCTGCTCAAGCCGGGGCGGATCGAGCGGGGCCGGGCGCTGCTGATCGACGCCGCCGATCGAGCCCACGACCCGTTCGAGGTCTTCTCGATCGCGCGGGGGATGACCTACGCGGGGTCCGGGCTCAACGCGCCCGAGCTGATCACCGAGGGGCTTGGGGTGATGAAGCGGCTCGTCGAGGCGCACCCCGACCTGTATATCCTGGGGCACGACTACGCGATGATGCTCTACCGGACGGGGCGGGGCGCGGAGGCGATCGAGCGGATGGCCCGGGTCGCCCGGGCCGACGCGACCAACCCGGCGCTGGCCGAGCGGGTCGCCGAGCTGTGCGCGGCGTCTGGCAGGCCCGATCAGCAGCGCCAGTGGCTCGAAGAGGCGCAGCGCCGGCGCCGATGAGCACGGGCGCGACGCGGGAATGAACTTCCGAACGCACCGAATTTCGCGCGAAGTTTGCGCAATAGGTTCAAACCGAACGCCGCGCCCACTGTTTGCGCTGAATTTGAATATCCAAAATTGATATTCCGCCCGCTCCGGGTCGATCACCTGTGCACGCACAATCGGAAGCTGTGCGCCGTGTGTTGCCATTGGAAGTGGCGGCACTGCGAAAATCGGCCGAGCCGGGAAGAGCCCGGGGAGGCCCAACACCATACACCGCCCGATATCAACTCAGGGCACACGGAGAACGCACCATGGCGACCAGGACCGCAAAGCACCCCGCGAAGAAAACCGCTCGCAAGTCGGCCACCCGCAAGGCGTCGGCACGCAAGACCACCACCAAGAAGAGCCCCGCCAAGAAGACCGGCGCTCGCAAGAGCCCCGCCAAGAAGACCGGCGCCAAGAAGACCGTCGCTCGCAAGCCCGCGGCCAAGAAGACCAACACCCGCAAGAGCCCCGCCCGCAAGACGGTCGCCAAGAAGACGACCGCCCGCAAGACGACCGCTCGCAAGACCACGGCCAAGAAGACCACGGCTCGCAAGACCGGCGTCAAGAAGGCCAGCGCCCGCAAGACCGCGGCCCGCAAGAACCCCGCACGCAAGGCCACCGGACGCAAGACCGTGGCCCGCAAGGCCACTGCGCGCAAGAACACCGCACGCAAGACGACGGGGCGCAGCGCCGTCGCCGGGCGCATCACCCGCAAGCCCGCCGGGCGCAAGACCGTGTCGCGCACCCGCCGCGCCGCGTGATCGGACCCGCGAAGCCCTCTCTATCTCTTTCTCTCTGATACCACACAGGCGTCGGCCCCCGCGGGCCGGCGTCTTTGCATGCGCCTCCGCGCCAGTAACGAACCGGTGTCCGCATAACAAGCGCTTCGCGCCGAGAAGCGGGTTATCGCGCGTGGGCAAGCGTGTAATCCGCACGAACGGACATGATTTCCGCCGCCAAACGCACAAACGCTGGGCATGGGCGTGGAGCGGTGTAGGTTGTACCCGTCGCCGCCGCCTCACGCCCCGGCGAGCCACGACCATCGGAAGACACCCAAAGAGGAGAAGAGAGATGAACAAGGGAATCGCCATCGCCGTCGTCTGTGCCGTCGCCTCGGGCTCCGCCCTGGCCGACGCCGTTGATCTCAAGTACACGGGCGTCGCGGGCGGGTCCGGCGCCATGCACCTGGATGTCGCCGGCGGGACCTATTACGCCGGCCACATGAACCACATCTACACCTCGGGCGACAAGGCCGGTCAGAGCTTCTCCACCTTCTGCATCGACTTCGCCGAGCACGCCAACACCAGCGGCGCCACCTACGAGATCGTCGACATCGCCCAGGCCCCCATGCCCGGCGCTCCCTACGGCCAGTCCATCGCCGATCAGATCAACGCCGTGGTCGCCAACGCCCACGCCCTGGGCTGGATCGACGCGTGCCTCCAGGCCGACACCGGCCAGAGCGACTACCTCGCCAAGATGGGCGCCATCCAGGCCGCCATCTGGGAAGCTTTCGGCAGCGATGTCCAGATCGGCAGCTCACGCACGACCAACGCCCTTGAAAGCTACTACGGCATCCTGATGAACAACCAGACCTTCGACGCCAGCATGCGCCTCCACGGGCTCAAGGCCATCGTCGCCGACGGGCAGCAGGACATGCTCTATGTCGTTCCCCTGCCCCCGGCCGCCTTCGCCGGCCTGGGCATGCTCGGCTCGATCGCCGGGGTCCGCACCATCCGCCGGCGCAAGTAAATCAACCCTTCTCCGGGGCGTTCCCCACCAGCTTTCTCCAACTTTTTTCCAAGGCGCCCCGGAAGTCTCCCCGGGGTGCTTGTTTATAGAGCCCTGGCGACATGCCGAACTCCCTTTCAAGCCGGAAGATGTTCGGGGGTCGCAGACATCTGTTCCAGGTGCTGGCCCATGCCCTGTAACACCCTGAGAGTGAACAGATTAGGTGATTTTATTTGACTGGTCCGAATTCTCGGATATCTTCTTCCTGATGCGTAAGCCATCGTGCCCGGTTGTACGGTGAAGTGATGGCTCTGCGTCCACGGGTTGAGGGACCCACGAGTGTGTGTTGCAGCTCGAAAAAATGAGGGATCTCCATGACGGGCAAGTCATTGCGTTCAACTGGACTTGCGTGTTCGTGCGCCAGCGCCGCCCGGGCGGGCGCGTTCGCCCTGCTGATGGGCACGCTTGCGTCCAGCGCTTCGGGTGAAACCGGAACCGACGCTTTCTGCCGGAGCGTGCTCGAACTCGGGTCGCCCCAGACGCTGAAGCCGGATCTGGGCACGGCCGGGACTGCCCAACCCGCCGACTGGTCGTGGATCGCCCCAGAGACGCCCGGACGCTTCGAGGACCTCCTTCCACAGCAGGGCGTCATCGCGAACCTGGGTTCGGTTCCGCAAGTCGGCGCCTGGATCGACCGCGAGCCGATCACGCAGGGCGGCGATGTCCATATCGTGCCCCTGCCCGGCGCCGCCTGGGCGGGGATGGGGCTGCTGACCGGGTGCCTGGGTGTGCGGGCCCTGCGAAGCATCAAGCGTTGACTCCTCCGGGGATTTCCATCCGCGTTGAGCCGCCACAGGGGCGGCTGATGTGCCTGCGCCCTCTGGTCAACCGGGCGTGTTGTCGCATGCGTCCGATAATGCATCGAGCGGTGTCCATTTTGCTGAATTTCCCTTGTTTTGGGGGTATTGAATCTTGTGTCGATAGGAGGAATCGCCTACGCTGTCGGCCGTTTCGTCTTCCCACCGAGGACTTTGTAGGCGCCTCACCGGGGTTCATCAGCAGAGAGGATCACATCATGTTTCGTATGGCACAGTGCGCGGCGGCGGCCGCGATCGCGACGATGAGCGCCTCGGCGATGGCCGAGACCGTCGATCTGAGCTACATCGGCAACACGGGGCTCAACACCATCTCCCTCAGCGGCGGGGTGGCCTACAACGGGTCGCACCTGGCGGGCCACCTGACCCACCGCATCGAGAGCGGACCCCGCGCCGGCCAGACCTTCAACACCTTCTGCGTGGAGATCGCCGAGAACGCCAACGGCGGCGCATCGACCTACGAGATCGTGGACCTGGCCGACGCCCCGCGCTCCAACACCCCCGACAGCGCGGGCGACAACTACGGCCAGGTGAAGGCGGACGCGGTGATCCGCGTGCTCGCCAAGGCCGTCGACATGGGCTGGATCGACACCAGCCTTCAGGCCCTGGGCGGCTCGACGGCCGACCAGATGGGCGCGATCCAGGCCGCCATCTGGGGCGCTCTGTTCGGCTCGACGGCCTCCTCGGGCGACGCGGGCGTGGCCGTGGCCCTCGGGCAGCTGAGCGCCCAACAGCTCAACAACACGACCTTCAGCGTTATGAAGCAGCGCGTGCGCGCGGCGGTGGCCGACGGCGAGCAGGACCAGCTCTATGTCGTGCCCCTGCCCACATCGGCCCTGGCGGGCCTGGGCATGCTCGGCGGGATCGCCGGCGTGCGGACCGTCCGCCGTCGCCGTGCGTGATCGACCTCACGCCCCGGCCTGATCTTCATCCGACCCGATTTCCCTCGACGCCCCGCGGCCCTCGCGGGGTGTTTCTTTCGCGCCCTGATCCGGCGGGGCGTCGGCCGGGGGCCGGATCCCGGCGGCCAGGAGGATCCGCTCGTACGACACGCCCTCGACGAACCGGGAATCGATCTCCAGATAACGCGTCTCGAAGCACCGGTCACAGTTGCCCAGGCACCCGAGGCACTCGTACCCCTCGGCGAGCAGCCCGTTGCGTTCGGCCAGTGAGCGCGGGTTGTTCACGCAGAACCGGACGCGGGACGCGGGTTGGGGCTTGGCCTCGGTCATCGAGCAACTGTATTGGACCGGTTCAGCGTGAACCAGCACCGATCAGGGTTTCGATCCGTTCGAGGCGTTGGCGCAGCTCCTTGTTCTCGCTTTTCAACGCGTCGATCTCGTCCTCGCGGCGGGCCTGAAGCTCGCGCAGGGCGTCGACGACCATCGCCTCGAACCCACGGGGGGTGAGCATCAGCGTGCCGTCGGGCGATTCATCGACCCATCCGGGCAGGACATCGCGGACCTCCTGGGCGACGAAGCCGGTCTGCACGCCCGGGGCGTAGAGCCGGTTGGTCGGGTCGTTGTACTCGTAGCGGACCGGGCGCAGGGAGAGCAGGGTTTCCAGCGAGCCGCTGAGGGGGGTGATGTTCTTCTTCTGACGCGCGTCGGAGAGCACGCTCCAGGGGCCGCCCCCTGGCTTGGCGGCGCCGCCCGTGACGGAGAGCGTTCCAGAGAAGAGGATGGAGCCCGGGATGAACTGGTTGGATCCAAGAAACACGGAAGGGCTGTCCAGATGGATGATGGGGCTGTTGACCTCGAAGACGGATTGCGCGTCGAGATTGATCTGCTGGGCGCTGATGTTTGTGCTTAGGGTGGAATCAATACCGACGCTCAAGGCGGAGAGCGCCATTCCCATTGGGCTCAGGTCGAACTGGTTGTTATTCACTGAACGCAGCCGGATGAACTGGTCGCCCACGAACTCGATCCGCTTCGCGTCGGCGTCGATGTTCCCGATCTCGGCGGACAGACCGATATTGCCCAGCTCTGCGGTGAGGCCGATGCTCGCCCGTTGGGAATCGATCGAGAAGTCCTGGGTGGCCGAGAGCCCCGAAGCGGCGTACCGCGTCTGAATGTTGTTCTCTTCCTCCATGCCCGGCTTGACGATCGTGATCCCGTCTTCCGCGTGTTCGACGCTCAGCTGCAGGTTCCCCTGCCCATCGCTGGCCACGAGGCGCCCGTCGGTGACCTGGGCGAGGGTGGGAACCGGGGCCTCCAGGGCGTAGTTGGCGAAGGGGGCGGCGGTGATTCTGGTGCGAGGCGTGAGCACGGTGGGACCGCCCGAATCATTGAGCACGCTGATCTGGAGATAGAGCGGGGCCTGGTCGAACACGAGCCCGAAGTCGAGCTCGACGCTGAAGAGCCCCCGGTTATCGGGTGTGACCAGGCGCTGGATCTCGCTGGTCACGGGTCCGACCGACCCGCTGGGCACGGGGTAAAGCACGAACGAGGCCATGAACGGCTCGGTGACGGGCTGCCCGCTCCGTTCGAGCACGCCCTGATAGACGAAGCCGCTGGGAACGGTGTCGCCCAGGCGGGCCTGATCCCGCGTCTGGGCGAGGACTTGATGAGCAAGGACCGGCGGGACGGCGAGCAGGGCGGCGGCGAATGCGGCCATGGCGAGTCGGGTGGGTTGCATGTCGGGTTCTCTCCTTGATCGACGATGGTACCAGAAGCTGGGAGATCGACCAAGAAAGAACCGGCGTTCGGGCTCTGCAGTTGCCGAACCGATCGCGGATCATGCGCTCCGCTGCCCCGATGAGGGAGGCGTCTTCGACGACGCGCAATCCTGGGGATGGGCCAGACGCACACTGTTGCTGCACATCGTGTTCTAGACGAAGCGTCGGTAGCCGCTGATTTATAAAGGAGATAAGACCGTCTCTACGCGATCGGGACCATCAAGCGAAGTGGCGGAGATCTTCTTCGGGAATGTCCGCTTGCGTCTCAATCAGGCGGTAGACCCGCCGCTTGAGCCAACTCGTGATTGCGATCCAAGGCATCAGGGTCACGGCGAAAATAGCGACAAACCGGCCGGTCAGAGTGCTCGTTAACATATACATGACATACCGTGTTGATGCTTCATCAATTGCTGTCTGTATGAATGCATCAAATTGAGCATCCTCGCTTTCTATCCGCTTGCGTCCTGGACTCGGACTTACCAAAACTGCGATAAAGACAGGGAAGTTCCACATGTGGGCGAATCGGATCAGCATGTTGAGGCGGCCGCGGGCATCCACATACGCGGGATCGGCTAGGCGGCATTGTTCCAGAGCATCGTCGAAGAGGCGGTCTCGGATGGCGAAGATTTCTTCTTTGAGGCAAGTAACGCGTAAAGAAACCCACCATGCATATGAAAGCGCAATAGAAACAACCAAGCAACCAACGAGCAACTGGATTTCTGGATTCATGGCTCACCCTCCGGCTGATTCCCATCTTGGGCTAATCCGCTTGATTCTCGTTTCGCATCCAACTTTCCTTCCAAGACAATGACGCGTTGGTGGTCCTTCTGGATGTACCCCTTGAACTTCCCCCTTATTCGCCAGAAGACCACTGTGGGTGCGAGAAGAGAGACAAGAACCGCGAAAATGGCCACCCATGGGTCAACTGTCATGATAGCCTGGATCGCGTCTAGGATCATCCAGAGCCCGATAAGCACAGCCGCACAGATGACGATTAGACGAGCAGTCTTCCATTTTTCATGGACTTTCGCCCATGAGACGATTGACCCATCGAATCCTTTTTCTGTCTCGGTGGACTCTGACGGACGCGGCTGATCGTCATTCATGCGCTGAATATACAGATTCCAATCACGGTGTGCAACCTACAGCCGTGCCTTGGGGTTCTCCCGATGCTCCCTGAACCACTCGATCGTCCGCCGCAGCCCCTCCTCGAACCCGACCTTCGCCTCCCAGCCCATCATCTCCTTGGCCCGCGACACATCCAGACACCGGCGCGGCTGTCCGTCGGGTTTGCTCGAATCCCATCGGATCTTCTGCTCGATTGTCTCTTCAGTCGCAAACCCGGTGAGCTTGGCGATCAGATGGACGAGGCCCCGGATGGAGATCTCCATGTTCGTGCCCAGGTTGATGGGGGTGGGGTCGTCCATCTTTTCGGCGGCCCTCAGGATGCCGCTCGCGCAGTCCTCGACGAACAGGAACTCGCGGCTCGCGCTGCCGGTGCCCCAGACGGGCAGGAACTCGTCGCCGCGGTCCATCGCCTCGATGCACTTGCGGATCAGGGCGGGAATGACATGGGAGGACTCGAGGTTGAAGTTGTCCCATGGGCCGTAGAGATTCACGGGGAGCACGAAGGCCGACTTCATGCCGTACTGCAGTTTGTAGGCGTCGAGCATCTGCCAAGCGGCCTTCTTGGCCACGCCGTAGGGCGCGTTGGTGATTTCGGGGTAGCCGTTCCAGAGGTTCTCCTCCTTGAACGGGACGGGTGTGAGGTTGGGGTAGGCGCAGATGGTGCCGGTCTGGACGAACTTGCCGCCCCGGGCGACGAGCCCGTCGATGCGGGCCTGCTCGATCAGGTGCAGCGCCATGGCCATGTTGGCGTAGAAGTACCGCCCCGGGTTCTTCATGTTGGCGCCGATGCCACCGACCTCGGCGGCCAGGTGGATGACCATCGTGCAGCCGTCGCCCCCGAAGGCGTCTCGATAGAGCTGGGCGACGGCGTCCTGCTCGGTGAGGTCGTACCTGTTCGAGCGGGGGATGATGATCTGGGAGTCATCGACGCCGCGGGCGTGGAGGCCCCGCACGATGTGGCGCCCCAGGAAGCCCGAGCCGCCGGTCAGGATGATGCGTTGGTCGGACCAGTTGAGCGGCATGGGCGAAACCTCGGTGTTCGGAGCTGTTTTTGTGGTCCCGATCATAGAGCCGATACGATCTCCGGAGCGTACCCCACTGAGATGCAACTGGTCATTTGAGTCTGCAGAGCAACGAGCATGAGCGACGATCGGCGGCGGCAATCGGTGGGGCTGATCGGGTGGGCGCGCCGGCGCGTGCTGCCCGGGCTCGCGCGTCTGTCGGCCCTGCTGGGGCTGGCGATCGCGACCGCGTGGATCGTGGGGCGGGTGGAGACGGACCGGCACCCGTGGTCACAGTATGTGTGGTGGATCCCGCCGCTGTGGATGCTGGGGTCGTCTTGGGTGCTGCTGGGGGTCTCGGCGCTTCTGGGCAAGGCCGCGCGCAGGCCGGGGGGGCTGCTGGCGCGCCCCGTGCTGCTGCTGGTGAACATCGCGTGCACGCTGCAACTGGTCTTCGGGGTCTGGCACATGCAGCGAGCGCTCGGATCGGACGCCCGCGCTCCGGGCTCGATCCGCGTGCTGCACTGGAACCAGTCGGCCACCCATCTCGATCAGGTGAAGTGGGGGGACAGGATCCTCGAACTGGGCGCGGACATCGTGCTCGTCTCCAACGCCCCCTGGGGCGAGGATCGCCAGACGCTGCTGGAGCGCTTCGCGCCCCTGGCCCCGCTCGACCGGGAGCGCTGGGTGAACTACTCGTATCGGATCAAGGCCGAGCCCTCGCACTACCGCGTGGAGGGCAGCGCGCTGGTGGCCTCGCGATATCCCATGACCAGGACGGGCATGGTGTACTTCGGCACGGGCGAGCGTCAGGAGCTGCTCAACCACTCCAGCTCCAACCACGGCTGGGTGATGTTCATCGAGCTTGACCTCACGCCCGACGACCCGAGCGACGGGCCCATGGTCATCTGGTTCGTGGACATGCCCTCGAACCCGCTGCGCTGGCGCGGTGAGGTGATGGCCGAGGCGCGCGCGGCGATCGACGCGTGGGACGGCAGCGGCTGGGTCATGGGCAGGCATGTGTGGGAGCAGGTCACGCGGGAGGGCGGGTCGTTCCCCGAACCGGACCTGGTCATCGGGGATTTCAACACGCCCCGGGGATCGGGCTCGCTCGCCACCCTGGCCCCGGGCCTGGCGGACGCGTTCGCCCAAGTCGGGTGCGGGCGGGCCGCGTCGTGGCGCCCGGAGACGGGCTCGGCGGCGCTGGGGGCCCTGTACGCGCTGGGCGGCTGGCACATCGATCTGGCGCTGGCGGCCCCGGACTGGGCCCCCACGCGGTACCGCCTGATCGATCCGGGCGTGGGACCCCATTCGATGCAGGTGGTGGACCTGGTCCCGGACGGCGACTGACCCGCCGGATGCGGGCGACCGAACTTGAAACAAATTTATACTCTTGCCTTGTGCGTCGCGGATCCATCCCTTAAGGTGAACCTCTTCACTGAGGAGGAATCACCATGATCCGCACCATCGTCCCGGCCGCCTTCTGCGCCGCTTGTCTGCTCGTTCATCCCGCGGCGGCCTCGGACCCGGTCACCTATCAGGGCGTACTCGATCGCGACGGGCAGCCCACGCCCGACGGGACCTACTCGATGTTCATGCAGATCTATTCCGTGGAGACCGGCGGCACGCCCATCGGCCAGGAGGTTCACAATGTCGATGTGAAGGACGGGCTCTTCACGGTCGAGTTCGACCCGGACGGGTTCGTCGGCGAGGCGCTGGAAACGCCCGGTCCCTTGTGGTTGAGGATCCTCGTGCGGGATCCCACGAACTTCCATCTCGTCCCGCTCGAGCCGCGACAGCGGATCGGCGCGTCCCCGCGGGCCAACATGGCCGACAGGGCAACCCTGGCCTCCGGTCTCCCATCGCTGACGGCCGAAGGGGGCGTGATGCAGCTGTTCAACGAAACGCAACCGTCGGCTCTCCCGGTGAGAATCAAGGCGCAGGACGGGTCCGCGATTTTCTACGCGGACTCAAGCGCCATGGTCCAGCTGAGGGGAACTCCGGGCTTTGGACCACGGATCCGGATGATGCATCAAAATCCCGCGGAGGGGGATTGGTATATCGGTGTTCGGCAGGAGGGTGAGCTCGAGGGTCGGCTCCTTGTCACAAACGGGTTCGCGCCGAATCCCTTGCTCTCGATCGGCATCGACGACCTGGTCATCGGCACGGAGATCACGGTGCAGCACGCCATCACGATCAACGGCTCGGACCTGGCCGAGCGCTTCGATGTATCCGCCCGTGAAGGGGTCGAGCCGGCGCCGGGCATGGTCGTCTCGATCGACCCGGACCACGCCGGGCGCCTGGCCGTGAGCGCCGAGGCGTACGATCGCAAGGTGGCCGGGGTGATCAGCGGCGCCGGGGGGATCTCCCCGGCCCTGAACCTGCATCAGCCGGGCACGATCGCCGACGGCGAGGTGCCCGTGGCGATGACCGGGCGCGTGTATGTCTGGGCCGACGCCGGCGCGGGTGGGGCCATCGGCGTGGGGGACCTGCTCACCAGCTCGTCCACGCCGGGGCACGCGATGCGGGCGAGCGACGGGAAATCGATGCAGGGAACGATCATCGGCAAGGCGATGACGCCTCTGGAATCGGGGCGTGGGCTGGTGCTGGTGCTGGTGAATCTGCACTGATCGGAGGGAGCGTCATGAAGGCACGAACAGTTCTCGCCCTGGCGCTCGTCGCCGCCGCCTCGCTCGGGTGCACGGCCCAGGAGCTGCTGGATTTCAGCTATAAGGCGGCCCACAACTCGTTCGAGCGGCCGTACGACTCGCCGTACGACTATGACGATCTCGTCGGGCTGTACAACTTCAATATCTTCCAGATGGGCGTCGACCTCGCCAACGGTCACCTGTTCCACATGCTCACGACCGGCGACCAGCGCCTGCCGCTGGGGTACCAGGTGGGCTGGCTCAACACCTGGTCGCTGGAGCTGGACATCTGCTGGCGCTCGGACGGCGCGACGCTGGTGCGTCATTTCCCCGGCATGCAGCCGCAGGTGCTGACCACGATGCTCGACGAGTACTGGAACGACGACATCCCATTCTATCAGACGCGCGACCGCTTCACGATCTTCTGGTTCGAGTGGAAGACCGACAGCGAGTGCACCCCCTTCAGCGACACGGCCCTGGCCCAGGTCCGCGCCGAGATCCTCCAGGAGATTCCCTCCGGGGTGATCTTCACGACCCGCGACCTGCTGGAGTTCAACGGGCTGGACCCAGAGGGCCCTTACACCGTCGCGGACCTGACATGGCCCAGCCCGCAATGGCTCTTTGTCCACGGGTTCCGCGTGATGTTCGTCTCCCAGGACGGCGAGGGCGGGCGGTTCATGTTCACGGCCGAGTTCGTGGCCAACAAAGCAAACACCACGCCGGATTTTCCTGAAAATGACGGCCAGATCTGGCGGATGTACCCGAACCTCGCGTCGGAGGCGAGCGATTTTGCGACGACCGACATCAATGAGTTCCTCGGCGCCCTGGGCCAGTTCAACCCGTGGGGCTACACGCGCGATTCATGGGAGACGGCGCTACAGCGGGGGTACAACATCATCGCCACCAACGATGTCAACGACGCCTACAGCGTGTACTGGGGCGAGGACTACCCCGCCGGGTACCGCTGGGCCCCGCCGATGCCGATGTATGTCGGCGGGACCGTCTGGTGGTCCGGCGGCGTGCTCGGGACGGCCGCCAACCCGTACAGCCGCCTGCGCTTCGCCGAGTTTCATCTGCGTCACGCCCAGACGATCAGCGGTTCGGGCATCACTGACCCGTGGCCCGTGCTGATCGAGGGCGGGACGCACGCGATCGACCAAGTCCAGTCCAACCGCTTCGAGCCGCAGATCCCCATGCGTCTGGAGGCCAAGTCGGGCCAGACCGTCCGGCTCGTTCCGGGCAACTGACCCCCGGTGGCGGCTTGAGATCACGACTTACGCCCCGGCGAGGATGGCGCTGCTCGGAGACCGGATTTTACTGATCGTGCCCGGAGAACTCGGGCATGGCGTGGCCCGCGTCGCGCAGGGTCTTCTCTCGCGAGGCCAGTTCCAGGTCGTGCTCGACCATCATGGCCGCCAGCTCCTCGACGCTCGTCTCGGGCTCCCAGCCGAGCTTCTCTCTGGCCTTGCTCGCGTCACCCAGGAGCAGATCGACCTCGGCGGGACGCAGGTAGCGCGGATCGAACTCGACATGGTCGTCGAAGTTCAGGCCCGCGGCCTTGAAGGCGAGGTCGGCGAACTCACGCACCGAGATCGTGCGCCCGGTGGCGACGACATAGTCGTCGCCGCGCTCCTGCTGGAGCATCATCCACATCATCTTGATATAATCGCCCGCGAAGCCCCAGTCCCGCTTGGAGTCCAGGTTGCCCAGGAACACCTTGTCCTGGAGCCCCATCTTGATGCGTCCCACGGCCCGGGTGATCTTGCGGGTCACGAAGGTCTCGCCGCGGCGCGGCGACTCGTGGTTGAACAGGATCCCGCACGAGGCGTGCATCCCGTAGCTCTCGCGGTAGTTCACCGTCGCCCAGTGGGCCATCACCTTGGCGCATGAATACGGCGAGCGGGGCCAGAAGGGGGTGGTCTCGGTCTGGGGCGTCTCGAGCACCTTGCCGTACATCTCCGAACTGCTGGCCTGGTAGTACCGCACCTGCTGGCCGGACTTCTCCTGGAAGTCGCGGCAGGCCTCGAGCAGTCTCATTGCTCCCATGCCCACGGTGTCCGCGGTGTAGATGGGCATGTCGAAGCTGACGCGCACATGCGACTGGGCCCCGAGGTTGTACACCTCATCGGGCTTCACCTCGTCGATGGTCTTGCTGATGTTGTTGGCGTCACACAGGTCTCCGTAGTGGAGTTTGAGCCGTGGCGCGGGGTTGTGGGGATCCTGATAGAGGTGGTCGATGCGTTCGGTGTTGAACGACGAGGCGCGCCGGATGATGCCATGGACCTCGTAGCCCTTGGCGAGAAGGAACTCGGCCAGGTACGAGCCGTCCTGCCCGGTGACGCCGGTGATCAGTGCGCGCTTGCCGCTGGGTGTCTGGCTCCGTGTGTCGCTCATGGTCTGTGTCTCTCCGCGTGGGGCGTTGTGGCCCGGGCTCGTGGTCCCGGTCACCCGGGCGGGCGAACCGCCGCCGGGTCTGGCGTGTGATTGTTGTTCCATCGGCCGGCCGGACCACCGCGTTGACCGACAATTGCGACCCGGCGCGGGAGGAACCTCGAAAAACTCCCGCCCCGTGGTACGGGCCGCGGGACGGCGGGGATCACGCACTCCGGTGAATGAACGCGGATTTTCCCCCGATGTCAGTCGCCCTCGGGCCTGGCGGGCTTCTCGCTCAGCGGCGGGACGGTCTCGGCGTTGAGCATGGCCGTCACGGTGATCGAGCCGAGCACCAGCGCGAGCAATATGGAGCCGAGTATGGCGCTCCGGGTCTGGGCGGCGCCCATGGTCGATCTCGCCATGATCAGAAGCAGCACGATCAGCAGCATGGGCTCGTGGTACCGCTGCCAGGAGGCGTGGTTGGCGCTCTGGGCGGCGATGAACGCCACCAGCAGGCCGGTCCAGATCCAGGCGTCGCGCCGGTCGGCCAGGCCGATCCACAGCGCGGCGCAGACGCCTCCGGTCAGCGAGCCGATCACAAAGATGGGCGAGCGTCCCAGCACGCCCGGCGCCATCCCGATAAAACGCCACCAGCCCGAGTAGCGTCCCGAATCGATGGAGGGCATCGAGTCCGGGGCCAGCCCCAGCATCAGCCCCAGCATGGCGCCCAGCATGATCCAGCCCCGGTGCGTGCGCCACATGGTTTTCAGCCTGGGATACAGCAGCGGGAAGAAGAACACACTGAGGATGGCGAGCTGGGTCAGGATAAAGCCGGGGGTCGCCGGGTTGGGGCCCTCGTGCTGGTTGTGGAATGTGGGTGGAACAAGCCCGCCCCAGAGCAGCACGAACCACGCGAGCGTGGTGAAGGCGGGGACGGTGCAGGCGAGTGCGATCGCCGTGCGACCCAGGCGGGGGACCAGCGGGGTGAAGAAACGCCGTGGTTGTGGGGTGTCGCCCTCGGCGCCGATCCAGGCGCTCAGCCAGATCACCGCCGCGATCCAGATATGGATCTGGCGCAGCCAGACCAGCCCCACCAGCAGCACCCCCGAGAGCACCCATACCCACGGCCCCGGGCGTTTGCGCAGCTGCAGCATCAGGATGAGCAGCACCCCCAACCAGCCCGAGTTGTCGGGCAGCAGCCAGATGCCTTGGTACAGGACATAGACCGAGGCGACCATCGGCAGCATCAGCGGGATGGCCCCCAGGCCGAAGCGTCCCGAGACGACCCAGGCCATGAGCCCGAACAGCGCCAGGGTCCAGAGACTGGCCACGAGCTGCACGCCCGTGTGCCCCATGCCCGCGGCCACCAGCGGCGCCAACAGCAGGTGATATCCGGGCGTCGTGGCCGACGCGTAATCGGAGAGATCGGGGTTCGGGAGCTCATGCGCGAAGCCCTGGATGGCCTGCCAGTGATACCACAGGTCGTCCACCGCCCCGCGTCCCTGCATGTTGCCCGAAAGGATGACCCCCCAGCACAGCGTGAGAGCGATGGCGATGATCAGGCACGCGGACCAGACCCGGCGCGCCCGGCTCGGGCGCATCCAGCGGCTGATCCCCTCGGTTTCCCTCGTCATGGATCTTTCAGGCGTCAACGCCATACCTTATCGGTGCGGGTCTTCATGAAAACATTGATTCGATACTATTTTCGCGCCCATGGGTCCATTGACGCAAACTCTTGAGCCCGTCAGGGGGATATGTCGATCCCAGAGCACGCAGAGAATCCTGTATGACCAGACCCTCCGCCCAGCATGATCGAACCCAGACCCAGCACGGCGGCCTCGTGCGCGGCCTGTTCAGGCTCGCGCGGGTCCACCAATGGACCAAGGGCGTGTTCGTGCTTATCGGGCCGGCCTTCGCCTTGGGCGACGGCAAGCTGCGGGACATGGGCGCGGGCGAGCTGGCCCTGACGCTGGGGCTGACCTTCATGGGCTTCGCCCTGGCGGCCTCGGGGTGCTATGTCTTCAACGATCTGGCCGATGTGCAGCGAGACCGGGCGCACCCGCGCAAGAGCCGGCGCCCGCTGGCCTCGGGGCAGGTCCCGGTGGGGGTGGCCAAGGTCTACGGGATCGCGCTGCTGCTGGCGTCGCTGGCGTGCGTGCTGGGAGTGCCGGCGGAACTCCGGGGGTGGGTGCTGGGGCTGCTGGTGCTCTACATCATCAATGTGATGCTCTACTCGGCGGGGCTCAAACACATCATCATCGTCGATGTGCTGTGCCTGTCGTCGGGGTTCGTGCTGCGCGTGCTCGGCGGGTGCGCGGCCGTGGGAATCACCCCCTCGACCTGGCTGCTCAACGCGACGCTCTTCCTGAGCATGTTCCTGGCCTTCGGCAAGCGTCTGGGCGAGCGGCGGAACATGGGCAGCGAGGAGGCCGCCATGGCGGCGCGGGATGTGCAGCAGCACTATACCGACCAGATGCTGCGGATGTTCGTGGTGGTGACGGGCGTCACAACTCTTTTGACCTACATGGGTTATGTGCAGAGCCGCCATGAGATGTATGTCTATGAGTTCGCACATAGACAAGATAGTCTAGATGCCTTCGGGATGAACCTGCTCTGGATCACGGTGCCCCCGGCCACCCTGGCGCTGCTCCGCACCATCACGCTGCTCATGCGGGGGCGGTACGACGATCCCACCGAGCTGGCCCTGCGGGACAACATGGTGCGTCTGGCGGGGCTGGTGTTCGTGGTGACCACGGCCCTGGTGGTGTGGATTCACCTCAATCCGGCCTGATCCGGCAGTTTCTTGAATCTTTCCGCGTACGGCCTGGTAATTCCTGCGTAGTTCAAGGGCGCATATCATGCGCTCCAACCGGTCCCGATTTCGACGCGTCCCGATACCGGCGTCGATAGGGACCCTGATCACAGTGAGAAGCCGCGCCCCGCACAACGCGTATGCGGGTCCCGGCGAGCCAACGAACCGACCCCCGGCGTTCCGCCGGCGGCACGAGCCCTGCGAGGGGCGCCACAACGGGAGTTTTGAGACATGAGCCGTGACATGAAGCAGGATCAATCAAAGCGTGCCTCCATCCGGGCGCTCACGGGGCTCGTGGGCGTCATGGTGGGGATCTCGGCGCTGTGCGTGGGCTCGGCGCTGGCCCAGACGGGGCTCGACGGGCCCGCCGGCGCGGGCGACACCACCCCGAGCCCCGACGAGAGTCTGGATCTGTCCCAGCTGGCCGCGATGGCCCGCGCCGGGCGGGGGAAAGCGGGCGCGTCCCACGACGACGATGGTCTCAAGTCGTGGAAGGACATCTCCGAGGGCTACGAGAAGGTGATCTCGACGGCCGACGGGGAGTCGTTCTACAACCTGTACCTAAACAAGAAGACCAACCAGGTGCTGGCCGAGCTGCCGCGCAACTACAACAAGCAGCACCACTTCTTCGCGATGACCGTCGCCGGCGGCGAGACCTTTGCGGGGCTGCAGGCGGGGGATATCTACACCCGCTGGGAGCGGATCGGCAATCGCCTGGCGTTGATCCAGCCGCAGATCGCCGTGCGCTCCACGGGCGACCAGGAGTCCAAGGACTCGCTCGAAACGGTGTTCACCGACCGGGTGCTGCTCGATGTCCCGATCGAGGCGATGGGCCCCGAGGGGCAGCCGGTGATCGACATGGACGAGCTGCTGGTGGGTAAGGCGACCAACTTTTTCGGCGGCTCGGCGCGGGGGATCAACCCGCAGCTGACGACGGTCGACTCGATCAAGGCGTTCCCCGACAATGTTGAGATCCAGTTCGAGGGCCCGATCGCGGGCGGGACGATCAAGAAGTTCCATTACTCGATCTCGAACATCAAGGGCTCTCGCGACTTCAAGCCGCGTGAGGCCGACCAGCGCGTGGGCTACTTTGTCACGAGTTATACCGACCTGGGGCAGTACGAGTCCGAGGAGAAGAGCCGGCGGCTGATCAACCGCTGGAACCTGGAGAAGGCGGATCCCAAGCTGTCGATGAGCCCGCCCAAGGAGCCCATCGTCTATTACATCGAGCACACGGTGCCGATCCGCTACCGGCGCTGGGTGCGCGAGGGGGTGGAGCAGTGGAACGACGCGTTCCGCAAGATCGGCATCGACGGGGCCATCCAGGTGCAGTATCAGGACAAGGACTCGGGCGCCAACATGGACAAGGACCCCGAGGATGTGCGCTACAACTTCATCCGCTGGATCAGCAACGATGTGTCGACGGCCATCGGCCCGTCTCGCGTCAACCCCATGACGGGCGAGATTCTCGACGCCGATGTGGTGCTCACCGACGGCTGGGTGCGCGTGTTCACCTACCGCTGGGAGGACCTGCTGGGCAACCTGGCCGTCGAGGGCTATTCACCTTCGACGCTGCAGTGGCTCGAGGAGCATCCCAAGTGGGACCCGCGCCTGCGCCTGGCCAGCCCGGCGAAGCGCGACCAGATCCTTTACGAGCGTGAACAGCAGCGCGCCCAAGGGGAAAGCCCGCTGCACGATCTGGCCTCGATGGGCGGGTTCGTGCCGGGCACGAGCATGATCGGCACGGACGAGTTCGACGGGCTGGGCGGGCGCGCGTCGCAGGTCAGCGGCATGTGCATGGCCGCCACGGGCAAGGCGCTCGACCTGGCGACGATGCGCATGTACCTGAGCATGATCGAGCTCTTCTCGGGCGATCTGGAGAAGGTCAGCGCGGCCGCCGACGCTGGCGCCGACGCGAGCAAGAGCGGCGAGCCGGAGATCGACGAGGAGACCCTCGAGATGATCCGCAAGCAGCTTGAGGAGAACCCGGGGCTGCGGGCGATGATTCCGCCCGAGTACCTGGCGCTCCTGGAGAAGAAGCCCGAGGAAACGGCGAAGGACGAGGCCAAGGACGAGGGCGACCAGCCCAAGGCCGAGAAGGGCGACAAGGACAAGAAGAAAGAGGGCGACATGATCGACGGCGTGCCCGAGTGGTTCGTCGGTCCCATGCTCGCCGAGCTCGTCGCCCACGAGGTTGGGCACACCCTGGGGCTGCGCCACAACTTCAAGGGCTCCAGCTCCTACGAGCTGGCCGACATCAACTCCGAGGCCATGAAGGGCAAGAAGCCCTGGTCGTCGTCGGTGATGGACTACAACGGGATCAACATCATGATGCCCGGTTTCGGGACCGAGCAGGGCGATTATTCGTCCTACCACATCGGCCCCTACGACTACTGGGCCATCGAGTACGGCTACGGCCCCGAGAAGAACCTGGAGAAGGTGCTGTCTCGCGTCTCCGAGCCCGAGCTGGCCTACGGCACGGACGAGGACACCTTCGGGCCCGACCCGCGGGCGCGGCGCTACGACCTGGCCGAGGACCCGCTCGACTTCGCCAACAACCAGATGCGTCTGGTGGGCACGATCCGTGACGGGCTGCTCGGCAAGTTCGTCGGCGACGGCGACTCGTGGTCGCGTGCCCGGCGCGGGTACCTGATCACGCTCAACACCCAGATGCAGAGCCTGTCGATGATGGCCAACTGGATCGGGGCGGCGTATGTCTACCGCGACAAGAAGGGCGACCCTGGCGGGCGCGCCCCGATCGAGGTGGTCCCCGCCGAGCGTCAGCGGGCCGCGCTCAAGTTCGTGATCGACAACGCGTTCAGCGACGGGGCTTTCGGGATCACCCCGGACCTGCTGTCGCACACCACGGTCGACAAGTGGTGGGACGACATGAGCTCGGTGCTCGAGGACGCGGCGATGCCGGTCCACGACCGTGTGATGGGCATGCAGGCCTCGGCGCTGACGATGCTGCTCAACCCCCAGACGGTCCAGCGGGTGTACGACTACGAGCTGTTCGTGCCCGCCGACCAGGACGCGCTGACGCTGGCCGAGCTGATGCGGACGGTCACCGAGTCGATCTGGAGCGAGATCGGCTCCAAGCCCACGAAGAGCTACACCAACCGCGAGCCCATGATCTCGTCGCTGCGACGCAATCTCCAGCGCGAGCACCTGAGCCGCCTGATCGACATGGCGCTCGAGACCAACGGGTACAACTCGTCGGCCAAGCCCATCAAGATGCTGGCGATGATGCACCTGCGCAAGATCAAGGACGGCGTGGACGGCGTGCTCGAGAGCCGCGACATGCTCGACGCCTACACCCGGGCGCACCTCGAGGAGATCTCGACCCGCGTGGGCAAGGCGCTCGACGCGGGGTACCTGTACCGGGACAACTGATCCCGTCCACGGTCCGCTCACACACCCACGAGCGGGCGGCCCAAGCCGGGCCGCCCGCTTTTTCGTGGGCTGCTTCCGTACATCGCCCGGCTCGGTACGATAAGAGATCCGATGACCCATGAACGCGAACAATCTTTCAGCCCGCGCCCTCGCTCGCGCCGGCTCGACGCGGTGGCGTGGGCGGCGGTGGTCGTGGCCGCGCCGCTGTGCGCGGCGTGGGTGCTGGGAACATGGTGGTACCGCTTCGACATCCTCGCCTCCGAACAGCTGTTCATCGGTTTGGCGGTGCTGTTTGCGGCGGTGGTTGTCGGGATCCCGCTCCGCCGGCGCGGCGCGGGTGCGGCGCTGCTCATGCTGGCGTGCCTGGCGATGGCCCCTGTGGCCACGCACCGGCGCTGGTCGCTGCCGCGGGTCGACACGGCGCACAAGGACGCGGGCGCGCTGCGGGTGGTCAGCTGCAACATCAACCCCGGCAACAAGCTCTGGAAAGAGGATGTTCAGGACCTGCTCGGGATGGATGCGGATGTGATCGTGCTGCTCGAGGTCCACCCGGTGCTGAGCCGCTCGGTTCAGAAAAAGGACTTCCTCAAGGGCACGGGGTACTCGCACTGGGTGATCCGTCCATGGGTGGACTCGACGACATCTCAGTGCTACATCATCAGCCGGTGGCCGATGCGTCTGTTGGAGTACGGCGGCGATCCGGGCGATGCGCCCTACAACCTACACGCGGTGCTCTCTCGCCCCGGCGGGGATGTTGTCGTTGGGCTGATGCACCCGCTCTCGCCCAGGTCGCCTCAGCGGTGGGTGAAGGGAAACGCGACGATCGAACTGCAGGCGGCCGAGGCGGCGCGCCTGCACGCGCTCACTGGTCTGCCCGTCGTGATGGGGGCCGACCTCAACGCGGGTCCCGCGCAGGTCCGTGCCAGGACCCTGCGCCGCGCCGGGCTGCGGATGACCAAGCCGCTGCTGCGCCCCGGGGGGAGCTTCCCCGCCGGCGGGGACTTGCCGGCGTGGCTCTCGCCTCAGATCGATGATGTCTGGACCCTGGGCGATGTCCGACCGATCGCGTGGTCCATGCGACGGACGCTGGGAAGCGACCATCGCGCGGTGGTGGTCGATCTTCGTCTTGGCCGGCGTTAGGACTGCCCCTACGCTCCACTCGGCGATGACTTGCCAGCCAGCCGCCGGACCAGCGAGTGGACCCGCTGGCGTTCGCTGGCATCGAACACGAAAACAAGGCTGCACAGGGCGTAGACGACGGCGAAGAGCGCCAGCGAGGCGAGCATCCAGCTCCACTCGATGCTCAGGCCGTGCTCGGCGGTGATGGGCGTCCAGAACCCCAGATCACCCAGCTTCCCGCTCGGGATCAGCACCCCCAGGGCGCACGCCAGCGCCGCCACCGTGGCGGCGCCGGGGCGTATCAGTGAGCCAAGCAGCGTCAGCGGCCGGATGTGCAGGCACTTGCCGGTGATCAGCGGCAGACCCAGCAGATGCACGAAGAAGAGCACGAAAGCGAACATCGCGGGCGGGGCGTAGAGCACCAGATCATCAGGGAGGGTGAACATGAGCACGATCGACGCGACGGGGGCGAAGAGCCCGCCTGCGAAAACCCACGGGGCGTAGCTCTTGACATACCCGGCGCCGTAGAGCACGATGAGCCAGGTATCCGAGATGGCCCGCGAGGCCAGGGCGACGGCCAGGATCCTGGACATGTAGACCGCCATGGTCATGACGGTCGAGTACTGCGCCAGCGATCGCCCCACCCAGACATCGAAGATGGGCCAGGCGTAGACGAAGACGATGGCCGAGGCGGGCAGGGCGACCATGGCCGTGAGCTTGGTCTGGATGTTGATCAGCCGCTGGAGCTTCAGGCGAGAGAGTTCGGTGTCCTCCTCGGACGCCAGGCGGGCGCTGACGGCGTCGGAGCCGAACTGCACGCCCGTGGTGCACATGCGGATATAGGCCACGAATCGGAACCCGATCCCCCATGCGGCGTTGGCCAGCGTGCCGAAGAAGATGTTGAGCAGCAGAGGAGGAATCTGCTCATGGATGTTCATGGCCAGCTGGACGAGCGTATTCCAGGAGAATGTGGAGAAAATCTGGGAAGCGGCCTTGCGATCCGCGCCACGCAGCCTAGGCATGAGTCGGTGCTCGCCCAGGACAATCACAGCCGTAGCCGCTATGGAAATCAGCGAGGAGAGTCCCGCCCAGGCGATTCCCAGCAGCGTGAGCCCGCGGATAGGATCATCGATCACGATGGCGTAGCCCAGGATGAGCACCGCGACCAGGTTCGCGGAACGGTTGAGGACGAACCAGATGTTGTATTCGACGAACCGTTCCTGCACAAGATACATGTTGAAGGTCGGGGCCAGCAGGATCGACAGGGAGACGAGCAAACCCTGACCAAGGACGAACCACCTCGCCGCCCCGACGAACTCGGGAGATATCTTGAAGACAGGGATGAAGAGCATCAGCAGCGCGAAGCTCAGGACGGTGAGGGCGGCGCACAGCAGCGTGATGATGTTGATCGTCGCGTAGCTTCGCGCGAACTCCTCGTCGGTGTTCGTGTGGTACGCGTGCGCCAGCTCACGCACGAGCGACATCATGATGATCTGACGGAAGATGGCGGCGATGCCGATGTTGGCGCCCAGCAGGGAGATGATGCCGAACGCATCGTCGCCGAGCCAGCGGATGGTGTAGGGCACGACGATGACGCCCAGTCCCAGTGTGATCAGGAGTCGGGCGTAGTTCGAGATGATGCGGGTCATGCCCCGCCGAAGTTCATGGCTCATGGAGTTCTCATCGCGCTTTTCTGCAAGAATATGTCACATGCAAATAAATCGCCTGAACCATGGGGGGGTTTCGGCCAATAATGAGAAGAGACAGGCGTCTGTCAGAGGAAAGGGCTCTCGGTTCAGGCCAGTGGATCGGTCAATGCTCATCTTGGGTTTCGGCGCTGCGGCTGGACTCGTGCTTCTGGTCGTCTATCTGATGGGTCTCACCAAGCGATGGGGTGTGCTCCTTCCGTTCATGGGCTTGTTCCTATTCGGTTCAATCGGACTGTCCCTGACCTGGAACGATCGGGTGAATCCAACGATATGGTTGCCGATCCAGGCAAACCGCACGCCCCTCTACTTTGTCTGCGGCGTCGCGGCGAGTTTCGCCTGCCTCTTTCAGTTGAATCGTCTCAGGGGCAAATCGATCTCCGTATCAGCGGTCCTGCTGCTCCTGATCGGCGTCTACGCCGGAGCGATGCGCCTGCATCATGTGGGGGCCTCCGACGGGCTGCAGTCCGTGATTTTCTGCCTGCTGACGCTGACACCGATGATCTTCACTGCCGCGATCTACATCGAGAAACCCGGAGACCTGATCGTGCTCGTGAGATCGCTCGTGCTCACCAACATCGTCTGGGTCGGGATGGTGTTCGTTCAGATGGCGGTGAACAAGCAGTATGTCATGATGGGCAACGAAAACCGCTTCACGGGATTGATCACCAACCCGCAACTCGCGGGCGTGCTGATGGCATTCTGCTGCGTCATGACGCTCTGGCTCCTGCTCAACGAGACGCGAAAATACATGATCCCGTTGATCGGGCTCCTGGTTCTCGACGCGCTGTTCCTGATCTGGACGGGATCAAGAACCGGCCTGGGTATGGCGGTGATCGGTATTTGCGCTATCTTCTACTCCCGCGCCGGAAGAGCCATATTCCTCCTTCCAATCGCGGGCATACTCCTGTATGCGGGCGTGAAAATGCTGGGCAGCGTGATGGACTTCGGTATGGGGCTTGATCGACTCACCAGCACGAAGGACACTCGCTCGGGGGCTTGGAGAAAGCTGCTTCAGGTCGCGACCGATAACCCGTTTCTGGGAGTAGGCGTCGAAGACGCGGAAAGCAGTGAGAACAGCTGGCTCTACGGGTTCGCGTCCTATGGCATCGGGATGCTGCTGATCCAGATCGTCTTCACACTCGTCGGTTCAGTCGAGATCCTCAAATCCATGCTGGCTCGGTTCAGGGTCGCACCGGAATACCGCAACTACCTCGATTTTCTCAACGGGATCATGCTCATGTACTTTGCCGGGGCGGTGCTCGAAGGCTACATGATCAGCCGCGTCTCAGCGACCCTCAGCATATTCATGCTCGCCTCGGTGGCCAATGTGAACATCCGCAAGATGCTCCTGAAGCAGTCGGAGCAAAGCATGATATTCACCGAATATGCGTACTTCGAGGACGAGCACGAAAGCTATTCCTACGGGCCCTGAGCAACCCTATGCTCGTCAGGCGCGACCGGTGGCCGCCCGCGCGTAGAACGCCTCGAACCGCTCGATGATCCGATCCGGGTGCATCTGATCGAAGATCCACGCCCGCCCGTCGCGCCCGAGGGCTTCGAGCCGGTCACGGTCATCGGTCAGCCGCTTGATGTGCTCGGCCAGATCCCGCTCGTCCTGCTCGCAGATGGTGGCCCCGGCGTGCTGTTCGAGCTCGGGCCAGGTGTCCACGCCCCTGGTAGTCAGCACGGTGGTCCCCGCGGCCAGCGACTCGTAGATCACGAACCCGAAGTTCTCCTGGCTGGTGGGCAGCACGAACAGGTCGGCGGCCCGGTAGAGCGAGATCTTCTCGTCGCCCACGACCAGCCCCAGAAACGCGACATGATCGTCCAGGCCGAGTTCCGTGGCGAGTGATCTGAGCGAACGCTCGTACGCCTTGTCACCGTCGCCAGCGATCAACAGCCGGTGCGTCGCGCCCCTCTCGCGCAGGCGTCCCACGGCCCGGATCAGGTGTTCAACACCTTTCTTGTAATGCAGTCTTGAGAGATACAGCAGCACGGGGTCCCCAGTATCGAAAAAGGGGAATGCGTCGCGAGCGATCTTTGTATCGGGAAGCTTGTCAAATGGATCAAGATTGAGCAGGTTGGGGATGACCACGCCTTGTGCGTCTGGGAACCATTTCTTCGACTGCGCCAGCTCGCCCTCGGCCGTCGAGTGGATCAATGCCGCATTGTTGAGCATGCGTGATCCGCCGAGCCGCAGGTACATCAGCTTCTTAGCACGGCGCTGCTCCATGGACCAGTCATCGAGCATCCCGCGCAGCGAGATAACATAGGGAGCGTTGTTCTTACGAGACATCCGTGTGACGCGCCTGGCCAGCGAACTCCATATGCCGTGCGCGTGCACGACATCGCTCCACCGGATCGCATCGGCGGCATTACGCTTCTGCTCGCCGCTCATCGCGAAACCACGAAAGCGCATTGCCCCCAGGGCGATCGTGGAGGGGTTATTCGCCGGGTTGGACCTCCATTCATCGGGGGCATTGATATCGTCAAATGTAATGATTTTGACCTCGTGCCCACGCTGCGCAAGCTTGGCAGAAAGATCGATAATCGCGCGCACCGGCCCGCCGCTGGAGAAGTTCATGTTGCTGATGGCGTGAACAATCTTCATGTATGCTTGGTCCTCTCAGAGGAGCATCGGCAATCGTTCTGGCGTCGTGAACGAGTCAGCTCATCGCCGTAGCGAGCCGGACTGGATGAAACTCGCCTACGGGTGCGGCTTTGGTATCCATCCGCACCGCCAGCACATCATGCACTCTACTCAGCTGCTCGCGTGTGGTGATGGGCACGAGTCGGATGGTGAAGAGGTGCTTGCTGAGCCCGAAGAAGGCGAGCCTTTTCAGGCTGATCAGCTCCCACGCGTGATCGCGGACCTCGGGGATGTTGCACTCGAAGAGCACGAAACGCAGCGTGGGGTGGGCCAAGATCGTGGGCAAAATTCTCGGCTCGGCCCCCTCGACATCGACCTTGGCGCCGAAGGGGCGCTGGCCCGCGCACTCGTCCAGGAACGAGTCAATCGCGCGGACGGGGACCCGGAATGATTCGCCCCCGCCCTGCGCATGATCGGAGATCGAAGCGGCGCCGGTGTGCTTGTCGGGACGGGTGAGGGTGAGCTGGCCGTCCTCGTCCCAGATGCCGCAGTTGTGCACCGTCGCGTTGACCACCGAAACTTGGCGGAGCGCACCGTTGATCGCATCGCACAGTTCGGGCTGGGGCTCGACGAAGTGGAGCGAACCCGTCGGCCCGAGCACATCATGCGACAGGAGCCCCACGGTCCCGAAGTTGGCCCCGATATCCAGAAAGACATCACCCTCTCGCAACAGTGTCCGGCACACGCAGATGATCTTTGGATCGGGGGTGCCGAAGAGATACAGCATGCGGCCGTTGTAATCGCTCAGACGCACCGGGAGCCTCATCCCGTTGCGGAGCACCGCGGTGCGCGGCTCGGTCATCGAATAAAGTCCCAGCGCTTTGGCGGCGAGTGTGCTGATGCCCCCCAGCCGGGTCTTGAAGGGCGAACGATGCAGCAGGGCCGAGAGGCACGACAGGACCGGTTTGGTGATGAATCGTGGAGGGGGCATGTGTCTCTCAATGGGTTGGGTGTGATCCGGTGCGCGGCCTGGCTTCGGCCGCGATGCGCAGGACGCCGATCGCCTGCCGCCCTACGACATCCCAGGTGCTCCGGGAGAGGTGATCGCGGTGGGCGCGCAGCGCCAATGCACGATAGGCCTCGGGGTCCCTGTACAGCTTCTCGATCTCGTCGGCGTAGCGCTCCCCCGGGTCGTCCGGCTCCATGAGCACCCCGTTGACGCCGTCGGCCATCGCCGAGGGCGTGCCACCGGTGCGCGGCGCCAGCGAGGGAACGGCGTAGGCCGACGCCTCGAGATACACAATCCCGTACGCCTCGGCGCGGGTGGGGACGACCAGAAAATGGGCCTCGCCCAGCAGCGTGGTGAAGCGCTCCATCCCCGCTGGGGTCGCCTTGGAGATGCGCCCCAGGGGCTTGACATACTCCGGGATCGGGCCGTCGAACTCGGGCTCGACCCCGACCACGCGCAGCTCGGTGGGGATCCCTCGCTCGTTGAGCACGCGCGCCGCCTGGGCTGCGATGTCTCCGCCCTTGCGTTTCCAATCGACCCCCACCAGGAGAAGGACACACCGATCCGCCGGACGGGCGTTGATCAACGCCCGGGCATCGGATTCCGACCCGATGCCCGGCACATTCGCCCCGCGTGAGATAATGTGGGCACGATCCGGATCAAGCCCGTAGTCGCGGATCGCCGATTCGGCGGCCCACGAGGAGGCGAAGATCGCCCGCTCGACGCGTTGATACAGGTTCCGGTCGGCCGCGTGCCCGTCGCAAATCGTGCGACGAGAGAGATTGCTGTACTTGGCGTAGTAGTCCAGCAGGTTAGCGAAGGTGCAGTCGGTCCAGATGACCAGAGGGGCCTCGGTCTCGATATAGGCGACCGGGAGCCCTCCCGAGCCGAAGACCACATCGACATCAAGATCCCGCAGCCGCGCCTCGACCTGGCGCGCATAGTGCTTGAGAAACGCCGGGTCCCGCTGGGGGTGGTCGTTCTGACGGCGCACGAACCGGTTGAAGCCGTGCCTGAGCGCATTTGCGGGCCTGATCTGACGCCGCAGAGGCCCGATGTAATCGAGTGTCAGCCCGTTGCGTTCGAAGCTCTGGGAGATGTTGTAGCCGGTGCCCGACATCATGGTGACATCGCGCGCGTCGTAGAGCGTCACGAAGGCGGCGCGAAGGCCGCGGGCTTCTTGTGCGCGGCCCGGCCGGGTGGGCCGAGGATGGTCCGTCCGCGTGGTCATGAGGGGTCGAGCCGCTCCCCGGTGGACACATCAAAGAGGCGGCGCGGGCCGATGCGCTTGGCCGGGCACCCCACGCACACGCTCCACGCGGGCAGGTCGCTGACCACGCTGGCGCGGGCGCCCACCACCACCCCGTCGGCGATGGTGACGCCCGGGGCCACGAATGCTTCGGCGGCGATCCAGCAGCGCGAGCCGATGGTGATGGGCACGCGCAGCAGCGGGAAATCGCTGCGCTCGAAGTCGTGCGTGCCGGCGCAGAGATGGCAGAACTGGCTGATCACGGTGTGGGCCCCGATCCTGATGGGGCCCAGACTGTAGAGATACACCCGGTCGCCGATCTGAGCGCCCTCGCCGATCTCGATGTTCCACGGCACTTCGATGCGCACGGTGCCGCGCAGCAGCTTGACGCGGCCGACTTTGGCGCCAAAACAACGCAGCAGCCAGGCCCGCCAGCGGTCGGCCCGGCGGGGAGAGAAGCGGAACAGGGTCGCCTGGGTGATGTTCCAGAGCACCCGGCGCGCCTTCTCGCCCCTGGTGAAGAACCCCATGTACGCCCCCGGCGGCAGCGGCTTGGCCATCATCCGCTCGAAGGTGTACCCGTCATGGGTGTGCGCCCCCGGCACTGACACGGGATCAACCGAACCCAGAGCCCCGCCGACGCGCGCGTTATCGGTCTCTGATTGTGCTCGCACATGGCTCATCGATAATCCCGCTCCCCGGGGCGTGCCCGATCGTGTTGAGTATATCGGGGATATTCACGCCTCGATCCGGGCATGTCTTCAAAAGAGCCCGTCCCAAAGGCCGACTATGCTCTTAGCCGTCATCATCCGGAGCATCCCCGCCCGTGCCCAAGACCCGAGTTGTCATCCTGTGCCAGTACTACGCGCCCGATGTCTCCTCGACCGGGCATCTGCTCCACGAGCTGGCCACCGAGCTGGCAAGGCAGGGTTTCGAGGCCGAGGTCTTCACGGGGCGGCCGAGCTACGGCCCACCCGACACATGGCGGGACTGCCCGCTTCGTGAAACCGTCGACGGCGTGAAGATCCGGCGACTCAAGGTCGCCCGGTTCGACAAGAACAGCCTGCCGGGGCGGGCGGTCAACTACCTCACCTTCATCGTCCCCATGATCCTGGGGATGCTGCTGCGATCGCGTTCCGACACGGTCTATATGTACAGCACCAACCCGCCGTTCCTGGGGACCATCGGCTGGTTCGTCTCGCTCTTCCGCAAGCACCGCTATGTCACCCTGCTGCACGACGCGCACCCCCAGATCGGCGTCTGGGTCGGGACCTTCAGGAAGGGCTCGCTCATCGAGCGCGTCTGGATGGCGATGAACCGGCGCAAATACAAGCGCGCCCGGGAGGCGATCGTGCTCTGCAGCGCCGCCAAGAAGCTCGTCGCCGATACCTACCCGATCAGCCCCGAGCGCATCCATGTCATCCCCAACTGGGCCGACGGCGACGCGCTCTTTCCCAAGCCCAAATCCGAGTCGCAGATCGCCAGGGCCAACGGGCTTCTGGACGATTTTGTGCTGCTCTACTCCGGAAACCTGGGGCTCTACTACGACTTCGACACCGTGCTCGGGGCCGCCGAACTGCTCAGGGATGAGCCCTTCAGGCTCGTGCTCGTGGGCGCGGGGGGCAAGCTGAGTCAGATCGAGCGCCACATCCGGGAGCGTGAGCTGGACAATGTCGTCACGCTGCCCTACCAGCCCTTCGACCAGCTCAACGACTCGCTCAACGCCTGTGACGCCTCGCTGGTGACCATCGCCGAGGGCATCGAGGGCATCAGCTTCCCCAGCAAGCTCTACACATCCCTGGCGGTGGGCAAGGCGATTGTGGCGCTCAGCGAGGAACGATCCGAGCTGCGCGAGATCGTCGAGCACGGCGAATGCGGGATCTGGTCGGCGCTGGGCGACTCGGCGCGCCTGGCCGAGAAGCTCAGGGCGCTGATCCACGACCAGCAGACAACCGCTCGCATGGGCCAGCGGGCCCGCGAGGTGTTCGAACGGGGCTACACCCTCCGGGTGTGCGCGGCCAAGTACGCCGAGGTGTTCAGACTCGCCGACCCTCAGTTCACCGACGAAGAAACACACGAGCGCCGCGCCAAGCTCGCCGCGTGGCTCGCCGACGGGGCCGCGGTGGGGGCCCACCGGCATGAACGGCATGAACGGCATGAACGCCAACCCGAGGCGGAGCCGGCCTGATCAGGCCGTTCGGTCCTGGGTCGCGAAGATCATCGCTGTCTGCGAGCCGTAGATCGGGTAATCGCTGCTCACGCGGTAGCCCCGCAGCGCGTCGCCATCGAATCCCAGCGTGCTACAGACCTCTTCGAGCATCTGGCGGTAGCGAGGGACATGCGAGGAGCCGAAGCGTCCCAGCCCCGCGCCCAGGTTGTCGATCGATTCGAGCAGGTCGAGCTGGTCGATGTCGCGTGTGGGGTCGTTGATGTCGGCCATCCCGCTGATGGCGGTGTCGTAGACCCGCAGCTCGGGGAACGAGCCGGTGTAGAGGTCCCGGTGCACCAGCACATCGAACTGCATGCGACGCGAGGGGAGGTTGATGTCGCTCGAGGCCCACGCCCGGCGCTGGCGGCTCTGGGGGATATAGCGGGCGATCTCGCCGCGATTCACCTCGCAGGTGACCAGGTCGAGACTGGTGCTGGCGCCGTACCCCTCGTCCTTGAGCACATAATGCATCATCTCGCCCGCGCGGACCGCTTCGAGCGTGGGCGTGGGGTCGGAGCAGTAGTTGGTCAGGGCCGCGCCGCTGACGCCCTCGACGGGGTCGCCCGCCAGTGTGTAGGTCTTGCGCGCCCCCGGGTCCTCGACGCTGCGCCGGCTGGTGAACTTCACCCGCACGCCCGGGCGCAGGCGGTGGAGCCCGATCAGGGCCTTGATCCAGACGATGTCGATGTGCTCGGCGTCGGCGCTGGGCCAGAAGATCGCCGCCTCGGCGTAGGCCTCGACCTGCGCCCCCTTGAGCTGGCTCATCGCCCGGAAGGCGCTCTGCTTGCGCCGCAGCTCGAACTCGCGCCGCGCCTCGGGCACCCACGCGCTGAGGATCGCCTCCAGCGCGCTGCGGTCGCCGATCTCCGAGCGGATCAGCGACTCGAAGCGGTCCACTGCCGCCCCTGCGCGGCGTACATCCGCGGGGTTGGCCCCGGCCCTCCCTGACGCCTTGAGCAGGCGGCGCATGGGCTCGGGCCCGGGCACCCGGTGCACCACCGACATCGCGTCGGGCGCCCGCACGGCCTTGAGGATGCGCGAGGCGAGCACCTTGTCGATGCCCAGTTCCTGAGCCAGTCGCTGGGGTCCGGCGTCGCCGCCGGGGATCTGTCCCAGCACGCACGCGAAGCCCGAGAGCAGGTCCTCGCCCGCGGCGTTGATGCGCGTCTCCAATCCCCCCATGGCCGGTCGCTTGGGCTCCAGCGTCGATACGACGGGGGGATGGTTGGTGTCCGCGGCGCTCATCGTGGGTGATGCGTCCTCAAGAATGGTTGAAGAGTTCAGATCCATGTGCGGCCGAAAAACAGCGATTTCGGGCGATGACACGCGATCGAGAGGCATCATACCCGAGATCGGAGCCCGTTGCATCAAATTTCTGTGCAGTTTCAGGGAAACTTCCTTGCAACCAGGGGCCCGGGTCGGTTATATCTATCTCTCAGCGGGAGGCGTCGGGCCGACCGCGCATGCGCCGAGGGAACATGCAACCATCACGCGCTCGGCCGGGCGCCGATCCTGCGCCGGTTGATCCAATCCAGGGGGCGAACCATCACCCCGCCCCCCAATCAGGAAACGAGAGAGCCATGACCTCACACCACATCACGATCACGACCGTCGCCCTGGGGCTCGCGTGCCTCGCTGGCTCCGCATCCGCGGATGTCATCTTCGACACCGGGACTCCCGACGGCGGGTTCATCGGCTTCTACGGCTTCGACATCTTCATCGAGCAGTCGGTCGGTATCGCCTTCACCCCCGATCAGGATTACAGACTCGACCAGGTCGGGCTGTGGATGATGAGCAACGATTTCGACAACGCCGGCGCCCCCTACACCGTCTCGCTGCGCACCGACAACGAGGGCGGCATGACCATCCCCGGCTCGACCGTGCTCGAGTCATGGGATGTCCAGACCGCCGCCATCGGCTGGGACCCCATCCTCGAAACCGTCGATTCGCTCCTGCACCCCATTCTCTCGGCCGGCACGACCTACTGGATCGTCGCCGAGTCCGATTCCCCCGCCTTCGTTGACGCGGTCTGGGTCGCCTCGGGCCAGGACGAGCCGGTATGGCACTCGATCCAGAACTCGGCCAATCCCAACGGGGAATGGATCTCGGGCTACACCCAAGGCGCTCCCGGCCTGGTGGTCAGCGGCTCGGTCGTTCCCGCGCCCGCTTCGCTGGCACTGATGGGTCTCTCGGGGCTGGTGGGCGCTCGCCGCCGCCGCTCGTGACGATGACGCAAGACGACACCAACCCAATCGACACCAACCCAATCGACACCAACTTTGTTTCATAGCTTTGGAGGAGAACAGATGAGATTCACGACCACCACGCTCGCCCTGTGCGCCTGCGCGATGCCCGCGCTGGCCGGGACCACCGTCAACACCGATTTCAGCTCCGGCGCCAACGGCTGGTCCGGGCCCAGCGGCATCGGCGGCGCCACCACCATCGAGCCCACCGGGGGCAACGACGGCGCGTTCATGCGCACCGTCTTCAACGATTTCGGCGTCACCTTCCGCAACAACACCAACGCCGACTACCTGGGCGACTACACCGCCTCCGATTCGATCACCATCTCGATGGATGTCCGCGTCGAGTACCTCAACTTCTTCGGCCAGGATGTCTCGCGTCCCTGGCTCGTCGAGCTTCGCGATGTCGACGGCGCCCAGGGCGGGTACCCCTACAACAGCGTGTGGTTCCTGTTCGACAACATCTCGCAGGCCAACAACAGCGACTGGATGACCTACAGCGTCACCTTCGACCCCAACGCCACGGATCTGCCCGCCGGCTGGGGCGGGTACGGGGCCGAGGACCCCGACACCTTCGAGCCCACGCTCCCGGAGGGGGTGAGCTTCAGCGATGTGCTCTCGGGCGTCGACGAGATCGCCTTCACCACGCTCCAGCCCGGGTTCTTCTTTGGCTTCACCGACCACACCATCGGGATCGACAACCTCTCGATCACCCGTTTGTCCGTCCCCGCGCCCTCGGCGCTGGCGCTGATCGGCCTCAGCGGGCTCGTCGGCACCCGGCGCCGTCGCTGACGGCCGCGGTGTCGCGGTCAACCAGACCCCTCTGAATCTTCTCCGGAAGATTCAAAGCAGGCGGGCCCCCCGGGCCCGCCTGCTCGCTTTGACGAGGCGCACGGCTCGCGTCTGGACCGGCCCACGAATGGTGATGAGCGGCCGCCGCGCACAAGACCCCTCCGTCACGCCCAAGATCCGCCTCTGGCGGACCACCTCCGCGCGGGGGCGCGGGGAGGGGCAAAGATCAATCAGCCCATCACCGCCTCGGCTGGCGGCTGGCGCCACTGGGCGTTCTCGTGCTTGCCCTCGCTCGTGTACCACCGGACCATGCGGTCGATCCCCTCCTTGAGCGGGACCTTGGGCACATACCCCACACCCAGCAGCTTGTCGGCCTCGAACCGGGTCTCGGTCCTGAACATCTTCTCGATCCGGGCGGTCGAGATGGGCAGGTTCCTGCCGGTCAGCCGGATCACCGCATCGAAGGGCAGCCCCATGAGCACCCCCACCGCGTAGGGCATCGCCGGCGCGGGCTTCCTGCCCAGGCACGCGCTGACGGTGTCGGAGATCTGGGTGCTGGTCAGGTCGGGCTTGTCGATGTAGTTGAAGATCTCGAAATCACCGATCGCCCGGCTGGGCTTCTCTTCGAGCATGCCGCGCAGGAACTGGGTCGCGTGCACGATATTCTCGACATAGCTGAGCGACTTGTAGTTGGTCCCTGCGCCGAAACGGAAGTACCTGCCCGAGTCGATCTGGCGGATCAGGGAGTACATGTTGGCGAAGTTGTGGGGCCCGAAGGTCACGGTGGGGCGGATGACCAGCGCCCGGCGGGCGTCGCCCCGCTCGACCCAGCGCCGGAAGACCGCCTCGCCCTTGAGCTTGGACCCGCCATAGGGACTGTTGGGCTCGGTCGGGGCCTCTTCATGGTGCGGCCCGGGCGCGTCGCCGTACACGGCCACGGTGGAATAGAAGATCGCGTCACGGATCCCCGCGCGGTCCATGGCGTCGCACAACCGCTGCGAGCCGTGCTCGTTGACCGAATAATAAGTATCGTGCTCGATGCCGAAGTCGTGGTGGGCGGCGGCCAGGTTCACGACCAGCTCGGCCCCCTCCATCGCCCGATCGAGCGCCGCGGGATCGCGGATGTCGCCCCTGACATACTCCATCCGGGCCTGGTCCCCGCTGGGTTCGACCAGATCCAGGTTGACCAGCTCGTGCCCCAGGGCCGACAGATCACGGTGGAAGTACGACGCGATGAAACCCGAGCCGCCGGTGATGAGAATCTTCACAATTGTCCCTCGTCAGTCTGGGTTGCGGTGGTTTCGGCGAGCGTCCGCCGAGGGGGTCTCGATCATACGGTCCCATCGCGGGCGGGTGCGTGCGCTGGGACTGTGGTGGCGGGATCTGGTCATTCGTGGGACGGGCTACCCGCCCGTCTTCTTTCTTCCATGTGAGGATGAGGCCCAGGTGAGGGTTCAAAGGTGAAGAGACGGGCTGGAAGCCGTCCCACTGGGGAGAGGAGATCAGAAGCCCCCGAACGCCAGCGGCGCCAGGGCCACGCAGATGACGCCGCAGAGGATGGTCAGCGGCCCGCCGAAGCGGGTGTAATCGAGCCACTTGTACCCGCCCGGGCCCATCACCATCAGGTTGGTCTGATACCCGATCGGGGTCGAGAACTCGCAACTGGCGGCGATGGTCACCGCGATGACAAAGGGCATGGGGTTGAGCGACTGCTCGGCGGCGATGCCCATTGCGATGGGGAACATCAGCACCGCCGCCGCGTTGTTGGTCATGCACGAGGTGAAGAGCGTGGTCAGCGCGTAGATGCACGCCAGCAGCCCCCAGGGACCGGCCGCCTCGCCCGCCCGCACGATCGCGTGGGAAACATCCGCGGCCAGCCCGGTGTTGACCATCGCCTCGCCGATGCCGAACGAGGCGCCGATGACGGTCAGGATCTGGAAATCGACCCCCCCGCGCGCCTGGGGCCCGGTGCAGCAGCGGGTCAGGATCATCAGACCGGCGGCCAGCATGGAGCTGGTCATCGGGTCGAGCACCTCCAGGCTGAGCAAGACCACCAGCAGCGCCAGCACCGCCATCGCGACCCAGGCGCGGTCGTGGCGGAGTGACGCGGGCGTTCCCCGCTCGTTGACGAGGTAGAAATCGGTGCTGGTGCTGAACCGCTCGGCGAAGCCCGGGGCCGCCTCGAGCAGCAGCGTGTCGCCGGGGCGCAGTCGGATCTCGCCCAGCTTGCCGGGGATCTGCTGCCCCTGGCGGCGCACGGCCACGACGACCGCGCCGTAGCGCGTCCGGATCCCCGACTGACGGATCGTCAGTCCCACCAGCGACGAGCTGTTCGAGATCACCGCCTCCACGATGCGCAGGTTGGGGCGGTAATCCTTGCCCGGCGCCGCGGTCCCGCCCTGCTCGTGGGCGTCGCTCGTCGAGGGCACCAGCCCCTTGATCTGCTGGAGCTCCACCACCGATTCGAGCTGCCCCACGAACACCAACACATCCTCGCCCTCGATGACCTCGCGGGGCGACACCGCCACCACCGTGTCGTCGGCCCGCTCGATGCGCGACAGGAATAGCCCCGGCAGGTTGCGCAGATTGGCGGCCTCCACCGTCTTGCCGATGATGGGGCTGCCCGCGGCCACCCTGAGGGCCGCGTGATAGCCCTGCCCGTGGGTCTCGGCGTCCTCGATCGGGTTCACGCGATCGGGCAGGCCTTTGCGCCCGAAGAGCACGATGTAGAGCACGCCCGCCGCCGCGATGGGCAGACCCACCCGCGTGAGCGTGAACATCCCCAACCCCAGCGCGGGGTTGTCGGCCGTCACCGGCCCGTGGTCGGCGGTGAGGTTGGCATCGGCCAGCAGCTTGGCGACGACCACATTGGTCGAGGTCCCGATCAGCGTGCACACCCCGCCGAGGATCGAGGCGAACGAGAGGGGCATATAGAGCTTGGAGGGCGCGATCCTGCAGCGTCGCGCCACCCCCGCCAGCGTGGGCAGGAACATGGCCACGATGGGGGTGTTGTTGATGAACGCGCTCATGAAGGCCACGGGGATCGTCAGCCTGGTCTGAGCGCTCAGTGCGGTCCTGGGGCGTCCGAGCACCACGCTCGTCACGCGGTTCATCGCCCCCGTCTCCTTCATCGCCGCGGCGACGATGTAGAGCATCGCCACCGTCACCACCCCCTGGTTGGCGAACCCCCGCACCGCCTCGCCGGGCTCCAGGATCCCGGTCACCAGCAGCACCAGCAGCACGCCCATCATCACGATGTCGGCGCCGAAACGCCCTGTCGCCAGGGTGCCCACCATCATCAGGATCAGGATCCCCGTCAGAATCGGCTGCCAGTTTCCCAAGCGTGCGTCCCCCAGTGTGTGTTGTCGGCGTGACCGGGCGTACGCCCGGTCAGTGGTCCCGGTTCTGGCCGATCCCCAGCTCCTTGATCGCCCGCAGCATGAGCCCGTGGATCCGGGGCGGGGCGCAGACGATCCCCTTGTTCTTCTCGAGCCCCCGCCCCTGCGAGAAATCGAGGTTGTCGCCGAAGATATCGGTCACAAACGCCCCCGACTCACCCGCGATGCAGCAGCCGGCGGCATGGTCCCAGATCCGCTCGACATAGCCCTTCTTGGTCGGCAGGCGCAGGTACGCGTCCGCCTGCCCCCGCGCCACCACGGCGTACTTGCACTGCGAGTCGAGCCGCGCCGATTCTCCCACTGTCCCCAGCCCGTGATCCTGAATCCATTGCAGGATCCGATCGGTGTCGCTGATGTTGCTGTGGGCCTCCTCGACCGAGGCGCAGACCGAGATCTCCTCGGCCGACTCGTGGTCCAGGCGGGTGATGCGGATCGACTCGGCCTGGCCATCGTCGCAGCGCGACTCCCACACGCCCAAGCCCTGGATCGCGTAATAAAGGCACCCGTGCTCGTCGCGCTCGTCGAAGGGCTGGGACATGTCGATGGGCAGGTTGGGGCAGCCCATGACCCCGATGGTGGGCGTGCCGTCCTCGATGAACCCCAGCGCGATGGCGTACTGCTGGTTACGCAGGAACCCCTTGGTGCCGTCGATCGGGTCCAGGGTCCAGAACTTGTGACGCCCGGCGCCGCCCGCGCCCAGGTCGATCGCGTCGAGCAACGCCTCGGGGCTGGCGTCGTCCCAGACCTCCTTGGCGGCCTCGACCGCCGCGTGGAGCAGCAGGCTGTTGTCCTCGTCGCGCAGGAAGGTCGAGGCCTCCTCGGCGACCATCACGAACTCGCCGATGTGCTGCTTGAGCACCATCGCCACCACCGCCTGGCTGGCGTAGTCGGCCACCGTGACCGGGCTCTTGTCGTCCTTAGTCAGCGACCGCACCTGCTCGAGACTGTTCTGCACCTCCCGGCACACGATCGAGGCGGCGACAACCGCCTGGCGCCCGGCCTGAGCATAGTGGGCGTGGTCAATCATGGAATCATCCTTTGGGACTCAGTTCTCTTGTTCGATTTCATCAAATTTTGCAGCCTCTTGTGGGTTTGAAGCCAGCCGTCCGGTGACAAAGATCGCCACGAGTGAAACCACTGTTGTTGTTGCAATAACACCTCCAACACCCGGGTACCCATTGAGCGTCAAGACGACGCCCCCGGTCAGGAAGCCAATCGCAAGCGCAAACGCCATCCACTGGCCCCGCCTGAGCTGCTTTCGGGCTTCAGTTTGGTCATCGACTTTGGCTTGAAGCGCGGTGGCCTCAAGCGTATGACGATGCTGCATTTCCTGTTTAGAGCGATCAACAATCTCTTGCGCCAGGCCGGGCAACACCCGGTCAAAGTCGCGCAGCACATCCGGTGAGGGAAGTGGTCCCGAAACACTCTTGTAGCTATAAGCGAAAAGCTGTGGATCAGGACTCTGCGAAGAAGAACTTCTGCTGGTGGGGGTCGGGATCGTGCTCCCCTTCATCAGCGGGGCGTCCGTTTCCTGGAGCGTTGGCTGTTTCGGAGGAATGTCCGAGTCTTTGGGCGAACTGTGCTCGGTCATTGCTCGGTAGTATATCCAGTGAAGCGACCATGGAACTGCGGAGGTCGAGCAGAATCGCCTCGAAATCAGCGGGGCGGCTGCTCAAAAACTGATCGATCTCGCGGTCAAACCGACTTCGTGAGACACCACGCGGAGGGTACAACTCAAAGATCGATTGGCTTCCTTTGATATAGTTGGATAGTCTGGACGCCATGCTGCTCAACTGTAGGCTCAATGGGGCCGCAGCGCTGAGGCCGCGGAAGACGCCCACCCCGGGCAGGATCGTTTTGGATCAAGATGATGATTCCCATCTTCTTGGGATCCCCTATCGGGACATCACTCCCGAACTCTGCAATGCTGAAATCAGGATTTCGACCGATTCACCGATCGTCGTCTCGGCGGTCCGTAGATGCACCTCGGGGTTCTTGGTCGCTTCGTACGGGTCGTCGATCCCGGTGAAATCCTTGATCTCCCCGGCTCGGGCTTTCTTATACAGGCCCTTGGGATCGCGCGATTCGCACACCTCAAGAGGCGTGTCGATGAAGACCTCCAGGAACGCCAGCCCCGATTGCTCGTGCAGGGCTCGGACGCGGTCGCGGTCGCGCTGGTAGGGGGAGATGAAGCTGGAGATGACGACCAGCCCCGCGTCGGCCATGAGTCTGGCCACCTCGCCCACACGCCGGATGTTCTCCTCGCGGTCGGCGGCCGAGAACCCCAGGTTGGCGCATAGGCCGTGGCGGACATTGTCCCCGTCCAGACGGTAGGCGAGCACGGCGCGGGCGATCAGGGCCTTCTCCAGCGCCACGCCGATGGTGGATTTGCCCGACCCGCTGAGCCCGGTCAGCCAGAGCGTGCAGCCCTTGTGGCCCAGCACCGCGGCGCGGTCGGCGCGGATGACCTCGCCCTCGTGCCAGACGATGTTGGTGGGACGCTCGCTCCTCTGATCCGCTGGTTTCAAGGGTGTTGCTCCCCGTGGGATGATGGAACCGCTCATGAACGGACAAGACTAGACACCATCGGTCCTGAATACCCGGCGGCGATGTCCCGAGCATGGGGGGATGGGTCTTGCTGTCTATACTTCGGGCAAGAGAGCCGCCCAATCCCCGTTTCCCGCTTGGGAGACGGCAACGACCGGCCGATGATGACCAAACATACCCCCTTTCCTCGACTCGCACCGCGCCCGGGGCGAGTTCATTGACGCCGAGGGAGCCCCGTCCATGCCGCCAGCCATCGAACAGGCCAACTCGAGCGCCCCGTACCGCCTGACGCACCTCAAGGCCCTCGAGGCCGAGGCGATCCACATCATGCGCGAGGTGGCGGCCCAGTTCGAGCGCCCGGCGATGATGTTTTCGGGTGGCAAGGACTCGATCCTCATGGTGTCTCTGGCCCTCAAGGCCTTCCGCCCGGCCAAGTTCCCCTTTCCCCTGCTGCACATCGACACGGGGCACAACTTCCCCGAGGCCCTGGCCTTCCGCGACCGGCTCGTCGAGCGGATCGGCGAGCGCCTGATCGTCCACAAGGTCCAGGACCTGATCGACAAGGGGATGGCCAACGAGGATCCGGGGATGTATCCCAGCCGCAACCGGGCGCAGATCCCCACGCTGATCAACGCGATCGAGATCTACCGCTTCGACGCGCTCTTCGGCGGCGCCCGTCGCGACGAGGAGAAGGCCCGCGCCAAGGAGCGCATCTTCAGCTTCCGCGACGAGTTCGGCCAGTGGGACCCCAAGAATCAGCGCCCGGAGCTGTGGAACCTCTACAACGGTCGCCATGCCATGGGCGAGAACATCCGCGTGTTCCCGATCTCCAACTGGACCGAGATGGATGTCTGGCAGTACATCATGCTCGAGAACATCGAGATCCCCGGGCTCTACTTCTCGCACAAGCGCGATGTGGTGCGGCGCATGGGCCAGTGGGTCCCCGTGGGCGAGGCGCCCTTCGGCCCGCGTGACGGCGAGGCGGTCACCAACCGCACCGTGCGGTTCCGCACGGTGGGGGACATGAGCTGCACCGCCGCCACCGACTCGCCCGCGGCCACCCTCGCGGACATCGTCGCCGAGGTCGCCGCCGCCCGCGCCAGCGAACGCGGGGCGCGCATGGACGACAAGACCAACGAAGCGGCGATGGAAGACCGCAAGAAGGAAGGCTACTTCTAACTTCGCCCAGACTTTAAGCATGAATCTTCCGCACACCGATAGACAGAGAAAGGAGCCAACCATGCGGGTCAACACAAATGCCTTTGTTCTGTCTGTCACTTTTCTGACGCTGCCGGCCAACGCCGATATCCTGGCGCAAAGCAGCCTCATGGGAGTCATGGGATCGACGGATCTTGATGCTTCCACCATCGTGACGCTCCAACTCGTCGAAGCTGACTTCGAAGTTATCGACGGCGAAATAGCCGATATCCCCATCGAAGATCCCGCGATCTTCGTGAACTGGAGCTTCGGGCAAGCTGATCTCGGACAGCGTTTGACGCTTGATCCGGGTTCGGCAAGCTGGGCGTTGCTGAGCGACCGGCTCACGAACAATGAGTTGAACTATTTCTGGCAATACAATGATTTCGACTTTGGCGACCCGGACGGGACTTTGGGCTCGAATGTCGCATACTCAGAAACGCACCTGCTCAACCGTCCGAATGACCTTGCCGGAACCCAGATCGAGCATATCGAACTCCAACTCGCCAGCTTCGATGTCACGACCGGGGCGGATCAAGTCACGACCATCCGTTACACGGTGGATCTCACCGTCTTCGGCGCCGTGCCCGCCCCATGCACCCTCGCCCCGCTCAGCGCGCTGCTCCTGCCGGGCCGACGACGCTCAACGAGGATCTGAATCCCCATGGCCACCACCCACGAACACACGCTTGATCCGAACGCCAGCACGGGCATGGAGTTCTCCACCGACGCCTACCTCGACATGGACCTGCTGCGGTTCCTGACCTGCGGCAGCGTCGACGACGGCAAGTCCACCCTCATCGGGCGGCTTCTTTATGACTCCAAGTCCATCTTCGAGGACCAGCTCGAGGCCGCCACCAGCGCTTCGAAGAGCCGCGGGGACGAGCGGATGAACCTGGCGCTCCTGACCGACGGCCTGCGCGCCGAGCGCGAGCAGGGCATCACCATCGATGTCGCCTACCGCTACTTCGCCACCCCCAAGCGCAAGTTCATCATCGCCGACTGCCCCGGCCATGTGCAGTACACCCGCAACATGGTCACCGGGGCCTCGACGGCCAACCTGGCGCTGATCCTCATCGACGCGCGCCACGGCGTCATCGAGCAGACCCGTCGCCACTCCTTCATCACATCCCTGCTGCGCATCCCCCACCTGGTCGTCTGCGTCAATAAGATGGACCTGGCGGGCTGGTCCAAGGAGACCTACGACAAAATCCGCGACGACTTCGAGGAGTTCGCGTCGCGCTTCGAGATCACCGACATCACCTTCATCCCCATGTCGGCGCTGACGGGCGACAATGTCGTCAACCGCTCGCGGAACATGCCCTGGTACCAGGGCCCCTCGCTGCTGCACCATCTCGAGAATGTCCACATCGCCGGCGACCGCGACATGATCGATCCGCGCTTTCCCGTGCAGTGGGTCGTGCGCCCCCAGAGCGACGACTTCCACGACTACCGCGGCTACGCCGGCCAGGTCGCCTCGGGCGTCTTCCAGGTCGGCGACGAGGTCGTCGCCCTGCCCTCGGGCATGGAAAGCAGGATCAGGTCGATCGATGTGGGGGGCAAGGAGCAGCAGCTCGCCTTCCCGCCCCAGTCGGTGTCGATCCAGCTCGAGGACGACATCGACATCTCTCGCGGCGACATGCTCTGCCGCCCCAACAACAAGCCAACCAGCGGCCAGGACCTCGACGCGATGGTCGTGTGGATGACCGACCAGCCCATGGTCGTGGGCAAGAAGTACGCCATCCGCCACACCTCCAACGAGGCGCGCTGCATCGTGAAGACCCTGCATTACCGCATGGACATCCAGACCCTGCACCGCGACGAGAGCGCCACAAACCTGACGCTCAACGAGATCGGGCGCGTCTCGATCCGCACCACCAAGCCGCTGTTCTTCGATCCCTACCGCCAGTGCCGCATCACCGGCAGCTTCATCATCGTCGACGAGCAGACCAACAACACGGTGGGGGCGGCGATGATCATCGGGCAGACGAAGTAATCCCGGTGGCCCGGCCGGACGAGCCGGGATCCCGCTCGGCCCCGCGTTCAAGAACCGGCTGGCACGGCCTGGCCACCGTCCGTGCATATCCTTGATCCATGCCCAAAGGACTCGAAATCCGGGTCATCTCGATCGGTTGCCTCGGCGCCCACCCGCTGTGGAACGAGCGCCACCCCGTCCGCACCGGGCACAGCACCACCACGCTCATCCGCTCGGGTGACGCGGTGATCATTATTGATCCCGGGCTTCCGGCCCCAGCGCTCAAGGCCCATCTGGGCGAGCGGGCGGGAATCGGGCCCGAATCGGTCACCCATGTGTTTCTCACCAGCTTTCATCCCGAGGCCCGGCGCGGAATCGCCCTGTTCGATCGCGCGAGGTGGCTCATCAGCGAGCGCGAACGCGAGCTGGTGGGCGTGCCCATCGCCCAGTCGCTCGCCCGCCTGGCCCAGAGCCGGGAGGCGGCGGCCAACGCCGGCGAGGAGTTCCACGACGACCAGCAGACCATGCTCGGGATCCTGCAACGGGATGTGGCGGTCCTATCCCGCTGCGAACCGGCGCCGGATTCGCTCGCGGAGGGTGTCGATCTGTTCCCGCTGCCGGGCTACAGCGGGGGGACCTGCGGCCTGATCATCAGCGAGCCGGCCCGCACCACCCTGCTCTGCGGCGACGCGATCCCCACCGTCGAGCACCTGGACCAGGGCAAGGTGCTCCCCGGCTGCGCCGACCGCGAGCAGGCGCTGGCGAGCTTCACCGAGGCGGTCGAGATCGCCGATGTGCTGGTCCCGGGGCGTGATAACCTGACGATCAATCCCACCAGGCGGGGGCTGTGATCCCCGCAACTGACCATCCAATCCCGACGATAAAGGCCACGATGCCGCCGCCACTCAACGACATCCAGAAGAAGAAGCTCCACGCCCTGTATAACAAGCTCAACAAGGCCATCGACATGGGCCACGGCTCGGCCGCGCTGTTGAAGCTTGAGCAGCTCCACGCCCGGTTCCCCAAGGACCTCAATGTGCTGATGCTTATGGGCAAGGTCAACGGCAAGCTGGGGCGTCATCCCGAGACGATCGAGTCGTACGCCAAGGCGGTGCGGCTCCACCCCAAGGACCCCGAGATCCGCTACAAGTACGCCGTCGCCCTGCACAAGGGCGGGCTGTTCGAGGAGTCGATCCTCGAGCTCGAGCGCGTGCTGTACTACAAGCCCGACCACTTCTACGCCCTGCGCCACAAGGCGTCGGCCCTGACCGATCTGGACCGCACCGAGGAGGGCTACGCCGCGATGGAGAAGCTGTACGAGGCGGTCGAGGGCCAGGACCTCGACGCCGACAAGCTGCTGGCGCTGGCGATCTCCAGCGCCCGCTACGCGCCCAAGAAGCGCGACGCGCTCGAATCGATCGAGGAGCTGAACCGCCACCTGGGCGACGCGACCGAGATCGGCTTCAAGAAGGCCGCCTATTTCCAGATGGGCCGCCTGTACCACGGCCTCAAGCGCTACGACGAGGCCTTCGCCTGCTACACGGCCTGCAAGGATCTCGAGAAGGAGGAGTGGGACCCCGACGAGCACAGCGATCGCTTCGATCGGCTCATCGACTGCTGGCGCACCGACAAGCCCATCCCCTTCTCGCGGGTCGACGGCTCGCGGATCGTCTTCGTGCTGGGGATGATGCGCTCGGGCACCTCGCTCACCGAGCAGATGCTCGCCCAGGTCGAAGGGATCACGCCCGGGGGCGAGCTCAACGCGATCTCGCGCCAGATCCCCACCGGCGAGACCACCCGGATGAAGCATGGGCGCACGCTCCCCTACACCCGCTCGCTGTACTCCCCGCCCACGCTCAACAAGATGGCGCGGGCGGCGATGAAGATGTACAACGAGGTGGCGCGCGAGGGGATCGTCACCGACAAGCAGCCCTACAACTACACCTGCGTGCCGCTGATCACCCACATGCTCCCGGGCGCCAAGATCATCCACTGCGTGCGCGACGCGCTGGACTGCTGCCTGTCGAGCTACACCCAGGCGTTCTCGCGCCTGCACATGCAGACGCACGACCTGTACTGGCTGGGTCGCTACTACGCCGACTACGAGCGCCTGATGAGGGCCTGGCACACCATCCCCGGCGTGGAGATGCTCGACCTGCACTACGAGGAGCTCGTCAACGACCCCGAGGGGCAGTCCAAGAGGGTCATGGAGTTCCTGGGGCTTCCCTGGACCGAGGACATCCTCCGCTTCCACGAGTCGAGCAGGACGGTCAACACCGCCTCGCGCGACCAGGTCCGCAAGCCCATGTACACCTCGGCGGTCAGGAAGTACCTCCCCTACGAGCACCACCTCGACGAGCTCAAGCGCGGCCTGGCCGACGGGCGCGCCCGCAACGAGCGCACCGAGGCCCAGCGGGGCGACAACGCCGGCGACGACTGATCCGCGCGTCCCGGGTTGAACCTACGCTCTGGCATGCGGATCCTGCTCACCAACGACGACGGCCTCGACGCCCCCGGCATCGGGGCCATGCACGCCCAGCTCATCGGCTCTCCCGCCCACCCCGACGCCCTGGGCGAGGTCTTCACCGTCGCCCCGCTGAGGGTGCAGTCGGCCACCTCCCACGGGGTGACCTTCCACTCGCCGCTGATGACCCGCGCCACGACCATCAACAACCACGACGGGGTCGCCGTCGACGGGCGCCCCGCCGACTGCTCCAAGCTCGCCCTGACCAATCTCTGGCCCCAGCGCTACGGCCCGGGCTCGCGCCCGGACCTGGTGATCTCGGGCATGAACGCGGGGGCCAACTGCGGGATCAATGTGCTCTACTCGGGCACCGTCGCCGCCGCGATCGAGGCCGCGTTCCTGGGCGTCCCGGCGATCGCCGTCTCGCTGCACCTCGACCGCGAGCCCGAGGCCGACCGGGCGGACCCCGATTACGATTTCGCCGCGCGCGTGGCGCGCCGGGTGCTCGATCGGCTCCTGGCCGGCGGGCTGCCGGGCCCGCACGAGATCCTGTCGATCAACATCCCCGCCACCGGGCGCCTGCGTGAGGACGCGCCGGTCGTCGTCTGCCCCATGAACACGCACGCGATGGTCGACCGCTTCGACGAGCGCTTCGCGCCCCACGGCGAGCGCTACTTCTGGTCCGCGGGCAACGGGCTCGATTTCCACGGCGCCGACGAGGGAACCGATGTCCCCGAGCTGCTGGCCGGCAGGATCACCGTCACCCCACTGCGCTTCGACATGACCGACCACGCCAAGCTGCGTTTCTGGCGCGAGCGCCTCGGCGCTTAGACGCGCGCCTCAAAGAAACAGCCGGTCGCCCGCGAGGGGAGGCCGGCTCCGCGCCCCTCATCGGCCGCGCGTGGTTCAGCTCGCCTGGTCGGGGTCGTTGAGCGTGTCGATGAGCCGGTTGAGCAGCTCGTTGACGATGTCGTCGGTGAGCTTGAGATCCTCGAGCACCTCGCGATGGATGGTGTGGCCGGGGTTGTCGAGCTTGAAGCCGCCGTCGATCATGGACGCGATCTTGTCGGCCGCGTGCACGACATACACGATCTTCTTGGCCTCCGTGGGCGCCTCGGTCGGGCGGTGGTGGTATCCCGCGGCCGCCATGAAGGGCGTGGGGAACTTCCACTTCTCGCACAGACCCTTGCCGAAGTCCTGGTGGTTGGCCCCGAAGATCTCCTCCTCGCTGTCCAGCAGCGAGACGCGGGGCCTGCCCGACACATCCGCATTGCAGCCGTCCAGCGCGTCGATCAGGTTGGAGCGGTCGTACTGCATCTCGACCATGATCCCGATGTCGTGGATCAGCCCCGCCAGGTACGCCTCGTCGCCCAGGCCCATGCCCAGGCGGTCGCTGAGCATCTTGGAAGCGATGGCCACCGCGTTGGAGTGGTCCCACAGCTCCTTGGCGCTGAAGAAGGGGGTCAGCTCGCCCCCGCGGAACAGCTTGGCCAGCGACGCGGCGATGGCGATGTTCTTGACGGCGTTGAGCCCGAGCATCACGATGGCGCGGTTGATCGAGGCGATCTGGCCGGGGAGGCCGTAGAACGACGAGTTCACGACCTTGAGGATGCGCGAGCACAGCGCCGGGTCGTTGCTGATGACCTCGTGCAGATCCTGGGCGGTGCTCGAGGGATCCTCGACGAGCTCGATGATCCGCAGTGTCACCTCGGGCAGCGTGGCGATGTGGGAGATCTCTTTGAGGGCGCTGGTCACGGCCTGTTCACGATGGTCCTGGGTCGTCGCCATGGTCTGCTCCGTGGGTAGGGTGCGGGTGCGTGCATCAGCACATCGACCCGACCCGACGGCGACTTTCGCGCTCATCCCATATCGCCCCCCAGATTCGCACAATCCACCCAGCACGCACACGCGAGGAGCGGATAACCGGGGCGGACCTGGCACGGGGGTGTGATTTAATACGAGCAGCGCTTGCGGAGCAGGCCGGCCCGCTCCGGGGCGTCTCCCGCGAACACCGCCGCGATCCGCTCGGCGATCCGCCGCCCCGCGTGCCCGTCGCCGTAGGGGTGGGGGGTTCGCGGGCGGCCGGGGTCGGTGATGGCCTCGAACGCGCCCCGGATCTGCCCCGCATCCTCGCCCGCGTGGGCCGACCAGCCGTCGCAACGCTCGCGCCCCGACTGGCGGTCCCCGATGTCCACGCTCGGGCACCCGATCGCCGCCGCCTCGATGAGCCCGGCCGACGAGTTGCCCACCAGGGCCCCGCCCTCGGCCCCGACGCGCCTGAGCAGTCTCACGAACACATCACGCGTGAAGCCCTCGCGCACCCGCACCCCGACCGGCGCCGATTCGATCACGCGCATGATCCCCCGCCGACCGGGGTCCAGGTTCGGGTGCAGCACGAGCACGCGCTTATTACCCACCGCTTCGAGCACCGTACGCATCGCGCTGCCCTCCGCGTCGTCGTCTCGCCCGACGGGGTGCATCAGCACCACCGCCCGCGGCGAGCCGATCTCGGCGTACGCCGCGTCGCCCATCGGCTCGATCAGATCCAGCCCGTCGATCGCCGGCGAGCCCACGACATGCACCCGGTCAGGATCCTCGCCCATCCGGACGATCCGATCGGCGCTGGTGCGCGTGGCGGGGAAGTGGACATGGGCCAGCTTGGTGATCGCGTGGCGCATCGCCTCGTCTGCCACGCCCTCGGCCCGGTCGCCGCCGTGGATGTGGGCGAGCGGAAACCCGCCCACGCTGGCCGCCGACGCGGCCGCGAAGGCCTCGATCCGATCGCCCAGCACGACCACCATGCCCGGCTCGTTCATCGCAAGCGATCGCCCGAAGCGGGCGATGCCCTTGCCCAGCGCCTCGACATCGTGCAGACGCCCGACCTTGCCGGCCGTCTGCATCGGGATCGAGTCGGCGATGGCGAACGCGGCCTTGACCTCGCGGAAGGTGACCGCCGGCTGCACCAGGTGCGACCCGGCCGCCACGCACAGCAGTTGCAGATCGTCACGATCCTCGATCGCGCGCATCACCGGCTTGAGCAGCCCGAACTCCGCCCGCGTGCCGGTGACGACCATGACCTTGTGCTGCCCGTCTTCGCTCACGCCAGATCCTCCTCGACGATGGGCACATCCCCCTCAATCGCGCGCTTCGCGACCGAGCCGACGACCTCGTCGAGACGATACGCCAGGATCCCGGTGCCGGGGCGTTTGATGGTGAGCATGTCGCGGGTGATGGTCTGGCCGGGGGCGATGTCACGCGTGGCAACGACGGACTGGCGGGAGACCTCGCGAACATCGCGTTCGCAGTCGAGGACGCGTTTTTCGACTGGGCCAATCCGTGGATCGCTCTCGCTCAAGCGAACAATGGCTGATCGATCGATCTCCTTCCATGTTCGCCCGAAAAACGGGAGACCAAGGAGTCTTGATTTTCGTGTGTGAGTTGGTGGGCGAGCTGCCCGCCGTGCAAGGCCGACATACTCTGCGAACTGGTCGGGCTCAAGTGACGCTGCATGATCCGGTCCTTGTGCGCCACGATCATATGTGAAATGCTTTTCAAGGATCGAAGCACCCACCGACACCGCGACCGCACCGGTGTCCACCTCCGCGGTGTGATCGGAATATCCCAGTGCCCCGCCCCAGAGTGCCAGTTCATTCGGAAGATCATGCATCGCCGCGATGCTCGCGTTGTCTGGTGCGGTGGGGTACGAACTCACACATTGCAGCATTGCGCAGAGATCAGTGATGCTCTCAAGGAGCCTGAAGTATGTATCGCCGATCTCGTGAAGCTCGCTCGCGCCGGTGCTCACGATCAGCGGCTTGCCCGTCTGGATAAGCCTCTCGATCAATGGGTAGTTGATGATGTCCGGGCTCGCCGTCTTGTACGCGTCCCACGCCAGCGTCTCGGCCACCTCCACCAGCTCCGTGCTGAACACCGTCACGATCGCATGCATGCCCCGCTCGTGCGCCCGATCGACGACCCGCGCCATCTCGTCGATGCCCAGTTCCAGCCGCCGCAGCATCGCGATAGGGTCCGTCTCCCCCGCGTTCTTCTGGTAGGCCGCGAGCTTGGCGGCCTTGCTCATCAGCCGATCGGTCTCGAAGAACTGCAGCTTCACCGCGTCCGCGCCGGCCTCAGCCGCGGCGTCCGTGAGCGACAACGCCCGCTCGACCTGCCCGTCGTGATTCACGCCGATCTCGGCGATGATGTAGGGCGGGTGGTTGATGCCGACTTGTTTGTTGCCGATCCGCATGAAGGGTTTTACCACAGAGCACACAGAGGGGAAAGACAGAGCAAGAAAGGAGAGAGGAAGAGAAAAAGATAGAGAGGAAAGAGAAAGGGTGGAGAGGGGTCAGAGGACGATGCGTTTGATTCCGGCTTTGAGGGTGTGTTCGTTGAAGTTTATGAGCAGGCCGAGCTTATTATTGCTGAGTTTTCAGATAGCTCATCCGCTGTGCCGACTCCCACTCCTCTTCTCTTCCCCAACTCTCGGCCTCTCTTCTCTTCCTCTGACTTCCCCCTCTGTGTGCTCGGTGTGCTCGGTGGTCAGATCTTCTCTTCCCCGTAAAACCGCGTCCGCCACCAGCAGATCGGTTCGGGAATCGATGTCGATCACATCGCCCTCTTGCGTCACCACCCCACGCCGATCGTTCCCCAGAAAACAATGCGGCCCCTCGGGCGCATTGACCCGCCGCATCAGCGCCTCGGGGCTCAGCGCGATCACACCCCCGTCTGGCACCATCGCCGCCGGCAAGTCCTGGCGCCGATAGCAACCATGGTACAGCACCTCCCCCTCCCACGGGCGCACCCGCCCGTTGTCGCCCACCCGCACCGTCCACCAGGGGTGGTGCTTGCCGACGCGCGTGTAGCTCTGCACGCTGTCGCAGCCCGACCCGACCAGCAGCTTCACCGCGTCGTCGATCAGCGTTTCGGGGCGCACGGGCACATTGGCGTACAGGATCACGATCGGCGACTGGGGGCTCCCGATCGCCTGGTGGGCGTGGCGGGCCGCGTCGTCGATGGTCGCCGTGTCGTGCGCCAGCGCGTCGGGGCGCTGGACCACCTCGCACCCGTGCTCAACCGCGGTGCGGAGCACGGCTTCATTGTCGCTTGATACGACCACCCGCGCAACCGACCGCGCCCGCCGCGCCGCCTCGATGGTCCACAGCACGCACGGCTTGCCCGCCACGGGCAGCGTGTTCTTGCCGGGCAGCCCCTTGGAGCCGGCGCGGGCGAGCACGATCGCGATGGCGCCGGTGGACTCGCTCACGCCGCGTGCCCGTCGCCCCGGGTTCTTGTCGCGCCCTGGGCCGACCGCATCGCGCTGCACATGCGATGGTGCGCGTGGGCCAGGCCCTCGTCGATCGCGTTGATCACCACGCCCTGGGCGGCCAGGGGCCTGCCGTCGCGGCCGACCACGACCCCGTCGCACTGGATGCGCATCGTGGACCGATCGAGCTGCTCGCGCCGCCACGCGGGGACCGGAAGGGCGCCGACCCGCTGCCCCCGCACGGACCCGGGCACGGGATCGATCACGGCGCATCCCGTGAGCATGAGCCACTTGTCATAGAACGACTCGATCTCGTCCAGGGTCAGGTCGCAGCGGGTGATGCGGGGCGCGAGATGGACCGGGCAATCGGGGTCGGCGCGCCGGGCGTCGAAGATCTCCTGAAGCCGCGCGTAGAGCCGCTCGTAGTGGTCGCGTCCCGTGAGCCGCGCGTAGGTCGCGGGCGAATCGGCCAGCACATCGACCGAGAGGATGTCGATCCCCGATCCGATCAGCGCCGCCGCGTCGAGGCCCTCGCGCATCAGGTCGGTGCGCAGCTCCACGCACGCGGCCCCGTCCTCTCGCGCCAGCGCCACCATCCCCAGCGCCTCGGGGTGCATCAGCGGGTCGCCCGCGCCGTCGAACACCACCGCCACATCGTCGCGCAGCGACCGGATCCCGCCCAGGATTCGGTGCGCGTCGCCCAGCGGCAGCACCGGCCGCTCCACCGGCTCGACGGAACGCCGTTTCCAGCTCCCCCAGTCCCCGCCCGCCAGCCGACCCGTGCAGGTCTCGAGCACAATCGTCCTCGGACAGATCCGCAGGTAGCGCTTGTACGCCTCGGCGTAGGCCCGCACGCACGCCCCCGCCCCCGTCGCTGCGTCGGCCGTCGCGCCCACCGACGCGTAGGCGTCACGCATCGCGTTGATCCGCGCCGGGGTGTCGGCGATCACCCGCACCCCCGCGTCGCGAAGCTCGGGTCCGACCTGCACGCACATGGCCTTGACGATGGGGTCGGACTGCGGAGCCACGGGGAGGTAGCCCAGCAGGGCGCCCAGGGTCGCCAGATGATTGCGGACGCCCTGCCGAGAGAGCGACGCCGACAGCGTGCCCATGGTGCTCCGATCGACCACCATCGTCCCGATCCCCGGGACCGCCTGAGAGAAGGCGATGCGTTTGTCGGCGTGCTGTCCACGCAGGCGCGTGATGGTCTCGTCGACCAGCACCGGGTCGATCATCGCCCAGTCGCCGCCCACGATCGCGCCCGCGTCGATCCGGTGCTCCTCCATCACCCGCGCCAGCAGCGCGGGGTGGGCCTGCTCGTCGTACACGCAGTGCATCCCGATCGACCCGCGCCAGCACTCGCTCGACTGCACCCGCGCCGCGCCAACGCGCGACGCGTGCGCCCGCATCACCGCGGGATCGACCTCCACGATCGACATCGGCAGCGCGGTCCTGAACGAACCAAGCAGCGATTCGATCCGGGCCGGCTCGGGGGTCACGATCGTGACCGCGTCGAGCTGGGCGCAGCGGTCGAGGCGCGCCAGCGTCAGCTGCAGCGCGTTGAGCCCCCCGCCCAGAACCGTCCCCAGCCCCCCGCCCGCGTCGCGCCGCGTGCCCAGACCCGTCATCGCCGGATCCGCGATCACCATCGCGTGCACCCGATCGCGCCGCCCCGAACGCCCGCCGCCCGCGGCCCGGGCGCGGGGCTGGGCGTCGGGCTGGGCGTCGGGCTGGGCGTCGGGGTGATCATGTGGCTGGATGTCGGGATCGGTCTGCTCCTGCGCGTCTCGCAGCTCGTTGGTCTGCTTGGGCGCCTGGCCCAGCAGCGCCTCGTTGCCCCGCCGCAGGGACAACGCCACCGATTCGGCGGCGTCGCGTGTCCACCGCACATTGGTGATGTCGCGCTCGATCTGGCGGCGCTGCCGCTCGTACGGGTCGCCCCCCTCGCCCAGCCCGATGGCCCGGTCCCGCTTCATCCGGTTGAGCACGCCCACCTGGTTGACGAACTCCACCAGCCGGAACGCGTCGCTCATCCCCATCACCCGGTCGCGGATCGCGTTCACCTCGCCGATGAGCGCGTTGACCCGGCGCTGGTTCTTCTGCTCTTTGAGCATGCGTTCGAGCAGCCCGATCGTGCGGGCGCTGCTCTCGCTGATGCGCGTGCAATCGTCGATCAGGCCCGCCAGGCGCTCACTGACCCGCTCACGGGTGAGCTCGCCGCGGATCGCCAGCGCACGGGTCTCGGGGATCGGCCCCGCGCCGGGACGCGCGTGGGCGCCGAGCGCCTCGCGCAGGGTCATCACGCTCGTGTGCGCCTTGCGCACGCCACCCTCGCTGGCGTCGATGACCGTGAGCCCCGCCGCCGCGTCCCTGGCGAAGTCCGCCTCGAACTGGGCCAGGTACGCCGACATCTGCTCGTCGCTGTAGATCGCCCGCCCGTGGATGTCCGTCTTGCGGCGCAGGTGCGCCCGCATCCGCACGATCCGTTCCCACTCGAACATCTCCAGCGTGCGGTGGGCGCTGAGCTCCGAGCCCCACACATCATGGATCGCCGCGCCGGGGGCGTAATACTGCCCGTCGGTGAAGCCCAGGTCCTGCCCCATCAGGATCACCGGGTCGCACCCGAGGTATCGCGCGAAGTAGTAGCACAGGTGCGCCACCGTCGCCCCCGAGGGCAGCTTGCCCATCTCCCGCGTCAGCTCCCCGCCGAGCATCGTGTCCAGCAGCTCGTCTCGCGGGCAGAGCACCTCGCCGGGGAACGCGTCGAGGATGGCCGGGTTGGCCTTGGGCTCGGCGATCAGGCGCACGCCACGCACATCCGCCTCGCTCAGCCCCTCGTAGAATCGCCGGCTCACCTCGTGATAATCCAGCGCCGCCACGAAGTGCGGCCGGATCCCCCGCGCAAGCATCGGCTTGAGCACCGTCTGCACCGCCACGATCACGAACGAATCGCGCACGCTCGGGTCCCCGAGCAGCTCAAGGTTCCTTTGCAGGCTCGGACCCGCCGAGACCACGATCGCCGCGCGCCCGGCGCACGCGTCCCTGAGCGACGCGATCCCCGCGCTGCGGGTGTAGTGATCCAGGTTCATCAGCGCGTTGCGGAAGCTCACGCGCGAGTTGGCCAGCGTGGTCACCACATGCGTGCGCGCCGAGCGGAGCGCGTCGCTGAATGTCTTCCCGAACGCGTCGCCCAGCCCCGTCAGGCGAGCGATGCTCGGCGGGTGGGTCACAAGCGACACGCCCAGCCCCACCAGCGCCTCCTTGCCCGCGAAGATCGAGTTGATCCGCCCCGCGTCGTGGGGATCCGTCACCAGGTGGAAGCGCCCGCTGCCAAACAGCCCGGTATGGTCGATGCGCGACAGCACCCCCCGCAGCAGCCCCAGGTCCGGCTCGAAGCACACCACCACAGAGCATTCACCCATCCTCGTCAACAGTTCGCGGCAGTGATGCCCCAGCCCGAACCCGGACACGCCCACGCACGCCACCTTCTCGGGATCGATCGTCGCCGCCAGCGTCGCCGCCTCGCTCACCGGGCGACGGCGCGAGCCCAGCGCCACCCCGCCCAGCTCGGCGCTGAGGCCCTCGCCGGTCTCGATGAACTCCAGATCGCCCCGCCCCGGCGCCGAGCGGATCCCTCGCGCCTCCTCGGGGCTGCGCAGCGCCAAGGCCGCCAGATTCTTCTCCAGCAGCACCCCGTCACCGCCCGCGGCGCAAAGCGCCGGCTCCCCGCGGGTGCACATCTCAACCAACTCGTCGAACTCCATGACCGATCCCCGCGTTGGGCCGCTGAATCCGTCGCGAACCCGCCCCGCGTGCGGGCCCACGACACCCCGGTTATCGGCCTTTTTCCCGCCGCTTCTCCACTCTCACTCCAACCACACCGCCCCCCCACGCGCCCAATAAACTAGACGGGAACCCACCAACCAAAGCGGAGCGCCAATGCAGAACAACCTGATCGAACCCGGCCGCCTCCCCGACCTCCCCCAGGCGGGCCCGATGACGCACTGGCTCTTCGAGGCCCCCCTGCTGCCCGCGGCCGCGCTGGCGGCGCTGGGGCTCGTCGCGTTCATCGCCCTGCGCCGCACCAATCGCCGCATGAGCATCGCCCTGCCCGCCCTGCTCTGCGGGCTGCTGCTGGGCGCGGGCGTCTATCTCCTGGGAACGCTGACGGTCACCGACCGCGAAATGCTTGCCCTGCGCTCGCACGAGCTGGTCGGCGCCACCGGTTCGAGCGACGCGGCCAGACTCGCGCCGCTGCTCGACGAGCGCGTCCGCATCAAAAGCGTGTTCGCCTCGGTCTCGGGACGCGACGCCGTGCTCGAACTGGTCAGGAAGCGCGTCCCCCGCGCCGTCCGCAGCGCCGAGGCGAGCGAGGTGCACGCGGGGCTCTTCGGCCCCCAAGTCGCGCGCACGCAGATCAGGGTCCGCGTCCAGGGCGATCTCGTCCCCTCGCTGAGCTGGTGGAGCGTTGACTGGACCCGTCCTTCACCCGACTCGGACCTGTGGGCCGCCACGCACATCGAGCCCATCTGGGTCCAGGGCTTCACCGATCCCGCGGGAAACGATTGACATCCCGGCGTCAGGCCGGTCACGGGTCCGGGATCGCCACCAGCTGGCTCGACTGCAGGCGCGTCACCTTCCCGCTCTCGATCCGGATCGTCTCGCTGATGCCCGCCCCGTTGAGCAGGTTGTTGGGGAAACGCTCGCGCGTGGCCTCCAGGGCGGGCGACTGGTACGCCGGCATTGTCGTTGAATCGAAATCCTTCTCGCCGAACACGCCCACGGTCACCATGCTCCGCGCGGGCGAGTGGTAGTAGAAGGCCGTCTCCCCCTTGGAGCGCAGGTCGCGCACCGCCGACTCCGCGGCCCGCCTGAACAACGCCAGCTCCTCGGGCGAGGGGGTCTGATAATCACTGCGCCCGTACACCCCGACCTGCAGCGTGTAGATCGCCCCTTTCCCGTAGCGCTGCTTGACCGTCCGCAGGTCCCAGGCGGGGTTGGAGCCCATCAGGTCCTCGCCGGTGGGCGGCACAATGATCGCGCCCCGGAAGGGCTTGGTCCCGAGCACCTCAATACTCCGGATCCGTTCGAGGTCCTTGCGCGCCTGGGGATCGTCACGCCCCACATAGTTGCCGTAGGCGATCACCAGCCCGGTGTTCCGCTCGTCGATATACGCCCCGCTCAGCCCGCCCTGCTCCTGCACGCGCTGGAGCATCCGGGCCGCCTGCTCCATACCCCCCTGCTCCACGCGCGTGAGCGCGATCGACCAGCCCGGGAGGGTGTCGACCGATGCGGATCCCGCATCCCCCTGCCCGTCCGCGCCCGGTGGGGGGGCCGAGACGGAAGCGTCAGGCGCAAAGACTGCGCGAGACTGATCGGTATAGTACCGGGTGGCATCCGGGTCGCGCGGCTGATTTCCCCCGCATCCAGCCCCGAAAAGAGCGGCTGACGCCGTCAGAACCAGGATTCCTCGCGATCTCGGATCGAGACTGATGCACCCGAACAAACGAAAAACGCCCTTGTGACCGGGGGTTTTGAAATTTCTCGATTTCATGGTCAACTCTTTCAACAGGTCCATCATCATGTTATCATTCGTAACCATTGTGTTCGCCCTGATTTAAGATGCATCGCCCAATTTTTCCTGATTTTTGAGCGTTCCGAGAGGATGCTCCGATACAGAAGCAAGGGATGGTTGGAACGGTGGTTCCAATAACAAGATGTAGTGGTGTCCAGGTGGTGGGCACGAAGAGGACACAAGAAAAGAGGCATGCAACATGAGTGATATCGCTTCCATCGACACATCGTCGGGCTTGCGCATCCGCAGGGTCAGCGTAGACCCATCCGCGGCCGCCGGCTCCAAGGCGGAAGAGGTCCGGGGCCGTGGTGGGGCTCGGACTTCCGACCGCGTGGAGCTCTCACGCGTCGCCCAGTATCTCAGCCAGGCCAACGCCCAACCCGCGGAGCGGACCGATCTCATCGAGCGCGTCAAGGCCCAGATCGCCCAGGGCTCCTACCTGACCGACGACAAGCTCGACGCGGCCGCCGACGAGCTGCTCGAAGATCTGTACTTCGAGCTCTGATCGCGCGGCTCACTGGGCCCTCCGCACGAAACCAGCACATGCCGCGCCGCCACGGTGCGGCATTTTTCATGCGCGGCAAACCCGCACCATCACTTCCACAGCTCCTCGAAGGCGATCAGCCCCGCGCCCACCAGCCCCGCGTCGTCGCCCAGCACGCTCGCCTCGACCCGGATCTTGCGCAACGACTCGGGGAACACCTCCCGGCGCACCGCGTCGCGCACGATCTCGACATACGGCTTGCCGATCGCCTCCACCAGCCCGCCGCCCAGGACCACCATGTCCAGACTCAGCAGCGTCACCACCGACGCGATGGCGACCCCGAGGCGATCGGCGGCGTCGTCAACCACCGTCCGCACCAGATCGTCGCCCTGCTCGTAGGCCGTCGCCAGCACCTTGGATCGGATCTTGCCCAGCTTCCCCTTGGTCAGCCCCGTGATCATCGACGGGTGATTGGCCCGGATCAGCTTCATCAGCTCGTGGGCGATGGCCGTGCGAGAGCAGTTATGCTCGACGCTGCGCGAGCCCAGGCGCGCCCCGGGCAGCAGGATCATGTGCCCGATCTCACCCGCCGAGTAGTGCGCCCCGCGGTGCAGGCGCGAGTTGATGACCAGCCCACCACCCACGCCGGTGCCAACCCACACCCCGAGCATGTTGGGACGCTCGCGACCGATCCCGGCGCGCCACTCGCCGTAGACCGCGACATTGACATCGTTGTCGGCGAAGACCGGGATGCCCAGGCGGTCGCTCAACGCCATCATCACCGGCGCATCGTTCCATCGCAGGTTGACCGCCTCGGCCACGATCCCCTTCTCGGGGTTGATCGGCCCCGGGACCCCGATCCCCGCGGTGTGGATCATCGACATCTTGATCCCCGCGTCCTCGCACGCCTTGCGCGCCGCGGCCGCCACCCGGTCCATCACCGCCTCGAAGCCCTTGCCCGCTTCGGTGCGCAGCTTGGCACGCCCGAGCACCTGCCCGTGCTCGTTGATGACCCCCGCCTGGATGTTGGTCCCGCCCAGATCGATCCCCAGGGCCAGCTTCCCCTCCGGCGCGCGCCCCTCGCCCGCGTGGGGGGCGCCCCGGCCCCGCGCATCCTCGAACTCCGGATCGGTGTCCAGGCTCGGCTCGGCGCTCCCGCCCGCGAGACCCGTTTCGTCGTAGCCGGCGTCATGGTCGCGAGAAACATCGCTCATGAGGTGTTCTCCAGCATGGGGTGTCTCCCAGAGTGTAGCGAGCAACCCGCCGCCATAGAACACCAAACCCCGGTCCCCTCAGCACAGACGAGTGACCACCACCCGGCACCCGGGGGCGGTGCGCCCAACCAAACCCGCGTCGATCTCGCCCGGCACGAACAGCGTCGACCCGCTGCCCGTGACATGCACGCCCTTCCCCAGCGCCGCGCTCACCCGCTCGATGATCTCCCCAAGGCGGGGCTCGGCCTCGATCGCGGCGGGCGCCAGATCGTTGAACAGCGCGCCGGGATCGAGGGTCTGGGCGACCCGGCGAACGCGCCGCGCATCGAGCCCCCGCCCCGGGTCGGCGCCGTTCAACCTGTCGAAGGCCGCGTACACCGCCCCCGTGGCGCAGCCGAATGGCGGAACAATCAGCGTCACCACCGACCCGGCGTGGGCCGTCGGCAGGCGCTCGATCCGTTCCCCCAGGCTCTCGACCATCGCCGGTCGCGGAACGGCCCGACCATCATCGAGAAAGAAGGCGACATCCGAACCCAGCGTTGCGCCGAGTGTGTGAAGCCCCGACTCGCCCAGCCCCAGCCCGAAGAGCGTGTCGAGCCCGGTCAGCACCGCCGCCGCGTCGGACGAGCCGCCGCCCAGCCCGCCCCCGGCGGGGATCGACTTGGTGATGGTGATCCGCACCGGCAGCGGCCGCCCCGCCGCGGCCTCGGCCGCCCGGTGCGCCCGGGCCGCCAGATCCGTGCTAATCGACCACCCCACGGGCCTTCTCGATCCATCCTTCCGCCGCCACGCGATGTCGTATTCGCTCTCGGGCCCGAAGCGCCCGCCCATCGCGAGGCGCTCGATCTCGACCGTGTCGTGCAGCTCGATCGCGTGCATGTACGAGCGGATCGGGTGATACCCGTGCGTCGGGGAGCCCGGGTCATCGACCGCCCGACCCACCACCAGCGCCAGGTTGAGCTTGGCATGGGCGCGGGAGCGATAAGTGCGATCCGCATCGGGCATCGCCCAACTCTACGCACCGGGACCCGCGCCCGGGCGTACATACAATCAGCCACGCGGCGACCCGGCCGCGCGTTCTTGCACGCAGGAGCCCACGCCATGATCGTCCGCGACCTCGCCGACGCGATGGAGCACATCGCCCCGCTCAAGCACAGCGAACCCTGGGACAAGGTGGGCCTGCAGCTGGGCGATCCCACCCGCGCCGTCACCGGCCCGATCATGCTCACCATCGACCTCTCCGAGAAGGTGCTCGAAGAGGCCCTCGCCGCCGGCGTGGGCGCAATCGTCGCCTACCACCCGCCGATTTTCACCCCGCTGACGGCCCTCACCGACGCGACCCACACCCAGCGCATTATCCGTGGCTGCGCCGAGGCGGGCATCGCGGTCTACACGCCCCACACCGCCCTCGACGCCGCCGCCGGCGGCGTCACCGACTGGCTCTGTGAGGGGCTCAGCGCCAAGCCCGGGCAGGCCCAGCAGGGAGCCGTTCACGGCGACTGCCGCGCCCTGGCGCCCGCCACCGGGGGCGCGCCCGACCGGGAGGTCAAGGTCATCACCTTCGTGCCCAGCGGGGAGGTCGACCGGCTCCGCAACGCCCTGGGCACCGCCGGCGCGGGGGGCATGGGCAACTACCGCCTCTGCTCGTTCAGCACCCACGGCGAGGGGACCTTTCTGCCGCTCGAAGGCGCCCACCCCGCCATCGGAGAGGTGGGCTCGCTCCAGCGCGTCGACGAGACCCGCATCGAGATGGTCTGCTCGCGGCGCGCCCTGCCCATCGTGATCGAGACCCTCCGCCAGTTCCACCCCTACGAGACCCCCGCCTACGACATCGTCGAGCTCGTTCCCGAGCCGATCCGGCGCGTGGGCTCGGGGCGACGCCTGGTGCTCGACCGGCCCGCGACCATCGCCCAGCTCGCCGAACGCCTCAAGGCCCACCTCGACCGATCGCGCATCCGCTACGCCCTGGCCCCCGAGCACGAGGGCCCAAGCCACGCTTTCACGACCATCGGCGTCGTGCCCGGCTCGGGCGACTCAATGTACGAGCGGGCCCTGAGCGAGGGCTGTGAGCTCTTCATCACCGGCGAGATGACCTATCACCACATCCTGGCCGCACGCCAGTCGGGCCTGAGCGTCCTGCTGGCCGGGCACACCAACACCGAACGCGGGTACCTCCCGCGCCTCAAGGGCCGGCTCGCCCAGCGCTTCCCCCTCGCCCAGATCATCCTCAGCCGCGCCGACCACGACCACATCCTGATCGGTTGAGCGGGAAGGGGAAAGCCATCGGGGATCAGGGATCAGCCATCAGGGAAGAGGAGAAAGAGCGTTAGGGCTGGCCACGAGTCATCAGCCATCGATTGTGGAGGGCGATGCGCGATGAGCCATCAAGACCACAAGAGAGCGACGCCAACCTATCTTGATTCTTCTCCGAATCTCTACAGGAACATGCCCGGCCCCCGCGTCAACGGCCTTTCTTCTCTCCCCGATGCCTGATCCCTGATCCCTGATGGCTCATCCTGCCGGCTTCTTCACGACCCCGTATTGATCGTCCCGCTGAGCTCGATGGGGGCCTCGGGCACCGCGATCTCCGCGTCGAAGAGCACCTCGGCCAGCCGCCCGGGGGGGATGTAGGTGGCGCTGCCTGTCACGGCGTAGTGGACCTCGCCCGCCCCGCCCAGCGTCGAGGCCGGCAGCACCGCCGGCAGCGCGAACACATGCGAGCTGTAGGTATGCAGCGTCGTCTCGGCCGACCGCACACCCGTGAACACCACCTCGCCACCGATCTCCACGCGGTAGCTCACGCGCTTGAGCGGGATCGGCTCGCGGTTGGGGTTGGTCGCCTCGACCAGGAACTCGATCACCGAGCGGTCGTGGTCACGCGACACCTCGCTCACGCCCACGGCCCGGAAGGTGGGGGGGTGGGTGTTGGCGCAGCCGCCCAGCAGCGCCAGGGCCGCCAGCGTGAGCGGCAGCAGGGTCCGGGCCCGATTCTTGATCGCGTGTCGCATCCCACGAGCGTAGCACGCCCGTGCGCCGCGTGCACGGCGCGGCGTCCCCGCTCAGTCGGCCAGCGTCCTGCCCGGGCGGACGCGGGCGCCGGCGTCGATCATCACCCAGGTCGGGTCCTGCTCGCCCACCGCGCGCGCCACCTCCAGGTCCATCCACAGCGACTGGTCGATGAACGCCGCCCAGTGGCCCATCAGCCACCCCAGCACGATGCACGCGCCCCAGGCGCCGATCTCGGCGCTCCGCTGGCGACGGATGACCACCAGGATGCCCACCGACACCAGCACCGTCCCCGCCTTCCACAGCGCCAGGATCCCCGCCGACTGGTACGACATCATCGCCCGCGCCAGCGGGTTCATCTCGTTCATCCCCGCGTGCGTCACATACAGCAGCGTCAGATACAGATCCACCCCGCTCATGACCAGGATCGCCAGCGCCAGCAGCAGCACCCGGTTCGAGCGCGTGCTCAAGGCCCCCAGCCACGGACGCCGCCGCCCCGCGGCGCGGCGCTTCCCGCGAGCGATGACACGAGGGGGCTGGGGAAGCACGGTGTCCATCATCCCCCGTTTTTCGGCGTGATCCCTCGTCATCATCTCGCGGCTTTGTTCCGGACGCACCCGCACTCTCGGGCCCCGTCGCTTGTACGATCTGGTGAACCACGCCGTCCGTTCTCGGACCCCTCGCGCTCGCAATCCCGGGAGAGCCCGCATCCGCACCACCCCGCCCATCCTCGCCCTGTGCCTGCTGGCGGCCCTCGCGGGACCCGCGCGGGCCCAGCGCACCGACGCCCCCTCCCCGCGAAACCCGATCTACATCGCCGATTCGCCCGTCGCCGAACAATCGCTTCGCCAGCTGCCGGCCCTGATCGAGCAGAACAACCTCGACGAGGCCGTCCGCCTGGCCGATCAGGTCATCACCGGGCTGGGCGATCGGCTGATCGCCCGCGACCCGGGCGACCCCGACGCGGTGCACATCCCGGTGCGACGGCGCATGGAGCGGTTCGTGCGCTCGCGCCCGCGCCTGCTGGAGGCCTACCGGCGCAGGATCACCCCCGCCGCGCGTTCCTGGCTCAACGCGGGCGACTGGGACCGCGTGGCCCGCGACGCCCGGCTGACCGAGCCCGGGTTCATCGCCGCCACGCGCCGGGCGCAGACCCTGATCGAGTCCGCCCACTTCAGCGCGGGGATGGCGCTGCTGGCCGAGCTCGAAGACCACCCCGACGCCGACGCGCTGGCGCCCAAGGCCTCGGCCCTGGCGCGCCTGGGCGCACGCTACCTGGGCACGGACGACGCCTGGGAACTGGCGTCGCGTTGGGCCGCCCGGGCGGGCGAGCCGCCCGTGGAGCGCGTCCCCGCCCCCCGCCGCCCGGACCACGGCCTGCCGAGCCCGCGGGCGCGCTCGCTGATCTGGGACGACGACCAGCGCCAGGGCGAGGTGACGCTCGACGGGATCGTCCCGCGCGAGCTGGCGCGCGAGGCGCTCACGCCCGAGGCGCGCGTCGAACTCAACAGCGCCGCCCCACCCGCCCGATTCAGCGGCGCCAACTGGCGGCCCACCGCCTGGGTCGCCCCCATCGTGGTGGGCGCGAACCTCTACACCAACGACGGCTTCACCGTCTCGTGCTTCGACCGCTTCACCCTGCGCCCGGTCTGGCGCGTGCGGACGCTGGACGCCGACGCCGAACCGCCCGCCACCGCCGACGCCCGCGCTCGCCTGGGACGCATCATCGAGGACCAGACCTCGCTGACCTTCGACGCGGGCGCGCTCTACGCCGCCACCGGCGTCCCCAGGGGCGGCGAGGGCGGCCCCGGGGCGCGCCTGGTCCGGCTCGACGCGATGGACGGGGGGATCGAGTGGAGCGCCGACATCACGACCCTGGACCCGGCGCTGGCCGAGGCCTCGATCCGGGGCCCCGTCGTCGTCGACCAGGGCGTCGTGCTCGTCACCGCCCGCTCGAGCAGCCGACGCCAGCGCCTGACCAGCATCGCCGTCGCGGGTTTCGATGCCGCCACCGGGCGACTGTTGTGGGTGCGGCAGATCGCCTCGGCCGGGTCGCTCCCCTTCCAGCAGATGGGGCAGCTGGCCCACACCCCCATCGTTAAGGACGGTGTTGTCTACGCCACCGACCGCATCGGCCTGGCCTACGCCGTCCGCATCGCCACCGGCCAGGTCGTCTGGGCGCGTCCGCTGCCCGCCCCGGACCTCTACGCCCGCTTCGCCCGCCCCTCCTTCGCGGGCAACTCCCCGGTTATCAACGCTTACGGGCTCTTCGTGCTCACGAGCGATGGCACGCGCCTTCTTCGTCTCGACCCGCGCACCGGCGCCACGCTGGGCTCGCGACCCGCCGACCCGCTGGGAGAAGCCCTGTACCTGCTGGGCGTCGACGACCACACCCTCGCCGCCGTCGGGCCCGGCTCCGTGACCCTCTACCACGCCGACGCGCCCGACGACACGCCGGGCGTCCGCTCGCCCGGGCTGGGCGACGAGGACGGCATCCGCGGGCGGGTGCTCAGCGTGGGCGGGAAGCTGATCGCGCCCGTCGGGGCGGGCGCGGCGGTGCTTGATCCGCGCGACCCGGGGCGTGTGCGGACCATCGCCCTGGACCACACGGGCAACATGCTCGCCCTCGACGGGCAGATCATCGTCGTCGATGAGATGGATGCCGTCAGCTTCCTGGCCTGGGAGACCGCCTCGGGCCTGCTCGACGAGCGGATCCAGCAGGACCCGGGCGCGGCCGTCACCCTGGCCGAGCTGGCCTTCCGCGCCCGGCGCGAGGACCGGGTTCTGCCGGCGGTGGAGCGCGCGATGCGCGTGCTGCGCGTCCAACCCATCGAGCAGCGCCGCGCCCTGGAGGATCAGCTCTTCGGCGTCGTGCTCGACATGCTCAAGATGGTCCGCCCATCCAGAATCAAACCAGACCCCGGCCCCGAGGCCACCCAGCCCTGGGCGCTCCCCCTCGATACGCGACTGGCCCTGCTCGATGACCTCGCGACCCTGGCGCGCACGCACGAGCAGGTCGTGGCCCACCGCATGGCCCTGGGCGCACTGCACGAACGCCGGCGTGACCATAGCGCGGCCATCAGGGCCTACCAGGACATCCTGGACCAGCCGGCGCTGAGCACCGCCATGTGGGAGGGGGCGGGGATCGCCGTCCGCGCCGGGCTCGAGGCCACGCGCCGCATCGGCGCCATCCTCGAATCGGTCGGCTACGCCCCCTATGAGCCGATGGATCAGCTCGCCATCACCGAGCGGGGCTTCATCGATCCCCCCGTCGAGGCGGGTGCCTATGAGCGGCTCGCCGCACGCTACCCGTGGTCGTCGATCACCCCCGCCCTCTGGGCCCTGGCCGCTGACAGCTACGCGATCCACGACCAGGTCCCCGCGTCGGTCATCGCCGCTCTCGAGGGCATCGAGGCCGCGCGCCAACTGCGGCGCTTCTCGATCGAGACCGACCAGCCCACCATCGACCGCTTGGCCGAGCTGGCGATCTCGGGGATGATCGCCACCAACCGCGCCCGCGACGCCCAGACGCTCGTGAGCGCGCTGGGGCGCGAGTTCCCCGCCCTGACCCTGCGCGTGGGCGGGCGGGCCATCAGCGCCGATCAGCTCGCCGCCGCCGCTCTTGGGGCCAACCAGCTGCCCGCGCTGGGGGCGGCCTTCATCCGCGACGACGAGCCGCTGCTGGTCACCGGCTCGCCCGTCAAGCCCGCCACCCGCGCCGACCCGGGCGGGATCGCGCTCTACGCCCCGCAGCTGGGCGTGCTCCGCTACGCCCGCGTCGGGCCCGGGAGCATCGAGCCCGTCTGGTCGCGGACCTCACCCACCAACCAGTGGCCCCTGATCCCCTGGCAGGACCAGTCCCGCACGCTCGTCTTCTGGCCCGAGGGCAGCGCTTCAAAGACCAGCGGCTCGCTCGAAGCCATCGAGACCACCACCGGGCGCACCGTGTGGTCGATCGACGATGTGCGCCTGGGACTGGCGCGGGCAAGCACCCGCGTTCCCGACGATCTGGCGCGCCTCGATTCGGGGTTCCCCCTGCCCGTGGGCGAGCCGGCGCCCATCCACCAGCTGCTGGTGAGCACCGACGGGCGCACCGTGGTCGTCGCCGACCGCGTGGGCCGGGCCGCGGGGTTCGATCTCTTCTCGGGAGAAGAGCTCTGGCGACACGACCTGCCGCTCAACCGCGTGCACGATCTGGACCTGTCGGCCGGGCTGCTGGGCGTGTGCGGGCTGATGGTCACCGACCGGGCCGAGCGCCAGCGGGCCGGGTCGGCCGTCTCCATCGCCGCGGCGCTCGACGCGCGGACCGGCGAGTCGATCCAGGTGCTCGACCGCTTCGGCGCCCAGCCGCGATGGGTGGTGGCCAGCGCCGAGGGGCGCCTGTTCGTGGCGACGACCGAGCGCATCATCGCCCTCAACACCAAGGGCGGCGACATCGACTGGGCCCTGCACAACGAGCGGCTCGCCGAGACCGTCGGCGCCTGGATCTCGGGCCAGCGCCTGGTCGTGCTCGACCTCACCAACACCCTCTGGTCGCTGAGCCTGGCCGACGGCTCGCGCTCGACCGAGCCGCTCGATACCCGCGGGCGCGTCTCGCCCCGGGGCTGGATCGATGTCCGCCCCGGCATCGACCGCACGACCATCGCCAGCTCCCGCGGGCTCGTCGTCTTCGATCACGAGCAGCGGGTCATCGCCGCCGACCCGCTGGGGCTCGACGCGCTGGCCGACATCGCCTGGGGACGCGGCAAGGCCGTGCTCGTCGCGCCCCCGAGCACCGAGGGCGAGCGCTCGCGGACCGATCTGCACCTCGTCGGACTGGAGGAGGGTCGCCTGCTCGACACCACGACGCTGACGGTCCCCGCCTCCGTCGACCGCACCCCCGTCAGCGCCGTGGCGGTCAACGGCGGGGTGATCATCGGGTTCGGAGAGGTCTCGGTCTTCGTGCGCACGACCTTCGAGCCGCGGTAGCCGCCCGCAGGGAGCGCTCCGCTCACGCGGTCTGGGTGTCGGCGACCTGGCGCGGATCCCTGTCGTTCTCGATGGCCTCGATCTTGGCCACGCGGCGCGCGTGGCGCCCGCCCTCGAACTCGGTGCCCATCCACACCTCGACGATTTTGTCGATCAGGCGCTCGCCCAGCAGGTCGGCGCTGAGGCACAGCACATTGGCGTTGTTGTGCGAGCGCGAGAGCTGGGCGGTCAGCTCGTCGTGCACCAGCGCGGCCCGCAGCCCCCTGATCTTGTTGGCCGCGATGGACATGCCGATGCCGGTGCCGCACACCAGCACCCCGCGCGACGCGTGCCCGCTGTTGATCTCCAGGCCCACCAGGTACGCTTTCTCGGGGTAGTCGCAGCTGCCCTCGCAGGCGCCGGTGATGTACGCGTCGTAGCCAAGGCGATCCAGCGTCGCCTTGACATGCTCGGCCGCGTGCATCCCGCGGTGGTCCGAACCGATCACCACGCGCCCCCCCTGCTTTGCTGCGGATGAATCGCTCATGTGTGCATCTCCTCAAGCCGGGCTCGGATCAGCGATTCGAGCTGATCGGCCACCCGACGATAGACCTCGATCGGGCCCCCGATGGGGTCCACCACCGCCTCGGCGGGATCGATGGGAAAAACCTTGTGGACCGCGCCCGGGGCCATCTGCATCACCGCCTGCGCGTGGCTGGGCGTCATGGTCAGGATCACATCCGCCTCCTCGATCAGGCGCGGGCTCAGCCCCCGCGAGCGGTGGCGCCCAAGATCCAGCCCCCGCTCGCGCATGACCTGCTGCGCCTCGGGCGCCGCCGCGTGCCCCTCCCCGGCCGCCACCCCGGCCGAGGACGCGCTCAGGCTGATCCCGCTGGGCGCCAACCCACGGATCAGCCCGCTCGCGATCGCCGCGGCCATCGGGGAGCGGCAGGTGTTGCCCGTGCATACGAACAGGATCCGGGTCTCGAGCAGCGCCAGCACCTCTTCGTCGCGCACCGGCCCGCCCGGGCGCACCTCGAAGCGTCCGCCCGGCTCGATGACGATCGTCGTCGACGCGCGCCCGTGCAGCGTGGGACCGTCGTCGATCACCTCCGCGGGCCCGTCCTCGCCCGTCAGCTCGCCCGCGTGCTCCAGGTCCCGCCCGGGGCCCCGGCCGCCCCACACGCTCGCCCCCAGCGCCCGCGCCAGCGTGGGCGTCCCCGACGCGCGGATCACCGAGCGCGTGATCGGGTGGTCGGGCAGGCGCACGGCGAGCATCTCCCCGTTGTCCACCAGCCCCCGCTCGACGCCCAGCACCGCGCACACGCTGGCCAGCGCCGCCTCGGACTGGTGGATCACCAGTCGCGCCGCCCCCGGCAGCAGCCGATCCACCAGCCGGCGCGCCACGGGCGAGACCAGACGCAGGTTCGAGATCATCGGCTCGCGATCGGCCAGATGCAGGGTGAAGCGCGGGTCATCATCGGGCGCCGGACGCCCCGTGAGCCCGTCGAGCAGATCGGCCGGCCCCGAAGCGGCGCGAACGAACACGCCGTAGAGCGTGTCGGTCGGCAGCACCACCGCCCGCCCGCGCGCCAGCTCCTCCCCGGCCCGCTCGATCGTGCGCTGGCGATCATCGGGCCCCATCGACATGATGCGTTGACTCAAACCGCGCATGCATAAAGAGTAGCGTCGCTTTGCGTCCCGCGTCCCGCGGGACGCGCACGAGTTTTTGGACGCCGAACACGGGGACGAAACAGTCTCAATTGTGGATGACTTACGCGGTCAACGGTTGACAAGAACAAGCCATCGAGATTAGGGTATGGGTCGCAACTCACGCGGGCGCGGCGACCCAGCCCCACCCCACCCTCGAACTCGTTTGACGCACAGCGGCCGCCTCATCCCGTCCGCGAAAAGCACGAAAGCCGCTCCCGCATGCCGGACCCGGATACCAAGGTCTTGGAAGATGTTCTTGCGCACATCCGCACGGAACACCCCACGGTCGCCCGAAGATGGTTCGACGAGCTCGAGCCGCTGGGCTTCAGCGCCGGGGCCTTCGGCGTCCGGGCCCACTCCGACCTCCACCGCGACTACCTCCGGCGCAACGGGCTCGACGCCTTCAACGACGCCATCCGCTCGGTCACCGGCCAGCTCGTGGCCGTGCGCATGCTCGGGCCGGACGACGAGTGGGCCAGCGCGACGAAGAACGAGCGGTCGACCCATCGCCGCGCCCAGGCCGACGCGCTCAAGGCCGATCGCCGCGACGACCCGCTCCCCGCCTCGGGGGAACCCACGCCTCAACTCTCGCGCGAACCCCTCCCGCCACGGGTCCATGTCAGTTCCGAGCGCGCCTGGCTGGAGCGTGACGACTCGCTGCCCATCAACCCCGATTACGGGTTCAACCAGTTCGTCATCGGGCCCAACAACCAGATGGCCCACGCCGCCTCCGTCGCCGTCGCCGACAACCCCGGACACGCCTACAACCCCCTCTTCATCCACGGCGGGGTCGGGCTGGGCAAGACCCACCTGCTCCAGGCCATCTGCCTCAAAATCAAGCGGGACCACCCCGATGTGGCGATGCACTATGTCTCCTGCGACGGGTTCATGACCCAGTTCATGAACGCCGTGCAATCGGGGCGCATGGTCGAGTTCCGCCACACCTTCCGCGATGTGGACCTGCTGGTGATCGACGACATCCACTTCCTGGCCCGACGCGACCGCACCCAGGAGGAGTTCTTCCACACCTTCAACTCGCTCTACCAGGCCAACAAACAGATCATCATGAGTTCCGACGCCCCTCCCGAGGAGATCCCCGATCTCGAGGAGCGCTTGGTGTCGCGCTTCCTGTGGGGCCTGGTGGTCAAGGTGGACAAGCCGGGCTTCGAGACGCGCGTGGAGATCCTCAAGCGCAAGGCCGCCGACCGGGACCTGGACCTGCCCGACACGGTGGCCACGGAGATCGCCCATCACATCGACAACAACATCCGCGAGCTGGAGGGGGCGATCACCAAGCTGCAGATCGTGGCCAGCATCAAGAAGAAGTCCATCGACCTGGACCTCACCCGCGAGGCCCTGGGCGCCGAGTTCGCCGCCTCCATGATCACCACCGGCACCGGGCCCAGCATCGAGCAGATCATCTCCGAGGTCAGCGGCTTCTTCCATGTCAAACGCACCGATCTCCTGGGCAAACGGCGCCATAAATCCGTCGCCCACCCCCGCCAGATCGGGATGTACCTCTCGCGCCAGCACACCAGCCACTCCCTCGAAGAGGTGGGGGCCCACTTCGGCGGGCGCGACCACACCACTGTCATGCACGCGGTGCGCACCATCTCCAAGAAGTGCAAGGACGACAACGAGCTGCTGGGCCAGATCCGCACGCTCGAGACGCGCCTTCGTGCCATGTGATTCCCCCCGGCCCGGTCACCCCGTTTTCACGCTTCAAGCCCCGATTCGTGGGGGTTCCCCGCGTCTCTTCTCGCGCTCGGCAACGCTGTGAATCAACCGTGGATAACCCAGCGGTTGCGCCCCATTGCGCTCGCTCATGGAGGTGAACCGCGGCCCGCGCTGCCGGCGCGGACGGCGCCAGTTCATCCCACCCGAGCGCAGCCGACACACAACCGACAGGATGTCCAGCAAGGGTAACTTGGTGTAACATTCCGTATGACATGATGTTGTGAGCATGGAGCGGGGCGTCTTCCCCCAGTTGGGCGCTCTAATTCCAACCACCACCATTCTCTCTTCTTCGTCAGGGATGAAGAGGAGCAGCACCCGGTCAAGGCGGGAATCGGGATTCTTCAAAGACGGGCGGCTTCTGCGGGGGTTGTGGATAGCGCGTGCGGAGCCTCCCGGTGTGCGGGGCCGCCTTGGTCAAGATGAAACAGGATTTCATGTTCATTTCATGAGCTGGCAGTTCGGGCACCAGCAGGTGCTCCGCTGGGCCAGGCGCGCGGTTTCAATCGTCGAGCCGCAGGTCGGGCACGCCCTGCCGCCCCGGGCGTAGACCCGGTGCAGCAGCTGGGCCGACCCGGCGCGGTTCCGGGGGTCGCGGTAGTCCCGCAGGGTCGAGCCGCGCGCTTCGATCGCTCGGGAGAGCACCGACCGGATCGCCGCCGCCAGGCGGCCCGCCCGCGCCGGGCGCAGGTCACAAGCGCGGGCCGCGGGATGGATCCCGGCCTCGAAGAGCGATTCGTCGGCATAGATGTTTCCCACGCCGGCGACGAGCCTTTGGTCCAGCAGCGCCGCCTTGACGCTCCGCGTGGTGCCGCTCAGGGCCGCGCCAAGCTCTTTGGCCGTCACCGCCGCGGCGTCGGGGCCCAGTGCGCTCCAAGCCCGTTCGAGCGACGCACGCGAAGCATGGAGGACGACCCCTCCGAACCGCCTCGGGTCGCGGAAAACGACCCGAGACCCCGAATCGAGGGTCCAGACGACATGCACATGGGCCGCCGGGGTGATCCTCGGCTCGTCGGTGAGCATCACCCGCCCGCTCATCCCCAGTTGCAGCACGATCGCTCGGTCATGCCCGATGTCGTCGCGTCCGATCAGGGCCAGTTGCTTGCCTCTCCGGAGCAGATCGACGATGGTGCTGCCCCTCAGCAGATGGACCGGGTCGATCGGGCCGCGCCTCGGGTTGGGGGCGTCGATTGTGCGGTCGCGGACCACATCGCGTCGGCGCACATCGCAGCGGACGACGCGCCGGCCCACAATGGGCGCCAGCCCGCGGCGTACGGTCTCGACTTCGGGCAACTCGGGCATGGCGCCTCGTTTCTGAAGGAAGAGAAGACTCCTGATCTTCTCTTCGAACATTCAGTGGCGGCGTTTCGCGCGCAGGGCGCTGAAGAAGCCGCTGAGCTGACCCCGGCATTCGTCCCCGAGCACGCCGGTGATGATCTGGCAGCGGTGGTTGAGCCGCGGGTCGTCGCAGAGGTTGTAGAGCGAGCGCACCGCGCCGGATTTGGCGTCGCTGGCCCCGTAGACCAGGCGTCCCACGCGCGCGTTGACGATCAGCCCGGCGCACATGGGGCAGGGCTCGAGGGTGACCACCAGCGTGCAGTGGTTGAGGCGCCAGTCGCCCTGGGCGCGGCAGGCGTCCAGGATCGCGGAGAACTCGGCGTGCCCGGCGGGGTTGTTGTGGGTCTCGCGGGTGTTGTGGGCCGTGGCGAGGATCTCGCCGCTGGCGGGGGCGTACACGAGGGCCCCGACGGGGACCTCGCCCGCCGCGGCCGCCCGGTCCGCCAGCGCGATGGCCCGGCGCATCATCTCGACATCGGCGGGCGTGGCCCCGGACGCGTCATCGCTCACCGCGTCCCTCCGATCCCTCCCCCGCGTCCTCGTGGGTGACGGCGCGCTCGTCCTGGCCCATGGGGTTGGCGTGCGTGGGGCCCGTGCCGATCACCCTCTCGATGGGCATCACGCGCAGGATGAACAGGCCCAGCTCGTAGAGCAGGTACAGGGGCACGGCCAGGAGCATCATCGACACCGGGTCCGCCGGGGTGAGCACCGCGCCCAGGACCGCGCTGATGGCGATCGCGTGCTTTCGGAAGCGCTTCATCGCCCGGGGGTCGAGGATCCCCACCCACCCGAGCATCACCACGACCACCGGAGTCTGGAAGGCGATCCCAAACGCCAGGCCCATGTTGAGGATGGTCCTGATGTACTCGCTGATGCGGTACTGCTGGGCGATGCCGATGTTGGCCGTGAGGGTGATCACCTTGATCACCGGCTCGCCCTTGCGGTCGATCCCGACGCAGACGCGCTGCTGGCCCTGCGCGTCGTTGACCCACATCATGCCCGGCCTGGGGTCGGGCGGATCGGCGTGGAGGATCGGGATCGTGGGGATGACGATCCCCTCGGGCACGGGCGCGACGGGCACGCGCTCCTCCCCGCTGACCTGGGCGCCGAAGCCGATGAAGAAGGCCAGGATCACCGGGAGGATGGCGTAGTACAGGAACACGACACTGCACAGCGTCAGCAGCCCCGAGAAGGGCAGCAGCAGGTGGACGATGCGCCGCTCGTGCCTGTAGAGCCCCGGCGAGATGAACAGCCACAGCTGGTAGAGGATCCACGGCGCCCCGACCAGGATGGTCACGATGAACGAGATCTGCATCACCGCGCCGAAGGTCTCGAACGGGCCCGTCGCCAGCAGCTGCGCCCCCTGCCCGGCCCGGGTCAGCTCGCGACGCGCCGGCTCGATAAGCAACTGCAGCAGCGGGCGCCCCAGCGCGAAGGCCCCGGCGAACAGGGGCAGGATCCCCAGCATCGCGTAGAAGACCCGCTTGCGCAGGTCCTCAAGGTGGTCGCCGAAGGACATGATCAGCCCGTCCTCGAGGGCCAGGCCGCGGGGGTTTTCCCGCCCAGGGAGCTGCGAGGGCGGCTTGTTCTTGAACATCTTCTTGGGCATGTTCGCTCGGTGATCGGTCGCGCCCCGCTCGTGCTGGGGGCGCGAAAAAGCCGCCTGGCGGGGCGCGCGTCGCCCCGGCTGTGAACAAATCGCCCCGGAATCGGTACAAGGATGACGGGGGCGGGCGTCGGACGCATCTTAGCAAGTCGCCGGCCCGGGCCTTGGCGACGGCGCCGGGGCCCGCGCGAACCCCGTCCGATCGGGAGCGTGAGCACACTTGAGCGACCACGGGGACGAGCACGGGATGAGCGAGGCGGTGGTCAGCGCGGCCATCGGGGGCGATCGCGACGCGCTGGCGCTGCTGTGGGAGCAGTCGCGGCGATGGGTGGGGGCGGTGATCCTGGCCCACAAGCCGCGCGACGCCGATCTGGAGGACCTGCTGCAGCTGGTGGCCATGCAGCTGTGCCGCACGATCGGCACGCTCAACGAGCCGCGGGCCTTCAAGGGCTGGCTGCGGACGATCGCGGTCAACGCCGCCCGCCAGGAGGGGCGCAAGACCACCCGCCAGCGCCGCTCGATGCTGCGCCTGGTGGGGCTGGAGCGGTGCGACCCGGCGACGCCCGCGGCGCCGGACGATCTGGCGTGCGACTCCGACGAGTCCCGCCGGATCTACGACGCGGCCCGCTCGCTGCCCCCGGGCTACCGAGAGCCGGTGCTGCTGCGGTGCCTGCGCTCGATGACCTACGAGCAGATCGGCCAGGCGCTGGATCTGCCCGTGACGACGATCGAGACACGCATCGCGCGCGGGCGGCGCATGCTGCGCGAGCTGCTGGAACAGCGGGCGAGCAATGAAACCGAGACCGGCGAGCGCGCCACAGACGACGCGCACGCGATGGGAGGCGCACGATGAGCGGCGACGACAGGAACGAACGCGGCCACGGGCCCGGCGGGCCCGGCGAGGGGATCATGGCCTTGCCCGGCGACGAGCGGGATCTGCTGGTCTCGCGCATCATCGACGGGCGCGCCGGCAGCGCCGACTGGGACCGCTTCCGCGCCGTGGCCGCCCACGACCCGGCGATCTGGTCCGAGCTGGGCGACAGCCAGCGACAGCAGGAGGCGCTGTGCGTCGCGGTGTCGGGCTCGCTGGCCGCGGCCGACCGCGTCGGGCTGCCACCCGGCCCGATCGACGACGCGCCCACACGCCGGCGCCTGGACCTGGTTTCGCACTGGGGCGGCTGGGCGGCGGCCGCGGCGCTGCTGCTGGTCTGGTTCGTGGGGCGGCCGCGGACGGCCAACCCCGGTGAGGCCGCCGAGCCGACCACCGCCAGCGTATTCGGCATCCCGCTCAAGGAGGCCCGGCCCGATCAGGCGTTCGACCAGTATCTGGCGGCGGGGCGCCAGAGCGGCAAGGTGGTGGGGGAGATGCCCGATCAGGTGGTGATCGAGACGCGTCCCAAACCGGACGGGACTATCGAGGTGCTCTACCTGCGCCAGGTGATCGAGCGCCAAGTCATCGACCACGCCTACCGCCAGATGCGCGATGAGACGGGCGGGGCGGTCACCGTGCCCGTGCGGATCGAGCCGGTGGTCCGTGTGGCGTACTGAGTTCCACGGGCGTTTCGCGCCCGTGAGCAGAAGTTTTCTGACCATTCCCGTCCCCGGGCGCGTCCCACCAGCAAGCAAGCAAACGCAAGCAGTAAAACGCAAGTAAGCAAACGCAAGCAAGCCATCCGAGAACCCAAGCAACCCGCACGCACGCACGATCAGGAGAATCACCATGCACACGCTCACCCCCCGCGCTCGCCAGATGCTGCTGGCCGCGATCCTGGCCGCTTCCGGGCTGCCCGCCTCGTCGGCCTTGGCCCAGTTCACGGTTGACTACGCCGACAAGCCCGCCCGGGCCGAACCATCCCAGCCCGGCCCAGCCCAGTCCGACAACGCCCAGCCCGCGCCCGCCGCGGACGAGGGTTCCCAGCGCGTCGTGGTCATTTCCAGCGACGAGGGCGGGCATTCCTATGAGGTCCGGGTGGTCAACGGCGTCGTTGAGTTCGCCAAAGCCGACGGCAAAGAGCTCGGGAACGACCGGATCAGGATCGAGGGCGAGGTCATCGTCCTGCTCGACAAGGAGGGGGAATCCTTGCACGAGTTCCGCCTGCCCGGCGCGCCCAGCTTGGCGGGCCACTTGTCCCTCCTGAGCGTCTCGGCGCCCCGTTCCAGCGCCGATGGCGGGGCCGTGCATCTGGAAGTCAAGCCCGGATTCACCTGGACCAGCGACGACATGAACGACGGCGAACTCAGCACACATTTCGTCGTTTCCCAGCCGCCCAGGGTCATGCTGGGGATCAACCTCTCCGAGCCCTCGCCGGCCCTGCGCAAGCAGCTCAAGCTGGGCGAGGATCAGCAGGTCATCCTGGTGGAGGGCGTGCTCGATGGCCTCCCGGCGGACAAGGCGGGGATGGAGGATTTCGATGTCATCCTCTCGATCGACGGCTCCGACCAGGCCAGTGGGGAGACCCTGCGCAAGGCGCTGGCGAACAAGAACCCGGGCGACACGCTCAAGCTCGTCGTGCTCCGCGGGGGTGAGCGGCACAAGATCGAGCCGATCCTGGCTCGTTACGACGCCTCCCAGCTCGACGGGGCGCCCGCCGCCAGGTCGGGGAGCGGTCTGGGTTTCACCGGCGAGGGCGTGCTTGAAACTCCCCAAGCGCCACGCATGGATATGGGCGCCCGGGGACGGGAGCTGCGCGACCAGAGCTTCGAGCAGATCGCATCCGCCCTACGGAGGGCGGGGATCGATGATGCAAAGATCCATGAGATCGACTCGGCCCTGCGGGAATCTCTCCGGGGCTTGGAGGAGGGGGTTCGCGAGTCGATGACCGGCCCCAGCGCGCCGGGCTGGACCGTGATGGACAGGATGCAGCGCAAAGCCGAGGAGGCCATGCGCGACGCACAGCGCCAGATGCTCGAGTTCAGGGACGGCAAGCTGATCCTGCGTTCGCATGACGACATGGGCAAGGCGATGGAGGAGTACCGACAGGACCTGCTCGATTCCATGCCCAGCCAGCAGGAGCTGCGCGAGCGCCTTGAAGAGCTCGAGGCCCGCCTGGGCGAGCTCGATGAGCGCCTCGACCGCCAGCTCGACCAGATGAGCGGGCACATGGAGCGCCTGAGCGGCATGTTTGATCGGATCATGGCCCGCCTGGAGAACCGCACACAGGACTGACCCCCCAAAAAAAACAGGGCCCCAAGCATGCGTGCGAACGCTGGCGGCCGGTGCATCCGGTCCCGGGCCGGGCGGTACGACTGACACGGGATCACGACGATCTCAACCTCCGACCACGACGCCGATCCCGGTCTTCTGACCCGGATCGTGACCCGGCGGCCGCGTGAAGAGACCCCACGCGGCCGCCTTTTTCATGCGCTCCCCCGCCCGTTCCGGGCGCGGCCAAGCCCGGCCTGTTCGCGATCCGTATGATGCCCGGGGCCCGCTCTACAGGAGACGCAGACGATGAACGATCACACCCCGCTCCGCGCGCACGGCGGCGACGAGCCCCACGACGGCCAGCAGATGCTGGCGCAGGTGCGCGAGCACTGCGACGCGCTCAAGGGCGAGATCGGCAAGGTCATCGTCGGCCAGGGTGAGGTGGTGGACCAGATCCTGCTGGCGATATTCTCGCGCGGCCACGCCATGCTCGTGGGGGTGCCCGGGCTGGCCAAGACGCTGCTGATCTCCACCATCGCTCGCGCCATGGCCCTCGACTTCTCGCGCATCCAGTTCACCCCCGACCTGATGCCCAGCGACATCACCGGCACCGAGGTCATCGAGGAGGACAAGGCCACCGGGCGGCGCTCGCTTCGCTTCGTCAAGGGGCCCCTGTTCGCCCATGTGATCCTGGCCGACGAGATCAACCGGACGCCCCCCAAGACCCAGGCGGCCATGCTCGAGGCGATGCAGGAGCGCCAGGTGACCATCGGCGGCGCCCGCCACGCGCTGCCATCGCCCTTCTTCGTTCTGGCCACCCAGAACCCGCTGGAGCAGGAGGGCACCTACCCGCTGCCCGAGGCCCAGCTCGACCGCTTCATGCTCCAGGTGCTGGTGGGCTATCCCGGCGAGGAGGAGGAGCTGGAGGTGATCCGGCGCAGCGCCAGCAAGGACGAGGTCGAGGTCGAGGCGGTGGTCACCGCCGAGCAGATCAACCGCGTGCAGAAGATCATCCGCCACGCGCCGGTGCCCGATCATGTGCTCCGCTACGCGCTGCGTCTGGTGCGCTCGACGCGCTCAGGCGACGGGGGCGCGGGGGGGCGGGTCCCCGAGATCGTGCGTGATTATGTGTCTTGGGGCGCCGGCCCGCGCGCCAGCGAGGCGCTGATCCAGGCGGCCAAGGCGCACGCGCTGCTGGTGGGCGACGGGATCGTGAGCCTCGACTCGGTGCGCGCGGTGGCCCACCCCGTGCTTCGCCATCGCGTGCTGACCAACTTCAACGCCCAGGCCGACGCCGTCTCGACCGACGCGATCATCGATGTGCTGGTGCGCGAGACCCCCGAGGATTCGATGAGCCAGGAGCAGCGCGCGCAGCTGGGACGAGCAATACGCAACGGCTGATCCGCATGACCCCGGCGCGCTCGCCCGGCGGGCGAGGCGAGGCGCTAAGCTGTTTTTTGAGGCTCATGCCGACAATCCCTTTGAGCCCGCTTCCCCGTGACGGTAGACTGGCCGTCGATGTCCCCGCCCTGATGCACAAGGGAGTCCGCCTTGCTTTCCCAAACAACAGAATACGCGCTGCGCGCGATGAGCTGCCTCGCGTACATGCCCGACGAACTGGTCTCGACCTCCCAGCTGGCCGAGGTCACCCATGTCCCCATGAACTACCTGGCCAAGGTGCTCCAGTCGCTGGCCAGGGCCGAGCTGATCACCGGTCGGCGCGGGGTGGGCGGGGGTTATCGCCTGGCGCGCCCGAGCACCGAGATCACCATGCTCGATGTGATCAACGCGATCAACCCCATCAGCCGCATCACCGCCTGCCCGCTCCGGCTCGAGAACCACACGGGGCGGCTGTGCCCGTTGCACAGCCGCCTCGACCAGGCGGCGGCCGCCATGATCGAGCACTTCGGCGAGGTCACCCTCCACGCCATGCTCTCGTCCGACCCCCAGACGCGCCCGCTGTGCGACACCTCGATGAGCGCGCGGGTGGAGCTGACCCTGGGGCGCTCCTGAATCGCCCGGCCCGGCGCGGGATCGCCCGGGGCGCGGGGTGTACGATCGTGCGTGAGCGAACACAGTCAGCAGCACGACACCCCCGACGCGCGCCCCAGCCCCCACTCCGAGGGCGACGGCGCCGGGGTGCATCACCTCGAGCAGCAGCGCCGCGCCAAGCGCGACGCGGTGCGCGAGCTGGGCTTCAATCCCTACGGCCAGCGCGCCGACGGCCTGATGACCCTGGCGCAGGCGCGGGACGCGTACAGCGGGGACGCCGATCGGGCCAACAAGGAATCGGTCCAGGCGCGCAAGCAGGCGAAGAAGGACAACCCCGACCTCGACGACGCCCGGCTGCCCCCGCTGGCCGACGAGCGCCCGGTGGTGCGCGTGGCCGGGCGCGTGGTCCTCAGCCGCGACAACGGGAAGCTGGTGTGGCTGAACCTGCGGGACCACAGCGACGACAGCTTCCAGGTGGCCGTGTCCAAGCGCGACTGCGACGAGGCGGGCTTCGCCCTGGCCAAGCTGCTCGACCTCGGCGACATCGTGATCGTTCAGGGCCCCATGACCCGGACCAACACCGGCGAGGTGACCTGCTGGGCGAGCACGCTGTCGCCCGCGGGCAAGTGCCTCGTCCCCCCGCCCGAGAAGCGGGCCGGCCTGGCCGATCCCGACCTGCGCTACCGCCAGCGCTACCTGGACATGTGGTCCAACCCGGAGACCACGCGGGTGCTGATGCTGCGTTCGGCGCTCATGAGCGCCATGCGCGGGTATCTGGAGCGACACGGCTTCGTCGAGGTCGAGACGCCCGTGCTCCAGACCCAGGCGGGCGGGGCGGCGGCCCGGCCGTTCCTCACGCACATGAACGCGCTGCACCTGGACCTGTCGCTGCGGATCGCGCCCGAGCTGTACCTCAAGCGCCTGCTCGTGGGGGGGATGCCGCGCGTGTTCGAGGTGAGCCGCAACTTTCGCAACGAGGGCCTTGACAAGAGCCACAACCCCGAGTTCACGAGCCTGGAGGTCTACCAGGCGTTCGGGGACTACGAGACGATGTTGGGGCTGGCCGAGGGGCTCATCCGCGAGTTGGCGCGCCTGGCGGCCTCGGCCCTGGGGCGCGAGGCCTCCGCCATGCCTTTCGGCGAGCTGACGATCGATTACGAGCGCCCCTTCGAGAGGATCACCTACGCCCGGTTGTATGAACAGGCGCTGGGGTTTCCCATCGACGACACGGAGAAGGCCCGCGGCGCGTGCCACCAGCGTGGGTTCAAGACCAAGGGCAAGGACGGCAAGCCCATCGCCGACATCTTCCTGGTCAACGAGCTCTTCGAGCAGGTCGCCGAGGCGGCCATCGACCCGGCGCGCCCGACCTTCGTCATGGACTACCCGGCGTCGTTGTCGCCGCTGACGCGGCCCAAGCCCGGCACGGAGAACGATCCGGTCCCGCTGGCCGACCGCTGGGACCTGTTCATCGGGGGCATGGAGATCGGCCCGGCTTACACCGAGCTCAACGATCCGGACATCCAGGCCCAGAAGTTCCGCGAGCAGCTGGCGGGCGTGGACGACGAGGAATCGACCTTCCGCACCTTCGACGAGGACTTCGTCAACGCCCTCAAGGTCGGCATGCCCCCCGCGGGGGGTCTGGGGCTTGGGATGGACCGCATCGTGATGCTGCTGGCCGACCAGCGTTCGATCCGTGATGTGCTGCCCTTCCCCATGATGCGCCCGCTCTGAGGACGCGCCCCGCAGCGCGCGAGAGCGAAAAAAACACCCCGGATCGCCGGGGTGTCGCGTCGCTTGCTCGGGGCCGGACGATCAATCATCGTCGCCCGACGGGTCGGCGCCGGGCGCGCCGCCCTCCTTGGCCCTCTCCTGCTCCTGCAGCTTCTTCTCGTGCTTCTTGGAGTCGAACTTCACCTCGCCGGTCTTGGGATCCCTGATCTGTGCGTTCAACCCGTCGCCCTGCATCACCCTCTTCTTGGGGTGCAGGACATTGATCGTTTTGATCGTGGGCGCGATGTTCTCGAACTCGCGGCTCTGGCGCAGGGCGGTGAGGATCTTGATCGCGTCGGTGAAGGGCAGCTTGCGCAGCGCCGCGTCCAGGTCCTGGATGTCGAGGTACTGCTCGTTGGACTCCTCGGACAGCGGCTTCTCAAGAGCCTTGAGGGCCTCGGCCTGCGCCGTCTCGACCCCGGACTTCTCCACGACCTGACTCACCTTGCCCATCAGCTCGGCCAGCATGCCCTGGTACGCGAGGTTGGCCTCCTGGAGCGAGTCCTCGAGCACGAAGCGCATGACCTCCTCGAGCCCCTTGTCGCCGTCGAGCACCTGGATCTCGTCGGTGATCGCCTTCTTGTATTCTTGGACGATGTACTGGTTCATCCCGCCCTGCACGCGGGTGAGGATGCCCCGGTTCATCAGGTCCTGGCTGAGCGTGGTCTCGGGGACCAGGGGCTTGAGCATGTCGGCGGCCCGTCCCATCTCATTGATGTCCGAGAGGTTCAGGTTCTCGATCATCCCGCCGCTGAGCTCCCAGTACAGGTCGAGATTGTCGATGACCGCCAGCTCCGTGCGGTTCCGGCGCGCGTAGACGATGGGCATGATCGCCTCGACCGACTTGGGGCCGATGTTGGGATTGGAGCGCATGGCCGCGATGTCGGGGAGCTGGCGCAGGCGCAGGATGCGCCCGTCGGGGCCCTTCTCGGCCAGCTTGGGGTAGGGAACATTGATGGGCAGATCACCGCCGGAGCGCTTCTGGGCCGAGAACCCCTCCTGGGCTTTGGGCTGGGTGGGCTGGTGATTCACCACCGGCTGAGGCTTGGGCGGCGGGGTGTAGGTCTGTTTCTCGGGCGCCGGCTCGGTGGGCGGGGGCGCCACCTGCGCCAGCGTGGGGGCGTTCAAGACGCCCAGGGCCAGCCCGCAGGCGAGCAGCAGCGTGGTGTTCTGACGGTTCATGTCTGAGATCCTCCCGAATCCTGTTCATCCGTATCGTGCTGAGGCGTGAAGCAAGCGATGGGCGCCGATCTTCCGGGCAAACGATGATGCGCCGGGGACCGATCGCCCCCCGCTCCGTCCGCCACGACGGGCCTTCAAGGATACCATCGGTGCGGCCGGGCGCAGACCCAAGGACAACGCCCCGGGGAAACAATTATGACGCTCGGCGCGCCGGGTTGTTCCCGATTCCGGTTTTTTTCCACCCAAACCCGATTTTTCGGACCCCGAAGCCCATGACCACGCCCCCCACCCGCCGCTGTTCAAGTCCTGATCGGGCCAAGCTCGCCAGGGAGATCGCCCAGGCCTCGCTGCTTCGCGGCCGCTTCACCCTCCGCTCGGGGCGCACCAGCAGCTACTACCTGGACAAGTACAGATTTTCCACCCGCCCCGGGGTGCTCTCCCAGCTGGGGCCGCTTTTCGCCGAGATCATTGATCGCATCAGCGCCGGGCACGCCCCGGTGGTGCGCCTGGCCGGCGCCGAGCTGGGCGGGATCCCGCTGGTCACCGTCGCGAGTCTGGAGACCGGGCTGCCCAGCATCTTCGTGCGTAACGCCAAAAAAGACTACGGCACCGCCAAGCAGGTCGAGGGCGAGGTGAACCCGGGCGATGTCGTCGTGTTCATCGAGGATGTCGCCACCACCGGCGGCCAGGCGCTCGAAGCCGTCGAGGTGCTCCGGGGCCTTGGCGCCAGGGTCCCGGCCATCATCAGCGTGATCGACCGCCAGGAGGGCGCCCGCGAGCACATCGAACGCGCCGGCGTCGCCTTCCACGCCCTGTTCACCAAGAAGGATCTGGGCGTCGAGGACGAGTGAGTCTTCTCTTCCCCCTTTTTTTCTCCCTGCGGGAAGTAAGACGAGCCCGGTGGGTGTCGGCGCGGCATCCTGCGGGATCGCAGGTTGAGGGTCCATGCCCTGCGGGGCCGGTTGGACCGGGAGCCGGCATGACGCTGGCGGTGGTCAGGTCTTGAGGGCGCTGGTCTGGGCGACGGCGACGATGGCCAGGATCATGACGGGGATGAAGACGGAGATGGCGGGGGGGACGCCGGGGATCGAAGCGCTTGAGCCCAGGACGCCTCCGATGAGGGCGATGATGGCGATGGGGGCGCACTTGAGGGACTGGACGACCATGTTGCGCGGCTCGCGGGCGATGTAGTAGGGCATGGCGATGACCAGCGCCAGCAGGGAGGAGATCATGACGGAGAAGCGGCCCCATTTGATGCGGGTGTAGCGGGCGCGCTTGTCGGGATCGGTGAGGGTCTTGCGGTCGAGCATCTGGGAGACCTGGGTGAAGCTGAGGGCCTGAGCGTAGGATTCGTAGCGGTTCATGCGCAGCTCGTCGGGGGTGAGGGTGGCCTCGATGCGGTCGATGGTGGTTGGGGGCTCGATGACGGCGGAGCCGCGGTTCTGCGCGAGGCCTCCGGTGAGTTCCCAGGCGCCGTTGCGGAAGACGGCCGATTCGGCGGTGATGACGCGGGAGGCCTTGCCCTGGTCGTCGCGCTGGAGGATATACAGGCCCTGGAGGGTGTCGGTGTCGGCGTCGAAGGAGGCGGCGCGGAAGAGGCGTCCCGAGCCGTCGAGCGTGAGGGGGACGGCGGCGGCGCCGAGCTGGCGTGTTCCGGCGTCGCCGTGGTCGCGCACGAGCAGGGGGGCGATGCGGGGGATGATGATCTCGGTGTTGAGGCCCTGGAGGGCGATGAAGAAGAGGGCGACGGCGATGACGGGTCGCATGACGCGGTGGAGCCCGACGCCGGCGGTCATGACGGCCAGGAGTTCGCGGTGTCGTGTCATCTGGGCGAAGGTGAAGCCCATGGCGCCCACGAGGATCATGCCGATGAGGAAGTTGTAGAGCTGGAGGAGCTTGGGCCACCAGAGGTCGGCGATGAGCAGGAGGGCGACGGTCCATCGGCGGACGAGGCCGGGGTCCTGGTCGGCGGCGGTGGCGGCGAGCTTGTCGGCGTTGGAGAGGAAACGGTCCATGTTCAGCGAGACATCGATGACGACGACGAAGCTGAAGAGGATGAGCAGCAGCGCGAGGATGTTGAAGAGGTACTGGCGGGCGATGTAGCGGTCGAGGATCTTCATCGGGTGGGTGATGGTAGGGAGTTCAGCGGGGTGTTCGGTATCGCGGACGCAGCGCGGGGACATGGTCGGCGGCGAATCGGACCAGCAGCGCGGCTGAGGCCAGGCCCAGCAGGGCCCCAGCGTAGACATCGCTGGCGAAATGGGCGCCGGTGAGCATACGGGTGACGCCGCAGCCGATGGCCAGCAGCAGGAGGAGGATGCGGGCCCTTGGGAGGAAAGCGGCGAGCATGAGCATGCCCCCGAAGGCGACCGCGGCGTGGCTGGACGGGAAGCCGAGGCCGCCGGTGTGGTGGATGAAGCCATCGAAGAGGCCTCGGAAGTGGTAGAACCCGGGCTGGAGCGATGTGTCGAGGCCGACGGGTCGCTCGCGTGCGACCATGGGCTTGATCAGCTCGGCGAGGATCCCAGCGAGAAACGGAGCGAGGATGATGGCCAGGCCGCGGTGGCGGCTGCGATCCTCGAGGATGAAGACCGTGCCGATGACAATCCAGAGGGGGAAGTAGCCAAGGATGCGCAGTGCACGGTACCAATCGTGGTTTTCGATCTGGCGGGTTGCGCTGGAGTAAAAGAGGTGGGCCAGGGGGAAATCCAGCATGGTGAACACGATAAACATGCCAAGAATAACGGCGACGGTGCGCAGTCGCAGGTTCCGGCGCCGGCATTTTTCATAGGGGCTGAGGTAGATCATGGGGCGGGCTGCTCGCTGGGATCGGGCTGTGGCTCAGGCGTTTGATCGTGTGTTCGCGGCGGGGACCACGAGGCGAAGGTGTGGAAGCCGAGCCCGGTGTAGGTGGTGCGGTCGTCCTTGGGCTCGGCGGCCAGGGGGCCGATGTCGGTGAGGCCGTCGAAGGCGCAGGACCACTGGTCGGGACGGCCGCCCATGAGCAGGCCGGGGCGGCCCAGCAGCGGGGCCAGGGTCTCGGGGTTGGAGAGGTCGGTTTCTTCCCACATGTCGTATTGGGTCTTTCGCCCGCCGACCTGCGCGCTTGTGCAGTAGACGGTCGGGTGTCCCGGGAGGTAGAAGGCGAGTTGGGAGGCGCGTCCGTAGTGCTCGCTCATGACCAGCGGCTCCTTTCCGGTCCGGTCGCGGAGCTGATCGAGGGCGCGCCGGGCGTCGGCGGCGTGGGCGCGCATGCCGGTCATGCGGTAGAGGGGCATGTAGTGGCCAACCACCGGCAGGCGGGCGATGGCGTGGGCGGCGGGGAACATGAGCAGCAGGGCGGCGCCCATGAAGAGGGCCGCGCCCCAGGCGAACTTGAGGGGGTGGTCGCGCCGGGCGACGGCGTCGTAGACGCCCCATGCGGCGGGCGGGATGAGGGTGACGAAGGCGCTCATGGCCCAGTTGCCCTCGGTCTGGGCGACGAGCGAGACAAGGAAGTAGAAGGCGAGGATGGGCAGGGCCAGGGCGATCATGGCGCGGATGACGGTCGCGGTGTGGGCGTCGGCGTTGCGCCGGGCGTTGCGCCAGGCGAAGAGGGCCAGGAGGGTGACCGGTCCGCCGACGAGGACCTGCAGGGCGATGTATTCGAGGGACCACATGATGGTCCACGGCTCGGGGTGGTAGGCGAGGGTGGGCTCGGTGTCGCCGCCGCGCATGCCCAGGTGGCCAAGCAGGTGGCGGACGGTGGCCCAGTCGTGGTGGGCGTTCCAGATGCCCACCGGCAACAGCCCCAGCAGGGCCACGACCAGGCCCGCGCCCAGCCATGCGGGGTTGATCCGGGGTCGCTTGGCGCGGGTGAGCAGGGCGGCGAGCAGGACGCCGGGGAGCAGGAGCAGGACGGTGTATTTGAAGAGGAAGCCCAAGGCGATGAAGAGGCCGAAGCCGATCCAGGCGCGGTGCTTGCCCAGCAGCAGGGCGCGGAGGGCGAAAGCGCTGGCCCAGGCCCAGCAGGCGATGTAGGGGGCGTCGATGGTCATGACCATGCCCGCGACGGCCAGGCCGGGCACGCAGATGTACAGGAGGGCGCTGAGAAAGGCGAGCTGGCGCGTGTGGGCGAGGTGGGCGAAGTGGTCGCGGGCGGCGGCGGCCACGCCCCAGGCGCCGATGGCGGCGGCGATGGCGGCGGGGAGGCGGACGGCGAACTCGGTGTCGCCGAGGAACCCGGTGGAGGCCCGGATGACCCATGCGACGCCGGGGCCCTTGGAGTAGTAGGACCAGCCCAGGCGGCGTGACCATTCCCAGTAGTGGGCCTCGTCCTCGATGAGGGTGTAGGGCGAGACCCACTGCCAGGCGATGCGCAGGGCCAGGAGGGTCAGGATCAGCGTGGCGACGGCGCCCCGGCGTTTGGCGATGGCGTCCCACCACGGGGTGACGCCTTGAGGTGATGAGGGGGTTGGCTCTGGCATGTCGGCGGGGAGGGTCGTGGTCAGTGCCGGCTCACGCGGCGCAGGGCGAACCAGGTGTAGACAACCAGGGCCAGCACGCCCGAGTAGATGACGGGGACGCCCGCGGCGCCGGCGTTGTGGGTGGTTTCCTGACCGCCGGCGATCAGCAGCACGGCGCCCAGCGCGGGGAAGAAGCTCCACTGGTAGACGACCAAGGGGCGGGCGGCGCCGAGCTGGAGGGCGATGACTGATCCGGCCAGGACCATGACCATCGAGGCGGTGGCCATGGCCCAGCGCTCGTGGGACTTGGAGAGGATCTCACGCTGGAGGTCGGCGATCTGGTCGCGCAGGCGCTGGGCGACGGGGACGAGATACTGGGCGAAGCGATCGGTCCCGGGCGTGATGAATGGCTGGGCGATGTCGAGCAGCTCGGGGCTGGGGTGGGCGAGCAGCTCGCCCAGGGGGTCGTTGTCGAAGCGCAGGGCGGTGTAGCGGGCGGCGGCCTTCTCGGTGGTGGCGGCGTCGGCGGCCGACGAGCCGAGCACGCGCACATCGGTGAGGTCGAGGGTGAAGGTGAGCGCGCCCCCGGGCGCGGTCCGGGCCCCGAGCGGATCGTCGGGGCTGGACTGCTCGGGGGTGATGACGGCGCGGGCGGCCTGGAGCCGGTCGGCGCGTCCGGCGCTGTCGGTCACCTCGATCTCGACGCGCCCGGTGGCGGGGCTGGGCAGAAGGGACCACGCGCCGTTTTCGGTGGTGAGCCCCGCGGCGAGGATGGTGACGCGCGAGCCGGCGCCCGAGCGCATCTCGATGGACTGGGCGGCGTTGGCCTGGGCCGCGACGCGGCGCAGGACCTCGGTGGCGGCGATGTTCCGCGCCAGATCGACGCGCTTGGAGTCGACGAAGTTCATCCGGTCGGGGTGGCGGCGCAGGGCGTTGAGCTCGGCGCCGGTCATGAACTTGGGGTCGTCCTTGAACACGCGGGGGATGGGGAAGGCGGGGAGGGTGAAGGGGTCGACGGTGATGGGCGAGCCCTGCCGGTTGATGGTCATGTCGATGAACTTCATGAGCACGGCGGTGGCGTCGTCGTTGTTGATGCGGGCGCGGTCGTCGGGGCCCAGGGCCCAGGCGGGCAGCAGCAGGATCCAGGCGCGCTTGGCGGTGCCATCGATCGTGACGCTCCCGTCGCCCTCGGCCTTGACGAGGGCGACGCCGCCGAGGAGGTACTGGTCGATGACGGGCGAGCCGGGCTCGGGGGGGACGCGCTGGACGAAGTCGGCGTGGATCTCGTTGGACCCGATCTGGGCCGAGTCGCCGTTCTGGAGCGAGGAGACGAAGATCTTGGCGAAGTCCTGGGTGACCATCTGCTCCATGCGCCGAAGGAAGCGCGGGATGACCTGGTCGTTGAGGGCGTAGATGAACCCGCCCAGGAGCACGCCCGAGACCAGGGCCGGGACGAGGAGCTTTCTGTGGCTGACGCCCGAGGCGTAGACGGCGGTGACCTCGTTATCGGCGGCCATGCGGTGGATGGAGATGGTGGCGGCGAACCCGGCGGCGAAGGGCAGGGCGTAGGCGAGCATGGGCGGGACGGCGTAGAACATGAAGCGGATGGCCTGCTCGGCGGTGAGCTTGCCGTCGGCCAGGGGCTTGATGGTGACGGCGAAGGCGATGGTGGCGACGAGGACCGCGGTGGTGAGCAGCAGGAGGCGGAAGAACTCGAATGAGATGGCTCGCCAGAGGGTCCAGAGCATGGGGGGATGGTAGGGATGGGGGGGAGGGATGGGGGGGAGGGATCAGGCATCGGCCATCAGCCATCGGGGGAGTGAAGAGGGAGTGAAGTAGTCGTAGCTCTTGTGCCTCCCCGCGCCCTCGCGGGGAGGTGGCACGCCGTCTTCGGCGTGACGGAGGGGTCTTGGAGGGAGCGATGGGCGAAGCAATGGAACAATCTCAAGACCCCTCCGCCTCGGGGACTCGGCGCCTCCCCGCGAGGGTGCGGGGAGGGACAAGAAAGAGCCCCCTCCGACCGGCGGGGACGGCGGCCAGCTCCCCCGCGGGGCGGGGAAGGCACAAGAGGGGGAGGAGGCGCGGGAGAGTTAGTTGAGTGGGGCGACTTCGACTTGGCCGCCGGGTTTGTCCATGATGGAGAGGCCCATGGCGGTGAGTTGGTCGCGGATGGCGTCGGCGGCGGCGAAGTCTTTGGCTTTCTTGGCGTCGGCGCGCTGGGTGAGGAGGGATTCGATTTCTTCGGAGGGGGAGACGCCGGGTTGGTAGAGGGCGATGCCGGTGTCGGTCTGTTCTTGGCCCTTTAGTGAAAGCACTCCGAGAACTGGCTCGACATAACGAAAGATATCTAGGATATCTGATCCATACGAATATACACCATCTCTGAGAGGGAACTCCCAAGCAGCCTCGATATCGCTATCCGACCAAGTAGCGAGATACTCCGACTTCGCAAATGGTTTGTTGAGTAGGAACTCCATATTCCGGTTGATTTCGCCAATCGCACCCGCGATATTGAGATCATCATCCATTCGACCCATAAACAGATTGTGAAAGGCGTAGGCTGCTTTCCGTACATTGAAACCTACTAACGCTCTCGACCGGCGGGCAATCTCGTAGCGAGCTTTTTTCCATCGATCGATCATCCGGGCGCTGTCTTTGAGACCTTGCATCGAGAAGTCAGCGTTGGCGCGGTAGTGGGTTTTGATGAGTTCGAGGCGCACGGCGGCGGGGTCGAAGCCTTTTTCGGTGAGGTCGCGCAGGGTGTACATGGTGCCCTTGGACTTGGACATCTTCTGGCCGTCGACTTTGAGGAAGCGTGGGTGGAACCAGTAGTTGGCGAAGGCGTCGGCGCCGGTGAAGCAGCGGGACTGGGCGATCTCGCATTCGTGGTGGGGGAAGATGTTGTCCTCGCCTCCGGAGTGGAGGTCGATGCGGGCGTGGTGTGTCCGGGCTCCGTTGAGGCCGCCGGGGATGAGGGCTCCCAGGGCCATGGCGGTGCATTCGATGTGCCAGCCAGGGTAGCCCTGGCCCCACTGGTCCTGTCCCGGGACTTTGGGCGAATCCCATTTCATTTTATGGGCGGCGTCTTCCTTCCAGAGGAGGAAGTCGGCGGGGTGGCGTTTCTCGGATTGGTTCGCTTGGTCGACGCGACCGCCGGCGCCGCCTCGGAGGTTGTCGAGGGAGTTGCCGCTGAGCTGGCCGTAGTCGGTGAACTTCTGGACATCGAAGTAGACGGCTCGGGCGCCGGGCGTCCCGGCGGGGTAGGCGCACCCCTTGGCGAGCAGGTCCTCGATGACCCGCTTCATCTGTTCGATGTTGTCGGTGGCGCGGGGCATGTAGACAGGGTCGCCGGGTTTGCGGTCCCGGTCGTCGATGGCGACCTTGAGCCCCAGGGCGATGGCGTCCTCTTTGAAGCGCTGCTCGTAGAAGCGGGCGACCTGGCGGGGGTCGTCGGGGTCGAGGCCTGATTCGGGGGGGAGGCGGCCGGCTTTCTTGGCCTGCTTGATGCGCTGTGCGGCCAGTTCCATCTTATCGAGGCCGGCGCCGTCGGCGCTGTCGTCCTCGGTCATGTGGCCGACATCGGTGATGTTCATGATTTGAAGGACGGCGCGTCCCGGAATTGGGTGATTTTCTGGCCGATTCCCGATGGCGCACAGTGGAGATTCGATCCAGCGGCGCAAAAGATCCGCTGCGAGGAACGAGCGGAAGTTGCCGATGTGCGCATCGTCGTAGACGGTTGGGCCGCAGGAGTAAAACAGGACCTTCTTGGTGTCTATGGGTTCAAAGATCTCCGTCTTCCTCGTGAGCGTGTTATACATCTTGAATGGCATGCTGTGTATGGTAGGATCTGGGCGGGCACAGAGGCCCGCGGTCGTGCCGCTCTTCGGATTTTCTACTGCGACACACCGGTAGGTTGTATGACTGGACTTCCCCATTGCGTTGGCATGAACTCTGAACTCTGGAATACTTTTACGAGCGATCCCACGACGGGCGTCAGTCTTCTGACTCCCGATGGTGAGATTGTGTACATCAACGAGCAGGCGACGCGGATCTTCTTCGACGAGCCGCGGGATCCGGCTTCGCTCAATGGGCGTCACATCCGCGACCTCGGCTTCCCGGAGGAGTGGGTGAACGAGCGTATCGAGCTGATGCGCCGAGTCATCGAGACGGGCGAGGGCCTGCTGCTGCGGACGGTGTGGTTCGGCAAGCAGCAGTTCAGCTGGATCAGCCCGATCAGCGCCGACGACGAGGAGCGGCGCGAGCAGGTGCTGGTGATCTCGCGTCGCGTGCCCATGACCCAGGACATGGAGCACCTGCTCGCGGGCGGGTACGAGCTTGTGGAGTCGGGTGTGATCCGGCTGGGCGAGCTGGAGGTGCTCACGCCTCGTGAGCTGGAGATCCTGGCGCTTCTTGGCCAGGGGATGTCGATCAAGGAGATCGCCGGCGCGTTGTTCCGCTCGGTGAAGACGATCGAGAACCATCGTGAATCGATCGGGCGCAAGCTCAAGCGGACGCGGGGCATCGAGCTGGCGGTGATCGCGCAGTGCGCGGGGCTGCGGGTCGAGGATTCGCAGCGTCGTCGCGTGGACGGCGACAACCCGGCGGGATGAGGCGCCCCTCTTGCTCCCGCCCGACGCCGGGGCCGGGCCGGCGCGACCCCGCGTGGTCGTCGCGGCCGCGGGGCATCAGGAGGAACGAGCCATGAGCGAGCACGGGCACGGGCGCGGCGAGCGGCGCGGGTTGATGGGCGGGCGGACGGCCCTGGGCGGGGCGCTGTGGGATGTGTTCACCTCGGACCCGACGACGGCGGTGAGCATTATCGACATCGAGGGCGAGATCATCTACATGAACCGGGCGGCGGTGACGATGGCGTGCGGCGCCGGGTCCACGCCCGGGGAGCTGGTGGGGCGCAACCTCGCTGATTTCGGGATGCCGCGCGCCTGGGTGGAGGAGCGGCTGGGGATCTACCGCGGGGTCTGCGAGCGGGGCGAGCCGGCGATGCTGCGCTCGATGTTGGACGGGCGGCAGCTGATCAGCTGGCTCAGCCCGGTGCGGGGCGAGGGGGACGAGCGGGAGCGTCCCCGGGTGATCGCGGTGACGCGCAGGCACTCGGCCCACGGCGAGCAGCGGGCGGGCGTGGAGGGCGAGCTGGAGATGTACGAGTCGGGCTTCGTGCGTCTGGGCGAGCTGGAATCGCTGACGACGCGCGAGCTGGAGGTGCTGGCGCTGATGGGGCAGGGGCTGACGATGAGGGAGATCGGCCAGGCGCTGTTCCGTTCGGTCAAGACGATCGAGAACCACCGCAACTCGATCGGGCGCAAGCTGGCGCGGTCGCGCGGCGCGGACCTGGCGGGCATCGCGCGGATGTCGGGGCTCAAGCTCGAGGACTCGACGCGGACGCGCCTGCCCGAGGGGGACGCGCCGATCTGACGGTCGCGAGGGCGCTCACTTGACGGGCGCGTCGGCGCGCTCGGCCTGGCGGGGCTCGGGGCGGTCGGACTCGGGGACGCGCGAGACGCGCAGGCGCACGACGCGGGTGGGCTCGGCCTCGAGGATCTCGACGCGGATGTCCTGGTGGTCGAAGGCCTCGCCGGTGTCGGGGATGCGTCCGAGATGGGTGTTGATGAAGCCGCCGACGGTGTCGTAATCGTCGGACTCGGGCAGCTCGATGCCCAGCGATTCGAGCTCGTCGTTGGCGTCGTCGATCTCGGTGCGCGCGTCGATCTCGGCGGCGCGGGCGGCCGGGTCGACCACGACGCCCCCGGGGGTGTCCTCGGGGTTCTCGTACTCGTCCTGGATCTCGCCGAAGATCTCCTCGACGATGTCCTCCATGGTGACGAGGCCCGAGGTCCCACCGTACTCGTCGATGATGACGGCGATGTGGACCTGGTCGGCCAGGAGCTGGGCGAGCAGCTCGCGGACGGTCTTGGTCTCGGGGACGAAGGTGGGCTGGCGCAGGATCTCGCGCAGGACGAAGCCGCGGTTGGCGTCGCCCTGGGGGATGATCCACCGCAGCAGGTCCTTGGCGTAGATCATGCCCTGGATGTCGTCGAGGTTCTCGCCGTAGACCGGGATTCGCGAGTGGCCGTGCTCGTCGACGAAGGCCTTGACCTGGGAGATGTCGTCGGTGTAACGCAGGGCCTTGATCTCGGTGCGCGGGGTCATGATCTGCTCGACGCTGGTGGAGCGGAACTCGACGACGGCCTCGAGCATGTCGCGTTCGGTCTCGTCGAGTCGCGACTCGATTTCACGGTCGTCGTCGATCGATCGCAGGTCGTCGGCGGTGATGACGATCTCCTTGCCGTTGGGATCAGCGCCGGCCAGGCGACGGACGACCTCGTCGGTGAAGCGGTGGGCGGGCAGGAGCGGGACGAAGAGCAGGTGGGCGGCGCGGATCAGGCGCGAGAGGCGCAGGATGGTTCGTTCGCCGGCGTGGTTGGCCACGCCCATGGGGATGAGGATGCTCACGAACCAGATGAGGATCATGGCCACCAGCAGCCCCAGGAACAGCGAGACGGGGCCGGGGATGGGCTCGCCCCGCGTGGCCGCGGCCCAGAAGACCATGCACGCGCCGGCGCCCAGGCGCGAGGTGGATCGCAGGATCGAGAGGGCGGCGGCGTGGCCCGGGACATCGGCCAGGATGGCGCGGACGCGTCCGACCAGGTGTGGGTGCTCCTCGACATCCTGGAGCACGCCGGTCATGCGCACGCGCGAGATGGTGTGCAGCGAGAGCACCAGCGCGGCGAAGACGCCCGAGACCAGCGAGAGGCCCAGGGCCGCGATGAACCACCAGCCGGCCATCATGAGCGCGCCCCCGGGGCGCGCGGGGCGGGGGGCGTGAAGAAGGTCGCCCCCACGCCGATGGCGGCGAGGACCTCGTCCTCCTTGTCGTGCATGGCCCGGTAGTCGCCGGGCGCGTGGTCGTCGTAGCCCAGGCAGTGGAGGATGCCGTGGACGATGTAGAGGAGGATCTCGCGCCGCGTGTCGTGGCCGAGCGCTTCGCCCTGGCGCCGGGCCTGGTCGGCGCAGACGAAGAGGTCGGCGTCGAGGGGGGCGTTCTGGGGGTCATCGTCGTGCGGTGCGAGATCGAAGGTCAGCACATCGGTGGTGCCGCCGACGCCCGTGTGGCGCTGGTGGGCGCGGGACATCTCGTCGTCGTTGACCAGGCGCACGCGGACGCTGCCTGCGGCGCCGAGACGCGCCAGGGCGCGGGTGGTCAGGTCGCGCAGGGCGGCCAGGTCATGGGGGCTCATGCGCCCCGAGGCGTCGAAGATCTCGACCTCGGTGCGCCCGGACGGGCACGGGGGGGGTTGGTCGTCGGCCTCCTGTGGAGGCGTGGGAGATCGAGCGGGTTCGTCCATGACGGTCTGGGCCAAGTGCATCCCGGGCTGGGGTTCGGTGGCGCGACCGGCGCGCACGGCGGGCCACGGGTCCCCGCTCACGGCGCGACGCCGCGCCCGCGGGATGTACTTTATCGTCACCGGGCGGAGGAACCAAGAGAGGTATCCACAATCGGAGCGCAGAAAAATATCCTAATATTGTCCGTACAACGGGGATTTCGCACTAAAATAGGCAATCTTTGTCGGTCTTGGGGCGATTGGTCGACTTGGCGAAATGAAATTCCTTACATTGCGTCAAGATCTCTCTCTCCTCCAGCGGGGCGCCTTGGACACATGGCGCCCTGCTTTTTTTATGCCCTCGGGACGGGCCAGGGTTGGCGCAGCGCGGGGGATTCGTACGATGGGGATCCTGATCCCCGCGGCGGAGAAAGGCGGACCGGCTCCATGCTCAGCGACGAACGCATCGCGGTCACCGGCAGCGCCGGGTTCATCGGCTCGCACCTGTGCCAGGCGCTCCTGGCGCGGGGCGCGAGCGTGGTGGGGATCGACAACATGGACCCCTATTACCCGCTGGCGCGCAAGCGGCACAACCTGGAGCAGATCGCGCGGGGCCGGGGCGGGGAACGCTTCACGCAGCACGAGATGGACATCCGCGAGACCTCGGCCCTGGGCGGCGCTTTGCGCGAGGGGCGGATCACGGGCGTGATCCATCTGGCGGCCAAGGCGGGCGTGCGTCCGAGCATCGAGGACCCGGTGGGGTACGCGCGGGCCAATGTCGTGGGCACGCAGTCGGTGCTGAGCGCGGCCCAGGCGGCGGGGTGCCAACGCGTGGTGTGCGCCTCGTCGAGCAGCGTGTACGGGAACAACGCGAGGGTCCCCTTCGCTGAAGAGGACGATGTCTCGCGCCCCATCTCGCCCTACGCGGCGACCAAGCTCGCCTGCGAGCTGATCGGGCGCACGCATCATCACCTCACGGGGACGCCCACGGCGATGCTCCGGTTCTTCACGGTGTTCGGCCCGCGCCAGCGCCCGGACCTGGCGATCAGCCTGTTCCTGTCGAGGATCAGCGCGGGCGGGGCGATCAGCCGCTTCGGGGACGGGACGAGCAGCCGCGACTACACCTACATTGATGATGTGGTCGACGGGATCCTCCGCGCCTACCAGCGGATCGCGGCTCACGGGTTCCGGGTGTGGAACCTGGGCGGGGACCATCCCGTGACGCTCCATGAACTGATCGAGACCATCGGGAAGGTGGTGGGGCGCGAGCCCGTCGTCCGCGAGATGGGGATGCAGGCGGGCGATGTCGAGCGGACCTGGGCGGACCTGACGCGCAGCCGCGGAGAGCTGGGGTATGCCCCCGCAGTGCCGGTGAGCGAGGGGATCGCGCGCCAGTGGGCGTGGATGTGTGAACACGAATCGGTGGTGAGGGCGTCGTGAGCGGTAAGGGGACGACAGCCTGCAAGCCCGTGATGCGGATCGTGCGCAACCTGGCGCGGTCCGGCGGGACGCTCATCGGCAAGTGCCTCGGGTGCATGGAGGGCGTGGCGCTGGTCAGCGAGATCCATCCGGCGGACCTGCGCACGACCAGGCCGATGATGCAGGCGCGCGACTGGCTGGGGCTGATCGGCCCCAAGGACCTCGTGCGCTGGAAGGTGCGCCCGCCCAGCGTGCTGCAGTTCGTGAGCGTCTGCGACGCTCGGGCCGCGGCCCGGGGCAGATCGCTGGTGCTGCGCGACTGGTCGCACCTGGACTACATCGGCGTCCCGTTCGCGGAACCGAAATACGGCTTCGCGCTGGGCGAGGCGCTGGAACCGGCGTACGAGATCCGATCGAGCGTCACCACGCGCCACCCGATCGACCAGTACCTGTCGCTGATGCAGCTGCATGTGGTGGCGCCCAGACTGGACTTCGACAGGTACTGCCTGGGGTGCGCGAGGTTCGCCGGGTTCGCCGCGGAGCATGGGTTCCACCGCTACGAGGATTTCACGGCCGACCCCGACACGGTGCTGCGGGCGATGTGCGCCGAGCTGGAGTTGGGGTTCGACGCGGGGTACCGGGAGAAGTGGGCGTCGTACACGACGATCACCGGCGACACGGTCCCGAGTCTGGGGCGTGGCTCGCGCAAGACGGAGATCGTGCCGATGCCGCGTAAGGAGCTGGATGCGGCGCTGATGGAGCGGTTCCGGGGCAACGAGGACTACCGGCGTGCGTGCGGGCTGCTGGGGTACGAGATCTAGAGCGTGGGAGAGACGGGCTGGGAGCCCGTCCCGCTAGAAGACAGCGTTGAATGCGGCCTCGAGGTCGGGAGCGATGTCGGCCAGCGACTGGCCGGTTCTGCCGCCGTTCATGAAGTAGGTCCCGGCGTGTCGCGCCTGCTCGGTGCCGACGAAAAGGGTCTTGGACCCGCGGTTCTTCTCGCGGATCTCCAGGGCGCGCATCGAATCGAACGAGCTGGCGCGGACGGCGGCGTCGATCGCGTCGCCGCCGGCATCGATCGACAGGAACGCGAGGATGTCGCGAAGGCGGGCGCCGGGGTCGGCCTTGAGCTCCTCGTAGCGCACGGCGTGGACGGGGAAATCGGTCTGGTCCCGCCACGACTGGGCGTGGGAGCGCCAGGTGCCGAAGCCCATGCTCGCGAACCCAGGATCGCCCCCGGACTCGATGAACCGGCGCGCGTACTGCTCGTCGCTCATCTGCTGCTCGGTCATCCCCGAGAGGCGCCGGTAGTTGAGCGCGGAGAAGAGCACATCGCGCGGGTCGCGGGTGATGAGCACGGCCCGCTCGGTCCGGTCGATCTTGGGGTGGCGGGGCGAGCAGGCGTAATGCGTCTTGGCGATGAGGCGCTGGCCGTCGGGCGGGTCGAGGGGGAGGGGGCGGTGGATGTCGGGGATCTTGCGCGCGATGTCGAGGGACCTGGCGGGCGGGCCGTGGAGTACGCTGTAGAGCAGGAAGCGGACCCAGGTGTTGCCGGACTTGGGATAGGAGGCGAGCCAGACGATGCTCATGAGGCGCTCCCCTCGCGGGCCCGCGCGTCGCACCAGCCGCGCCAGAGGTCACGCAGGGCGGCCTCGACCCTGCGGGTGTACGCCCCGGCGTCGCACAGGGGGGACTGGGCCAGCGCGTTGCGCAGGGCCAGACGGTCGGCGCGAGAGCGTCTGCCCGAGGCGGCGGCGCGGGAAGCGAGGGCGAGGTAGTGGTCGGGATCGCGGGCGATGAGGTCTTTCCGGCCGATGGCCGTCAGCAGCGACGCGCTGACGCGCCCGGCGTGGGCCTCGCCCAGGAGCGTGATGGTGGGCACGCCCATGTACGCCGCCTCGCAGGTGGTGGTGGTCCCGGTGTACGGGAAGGTGTCCAGGGCGCAGTCGGCGCGGTTGTAGAGGTCCAGGTGGTCATGCATCGAGTCCGTGCGTCCCCTGAGTTCCAAGCGGTCGGGATCGACGCCCATGTCGGCCATGTCGCCCAGGCGCCGGGTCAGCTCGTCGCGGACCTCCTCGTGGGCCAGGCGGCTGGTCTTGAGCAGCAGGCGCGTGCCGGGGTTCTGGGCCAGGATCCGCGCCCACAGGCGCAGGCAGCTCGGGGACATCTTGCGCAGGTCGTTGAAGGAGGCGAAGGTGAAGGGACGCTGGGGGTCGGGGTCGGTGGGATCGGTTGCGCCCTGTTCTGGTGAGAGCGTCGGCGGGCGGTAGCACAGGAAGCAGGGGGGGATCCGGACCAGCTTCTCGGTGGCCAGCGCGTCGGCGCGGGGCGCGGGGTCGGTGATGTCGTCGGCCAGGCGCGCGTCGATGACGGTGAGCCCGGTGGTGTTGCCGTAGCCGATCATGGTCACGCCCAGCGGGGCCGGGCGGGCGGCGTGCAGGGGGAGCTGGTTGCCCGCGAAGTGGCCGGCGAGCTCCACGAGGATGTCGGCGCGGTCGTCGAGGATCTGCTTGTGCGCCCTGGCGATCCCCTGCGTGCAGTCGCGCCAGGTGTCGGCGCATGCCCGCAGGCGGCGCGTGGTCTCGTCGGGGTGGCGGGTGGTCGAGTAGACGCACAGTTCGAAGCGCTCGTGGTCGAGGTGCTCGAAGATCGGTTCGAGGAAATAGGCGACCGAGTGGGCGCGCAGGTCGGGCGAGAGGAAGGCGAGCTTGATGCGCCGCTCGGGGTCGGGGTCGTTGGGGTGGGCCGCTGGGCTCCGCACGCGGCCCTCGACGCAAGCGCCGAAGCGCTCATGGATGGCGAAGACCTGCTCGGGGGTCAGCTCGTCGTCGTAGGAGGAGAACATGCACAGGGCGTCGAGCAGGAGCGGGTCGTCGCCGAGGGTCTGGAGGGCGGCCTCGATGATCTCCACCGCGCGGTGGGCGTGGCCGAGGTCGCTCTCGAGCAGGGCGAGGTTGTTGACGGCTTCGCGGTCGTCGGGGTGGGCCGCCAACGCGCGGTTGAACAGCTCGCGCGCCCTGGCGATGGCGCCCAGCTGCATATGGGCGACGCCCAGGGCGACTATGGCCTGGCGGAGGTCCGGGTCCGCGCTCAGGGCGCGCTCCAGCGCCCCGATGGCCTGCTGGTGCCGCTCGTTCTGGACCAGCAGCACGCCCAGGGCGGCCTGATACTCGGGCTGGTGGGGGGCGAGCTGGGCGGCCCGGCGGGCGTGGTAGAGCGCCTGCTCGCCCTCGCCTCTTCGGGCGTGGAGCCCCGAGGCGACATGGGCGGCCTCGGGCAGGTCGGGATGCTTACGCAGCAGGGGGGTGAGGGCGGCGGCGGCGCGATCGGTGCGGCCGGCGTTGATGTGGGCCATGACCTCGCCCAGCTGGGCGCGGACGCGCTGGTGCTGGAGGGGGGTGAGCTTGTTCTGGGCGGGCCCGGTCAACTCAGCGGCCCCCGGCTTGCGCGGGGGATGGACCCCCAACTCGATGGGCGGCGATCAAGCGATCGGCCCGCTCGCGCGCGTGGGCGTCGGCGGCGAGCACCCCGGCCTGGGTGGTGACGGGCGAGGGCGACCAGGCGTCCATGACGCTGGCGACGCACTCGTCGATGCGTCCGAAGGGCAGCTCGTGGCGCCTGTAGGCGCGGACGGCCTGCTCGTTGGCGGCGTTGAGGGCCGCGCCCGCGTCGCCGCCGGCCTCGATGGCGCGCATGGCCAGCGCGATGGCGGGGTACCGCTCGTGGTCGATCTCGATGAAATCCAGCCGGCCCATCTTCGCGACATCCAGGCGCGGCGCGCAGCCGGGGGGGCGGCGTCCGTCGCACAGGGCGTGCTGGATGGGCGCCCTCATGTCGGGGGCCCCGAGCTGGGCGATGACCGAGCCGTCGGCGCACTCGATCAGGGCGTGGACAATGGACTGGGGATGGATCACCGCGCCCAGACGCTCGGCGGGGAGCCCGAAGAGCCAGTGGGCCTCGATGAGCTCGAGGGCCTTGTTCATCAGGGTGGCGGTGTCGATGGTGACCTTGGCGCCCATGTCCCAGTTGGGGTGATTGAGCGCGTCCTCGACGCGTGCGTCGTGGACCTGTTGGCGGGTGCGCCCGAGGAACGCGCCGCCCGAGGCGGTGAGCACGACGCGCGACACGCAGTCGGGGCTGTGCATGGGCGGGCAGGGGTGGTGGGCGTCGAGGGCGGCCAGGCACTGCCAGACGCCCGCGTGCTCCGAGTCGAGCGGGAGCAGACGCGCGCCCGAGGCGAAGGCCGCCTCGGTAACCAGCGCCCCGGCGGCCACGAGGGTCTCCTTGTTGGCCAGGGCGACATCGGCGCCCGATTCGATGGCGCGCAGGACGGCGCCCAGCCCCGCGATCCCCACCACCGCCCCCACGACCAGCTCGCACGGCACATCGTCGATCAGGCGCTTGGCGGCGTCATCGCCGGCGCGCAGGCGCAGTCCCGACTGGTCGGCGCCCACGGGCGGGGGCGTCCGCAGCGCCAGGTCCCGGACACCCAGACGGCGCGCCTGGGCGAAGAGCGCTTCGTGGTTGGACCCCGCGGCCAGACCCACGAGCTCGTAGCGCGTCGCATGGCCGCCGCGCTGGGCCAGGGCGTTGAGGTGCTCGATGACCGTCAGGGTCTGGACTCCCACCGACCCGGTCGAGCCCAGCACGATGACGCGCTTGTGGGCCGTGGGCTTGGGATGGGGCGGGGCGTCGCTCACGCGGGGTGTCTCCTGGGAACTCATGCCTTGGTGGCCGCCCCTTTATTCGATGCCCAGCCTGGCGAGTTCGCTGGCGGACAGGGTTCGGCGGGATTTGGCGTAAAGGCCCCGCCGGGGCTTGGCGGAGGATTGGGATTCCGGCTGTGGCTGGGACCCGGGCTGGGGCTGGGGCTTGGCGCCGGCTTTGGGCCCCGCTTTGGGCTGAGAGGGCGGCTCCTGCCCGCGCTTGGGCTTGGGCTCGGTGATGGCGGCGGTGTCGGCCGCGGTCGCCAGCGTGCCGTTGCGCGAGACGCCCTCCGCCTGCGAGCCCGAGCGTCCGGCGGGGACGGGGCGGCGGCGCGGGCGGCGACGACCGCCCTCGCCCTGCTCGGGCTGCTCACCTCGGTTGCTCCGGTCGCCCGGCTCGCGCGCATCGTCGTCGTGATCGCGGGCGCGGGGCTCTTGGCGGGCCTCGTCGGTCCGGGGCTCGTGGTCCGGGTCCGAGTCGTGCTCGTCGCGGGCCTCGTTGCCCGAGTCCTCGCCCGAGCGGGCGCGTCCGCCGCGCCGGCGTCGGCGCCGACGCTTCTTGCGGGGCTGGTCGTCGTCCCCGTGAGCCCCGCCTTCATCCCCGCTGTCGTCCCGGCTTTCGTATCGGCTTTCGGATGGGCTTTCGGATTCGGTTTCGTCCCGGGAATCGTCCTCCCGTTCCGTGCCCTGCTTGCGGGTGTCGTCATCGCCGTTGGCGGCGGTTTCAGCGGAGCGTCCCTTGCCGCCGCGGCGTCTGCGGCGCTTCTTCTTGGGCTGCTCGATCTTGTCTTCTTCGTCCAGCTCGCCCTCGACGGGCAGGCGCACATGCTCGGCCTGTTCGGCCTTGCGCGCGATCTCCTCGGCGAGCTTCTGGACGGTGGTCTCGTCGACCTCGTCGAGCGGGTCCATGGCCCATGAGCCGTCGGGGCTGCTTTCGTCGCGCCACTCGACGATGTGGGGCTCGGGGTTGGGGCCGTGGGGCGACTTGAGCTTCTCGATGGCGATGTCGGCCCCGTTGGCGTCGTAGGCGTAGAAGGCGACGCGGTCGATGGGCAGCGACTCGCTGACGCGGACATCGAGGGTCTTGCCCGAGATGAGCTCGATGCGGGTGAGACTGGCGCGTTTGGTCGAGAGCAGGGAGCTGGCGACGCGGGGGTTGACGACCAACTCGGCGCGGCTGACCTTCTCGTGGTCCAGCAGGGCCGCCAGATCGCGGATGGCGGTGGCGGCGACCGAGTCGGGGCGCTTGATGAGCCCGCGTCCGTGGCAGACGGGGCACTCGGCGAAGTGCTGGCTCTCCATGGACCCGCGCATGCGCTGGCGGGTCATCTCCAGGAGCCCGAAGGGCGAGATGGGGGCGGTGGTGGACTTGGCGCGGTCGCGCTTGAGGCGCTCGCTGAAGCGCTGCTCGATCTGCTTGCGGTGCGAGGCGTGGCGCATGTCGATCATGTCGCACACGACCAGCCCGCCCATGTCGCGCAGGCGCAGCTGGCGGCAGATGGAATCGACTGCCTCAAGATTGGTCTGGAAGGCGTTGGTCTCGGCGTCGCGCGCGGCGCGGGACTTGCCCGAGTTGACATCGATGGCCACCAGCGCCTCGGTCTGGTCGATGACCAGGCGCCCGCCGCTGGGCAGCGTCACCTCGCGGGCGTGGATGGCGTTGATCTGCGACTCGATGCCGAAGGCGTGGAAGATGGGGCGCGAGCCGGTGTAGTGCGAGAGGCGGGTGGCGCTGCGCGGGGCGGCGATCTTGATGAAGCGGGCCACGCGCTTGAGGGCGGGCTCGGAATCGATCACCACGCGCGAGACCTCGCTGGTGAGCAGGTCGCGGATCGAGCGGACCAGCAGGTCGCTCTCGGTGTAGAGCAGGCGGGGCCTCTTGCCTTTTTTGCGCCGGGACTCCATGTCCTTCCACAGGCGGGCGAGGTAGGCCAGGTCGCGCTTGAGCTCGGCCTTGGTGCGGTCGAAGCCGGCGGTTCGGAGGATGAATCCGAAGCCCTCGGGGAGCTCGAGCTGGGAGAGGATCTGCTTGGCGGCCTTGCGCTTGTCGTCGTCCTCCTCCTTGCGCGAGACGCCCACCTTATCCATCCCCGGCATCATGACCAGGAAGCGGCCGGGGATCGAGAGGTAGCTGGTGAGGGTCGGGCCCTTGGTGCCCACGCCCTCCTTGAGGACCTGGACGATGATCTCCTGGCCGCGCTTGAGGCACTCCTGGATGGGCGGGCGGCTGCGCCGGGGGGTCTTCTTGCCCACGCGCTCGGTCTTCTCGTCGCCCTTGGCGAAATACTGGGGGTGCAGGTCGGAGATGTGCAGGAACCCGTTCTCCTCGGTCCCGAAGTCGATGAACGCGGCCTGGATCGCCGGCTCGATGTTGGCGATGCGCCCCACATAAACATTGCCCACGCGAGAGACCTTGTCGGTGGGCTCGACCATGAACTCCTCGAGCTGGCCGTCCTCGAGCATGGCGATGCGGCACTCCTCGCCCGGGACATAGTTGATGATCATCTCGGTGTTGGTCGCCCGGGACTCGGGGGCGGGTTTGGAGGATTCGGGCGCGGATCTGGAGGAGCGCCCCCCGGCTTTCTTGGACGAGCGGGACCCGCGCCGTGAGCGCGAGCGCCCCCGGCTCTGGGACGCCTCGTCGCCTTCACCTTCACTTTCATCTTCACTCTCACTTTCGCCTTCACCCTCGGCATCGATGACGAGATCGGCGTCGGCCTCGGCAACGGCATCCATTTCCGTGTCCGTATCGGCGTCCCTTTCCCGATCAGCACCGGCCGCGGAGGCGTCGGCGGGGACATCCCAGGAGATGTCGTCTGCCAGGTCCGCGTCGCTGGTGCCGGGCGCATCGGCGGGGGCCTTTGTGGATGATGGCTTTTTGGCGGCCTTCTTCTTGGCGGCCGCCTTTTTGACCGTTTTCTTCTTGGTCGTCTTCTTGGCGGCGGCCTTCTTGGGCGCGGGCTTCTTGGTCGGGCGCCTGGAGGTCTTCTTCTTCGTGGCCTTGTCGCCGGCCGACTCGGGGCTGGGATTTCCGGAGATGGGGTTGTCGGCGGGGGCGTTGTCGGCGGGTGTGTTGCGGGGTTCGTCAGTCATGTTGGGACCTTGTGCAGGTCAGCGGCGGAGGTGCGGCTCAGTCCCGCGCAGCGATCCACGCTCGCCGTCGCTCGCCGGGGGCGGCGCAACGGATTCGCGTGGGCATCCCGCCGCGCCGGGGCGTGGGGTGATGCGTGTCGGTGTCTGGGGTGTGCGTGTGCACGCTCTGCTCGCTGAGGTTCTCGCAGCGGCCGACCTGCGATCCCCGGGAACCGCCCACGATCGAGACCGCGGGGGTGATCCGCCCCTGGTGGCGCCGGGTCAACGGCGCGGGGCTGGGAACGGTCGAGCGGCCTTGTCGGAGCGCCAATGGCGTCGGCGGCTGCGTCGTGGCTTGGGCCGAGGGCCAGGGCTCGGGCTCCGCGGATCGTGGGGACCTTCGGTCGCGCCTCGGATGGAGGGGCGTGCGTCGGTCGCGTGTGCACGCGGGCGGCCTGCGAGTCTGGTTTATTCGACGGGACGCCCGTCGAAGACCTCGGGAACTCGTTTTCTCAGCCGATTGAGGGCGTAGCTGCCCGCCTCGGCTTCAGAATCGAAGCTGATCGCTTTTTTAGCGATCCGCTCGCAATGGGCGACGGTCAGGCTGCGGATGGTCTTCTTGAGCATCGGCAGGGCGGAGCCCGTCGTGGAGATGGTACGCACGCCGAGCCCCAGCAGCAACGCCGCGAACACGGGATCGGCGGCGGACTGCCCGCAGCAGGAAACGGGGATCTCGCGTCGTTTGCCCGCCCGGGTGATGTCCCGGATCATCTTGAGCACCGCCGGGTGGATCGGGGTGTACATCGAGGCCACCCGTTCATTTGTTCGGTCCACGGCCAGGGTGTACTGCACCAAGTCATTGGTTCCGATGGAAAAAAAGTCGGCCTCCCGGGCGAAAGACGAGGCCATCAGTGCGGCGGCGGGGACCTCCATCATCATCCCGATCTCGATATCCCGGTCATAATCCACCCCCCGCTCGTCGAGCTCCTCCATCTCCTCGCGGACGAAATATTTCCCGCTCCGCAGCTCGCTGATGTTGGTGATCAGCGGGAACATGATCTTCACGGGCCCGAAGGCGCTGGCGCGGAGGATGGCGCGGATCTGGGTGCGGAAGAGCTTCTGGTTCTGGAGGCAGTAGCGGATCGAGCGCAGCCCCAGGAAGGGGTTGCGCTCGGGGATCTCTTCCTGCGCCTGGGTGTACTTGTCGGCCCCCAGGTCGATGGTGCGGATGGTCAGCGCCTTGCCGGCGAGCAGCTCCACGCAGCGCTTGTAGGCGTTGAAGTGGTCCTCCTCGTTGGGCTTGTCGGGGCTGGTGAGGTAGAGGAACTCGGTGCGGTAGAGCCCCACGCCCGTGCCGCCGCTGGAGATGACATGCTCGATCTCCTCGGGGAACTCGATGTTGCCCTGGAGGGTGATCTTGACGCCGTCGGCCGTGACGGCCGGGAGGGTGGCGTACTCGTGGAGCGAGAGACTGACCTTGCGCGCCTGCACCTGAGCGAGGGTGGTGTCCCGGAGGGTCTGCTCGTCGGGGTCCAGGATGACGGCCCCGTGCTCGGCGTCGACGATGATCTTCTGCCCGTGGCGCACATGCGCGAGGAGGTCCTTGACGGCGACGACGGCCGGGAGGTTCAGGGCCCCGGCGACGATGGCGGTATGGCTGGTTGGCCCGCCCAGGGCGGTGACAAAGGCGCTGACCTTGTCGCGGTCGAACTGGGCGGTCTGGGAGGGGGTGAGGTCGCGGGCGACGATGACGGTGCCCTCGGCCAGGTTGGCGATCGAGTGCTCGGCGCCGGTGTCGAGGTCGCGCAGGAGCCGGACGGCCATGTCGCGCAGGTCGTCGACCTTGGAGCGGAAGGTCGAATCGCGGTGGGCGGCGAAACGGCGCGCCAGCTCGCGGAAGGTCGAGGCGATGGCCCACTCGGCGTTCTCCCGGTCTTTCTCGATGCACCTGCGGATCGGCCCGAGCACGGCGGGATCGTTGAGCACGCCGATGTGGAAGAGGAAGATTTTGGCGGCCTCCTTGCCCATCTCGTCGGCCGCGCTCTTGTGCAGCTCGTCGAGCTTGGCGATGGAGGCCTTGCGGGCGAACTCGAAGCGTTCGAGCTCGGCGGGGATGTCGGCGGGGTCGATCTCGCGGCGTGAGACGCGGAGGGCGGCGGTGTCCTCGATCACGAAGACGCGCCCGATCACCGAGCCGGGGGAGACCGGGATGCCTCGCAGGATGCGCATGTGGGGTTCCTGTACGGCGGGAGGGACGCTCCGGCGAGCCCGCCGGGCTCTATGGTAGCAAGCGGGTGTCCCGGGCGTGCTCGGAGCCCCCAAGCGGGGAAGATGAAACGGGGGTGGGTTTCCCGGCCCGGATCGTGTATACTCTCTTAACGCATCGACGCCTTGCTCGGGAGCCACTCCCACGCAGCGGGACGGACGATGGATCAACCGGCATCAGATCCCATTGTGTGTTGAGCAACGGTTCTGGTGCAAACGCAAGTGATGCATGTCCACCACGACGCTCTCCGGCATATTGGAATGGCCGCAGCGATCTGAGGGGCGTATCAGGCAGGTGTCTGATACCTCGCAGGTCCTTGAAGGTCCCGACGACCCGTTTGTCCCCGTGCGCTTCGGCGACGAGCTGCCCCTGCGCGACGGGCTGCGCGTGGAGGTCGAGGTCGTTGAGAAGAAGCCCCGGCGTCGCCGGCGCGGCAAGGGCGGCAACAAGCCCCGCAAGCCGCGCCCCGTGGTCGAGCGGTTCATCGAGATCGAGGGGATGACCCCCGAGGAGTTCGCCAGCCGCAAGAGCTTCGCCGAACTCACCAGCATCGACCCCCAGCCGCGGATGACGCTCGAGTACCCCGGCTGTCCCCCGGCGTGCCGGCTGATCGACCTGTTCTGCCCCATCGGCTTCGGGCAGCGGGGGCTGATCGTCTCGCCGCCCAAGGCGGGCAAGACGACGCTGCTCAAGGATATGACCACGGCGGTGCTGCGCAACCATCCCGGGGTGCATGTGATGGCGCTGCTGATCGACGAGCGCCCCGAGGAGGTGACCGACTTCATGCGGACCTTCCTGGGCAACCCGGACCAGCGTGAGGGCAGGGCCCCCTGGGACAAGCCGTGGAAACAGGACCAGATCGAGATCATCGCCTCGAGCAACGACCATGATCTGGAAAGGCACATCCAGCTGGCCACCTCGACGCTCGAGCGGGCCAAGGCGATGGTGGAGGCGGGCCAGCATGTGTTCATCGTGCTCGACTCGCTGACGCGCGTGGGACGCGCGTTCAACCGCTCGGGCCGGCACGCCAACTCGGGGCGCACGATGTCGGGCGGGATCGACAGCCGGGCGCTGGAGATTCCCAAGCAGCTCTTCGGGGCCGCGAGGAACACCGAGGAGGGCGGGTCGCTGACGATCATTGCGACCTGTCTGGTGGACACCGGATCGCAGGGCGATCAGGTGATCTTCGAGGAGTTCAAGGGCACGGGGAACATGGAGCTGATCCTCGATCGCAAGATCGCCGAGAAGCGCCTGTTCCCGGCGATCAACCTGGCGGCCAGCGGCACGCGCAAGGAGGACCTGCTGATCGAGGACAAGCCCCTGCAGACGATCACGGCCCTGCGCCGACGCATGCTCAACATGCCCCCGCCCCAGCAGATCGAGCAGCTGCTGGCGGCGCTGTCACGCTTTGAGACCAACGAGCAACTCGTTGGCGGGTGAAGCGGCGCCCCCCCCGATCCGGGAGCGGAGAAGACCAAGAAAATCCTTGTGCGATCGGGGTGATCCGCGTTACCCTGAGGGTTCACCAGCAACCCCCAACCGGAGAGAGAAAACATGATTCGTACCGCCTCTGGCGTCACCGCCGCCCTCGTGCTTGCTTCGAGCACCGCCGCCGCCGCCGTCCCTCAGCACTGGTCCTTCCAGCTCCAGGCGCGCTCGACGCTCGATCCCTCCCTGCCCGGGTTCAACCTGCCTTACCCAAGTTCCCTGTCTTCGCAGTATGTCGCGCTCGACGAGGACGGGGGGGTGGCGGTGCGGGTGGTGATGGGGGATCCTGAGGGGATTTTCTACGGCCGCGACGGGGTGGGCGGGATCGTTCTCAGCGCCACGGGCAACGGGGACCCGGTGTGGTCGCCCACGCTGGATCTGCGCGACGGGATGATCGCGCTGGAGGACGGCGGTTTCGACGGCGGGGCGCTGGTGATCGACACGAGCGGGGACACCGTGCAGGATTTCCCCGCCGGCGGGCCCCAGGGCGTGTCGGGGTTCAGCGCGGTGACGCTGACGGGCGACGGGGCGCTGTGCTACCGGGCCGACTTCGGGTTCCTCAGCGACAAGGTGGTGATCGACGAGTTCGACGCGGGCGTGCGCACGCAGACGCTGATCGCCGACACGACGGGGGACTACTCGTTCCTGTTCGCTCCGGAGGTCAACGACGCGCGCCAGGTGCTGATGAACACCATCCCCACCAGCGGGCCATCGCGCCGCATTGTCCGTTTCGAGCCCGACGGCTCGCCCACCACCGTGGCCCAGACGGGCAGCGGGTACAACGCGTTCGTCAACTCCACGGCCCTGGCCCAGAACGGGGATGTCGCCTTCTCGGCGCGGCGCTCGGCCGGGTCGGTCTGGGAGGTCGATCGCTGGGACGGGACGACGACCACCACCATCGCCACGGGCGATGATCCGGACATCAACAACTCGTCTCTGGCCAACTTCCCGCCGGTGCTTAACAGCAGCGGGCTCGTCGCGCTCCGCGCCACCGATGTGAGCCAGAACTCCACCGCACTGTGGGTGGGCGACGGGACCGATCTGGTCAAGCTCGTCGAGTACGGGCAGATGATCGACACCGACCTGGGACCCATCGAGCTGGGGTTCGACTTCGGCGCCGGGACGGGGCGGCAGGTCATGAACGGCGTCATCGACATCAACGAGGCGGGCCAGATCGCCTTCGCGGCCTTCCTGCGCAACGGGACGATCGGCGTGTTCGTCGCGACCCCGGTGGCCGACGCGTGCGTCGCCGATCTCAACGGCGACGGGAGCCTGGACTTCTTCGATGTCTCGGCCTTCCTGAGCGCCTTCACGGCGGGTGATGCGGCCGCGGATCTCAACGGCGACGGTCGGTTCGACTTCTTCGATGTCTCGGCCTTTCTCAACGCGTTCAGCGCGGGATGCCCGTGAACGAGTGATATCGGTGGGGCATCTGGGGTGACTCTGAGGAGGAGAACGCCCAAAGGCCTGTAAGTTGGGGTGGTTTACGCCCGTGTTTGGTTCATTCTCGGGTTGTGAAGGTCGGGGATTCGTGTATAGTGTCAAGATAGGGAACCGGCTGGTTCTCTTGTTTTCGCACTCGCTGCCCTCACCCCGAAGCGCAGGATTGAAAATCTATGAAGAACCGAACTCCATCGGCGAGGAATCTACGCCGCGCGATCTTGCCAGGCGCGGCGGCGTTGTGTGTCGGCTCGGTGTTGACGCCCGCGCTGGCCAAGCCCGCGCCCTCGGCTTCACATCGTGCGCCTTCCCCGGATGCGCAGGCGGCGGGCGTGCAGGCGTCCCAGGGCGACGGGCGGGTGTTCCCCTTGTATACCCCGTTCGCGCCGCCGCAGAACCAGCCGGATGCGGATCGGCAGATGCTGGGCAAGATCCTGTTCTGGGACGAGCAGCTCTCGAGCGACAACACGGTCTCGTGCGGGACCTGCCACATCCCCAGCGCCGGCGGGGCCGACCCGCGCGAGGGCGTGAACCCGGCGTACGACGGGATCTTCGACAGCGAGGACGATGTGGCCGGGTCTCCGGGCGTGATACTGACCGACGAGAATGGCGAGTATCTGCGCAGCGTGCTCTTTGAACTGCTGCCCCAGACTACCCCGCGCCGGTCGATGAGCAACCTGTTCGCGATGTTCGCGGGCAACCTGTTCTGGGACGGACGGGCAGAGGGCGACTATGTCGACCCGGTGACGGGCGAGATCCTGGCCCAGAGCAGCGCGGGGCTGGAGATCCAGTCGCTGGCGCCGGTGATGAGCGATGTGGAGATGGCCCACCGAGGCGAGGACTGGACCGAGGTGCTGACCAGACTGGCGCAGGCGCGACCGCTGGCGCTGGCCAGCGAGATCCCCCAGGAGATGGCCGACGCGATCGCGGCCCACCCGACCTATCCAGAGCTCTTCGAGCAGGCCTTCGGCGACCCCGAGATCACGGCCGGACGCATCGGCTTCGCCATCGCCAACTACGAGCGGAGCCTGGTGCCCGACCAGACGCCGTGGGACCTGTGGAACGCGGGCGACGATTCGGCGATGAGCGCCCAGGATGTGCAGGGGTACGACATCTTTCGCGCTTCGGCCTGCGTCAACTGCCATGTCCCGCCGATGTTCACGACCCACGCGTTCACGATCAACGGGGTGCGCCCGATCATCGAGGACGAGGGGCGCGGGGGGGTGACGGGCTCGCCGCCAGAGCGCGGCGCCTTCCGCATGACCACCCTGCGGAACCTGGGCAACCGCGACCGCTTCATGCACACCGGCGGCCTGGGACGCATGGAGGATGTGTTCGACTTCTACGCCCACCGCAACGGGCGCGTGCCCTTCCCCCAGAACCTGGACAACCGTCTTCGCAACCCGATCGAGTTCACGCCCGGTGATCAGGCGAAGATCAAACACTTCATCCTCAACGCGCTGACCGACCCGCGGGTCATCAACGAGGAGTACCCCTTCGACCGGCCCAAGCTCTACACCGAGAGTCAGGACCCCAACCCCGGGGTGCTCGACGGCGGGACGCCCGGGGCGGGGGGGTACACGCCGCAGATCATCGCGGTGACGCCGCCGGTCATCGGCAACACGGGGTTCAAGATCGGGCTCGATTTCGCCTTGGGCGGGGCCCAGGCGTGGGTCGCGGTCTCCCAGAGCGCCCCCACCGGCGGGGTGGTGGCGCCCGACGAGCTGCTGGGCCCGATCGAGCTCCACGGCATGAGCGCGGGCGAGGGGTACGCAACGATGTTCTATTCCATCGACGACCCGGCCATGGACGGGCAGACCTTCTACATGCAGTGGGTGATCGCCGATCCCGCGGCGGCGGACGGGCTGGCGCGCTCGCAGCCGGTGCGGGTGACCCCGTTCTGCACGATGACCGCCCCCTGCTCGCCCGTGTGCGTCGCGGACCTGACGGGCGACGGGGCGCTGGACTTCTTCGATGTCAGCGCCTTCCTCAACGCATTCAACGCCCAGGACCCGGACGCCGACCTCGACGGGAACGGGAGCTTCAACTACTTCGATGTCTCGGGCTTCCTCAACGCGTTCGCGGCCGGGTGCCCCTGACCGCGGCGGCGAGGCGGTCCGTCATACCGGAGACAAAGACCCGAAAAACCCCGCGATTCGGGGGGTTTTCTTTTCGGGTTGGGCGGACGCCGTGGTACACTCTCACGGGCGGCCAGAGACGAGCGCCCGTGGTGTTCATGCGCTTGCGCGAGGAGGACATGATGTCTGTGTTCAGGAAAGCCGCCGCCCTGGGCGCTGGTTCGTGCGTGCTGGGGGCGATGATCGCGCCGGCGCTGGGCGACGAGGTGATCGTCAAGAACGATTCGCTGGTCGACGGCGGGGACGCATCGATCTGCCCCTGCTTCGTGGCCGGCGAGGAGGCGGCGGTCTGGCTCACCAGCCCCTGCGACGGGAACATCGTGGGCGTCCAGATCTTCTGGCGCTCGCTGCTGGGCGGGGCCGAGGTCTCGCTGGAGGATTCGATCATCGTCTACAACGGCGGGAACTTCCCCAACCCCGGGTCGGTCAAGGACTCCTTCGACGCGCCGGCCCTGCAGGACGGGGGGCTCAACGAGTTCCGCTATGAGGATGAGCAGCAGACGGTCCCGATCTCCATCCCGGTGGAGGCGGGCGAGACATTCGTGGTCTCGCTGCGCTTCTACAACACGAACAACAACAACCAGCTCCTGCCCAGCGTCGCCTCGGACGATTCCGGCTGTCAGGGCGGGAAGAACGCGGTCAAGGTCAACGGCAGCTTGTGGGCCAACGCCTGCTCGCTGGGGGTGTCGGGCGACTGGGTGATCCGGGCGATCATCGAGTGCGGCGGCGAGCCGGTGGGGGCGGCGTGCCTGCCCGATGGGAGCTGCGCGGAGGGGATGACCGAGGCCGACACCATCGCCGTCGGCGGGTTCTGGAACGGGGCCGGGAGTCGGTGCGCCGATGTGCAGTGCCTGGGCGCGTGCTATATCCCCGTCACCGAGCAGTGCGTGCAGTTCGACCTGACCACCTGCGACCTCGTGGGCGGGATCTGGGCCGGGCCCGGGACCACCAACTGTTTCAACTGCCTCGCCGATGTCACCGGCGACGGGAATGTGGATTTCTTTGATGTCAGCGTGTTCCTGCTGGGATTCAACACCATGAACCCGCAGGTCGATTTCAACAGTGACGGGGAGTACAACTTTTTCGATGTCAGCTTGTTCCTGACGGCGTTCTATCAGGGGTGCCCGTAAGGGCGGGGAATGGGGCGGGGCTCGTCGTTTGTTGGGGTGAAGAACCCCTGAGCAAGGCCCCGCCGGCGATCGGTTTGGCATCGGGAGCAACCCCGCCCCGGATTGGGCCGAATACACTAGACGCACGGGGCGTTCGCCCCTTTTTCGTCGGCGCCGTCACGCGTCGGCGCTCTTGGAAAGAGATCTGAACCCGGCCCGTCATCGGGCGGACCGACCCGGGACATTCCACCGGGAAACCGACAGGAGAGGACACCATGAATCATGCATTCCTTCGCCGCGCCGCGTGCGCGGGGCTTCTGGCCGCTTGCGGTTGCGCGGCCTCGGCGCAGCTGACTACCGAGCTGTATGTCTCGGGGATCGACCGGCCCGTCTTCACCACCTACGCCAACGACGGCACGGGGCGCACCTTCGTGCTCGAGCAGGAGGGGGCGATCCGCATCATCGACGCCGACGGGAACCTGCTGCCCACGCCGTTCCTGGACATCGACGGCACGGTGGTCGGCGGCGACAGCGGCAGCACCGAGCAGGGGCTGCTGGGCCTGGCGTTTCACCCCGATTACGCCAACAACGGCAGGTTTTATGTGAACTACACCGGCAGCGGGGGCGACACCCGCATCGCCGAATACCAGGTGTCGGCGGGCGATCCCAACATCGCCGACCCCGCCACCGCGCGCATCATCATGTTTTACGACCAGCCCTTCTCCAATCACAACGGCGGCTGGCTGGGCTTCGGGCCCGACGGGTACCTGTACATCTCGGCCGGCGATGGGGGATCGGGCAACGACCCGGGCAACCGGGCGGGCAACATCAGCCAGTTCCTGGGCAAGCTGCACCGCATCGATGTCGACGGCGGCGACGACTTCCCGTCCGATCCCAACCAGAACTACGCCATCCCCAGCGACAACCCGTTCGTGGGCGTGACCAACGCGGTCGAGTCGATCTGGGCCTACGGGCTGCGCAACCCCTGGCGCACCAGCTTCGATCGCCAGACGGGCGATCTGTGGATCGCCGATGTGGGGCAGAACCAGTACGAGGAGGTGAACTTCGCGCCCGCGGGCGACACGGGCGGCGAGCACTACGGCTGGCGCTGCCGCGAGGGCTTCCACGCCACCGGCCTGACCTGCGCCGGGGGCAGCGACTTCACCGAGCCCGTGCACGAGTACAGCCACGGGGCCGACGGGTGCTCGATCACCGGCGGGTACGCCTACCGCGGGTGCGCGCTGGGCGAGGCGTATCAGGGCAAGTACTTCTTCTCCGACTTCTGCTCGGGCCGGGTCTGGACGCTGGACCCGAGCGACGGCTTCGCCAGCACGCTCGAGTTCGACGCCGGCTTCAATGTCTCCTCGTTCGGGGAGATGGAGAGCGGCGAGTTGCTCATCGCCGACCTCTTCGGCGGGAACCTCTACCGGCTGGTCAACCCCGACAGCCCCGACGCCAACGACAACGGGGTCCCCGACTCGTGCGAAGGCGACTGTGCGGCGGACCTGACGGGGGACGGCGAGCTCAACTTTTTCGATATCAGCTCCTTTCTCAACGCGTTCAACTCCCAGCAGCCCCCGGCCGACTTCGACGGCGACGGCTCGTACACCTTTTTCGATGTGAGCGCGTTCCTCAGCGCGTTCAACGCCGGCTGCCCCTGAGCCCCTCAGACCCGTCCCCCTCCCGGGCCCGGCCGAACACGCCGGGCCCGGTCATTTCCTCCCGTCAAGGAGCCCTCCATGATTTACCCCGCACCCCTGATGACGACGCTTTACGCCCTCGCGGTCACCACCGCCTCGGGCGCGCCCATCGAGATGGCCATCGACCCGGGAAGGTCTTCGATCGAGCTGACGATGACGGTGGATGTGGGATTCGCCAGCGATTCCGACAGCGTGGCCAGCCCGCTCTCGGGCGAGCTGAGCATCGAGCTCGACGACGCGGGGAGCCCGGCCTCGCTCGTGCTCGACGACACGATGATCGTCATCGACCAGACGCTCAAGTTTTACTGGTCATTCGGTTTCATCGGCCAGGCCGACGCCACGCTGACCGGGGCGGGCGTGTCGTACGCGACTCCCGGGCTGCCCACGCCACCGGCCCCGATCATCGCGGGGTCATTCCAGGTCCCCGATGTCCCTCTCGCGTTCATGGGCGAGATGGATGTCAGCTACACCATTCTTGGCTCTGGCGGGGGTGAATCGGTGGACCTCGGCGACCAAGACCCGTTCATCACGGAGTTCACGGGACAGATCGAGAGCGCCGGCGGCATGCTCACGCTCATGAGTTCGGTCCCGGTCGAGTCCTCCGTGCCGCTGACCGACGGCTCGGGCGCCGTGCTTGGCACGGTCACCATCAGCGGCGTGGCCACGCTTCTGGCCACCGGGGCCGCGCCCCAGTGCCCGGCCGACCTGACGGGCGACGGGGGGCTCGACTTCTTTGATGTCAGCGCGTTCCTGAGCGCCTTTGCCGCCATGGACTCGTTGGCCGACTTGGACGGCGACGGCTCGTACACCTTTTTCGATGTGAGCGCGTTCCTCGTCGCGTTCAACGCTGGCTGTTCCTGAGCCCGATCCCGGCTCTCAACACGCCGGCCCCGTCTTTCAACCCGACCACCTGAGAGAGAGAGTGAGGAACCACGCATGAACCGACCCACGCTGCTGCTCACGACCCTGGCCGCCGGCGCCGCCAGCGCCAACGGCGGACCCATCGAGATGACCATCGACCCGGCCCAGTCCTCGATCGCCCTGACGATGACGGTGGATGTCGGCATCGCCTCCGACAGCGACAGCGAGGCCAGCCCGCTCTCGGGTTCGCTCTCGGTCGAGCTCGACGACGCGGCGAACCCGGCCAGCATCGTGTTCAATGATCTGATGATCGCGATCGACGACGACCTGTCGTTCCACTGGTCCTTCAGCATCCTGGGAAGCGCCGACGCGTCGCTCTCGGGCGGGAGCGTCTCGTACGCCACGCCCGGCTTTCCCACGCCACCGGCGCCCGTCGCGGGCGGGGCGTTCACGACGCCCGATGTGCCCGTCGCGCTCATGGGCATGCTGGATGTGAGCTACAGCATCCTGGTCGTCGGCTCGGGCAGCCAGACGGTGGACCTGGGCGACCAGGGCGTCTTCGTCTCGGAGGTCTCGGGCATGGTGGCTGGCTCGGATGGAATCGTGACGCTCACCAGCGCGATCCCGCTTGAGGGCAGCGTGCCGTTGATGGACGACGCGGGGACACAGCTGGGCACGCTGACGGTCAACGGCAGCGCCACGATCGTCGCCACGGGCAGCGCGCCGGCGTGCCCAGCCGACCTGACGGGCGACGGGCGGCTCAACTTCTTCGATGTCAGCGCCTTCCTGAACGCATTTTCAGGCATGGACCCCGCGGCCGATTTCGACGCCGACGGGTCGTACACCTTCTTCGATGTCAGCGCCTTCCTGGGCGCGTTCACGGCGGGGTGCCCCTGATGTACCACGGGAAACGCATCTCCCGGGGCGGGAAGACGAAAATCTCGTCTTCCCCCAACCCCCGGGTTCGGGAAGGTCGATAGTCACGATGCGATCCTCCCGGGACGGGGTTGGGCGGAATCTCTCCCATTTCGCGGGAAGTTCTTGCAACTCGGACCTGGATGGGTCAGAATCTCGGTATGGAGACGCCGCTCGGCGTCGATGTGTGTTCAGTTTGTGATCGGTGGAGTCTCAACATGCGTTACGCCCGTGGTTCCGAGTCCCTGCTCCGCAAGAGCGGGCTGTTTGGTGGTGTCGGTCTGTGCGGCTTGTTCGTCGCCTACGCCTTCGCCGGTGGACCGTCGCTGCCCCTGCCCACGACGCTCAACGATTTCGCGGCCCCGGGCACGCAGCCGGGCGGGCTGGAGCACCCGATGGTGGCCGCCGACACCTGCGCCAGCTGCCACGGGTTCTTCGACTCGGTGCACGAGCCCTACACGACCTGGTCGAACTCGTTGATGGGCCAGTCGATGCGCGACCCGGTCTTCCGTGCGGCGCTGACGATCGCCAACCAGGACGCGGACTTCGGCGGGGCCTCGTGCCTGCGCTGCCACACCCCCTCGGGCTTCCTCGAGGAGCGCTACCTCCCCACCGACGGCTCGAACCTTAACGACACGGTCGATCTGCAGGGCGTGGGGTGCAACTTCTGCCACCGGATGGTGGACCCGGTCTACAACCCGGGCGTATCGCCGGCGGTGGACCAGCAGATCCTGGCCGATCTGGGCGGCGATGTCCCGACCCCATCCCAGACGCACAGCGCGGCGTATGTGGTCGACCCGCTCGACCGTCGGCGCGGGCCGTACGACGAGGGGCCCGAGTTCTTCTATCACGAATGGGAGCAGTCGCCCTTCCACCAGACCTCCAACATGTGCGCGACCTGCCACGATGTGTCCAACCCGCTGTACACGGCCCAGCCCGACGGCAGCTACGCGTTCAACGGCTACGACACCCCGCACCCGACGAACAATGTGTACGACAGCTTCCCCGAGCAGCGCACCTACAGCGAGTGGCTGATGAGCGACTTCGCCGACGGGCCGATCGCGATCGGCGACCGTTACGAGACGCAGCTGAGCGAGGTGTCGAGCTGCCAGGACTGCCACATGCCCGAGGCCGAGGCCAAGGCGTGCATGTTCGAGGACCCGCGCCCGCACTACTCGACGCACTCGTTCAGCGGCGCCAACAACTGGGTGCTCAGCGCCATCCGCACCTTCTACCCCCAGGACTACACCACCGGGCTGCTCCCCGAGTATGTCGAGCAGGCCGTGGACCGCACCGAGGAGATGCTGCGTGACGCGTCGGACATGGAGCTGAGCGAGGTCGGCGGCAAGCTCAATGTGCGCCTGATCAACCAGACGGGCCACAAGCTGCCCACGGGCTACCCCGAGGGGCGGCGGATGTGGGTGAATGTGAAGTTCTTCGACGCGGGCGACAACCTGCTCGCCGAGCACGGGGCCTACGACGGGGCCACCGCGACGCTCACGGCCAACGACACGAAGGTCTACGAGATGAAGATCGGCGTGGACGCGGCGGTCAGCGCGATGACGGGCATCCCCGAGGGGCCCGGCTTCCACCTGATCCTGGCCAACAAGGTGTACAAGGACAACCGCATCCCGCCGCGCGGCTTCGACAACGCCGGGTTCGAGTCGATCCAGGCCGCCCCGGTGGGCTACAGCTACGACGACGGGCAGTACTGGGACGACACGCAGTATGTGGTTCCCTCCGGCGCCGTCCGCGCCGAGGTGCGGACCTACTACCAGACCAGCAGCAAGGAGTACATGGAGTTCCTGCGCGACGCGAACACGACCAACACGCTGGGCCAGGACATCTACGACGAGTGGGTCGCCCGGGGCATGAGCCCGATCGTGGAGATGGATTCGGGTGAGTACACATTCGCCCCGCCCTGCCAGGCGGATCTCACGGGCGACGGGATGCTCAACTTCTTCGATGTCAGCGCGTTCCTTGCCGCCTACGGCCAGCACGATCCAGCCGCCGATTTCACGGGCGACGGGCAGTACAACTTCTTCGATGTCAGCGCGTTCCTGGCCGCCTACGGCGCGGGCTGTCCCTGAGATCAATCGAAACTTCTGACGAGAGCGCCGGCCTCGGGGCCGGCGCTTTTTTTTCGGTTCTGTTCGCCGCCCGGCGATCAGCTCTTGCGCCGGTCGGGCGCGAGGAAGACGCCGATGTTCACCAGGCGCCGGCCCTGGCCCGGGTGGGACTGCTCGCAGATCTTCCAGAGCCGTCCGAGCATCGCGTTGATCTCGGCGAGGGCCTCGTCGTCGACCCAGGCGCTGTAGATGCCGGCGTGGGTGTCGCGGTTGGGGCCGCGGACCACGGCGTCGGGGCTGGCGGTGGCGCGCTCGTGCAGGCGCGCCATCATGCGCCCCACCGCGTTGCCGTAGGCCTGGTGGTAGGCGACATTGTCGGGGTCCTTTGAGTTGTGCCTGGTGGCCACGCTCTTGGCGATGGGGCGGTAGAGCTGCTCGTATCGCTTGCCCGCCAGGCGCTGCTCGCCCCCGAGGATCAGCCCGGCGGTGAGCAGCTGCTCGATGTGCGGGTAGAGCGAGGTGCGCGAGCGCCCGGTGAAGGAAGCGATGTCCGCCACCGAGCATTGCTCGAGCGCGCACACCGCGTTGAGCACCTCGACGCGGATGGGCGAGGCGAGCACCCACATTTTGTCGGCGTCATAAATAACATGCATGTCCTTGATCGGCTTGGGCTTCTTCTTGCTCATCGGGCTTCACGCCTCCTCAGTGATGGTCCCGCCGCGCCCGGGCGCCTGTATGGGGGGCCGGGAGCAGCGTTTTGCGGCGGGGACGGGATCGCGGGCAGACGCAATTGGTTGAAATCGCCTAAGCCGCTCAGTAGCATCATACATCATCTTGCCTTGCGCAGGGATTCTTCGAGGGGTTATGTGCATGCCACGCGAACAACTCAGTGTCGTCACCGGCATCGGTCATGCTCTTGGTGAGCAAGGGTAGGTCCGCCTCTCATCTTCACTCAACCCGCGGCTTTCCCGCCGCCACTCTGGAGAGGACCAACACATGAACATCAGAATGCACCACTCGGGCGCCGCGCTGCTGTGCGCGATCGGCACGCTGGTGGGAACCAGCGCCGCCCAGTCCTGGGCGCCCAGCCCGGCCGAGGGCGTCCGGCCCACGGTCAGCGTCGGTGGAGCCGTGGCGCCCGTCAGCGGCTCCAACCTCCCCGCGTCGTTCATGGCGCGCGTCTCGGACGACCCGCGCATCATGGCGCCCCACCCGCCCATCGACCAGATCCCCGCGCTGCCCATGCCCCAGCCCCCCGCGCCGGGGTTCGCGGGCGGCGGCGAGTCGGGCCTGACCTTCCACGACGCGATCACCGGCGAGACCCGCGAGCAGCCCTTCAACCTCTCTCCCACCGCACCGACCGGCGCGCAGAGCGTCGAGGGGGATTTCCCCGGCTTCGACAACCTGGTGAACGACGACATCGAGCACGGGCGCTCGTTCGGAACGATGTCCCTGGCCGGGAGCCTGGACTCGTTCCCGCGATCGGGCAATGTCAAGCTCATCATCCGCTTCACCGATGTCAACGGCAACTACCGCTGGTTCGCGTGCTCGGGCTCGATGCAGGACCCGGGCGTCGTGCTGTGCGCGGCCCACTGCGTCTACAACCGGGCCTCGGACATCAACGACTGGGCCGACATCATCTATGTCTACCCCGGGTGGGACGGCGACAGCAACCACGGGCCCTTCGGCCAGCCAGACAGCGACGAGGTGATCCAGAACTTCGGCTACGCCTACGGCACCTCGTTCCTGGCCGGGAGCAACTACATCAACAGCGGCGACTTCGACGCCGACTGCGGGCTCATCCGCCTCTCGCGCGGCTCGAGCCGCAACATCGGGATGCTCACCGGCTGGTACGCCTGGGCATGGGGGGGGAGCTGCGGCTCGATCCAGTCGCGCACCTACAACAACTTCATGTACCCAAGCGAGAGCTGCCCCACCCCGGGGCTTCACAACGGGCGAGACATGTACTACTGGTCCGGCACGATCGACGACTGCCCCGACAACCAGATGCAGCTCAACACCGGGGGCAACTGTCTCGACACGGTCTGGGGCGGGATGTCGGGCTCGGGCATGTACTACATCGACGGCGACAACCGCTATGTCCACGCGGTGTGCTCCACCTCCAATCGCAACGACCGGGGTTACTACTGTAAGCTCTGGGAAACCTTCGTCAACGACATGGTCGATTATGAGAACGCGACGCGCGGCGTCACCTACGACCTCGAGGCGCTGCGGTTCCGCGTCGGGGGATCGACCACCGTCCTTCAGGGGCACGCGCTCGACGCCCAGGCGGGCGTGCTGATGGTCAACGCCACCAACTACAACCCGGGAAGCCGGGGCTACACGCTGCGGGTCTACCTGTCGAGCAACAACAACATCTCCGCCAGCGACACGCTGCTGGCGACCTGGAACTACAACTACGACTTCGCGGCCATGCAGACCGTGACATTCAATGTCCCAGCGCCCGTGATCCCGCTCGACACGCCCCCCGGGACCTACTGGATCGGCGTGGAGCTTGACACCGGGACCGACGCCATCCCGGCCAACAACGACACCGACACCTGGGACGCCCAGCGGATCACCGTCAACGAGGCCTTCGCCGACCTCGACGCGACGCTGTGCGACGCGGCCTCGGGCGTCTATGAGCAGGGCGAGCTCGTCAGCGTGACGCACCGCACCTACAACCTGGGCGACCGACCCGCCGACGACATGCACCTCGAGTTCCGCGCCTCGACCAACAACATCATCTCCACGGGCGACCGCCTGATGGAGGAGCGGACCTACGGCACGCTCAATGTCGGCGACAGCGTGTATGTGCTCTCGTCGGTCCGGATTCCCAGCGACCTGGCGCCGGGCGTGTACTACATCGGCACCCGGGTGGACACCTCCGACAACGAGTCGAGCTACGCCAACAACTGGGTCGCGGACACGAACACCATCACCGTGGTCGCCGGGGCGTGCTCGCCCGACATCAACGAGGACGGGATCCTCAACTTCTTCGATGTCAGCTCGTTCCTGGCCTCGTTCAGCAACATGGGCGGAATCGGAGACTGGAACGACGACGGCCAGTGGAACTTCTTCGATGTCTCCGGGTTCCTGGGCGCGTTCAGCGCGGGCTGCCCGTAAGCGGCGACCACCAATCCAGAACCTGCCCACACTTTTCCCCCGCGAGCGGGGGTTTTTTGTAATATTAGTTTTTGTCTTGCGGCACGGCGACAGGTCCGATATGCTGCGGCCATGAGATACGCACGCTTCCGCGGCCCCCTGCTCATCGCGGCGTCGCTCCTTCTGACCGGATGCGCGGCTCCACAACCGACGGTCCCCACCGCCGTGCTCTACGACCGCGACCGGGACGAGTTCAGCGTCGAGGTCGAGCCCGTGCCCGAGGGACAGACGCCGGTGTACCCCGAGGAGTTGGGGTTCGTGACGCTGATTAATGGCGAGCGTCACGAGGGGTTGATCCCTGCCCGCAGCGCGTACAACCAATCGCCCCAAAAAAGAACAGATCTCTGGTTGGGGCCGCATTGGGTCATGCTCTACAAGAACTCGAAATGGCGGGTTTTTTTAGTCCGTATGAAACTGCCCCCCACCGATCCAGACCAGTCCTTAGTGGCGAAATGCCGAGAGCATAGATATGAAGATTATTCGCCGCCACAGCCTGTGTATCTCATTCAGATTGATGGCGCTCATCTTTCAATTCCAATTGATTGAAAACGGATCATGAACAATAGTATTGCCTTCAAGGAGCATCCAATGAAAAACATCGTCGTATTCGTGCTCGCGTGGACTTCGACGCGATGGATTCCAGCGCCGACCTGAACGGCGACGGGATATGGAACTTCTTTGACACCTCCGCGTTCATTACGCTCTACACGACGGGTTGCCCGTAAGGTCAATACATCAACTCCACAGAAAACCCGGCTCGGTTTGAGCCGGGTTCTTTGTTTCATGGTGGTGGTGGAGTTTACACCGCCACGCCCAGCAGCTCCATCACGCGGTTGACGATGTCCTGGGCGGTGAGGCCGCACATCTCGAGCATCTCGTCGGCGGTGCGGGCGCTCTTGGGGATGCGGGTGACATGCATCTGGGCCAGCTCGAAGGCGTCGCCGGATTCGGTGAGCGCGTCGGCGATGGCGCCGCCCAGCCCGCCGCCGTAGTTGTCCTCGAGCGAGACGATGAACCCGCCGTTGGCGCCCACGATATCCAGGAGCTTGTCGGTGTCGAAGGGGATCGAGTACATGTCCAGCAGCGTGGCGCTCACGCCGGCCTTGTCGAGCAGCTCCACGGCCTTGTTGCCCTCGTGGACCATGATCCCCGAAGCCGCCAGCACCACATCGCGCCCCTGCGCCAGGGTCTCGAACCCGCCCAGGTTGAACACATGGTCGTCGGAGTAGAGCAGCTCGGTGTCGGCCCGCAGGGTGCGCATGTAGCACATCGAGTCGTACTCGGCCATGACGCCCGTCAGCGCGTACGCGGCGTACGCGTCGGCGGGCTGGAGCACATAGCAGCCGGGGTTCCCGTGGTGGTCCCTGGTGGTCGAGAGCGACCGGAACCAGGCGACATCGGGAAGCGACATCTGCGACGGGCCGTCGGAGGCGAGGGTGATCCCCGCGTGCGAGCCCACGAGCTTGAGGTTCGCGCCCGAGTTCATGCCCATTTCGATCTGGTCGTAGGCGCGGGTCAGGAACTTGGCGAAGGTCGAGCAGAAGGGGATCTTGCCCGCGGCGCTCAGGCCCACGCCCACGCTGACCATGTTCTGCTCGCCGATCTTGCACTCGACGAAGCGCGGCGCCAGCTCGGGGATCTTGGCGAAGGTTTCCGAGAAGGTCGAGTTGCTGACATCGGCGTCGAGGACGACGACCTCGGGGTTGATCCGCCCCAGCGCCCGCAGCGCGACGCCGTAGGCCTTGCGGGTGGCGAAGCGCCCCGACTGCAGGACATGCTCCATGTCCATCTCGCGCATGGCCTTGCTCAGCGGGGGCAGCTCGGCGTCGGCGGCGGGCCTTGCGGGCGCCTCGCTGGGGGGCGAGATGGTGAACTCGTCGGAGCCGCTGAGCGAGCTGGTCAGGTCGATGCGGCGCTCGGCCAGTTCGGCCAAGGCCTTCTGCAGCGCCTCGCCGGTGGCGGGCTTGCCGTGCCAGCCGCCGCCCTGCATCGACGGCGCGCCCCAGCCCTTGACCGTCCGCGCCACCACCGCCACGGGCTTGGCGTTCTCGTTGCCAGAGACCTCCATGAAGCGGTCGAAGGCGTCCTTGAGCTGCTTGGGCGCGTGCCCGTCGGCCTCGATCACCTCATAGCCGAACGCCTGGAGCTTGTGGGTGAGCACCTCGGGGCTCTGCTGGCCCGAGACCCGCCCGGCCTGGCCGTACTGGTTGCAGTTGAAGATCGTGCACACATTGGTGAGCTTGTGGTCGATGATGAAATCCAGCGCCTCGCTGATCTGACCCTCGCGCGACTCGCCGTCGCCCACGATGCAGTAGATCCGCCGGTCGATCGCGTCCAGACGCGCGGCCTTGCCCAGGCCCGCGGCCACGCTCAGCCCCTGCCCCAGCGAGCCGGTCGCGGCGTCGAAGAAATCGACGCCCTCGGCCGGGTTGGGGTGCCCGTCGAGCACCGAATGCCACTCGCGCAGCGTGCCCAGGTCGTCGACGCCGAGCTTGCGCTGCTCGCCCTCCTTGCCCACCATCACCCCCAGCGTCGCCATGGCGGCGTAGACCGCGGGGACAGCGTGCCCCTCGGACAGCACCAGGCGGTCGGAAGTGGGGTAGTTGGGAAAATCGGGGCTCCAACGCATGGCGTTGAACATGAGGGCGGTGACGATGTGCGAGATGCTCATGGCGCTGGTGGGGTGCCCGGCGCCGGATGCGGCGGTCATTTCCAGGCTCAGGCGGCTGATTTCGATCGCCTGCGCGTGCACGGCTGCTTCGTATGACATGGTGTGATCCTTTTATATCCCAAGGCGGTCGCCGCTGACCAAAACGACAAACGCCGTGTTTTCCGGTGTCCCCAACCCAACGCCTCGTCACGAGGATCAGGGGGTCCCAGAGCACGGCGTTGCGTACATTTCAAGCTATCGTGGGCATCGTAGCGCCGCGCCCTATCGCTTGCACGGCCATCGGGGCTGAAAACGACGCAATTCTCCGCTGGCCTGTGATTTGCTCCGCACGACGCCCGGCTGTCGGGGTAGCCGACCCCCATCTGTCCACATCCCGCCGAGGCCTCGTGGAGCCGAGCGCGAACGGATGAAATCTGATACCCTGGGGCTCGGGAGGATCGACCCACAACCGGGACGATCGCGGGGAGGCCGAACCACACGATATAGCGAACCAACCCCGGTGCATCGGGCTCAAAACGCCTATCATTGTGGCGGAGACACCACTGAGGAGACGCGGCCCCAAGAGAGGCCCCGTGATTGGAGTTGCGCGATGAAAGTGATCTGCGAGCGAGCCGCATTGCTCGAAGCCGTCAATCAGGTATCGGGCACGGTCGCTTCGCGTTCGCCCCGCCCGCAACTGACCTGCATCAAACTCACGGCCTCCAAGACCAGCGAAGGCGCGGAACTCACGCTCAGCGGCACGGACGCGGAGATCGCGCTCACCGTCCGCATCGGACGCGTCGATGTCGCCGAGGAGGGCTCGGCGCTGATCCCCGCCGACAAGCTGCGCCAGATCGTTTCGGCCGAGGACAACGAGACGACGCTCACCCTTGAGACCGCCGCCGAGACGACCCACATCCGGGGCGAGGACGCGCACTTTACGCTCCACGGCTTCGACCCCAAGGACTTCCCCGTCCTGGCTGACTACAAGACGGTCGCCGAGGGCTCCGCCGGCGCTCCCGCGGCCAAGTCGCTCTTCGCCACCGAGGCGGGCGTGCTGGATTCGCTGGTGACGCGGACGCTTTTCGCCGCGGCCCGGGAGAACTCGCGCTACGCGATCAACGGCGTGCTGCTGGTGCGCGACGGAAAGAAGCTGGAGATGGTGGCCACCGACGGTCGCCGCCTGGCCAAGTCGGCCGTCACGATCAGCGCCGGCGGCGAGGGGGCCCAGTGCATCATCCCCTCCAAGGCCCTCTCGATGCTCCAGCGCCTCACCGCCGACGAGAACGAGCCGGTGCATGTCGCCATCACCGACAACCAGGCCGTCTTCGCCTTCGGCGACGAGCCTGCTGATTCGCGCGCTGTGCTGACCACCAACCTCGTCGAGGGGACCTTTCCCCCCTACGAGGATGTCATCCCCCGCGATCTGGATATCAAGGTCACCTTCAACCGCGATTCACTGGCCTCGGCGGTCAAAAGGGCGGCCCTGCTGACCAACGAGGAGTCCCGCGGCGTGCGCATGGCCTTCACCGGCGGCGACAAGTCGCTGATGCTCTCGAGCCGCGCGCCGGAGATGGGCGAGGCGAACATCACCGTGGATCTGGCGGCCTACGACGGCAACGACATCGAGATCGGATTCAACCCCGCGTTCATCACCGATGCGCTCAAGGTCATCACCGACCCCGAGATCATGATCGAACTCAAGGCCCCCAACAAGCCGGGCCTGTTCAAGGCCGGGGGCGATTTCCTCTATGTGGTGATGCCGGTGAACCTGAGCTGAACCGGGCTTTGGCTCGGTCGCGGTATTACGCGGCCTGCTCGGGGCTCAGGGCCTGCCCGCCCGGTTCGTTCACGCGCGCGTGGCGTACGGGGCGACGATCGTGGGCGCCGTGGGCCGCCACCCGCGCCCGAAGCGGGCTCTGCGCGCCCGGCGCCTCGCACGCGGACCCGAGCTCGGTCGCGAGGCGACGGCGCAGGAGCGTGCGCCGGTCGTACCGCATCGCCAGCATGGTCAATCCCGGCGTGGTGAGCAGCACGACGATCCCCACGAGCTGCGCCGTGCCCAGCATGCCCAGGGTCTCGGGACGGACCAGGGTGATCGTCAGCGCCATGCCCAGCGCCACGCACCCGGCGCCGATGACGCCCAGCACGGCGCGGCGCAGCAGCGGCCAGGGCGACGATCGCCCCGTTGATCGCGGGATCACATCAACGCCTCGTTGTCGTGTCTTCAAAAAATCGTCCCTCTCACATTGCACCCGCCACACGGCATCGGGCCAGCACTGTATGCTCCTGCACAAGCCCGGGCCAATCCCCGGGCGCGGGACCGGGACATCGGCGCCCGCCCCGCCAATGATTTGTGCTCGCCGCTCCGGGCTGGTATCGTCGTCCCCGAGGTTCATGTTGACCAGACCCACGCACAGGCAGACAGCCAAGACCCCACGCGCCGGCGCGACCGGCGGGCGCGCCCTGGCGCTGCTGGCCGCCTCTGGCCTGGCGCTGGCGCCCGCGCCGCCGGCCCACGCGCGCCCGGCGCCGCCCGCCGAACCGACCACGGCGCCCCCGGCCCCCGACGAGGCCATGCCCGGGGACGACATGGGGGTGTACGAGAACCGGGTGATCTCCGAGGTGTTCGTGCGCCCGGCGGTGGTCGGAGACGAGCAGTCGGTCCTGAGCCAGGAGGCCGAGCAGGAGGCGGTCAACAACATCCGCTCGCGCGAGGGCACGGTGTTCGACGCCGGCACGGTGCGCGGCGACATCCAGCGCCTCAACCGCCTGGGGGCGTTCTCACGGGTCGAGGTCTACGCGGGCGTGAACGACGACGGGAGCGTGACGCTGGTGTTCGAGGTGCTCGAGCGCCGCCTGGTGGTCGATGTGCAGGTCGCGGGCAACGAGAAGATCAACGACGCGCAGATCGCCCAGGTCGTCGATGTCGTCAGCGGGACCCCCGTCGACCGGTTCCAGATCGACCGCTCGGCGCGGCGCATCGAGGAACTCTACCGCCAGAAGGGCTACTACCGGGCCCGGGTCGAGGTCGACGAGGACGAGCTGGAGGACACGGGGCTGGTGCTCTTCCGCATCCTCGAGGGCGAACGCCTCAAGGTCACCGGGATCCGCTTCACGGGCAACGAGTCGTTCACCACCGCCCAGCTGCGGCGCGAGCTGGAGACCAAGGTCGCCGGGCTGTTCAGCAAGGGGCAGCTCGACGACGACAAGCTCGACACCGACCTGGCCAACCTGATCACCTTCTACCGCGACCGCGGGTACCTGGACATCCGCGCCGACCGCCTGATCCAGCCGGCGCCCAACGGCAGAGAGGCGATCCTGACCTACATCGTCGACGAGGGCCCGCTGTACACGCTGCGCTCGGTGCGGGTGGATATCGAGAGCGAGGACGGGGCCGACCCGGTCTTCAGCCAGTCCCAGATCGCCGGGCTCATCAGCATCAAGGCCGGCGATGTCTACTCGGTGCGCGAGCTCGACAGGTCGCTCAAGATCGTCCGCGACGCCTACGGGCAGATGGGCTATGTCGACGCCGCCGACGAGCAGCGCAACAACATCTTCCGCGTCGAGAAACGCGACCCCGACGAGCCCGTGGTCGACCTGATCGTGGTCATCAACGAGGGCCGGCGCTACAAGGTGGGCGAGGTCATCATCCAGGGCAACAACCTGACGCGCCAGGAGGTGATCCGGCGTCAGATCGAGCTGCGCCCCCTGCGCCCGCTCGACACCACCGCGATGGAGCGCTCCAAGGTGCGCCTACGCCGCCTGCGTCTGTTCAACGACCGCACCGGGGCGCGCATCACCCCCCAGGAGCCGGGGGTCGAGTTCTTCGCCGAGGTGTGGGACGACGAGTACCTCCCCACGGCCCGGCGCGGGCGCAGGCCCACCCCGGCGCCGGCCCCCGCCGACCGCGACACGGGCCTCTCACTCCAGCCAACCGACCAGTCGGACTACCGCGATGTGCTCGTGGAGATCGAGGAGACCAACACCGGCTCGTTCGACATCGGCGGGGCCGTGTCCTCGGACTCGGGCGTCATCGGCCGCATCGCCCTGGTGCAGCGCAACTTCGACATCCGCGACACCCCCGACTCGCCCGGCGAGTTCTTCTCGGGGCGCGCCTTCCGGGGCGGCGGGCAGACCTTCCAGATCGAGCTGCTCCCGGGCAACCGCGTCCAGACCTACACCATCGGGCTCACCGAACCCTATCTCTTCGAGAGCAACTACTCCGGGTCGGCCAACATCTTCTACCGCAAGCGCGACTTCGACGAGTTCGACGAGCAGCGCACCGGCGCCCGCCTGGGCGTCGGGCGGCGCTTCGGCACGCGCTGGAGCGGGAACATCACGCTGCGCGCCGAGGAGGTCGAGCTCTCCAACATCGAGCCCGACCGCCCCGTGGACATCTTCGCCGTCGAGGACGCCAACCTGCTCGTGGGGACCGAGGCGTCGCTGCAGCGCACCACCCTCGACTCGTTCACTCACCCCACCAAGGGCTCGCGCACCAGACTGGGCGCCGAGCAGGTCATGGGCGATTTCGAGTTCACCCGCCTCGAGGCCTCCCACACCGTCTACATCCCTATCCGCGAGGACTACCTGGGACGCTCCACCGTCCTCAACCTCAGCGGGCGCGTCGGCTACATCCCCCAGGGACGCGACGACACGCCCACCTACGAGCGCTTCTACCTCGGCGGGCAGAACTTCCGGGGCTTCAACTTCCGCACCGTCTCGCCCAAGGGGATCCGCAACGACAACGGCCTGCCCTCGGACGACCCGATCGGCGGGACCTGGCTCTTCTTCCTGGGCGCCGAGGTCGAGCAGCCGATCTACGAGGACATCCTCTCGGTCGTCGGGTTCATCGACTCGGGCACCGTCACCTTCGATCCCGGGCTCGACGACTACCGCGTGTCGGTGGGCTTCGGGTTCCGGTTCTACATCTCGGCGCTGAGCCCGGCCCCGCTGGCGCTGGACTTCGGCTTCCCGATCCTCAAGCAGGACGACGACGAGGACCGCCTCTTCACCTTCTCGATCGACCTGCCCTTCAACTGAGCGGGCGTGCGGACAAACGCCGGACCCGCCCCTCGGCCCCGGCATCCGGGCCCGGTCTACCATTGAAGGTCCACCCGAAACGCTCGCACGGAGGTTGCACCGTCATGCTCAACGCCCATCCCCGCTCGATCCGACCGCTGATCCCCGCGCTGCTCGTGCTCATCGCCGCCTTCGCCTGGCAGGCGGGCGCCAACTCCACCGCCGCCTCCCGACCACCCGCGACCCCCACCGCCGTGGCCACCGTCGATATCGTCACGATCTTCGACAAGCTCAAGGAGCGGGAGGTGCGCGAGCAGGAGCTCGAGCAGCGGAAGGACGCCAGCCAGAAGCAGCTCGACGAGGTCAAGGGCCAGATCGATGTGATCAAGGCCGACCTGGAGACCCTCAGCCGGGGCAACGACGAGTACAAGAACAAGGTCCGCGAGGCCCTCGAGCTCCAGGCCGTCTTCAAGGCCCGCGGCGAGGCGCTCAACCAGATCCTCTCGATCGACCGGGGCAACATCATCCGCGAGATGTACACCAAGGTCAACGACGCCGTCAAGCGCATCGCCCAGCGTGAGGGCTACGACATGGTGCTCTTCGACGACTCGCTCTTCCCCGTGCCCGAGGACGCGCCGTTCAACGATGTGTACCGCGCGATCGTGACCAAGAGCGTGATCTACCACCACGAGGCGACCGACATCACCGACCAGGTGGTCAACCTGATGAACAACGAGTTCACCGCCCCGTGATCCCCGCCCCGGGACCGCCCGGGGCACCCCGTTCTTTATGATCGCGCTTCACCGACAGGAACCGGGCATGAGCCAGCACAGCCAATCCAGCGAGCCGCGCGAGGGGGTGAGCATCACCGCCGCCGAGCTCTCCGGGATGGTCGAGGGCGAGCTGGTGGGGAACCCGGGCATCGTGCTGCGCACGATCGCGTCGATCGAGGCCGGGGGCGAGGGAGCGCTGACCTTCATCCGCTCCCAGAACTTCGCCCGGTTCTGGGCCGACTCGCGCTGCCAGGCGGCCCTGGTGACCCGCGGCGTCGAGGTCCCCGGGCATGACCCGGACCGGCGCGCCCTGATCATCGTCGAGGACGCCGATGTCGCGGTGGTCCGCATCCTCAGGGCCATCGACCCGGGCACCGCCGTCCCGCCGCCGGGCGTGCATCCCTCGGCCGTGATCGATCCGGGCGCTCGGGTCGACGCGGGCGCCTCGATCGGCCCGGGATGCGTCATCGCCGCCGGGGCGAGCATCGGCGCCGGGACCGTCCTGATCGCCCACAACTACATCGGCGCCGGGGCCGTCGTGGGCGAGGGCTCCACCCTCCACCCCGGCGTCGTCATCGGCGACCGCTGCGAGCTGGGGCGGGGCTGCCTGGTGTTCGCCAACGCCGTCGTCGGGGCCGACGGCTTCGGGTTCCTCACCGCCACGGTGGACCGCCCCGTCACCAAGGTCCCCCAGATCGGCAGCGTCGCCATCGGCGACGATGTCGAGATCGGCGCCTGCTCCACGATCGACCGCGCCAAGTTCGGGCTCACCCGCATCGGCGACCGAACCAAGATCGACAACCAGGTCCACATCGGGCACAACTGCGTCATCGGGGACGATGTCCTCCTGTGCGGTCGCACCACCGTGGGCGGCTCGGCGGTCATCGGCGACCGCACCATGGTCGGGGGTGCGGTCGTCATCAACGACCAGGCCCGTGTGGGCCGTGATGTCCGCGTCGCGGGGGGCGCGATCGTGCTCGACGCCATCGCCGACGGCGAGACCGTGCTGGGCGTGCCCGCCATGCCCGCGCGCACCGCCCTGGCCAATGTCGCCGCCCAGCGCAACCTCGCCCGGTTTTGTCGGCGCGTCGACAAGGCCCTGAAAAAGCTCGATCCCCACTACGAACCCTCGTCGTGACCCCCGGCCCCGGCCATCGCGTCACCCCCGCCGCCCCCGTGACCCTCTCCGGCGTGGGGCTCTTCTCGGGGGCGCCCGCCACGATCACCATCGAGCCCGCCCAGCGGCCCAGCGGCATCGTGTTCGTCCGGGGCGGGCGGGAGATCCCCGCCCGCATCGACCGCCTCTGCGATCGCCCCGTCCATCCGGCGTTCGCCAGGATGAGAGCGCGCTGCACCAGCGTGGGCGACGAGGGCGCGTCGGTCGCGACGATCGAGCACCTCATGTCCGCTCTGGCGGGCCTGGGCGTCACCGACGCCCGCGTCGGAATCGACGCGCCGGGGGCGCACGCCGAGGTCCCCATCATGGACGGCTCGTCGGTGGAGTTCGTTCGCGAGATCCGGGCCGTGGGCCTGACGACGCTCGATGCGCCCGCGGACCCCGTCCGCGTGCGCGAACGCATCGTGATCGCCTCCGGCGACGCCTCGATCACGATCGAACCGGGCGACTCGGCGCATTATGCGTACACGCTCGACTACGGCGATGGACCGCTCGAACGAGCAAAGGTCGACTGGGACGCGGACGCGGACGAGTACGCCATGAACATCGCCCCCGCGCGTACCTTCTGCATGGCGCATGAGGCGGCGGCGATGCGGTCGCTGGGGCTCTTCACGCACCTGACCGAGCGCGACATGCTCGTCATCGACGACGCCGGCCCGATCGACAACGAGTACCGCCTGGACAACGAGTGCGCCCGCCACAAGCTGCTGGACCTGATCGGGGACCTGGCCCTGGTGGGCGGCCCGCTGATCGCCAGTGTGACGGCGGTGCGCTCGGGACACGCCCTGGCGCACGAGGCGGCGCGGGCGATCGTCGCCCGGTCTCGATAAAACTTTCCCCGCGGTGACCGGGTCTGTGCGCAAAGATCGTGCGCTGCGCGCCTTCTCCCTTGCGGCCGCCCGCCGGGCGGGTATCCTCACATCGCCCATCGGGGGCGCTCGCGTCGAGCGGCCCCGAAAACCCCGCAGCCAGCACCCAGCGCGAGCGAGCCGATCGCGTGCGATCGCCCGCGCGAGAGGTCCGCACGCGAGGGGGTTTGGACATGCTCAAGTCATCCATCCGGTTCGTCATTGTTCTTCTTGGGATCATGGTGATCTCACAGTGCGCGGGGTGCGCGGACCTGCAGGGGGCGCTGGCGCAAACCAGCGCCTGGCGCGACGAGGCCTCGGCCCTGCGCCAGGAGATCAACGCGCGCCTGGGCGAGCTCGAAGCGCAGCGCGAAACCATCTCCGACGACGCGCCTGGCGCGCCGGTGATCGACGCGGCGCTCGCCACCGCCCGCGCCAAGATCACGGCCCTCGACGCCGCGATCGGGCAGGCCGATCTCGTGATCGAGGAGGCGCTCCATCCCAGCGACTCGCTCACGCGGATCGCGCAGGGCGTCTCGGCGTGGGTCCCCGCGCCCGCGCAGGGGCCGCTGGTGCTGGGCGCGGCCCTGGTGGCCACGCTGGTGCGTTCGCGCCAGCTCAAGCAGGGGGCGGCGTCGATCATCCAGTCGCTCGAGCATGTCATGGGGCGCGACGAGCAGTTCAGGGCGCTCTTCGCCAGCCACGCCGACACGATCAGAACAATCCAGACGCCCGCGGCCCGCAGGCTGGTCGACAAGACGCTGGGAAAGAGCGCGTAAACGCAGCGCTCACTGGGGGTCGGCGCGGGTCTCCATGACGACCTCGAGCCGATCATTCACGACCCGCAGGGCGATCAGGCGCGCGCTGCGCCCGTCGCCAAGCCCCAGTGTCCCCGGGCCCAGGCGGTAACGCGAACGCGTGAGCCGCTCGGTGTCCATCGCCGAAAGCAACCAGTCGGGGATCGGGGTCGTCCCGACCCGCAGCGCCGAGAGCGTGACCCACAGGTCGTGGTGCTCGTCGAGCGACAGTCGCACACGCGACCAGATCACCGAGGACCCCGATCGGTGGCGCACCCGCGCCCCCACGATCAGGCGCCCGCCGACGATTGCCACGCGCACCCGCTCGACGCCCCCGGGCCAGGCGTCCTCGCCCAGCTGGGCCCGCACCGTGTCGCGCAGACGCGCCGCCAGCCACGCGTTGGCCTGCTCGCCCGTCACGGCCGCGGCCCACCTGGGATCGTCCGGATCGCGCACGGCGGTGAGCTGGGTGGTGATCGCGTTCTCGATGTGCTCGGCGCGAGCGATCACCCGCGCGTCGCCCGGGTTGATCGCGTCGGCGTCGGCCCACCAGGACGGGACCTCGTCGAGCCCCGAGAGCGCATGGATCAGCACGCCCCCCAGCAGCACGCTCAGCGCGCAGACGCCGATCGCCAGACCCGCCGCGTGCGCGTCAACCCAGGCCCCGGCTGTCCGCACCGATCGCTTCACGCCCAGACTCTACCACGCACGAGAGAGGCGCAGAAAAAACCGGCCCGGTGAATCCGGGCCGGGCGTAAAAAACAATGAAACGAGTGGGATTCCCCAGGGGGGAAGCGGACGCCGCGTAGCGGTTCAGCGCTTCGAGAACTGGAAGCGGGCGCGGGCGCCGGGCTGGCCGTACTTCTTGCGCTCGACCTTGCGCGCGTCGCGGGTCATGAACCCGGCGTCGCGCAGGGCGGGCTCGAAGTTGGGGTCGTAGCTGACCAGGGCGCGGGCGAGCCCGAGCCGGACGGCCTGGGCCTGGCCCATGTAGCCACCACCGTGGGTGCGGACGAAGATGTCCAGCTTGCCCTCGGTGTCGGTGAGCTTGAGCGGGGCTGTCACATCCTTCTGGTCGCGCAGCTCGGAGAAGTACTCCCCGACGCTCTTGAACTGTTTGCGGCTGATCTGCATCTTCAGCTCGCCCTTGCCCGAGTCCTTGGCCGGGCGGATGCGCACGCGGGCCACGGCGGTCTTGCGCCGGCCGGTGCCCCACCACCAGCCATGCTTGTCGGCGGGCTTGGGATCGGGCAGCACGCGCTGCTGCTGCTGGGTTTCCGCGGGGCCGGCGACCGAGTCGCCCGCCATGTCCGGGTTGGTGATGGTGGTCTCGTAACCTGCCATAAGCGTTGGTACCTTTCGTGAGCCGCCCGCATCCACGCTGCCGATCACACGCCGGCGCGCTTTGGGCGGAGAGTGAGTCGTTCTCAGTACAGACCGATCGCGTTCACGCCCGCGTGGGGGTGCTCGGCGCCGGGGTAGACCTTGAGCTTCTTGAGCATCTGACGCCCCAGGCGGTTCTTGGGCAGCATGCGCCGAACGGCGTCCTCGATCAGCAGCTCGGGCTTGCGGTCACGCAGCATCGCGTAGCTCTCGGTCTTCTGCCCCCCGGGGAACCCGGTGTAGTGCTGACGCAGCTTCTGCTCGGCCTTGCGCCCGGTGAGCTTGACCTTGCCGGCGTTGGTGACGATCACGAAGTCGCCGCAGTCGACATGGGCGGTGTACTCGGGGCGGTGCTTGCCCATGAGCACGGTGGCGATGTCGGTGGCCATGCGCCCGAGCACCTGGTCGGTCGCGTCGACGGTGCGCCACTGCTTGGCCACCTCGCCGCCCTTGGCGACATAGGTCTGACGACGCAGGTGGTAATGCTTCTTGGTCGCTCCCATGTTCAACTCCTTTTCACCGGCGCTCATCGCCGGGATCGGTCTTGTTCTCGCGTCGCCCGTGTCTGTTGGGTGCGGAAAGCACGGCACGGAACCGGTGCTTGGCGGGGTGGTACGCTGCCTACCGGGCAGGGCGGGCGGCCGATCGGATCGGGCCGCAGGATTGTGGTGACGACCGCCTCGCGGGGGCGGGCGGGAAGAGTAAATTAGACCCCTCTCCCACCCGGGTCAACCCGCGCAGGCGGACGGGGGCGCTGATTTGAGCAATCCCTGCCCCGCGTTCTCCATACACTGTATCAGGGCGTGTGAATCATTCGACCGATGTACGCTCAAACCCCACCGCCCACCGGGGCGAGGCGTCACCCGCCAGCCGTGCCCGCCGATCGGGCGAGAACCCCACCAAACCACCTCGCCCAGATCCGCCATGCACAACGACCCCCACGAATCATCGAATCCCAGCGGTCCCACGCCCGGCCCCGAGGCCGGCGGGCAGGGAGAGGCCGGGCTGGCCCACCTGGAGCGCTGGTCGCCCGTCGCCGAGGCGATGCGCCACCCCCAGAACCCCCTGGTGACCCGCGCGGGCAACACCATCGACCCGCCCGACCCCGGCACGCCCCTTTCGCGTCTGGCGGCCCTGGTGGTCGCGTGCGTGGTGGTGCTGCTGGTGGTGCTCTGGCAGAACACCCCCGATCCGACAAAGGAGATGCTCTTCTTCGGGCACACGACCCCGCCCACGCCCATCTCGCCCCATGAGCCCGCGCCGGGCAACTTCGGGCAGGTCGATCTCGTGGGACGCCTGTTCCTCCGCGGCTACGGTCTCTTCAAGACCCAGCCCATCATGAAGCAGTTCCAGTCACCCGCCGATCGCTACATCGACGCCGATCGCGTGCGTCTGGTCATGCTCGCCGGGGAGTTCGAGGGCGACGACGCGGCCTTGACGCGTATCAACGCCATGCGCTTCGACCTGCACGATCGCGAGCGGCCCGGCGAGAGCCGCGACCTGATCGTCGCCGAGCTTGATGCGCTCGAGACGCTCTACACCATGGGCCCCGAGGCGCTCGAACCCGAGCAGCAGATTCAGATCGGCGATCGGTACGGGTACATCGGCGATGTCGCCCTGACGCACGGGCTGCCCGACACCGACCCGCGGCGCGAGCCGCTGATCTCGGGGTTCCTGCCCATCGCGATCTTCCTGGCGCTGGCGGCCATGGTGGCGGTGCTGGGGCCGCTGATGGGGCTCATCGCCCTGATCATGGGCTCGGTGTACTTGTCTTCGGGCCGCCTGAAGCTGCGCGGCCATGTCCCGACGCCGGGCGGGAGCGTGTTCCTCGAGACCTACGCGCTGTTCGTCGGGGCGTTCATCGTGATGGCGGTGGGGACCTTCCTGGTCTCGCACTCGTCCATGCCCGAGCTGGCGGGGTTCTCGCTGGTGGTGCAGTGGCTGCTGCTGCTTACGGTGATGTGGGGCCTGGTGCGCGGGATGCCTGCGCGGCGCTGGCGCCACGCCATCGGCTGGCACGCGGGCGAGGGGGTCTTCAAGGAGATCGGCTGCGGGATCGTGGGCTACCTCGCTTGCCTGCCGCTGTACATCGTGGGCGTGATCATCACGGTGATCCTGCTGCTGACCAAGGAACTGCTCGCGTCGAGATCCAGCGGCGGGCTCGCCCCCGCGCCCGAGCCGATGACCAACCCCATCTTCGAGATGATCGCCCACGGCGACTTGTTCCTGATCCTTCTGCTGTTCGTGCTGGCCACGACCTGGGCGCCCATCGTCGAGGAGGCCATCTTCCGCGGGGCGCTGTTCCGGCATTTCAGGGGGCGGGTGCACTGGTCGCTGGCGGCGCTGGGCACGGCGGTGCTCTTCGCCTTCATGCACGACTACGGGCCGCTGATGGTGGCGCCGCTGATCGCCCTGGGGTTCATGTTCGCCTTCATGCGAGAGTGGCGCGGCTCGCTGATCGCGCCCATGACCGCCCACTTCCTGCACAACTTCACGCTCATGGCGTTCATGATCACCTTCGTGCAGCTCATCAAGGATCCGGTGTGAAGAGGGGCAATGGGCAATGGGCAGTGGGCAATAGGCAATGGTGGTTGGGTGGCACTACTCGCCGTCTTCGGCGCAGTAGTGCTCTTGGAAGACTTGGAAAGACACTACTGCGCCGAAGACGGCGAGTAGTGCCACCCGGGGCGTGGTGATGGGGTCGTTGTGATCTTGGGCATGCCTTCATCATCCGGCTCTCGGGCAACGCGCAACAAGGCGCCGGCCGCGACCTTGGAGACCACGATGACCAGCGCGATGATGGCCGCGATCCCGGCGGCGATGAGCCATCTGGGCTTGTCGATGCCGCCGCTGAAGCCGGTGAACTGCTGGCCGATGAGCACGGCCGCGAAGGTGCGCGGGAGCATCCCCAGCACGGTGCCGACGAGAAAGACCAGGCGCGGCACGCCGATCGACGCCAGCAGCAGGTTGGTCAGGGCGAAGGGCGAGCTGGGCGAGAGGCGCACCAGCGTGACGATCAGCAGCGCCCGGGCCGGGCTGGCGCGGAGCAGGGCGTCACGCAGCAGCAGGGCCTTGGGCTTGCTGACGATCTCCTGCTCGACGCGCCCGCGGGCGACCCTGCCCACCACCGCGTAGCCGACCAGCGAGGCCCCGCCGAAGCCGGCCAGCGCCAGGGCCAGCCCGATGGGCACGCCGAAGGCGTACCCGGCCAAGAGCGCCTGCGATACGGTGGGCAGGCATCCCAGGCCCGCCAGCAGCACGAATCCGACCAGGTAGATCGACATCCCGGCGCCCGCGTGCATCGCGGAACCGTCGCCGATCAGCGCCACGCGCAGCGGCTCCATGTTGAGCACCAGCATGACGCCGGCCAAGGATGGCAGCGTGGACCACGCGACGCCCAGGATCGCCGCCGGGCCCAGGCGACGCAACATGGCGCATCCCCCGAGCACGCGCTCGCGCCCCAGGCGGCTCACGAACCCGATCGCGAAGAGCCCCGAGGCCAGCAGACTCATGGTCCAGACGGTCCAGCCGCCGGGCGAGCCGAGCAGGTGTGTGGTGACCCAGTCGCGGGCCGCGGGGGTGAGCGTGGGCATGACGAAGGGCAGCGAGAAGAGGATGCCGACCAGGAGCACGCCCCAGTGCAGGGCCTGGGCCCCGAGCTTGCCGCGCTTGGCCCGCTCCCCGGCGTGGGCGCTGGCGCCGACCATCACGCACGCGGCGGCCCCGAAGAGGGATCGGTCGTGGGCGGCGCACCGATCGCACCCGTCGCATTCCGGACCGGGACAGGCGGACGCCTCGTCGGCGTACAGGTCCAGGTTCACCGCCCGCTGGGGGCGAGTTTCGGATTGCAACTGAGACTCGTTTTCAACTGCTACGGGCATCGGGGGATGGTAGCCCGCTGACGGGGTCTGTCCAGCCCGCGCATCCTGACTCGATGGGCTTCGCTCTTGTGATTGACATACAGCCGCGGCGATGCGTGGCGATTTAGTCTTTGGCGTCGCTCAGGGCCCGCTCGCGCAGGTCGGCTGCTCGGTCAAGGAGGCCTTCGCGGGCGCCCTCGGGGTCGGCGGCTTCGGGGACGGGGGTGAGATCGAAGTGCCACTCGATGGTGTTGTTGAGGTTCAGCGGCAGGGCGGTGGCGATGAGGTCGGGGCCGGGGTATTCATAGAGGGGGGCCTTGGCGTGGCGCAAGGCGTGGACGGGTTCGTAGCCGGGCAGGAGGAGCTGGATGTCGTAGCCGCCGTAGAAAGTGAAGCGGGCCTCGACGGGGGTGACGCCAATTTCACGGTCGTTGAGAAGCACGCGGGCGCCGGGGGGGGTGGAGGTGACGCGGATCTGGCGCTGGACGCAGGCGGGGAGGGAGAGGAGGAAGAGGGGCAATAGGCAATAGGCAATAGGCAATGGGGGGGAGCGGAAGAGGGGCAATAGGCAGTTGGCAAAAGGCAATGGGCGGGGAAGAGGGGGGCGGGGACGGCTCGGAGCGGGCGCCCGACGGGGGCCTTGCGATGGTCGGAGGGGGCGATTACGCATCAAGGGCCTCCTCTTGACGCATGGGTGCGGGGTGTTGGGGGTCGTCGAACTCGTCTCCCTTGAACATGGAGCCGAGGTAGGCGCTGCGGACGCGCTGAGAGTTGATGAGTTCGCGGGGGGTGCCCTCGGCCAGGACGCGTCCATTGGTGAGGATGTAGGCGCGGTCGCAGACGCGCAGGGTCTGCTGGACATTGTGGTCGGTGATGAGGATGGAGATGCCGCGCTGCGTGAGGCGTCGAATCTCGTCCTGGAGGTCTTCGACGGCGATGGGGTCGACGCCGCTGAACGGCTCGTCGAGGAGGATGAGCCTGGGGTCGGTGACCAGGGCGCGGGCGATCTCGAGCTTGCGCCGCTCGCCGCCCGAGCAGGTGCGGGCGGGGTCGTGGGCCTTGTGGGTGAGGGCGAACTGCTCGAGGAGCTCGGCGGCCCGTCGCTTGCGCTGGGCGCGGGTGAGTTTGAGCGTTTCGAGGATGGCCAGCAGGTTCTGCGCGCAGGTGAGACGCTGGAAGACGGAGGGCTCCTGGGAGAGGTAGCCCATGCCCAGCTGGGCGTGGCGGTACATGGGGAGCCCGGTGACCTCGGTGTTGTTGAAGATGACGCGCCCGTGGTCGCGTTCGATCATGCCGATGGTCATGCGGAAGGTGGTGGTTTTGCCGGCGCCGTTTCGGCCAAGGAGGCCGACGATCTCGGCGTGCTCGACATCGAGCGACACGCCGTCGACGACGGTCCGGCCGTTGTAGGACTTCTTGAGATCGATTGCTTCGAGGAGGGCCACGGGGGAGTGTAGGGGGGAAGAAGGGATCAGCCATCGGGGATCAGCCATCAGCCATCAGCCATCAGCCATTAGCCATTAGCCATTAGCCATTAGCCACTAGGGGAATGCTGGTTCATGGAGAGACAATGGCGTCAGCGTCGGCGTCTGCGGGCGGTCAGGAGGGTTGCGGGGGCGAGCAGGGCGAGGGTGGCGGGGGCGGGGACGACGGAGATGACCACTCGGGATCGGAGTCTGCGTTCGCTTGGCGCGCTGATTTCTAGGCCGAACTGAGAGATTGATTCTTCAAAACTATACTTGCCAGGTTGGAGTGTCAGAATGGTGTAGCGCGACTTAGGTGGTTCGTCTATGCGATAAATCGTATCATAACGCTGGGAAATTTTTAACCTGTATGAATCTGTTGAAATGGATGTTCCTTCGAACTCGTGTGTGATCATGATTTGGGTGGCAGAGTTTACTCGAAAGTCTGTCATTGCTCCGAGGGAACAGCCGGCGAGTAAAAGCGTTGAGGCAGGTCGGTATCGAGTATTGTCTCAAACATGCTTTTATAGATATTGCCCTCAATCAGCGCTTCGTTGGTTCCCTTTACATAGGAGTTCCCGATGGGGCGTTCATAAATGTCTTCAACCATCATTGAGAAACCCCCCGCTCCGTCCTGTATGTCGGAAACGAAAGGAGAGTCTTCAAAGCCAGCGAAGAGCAATCTGGAAGAATGATCCCAGATGAGATCTCCCTTGCTGGCTGATGCGAGCAGAGCGGGAATGACAATACCGATATATGCGATTCGATAGAAGGGCATATCCCTGCATGCCGCAATCATCGCTGATTGCCACAATTTTTCGAGGTTCATAGACCTTTTCAAGGGCTAGAACACCCCGGTTATCGAGAGATCTTGTAGATTGGGGATTGTGATACCCCGGGCTGGTATGCATCAGCGCCGGCGTTTGCGGGTGAGCAGGAGGGCTGGGGCGGTCAGTACGGCCAGTGTGCTCGGCGCCGGGACGGCGCGGAAGATGAAGCTGGTGGTGTAGCTCCAGCGGCCGGCGGATTCGGGGGCCACGCCGGTGATGCCGGAGGTTTCGCCCAGGGTGTAGCTTCCCGCGTCGAGGGTGATGAGCTGGAGGCCCTGGACCTGGCGGTTCTCGCTGAGGTTGAAGAAGGAGGCGCCGTCGGCGTCGGTGATGCTCAGGTTGAAGGCGTCGATGGTCTCGCTGGCGTCGATGGCACTGAAGAGCAGCTCGAAGGTGGTGCGCTGGGAGAGGGTGAAGGCGAAGCTGCTGTTGATGGAGCTTCCCGAGGCCGGGGTGCCGGGGGAGCCGGCGACGGAGTTGAGGGTGAAGGTGGTGGTGCTCTTGATGAGGTTGTCGCGGGTGAGCGATTCGTGCTCGATCTTGGCGGTGGTGGCGCCCAGGTCGTTGTGCTCGGTCATGAAGCCCGACCAGGCGAAGTAGCCCAGCCCCTCGTCGTGCTCGAAGGCGTGCTGATCAGCGACGGCGGCGTCGAGCTCGCGGATCGCGCCGGTGAGGGCCATGTCGGCCCGGGCGGGGAGTGCGAGCAGTGCGAGCAGGGGAAGAATGGCGGCGGTGTGGGTACGCATGGCGCTAGGGTGCCACGGGTCGGGGGAAGTGCCAGTGAACCGGGGGCGCGCGGGTGCGGGTTGTGCAGTTCCTGGCGTGGCGCCCCCTTGTTTCGTGGAGTCGTGCCGTTCAGAGGAAGCGCAGGGTCATGGGGTAGCGGTAGAACTCGCCGCGGTTGGCGGCCATGGCGGCCTGAACCATGCCGATGATCGCCAGGATATAGAGAGGGATATAGAGGAGGAACCCGATGCTGCAGGTGATGAGCCCGATGGGAATCAGCAGCAGCGAGTAGATGATCAGGGAGATCTGGAAGTTGACGGCCTCGCGCCCGTGGTCGTCGAGGAAGGGCGATTGGTCCTTCTTGGTGTTCCACATGATGAGGGGGATGACGACGGCCAGCACGGAGAGGACATGGTGGGCCAGCAGGGTCAGGTGCATGAAGAGGGCGTAGGAGCGCTCGTCGCTGGTGGCGTCGGGGTCGTAGGCGCGGCCGCGTGCGTTGATGGGGGGCGCGGGTGATGGCGGGGCGGCGTGCCGGAACTGCGTCTGGGACATGGGTGCATCATCCCCGGGCGGGACCATCCCCGCAAAGGAGTGTTTGGAAAAACTGAAGAGGAATTTCTCGGAAACGCGGGAGGAATCTCGGGAGAGACACGATCGAGGGACCGTTTTTTCCGCAAAGGGATTGCGAGGTCATGGTGTTTGCGGTTAAGCTCGGGCATGCCTGTGAAGTTCTTTCCAGAATTTTCTCGGCTCGGCTCGGCTCGGCTCGGTTCAACCCATCGCTTTTCGTGATCTTGGGTCTCGGCTCGCGTGCCTGACTTTGGGCCTCATCTACTTCGTCACGGCGATGACGAAAGGCCGCAACATGGGAGCTTCCATCGAGGCGGTTTCGGCGGCGGCTCCATTCTTCAAGGGTTATGCCGGAGTGTTGCTTTGGGCCTTGGTTGGGGTGGAGCTCTTGCTCGCATCCTTGCTTGTGAGTGGTATTTGGAGCAGACTTGCGGGACTATTCAGCTTTGCGATGAGTCTGTGCTTTTTAGCCTGGCATATCTACCTGCGTGCCTCAAGTTCTGATCCCGGCTGTGGCTGTGGGGTTCCTGCGCGGGTGGCGAGCGTTCTTGGTGAAACCGCTTCTGGAGAGATTCTCGCCGTAGTCGTTTGTATTCTGTCCGTTTTCATCACAGTTGCGTCCAAATACAACAAAACAGGTATTGAAAGGATGAAGTATGAAACTGCGTAACTCGACAAAGTCAACATTTCTCTTTGCTTCAACCGCTCTCGTTTTCTACTCCGCAGGGACGGTCTTCGCCGGGGGTCCCGTGCCCCCTTCCGGCTGCTGTGCGACGCATTACTGTTATGATGAAGATGGGCATCTTGTTTCAGAAGCGACCGACTGCGTGCCTTTTTATTGTAAAAAAGGCGAAAAATGCCATCTGTCGGGTGGTTGTGACGAGGATGGGAATGCATGGGCGGACGCGGAGTGTTTGCCCGTCAGCAACAATTAGAGGTTTCCAGCGATGCTTCGGCTTTCAGACATACAGATCCAACCGCGTCTCTTCGCGGCTCTCGCGGTTCTGCTTGTAGGGCTTTTCCTTCTTCTGCGAAGTTCGATGCTGACTTCTCCTCCACGGCCACGGCCACGGCCCAGGGTGAATTCTCTCCCAACCAGCGAGGTCAAGGAGGCCTTGGAATCCTCCCGTTTTTCGTTGCGTCCTAGCAAGGATGATCTGCCGGATGTATACGAGCGCATTGGCGCGGAAGTATCGCGGCGGGGTCGCGAGATCGGGGCCGTGGAGCGTTTGGGGCCTGGGTGCGTCGAAGACCTTGCGGATGCATTCGTCGAGCGAATACGGTTCATGCTGGCGCCGGACGCCGCGCGGGACTACGCGGCGGTCGCGGCGCGGGGCGATCCGCGTGACTTTGAGGCGTGGGCCGACAGGTTTGAGCGATATATCGGGAACCGCGCGGATCGCGACAGGTTTCCCGCCATGGATATCGAAGGCACGAGCGTTTCGCTCATATTCACCGATTCGGATGGGGAGGAATCGACGCGCGCGAAGCGCATGCAACAGGGCTTCAGCGTCACGGCCGGGCGCGGCGTTGAGTTTGACGGCGTCCCTAAAGATCCCGTGGCGCGCGGGATGCTCGTGGTTGAGATTGTGATGCCGATGGAGCGCAAGGACGCGCGGACCGGGACGTACAAGGAAGCGATCCAGGGCTATCACTTCGCCTGGAATCCCGGCATGAAGAGATGGATCCCGTACGAATCGGTCGTGTACAAGCAAACCGGCGACTCTTTCTCGGCGCCGCCGCTCTAAGCCTTATGAAGCGATTTTTCGCCCATCCCGCGTTCACGCTGATCGAGCTGCTTGTCTCGATCGGGATCATCGCGATCCTGATCGCGATCGCGCTGCCCGCCCTGAGTTCAGCGCGTCGGCGCGCGTCCGACACGGCGGCCCTCTCCGGTTTGCGGCAGACCGGGACGGCGATGGAGAGTTATGTTCAGCGATACGGCGGGTGGCTTCCTTGGGCGCCCGACGGGGCTTCATTCCGGGTGTCTCCGGAGCTTCCGCCGCGGGCCACGATCACGCCGGGGTACTGGGGGCTGAGCATCTATTGGTCTTCACTGTTTCATGAGGTGGCCCCGTGGCCGGAGTGGTTCCATCTCTGGGCGTTCCCTGATCCCCGGCGTTCCGAGAGCCAGCCTTGGCTGGTTGATTCGGGCTCGGGTTCGCCGTTCAGCAATGGGGTCACATCGCTGACATATTCGAGAGCGCTCTATTCGCGTCCCGAGATATGGGAGCCGGGGGAACTGATTACGGATTGGGAATCGGTGTTCCGTGCGGTGCGGATGAGCGAGGTGAGGTATCCGTCGTCGAAGGTGAGTCTTTTTGACAGCGAGTTGTGTGTTCGCGTTCGTTGCGAGGATCCGTTGACGGCCAAGCGGGCGATGCTGTTTCTCGACGGCCACGCCGCCGAGCATGCGCTGGGTGATGCCGTGGCGCCCGCTCCCCCGCGTCTCGAATACTTCAATGGACAGGCGGATCCGGTTGAAGACACGGCTGGCGGCGCGTACGGTCGAGATTATTAGTGATCCACCGATATTTCCTGATCGGTCGCACGAGCAGCGGAACGCAAATTTTAGTTCCCGAAGAGGTTCTTCTGGGCGAACATGCCCTTCTCTTCGAAGTAGGTGAGCGCGTCGTCGACCGAGTCGAAGACCCTGGTGGCGGTCTCGGTGATGAAGGGCGAGGGGTTCTTACTCGGCTTCCAGACGACGAAGACCTCCTTGGCGTGCTCCCAGGCGTGCTGGAGTTCGCGTTCGACGCCGCTCGACAAGCCGGGGATGATCTTGCCGGACTCGGATTTGAGTTCGGGGACGAAGGAGACGATCATGTCGGCCTGGTCGATGAGCTTGAAGTCGCGCATGTAGATCTGGCCGTCGATATCGCCGGCGATGTCCAGGACCTCGCGTGTGCGCATGCGGATGGGGTCGGCGCCCTTGTCGAGCCCGCCGAGCTGGAGAGGCTTGTGGTCGAAGAAGTCCTTGCCGTCCTTGACGGCCTCCAGGGCGCGGTCGAGCAGGAGTTTCTCGTCGACATCGCCGGGATCGAAGCAGATGAAGTGCTCGGCGAGGCGGTTGCGGAAGGTGTCGATCTCGGCCATGACCTCGGGCATGTCGATGACATGGGACATGGGAAAGGAGGGGTAGACCTTCTTCATGTCGGGACGGCACATGAGCTGGAAGAGGGTCCTGGAGGTCTGGGAGAAGCGGCCGCGCGAGACGATGAAGAAGCGCGAGCCGGGGATGGCCTGGGACATGAGTTCGGTGGCGAGGATCTCCTCCTCGCGCCAGACCATGCAGTCCTTGAGGGTGGCGTCGATGTCGTGCTCGGCGTGGAGGCGCTGGTGGACGACCTCGATGTTGTCGACGAGGCAGACGAAGAGGTCGGGGGCGAGCCTGGTGATCTGGTCGAAGTCGAAGGCGGAGAAGAGCCCGTGTCGCCAGCGGAAGGTGGCGTGGGTGTTGACGAGCATGGTGGGGTGATTGGGCGCGTCGGCGATGATGTCCTTGAAGGCGGCGCGGCGGAGGGAGTTGAGGCGGGAGATGGGCAGGTCGAGGATGCGCCCCGAGCGGATGTCGGGGGCTTCGCGGTACATCATGTTGCCCACATGGAACATCTCGATGGGCTCGCCCTGGGCGGCGGCGAAGTCGGCGACCTCGCGGAGGTACGACTTCTTGTCCATCCCGACCTGACCTGTGACGATTGCGCGCATGGGTGATGCCTCCGAGAAGTGGGGGGATCATAGGCGCAAGTCGTGGAGGGATCGGGGGTTGGCGGCACAGGCGACTCGACTGTGCGCTTCTTCAATTGCTCCCGAGAGGAGCACAGGCGGGACGCCTGTGCCACCGGTTCATGAGGATTCGGACGCTACAATGCCCCCGATTCACGGGCATCCTCACACTGGGAGTTTCGCATGGCCATCCTCGTCGACAAGAACACCAGGGTCATCTGCCAGGGCATCACCGGCAGCTACGGGGCGCTGCACACCAGGGGGTGCTTCAACTATGGCACGAAGATGGTCGGCGGCGTGACGCCGGGCAAGGGAGGTCAGGCGGACGATAACGGGCTGCCGATCTTCGATACGGTGCGGGAGGCTGTGGAAGAGACGGGGGCGGAGGCGACGATGATCTTCGTGCCTCCGGCGTTCAGCGCCGACGCCATCCTCGAGGCGATGGACGCGGGGATCCGGTTGATCTGCTGCATCACCGAGGGGGTGCCGGTCAATGACATGATCATGGTGCGCCGGGTGATGGACGACCGCAACGCGGCGGCCCGGGGTGCGGATTCGCAGCACAACCGGGAGCTGTTCACGCTGATCGGGCCCAACTGCCCCGGGATCATCACGCCGGGGCCAAAGACGGGCGACGACACCGGCGAGTCGCACTACACGGATTCTTCGAAGGGCGGGGGCGGGTGCAAGATCGGCATCATGCCCGGCTACATCCACACGCACATCAGCGAGGCGAGCACGGGCAAGAGCGTGGGCATCGTGTCGCGGTCGGGGACGCTGACCTACGAGGCGGTGTGGCAGACCTCGAAGCTGGGTCTGGCGCAGTCGACCTGCGTGGGGATCGGCGGCGACCCGGTGCGGGGGATCAACCATGTCGATTGCATCCGCATGTTCGAGGAGGATCCGGAGACGGACGGGATCCTGATGATCGGCGAGATCGGCGGCGAGGACGAGGAGCAGGCCGCCGAGTACATTCGCGAGCATGTGACCAAGCCGGTGGCGGCGTTCATCGCGGGACGCACGGCCCCTCCCGGCAAGCGGATGGGACACGCGGGGGCGATCATTTCTTCCGGCGCAGGCGGGAAGCCGACGGGGACGGCGGACAGCAAGATCGAGGCGCTGCGCTCGGCGGGGGCGGAGGTGGCGCTGAACCCGAGCGAGATGGGTGCGGCGATGGCGCGGGCGATGGGGGTGGCGGCGGTGGGGGTGTGAGCTGATCTGCGGTCAATCGTGATTCATCTTGGAGGGAACTGAAGATGCCGAACACCGTCGAGTTTCATCGCGTGCTGCGGGCGACGCCCGAGCGGGTCTACAAGGCGTTCATCAATCCCGAGGCGAAGGTCAAGTGGCTCCCGCCCAACGGGTTCACGGGCAAGGTCCACTCGATCGACGCGCGGGTGGGCGGGTCGTACAAAATGTCGTTCACGAACTTTTCGACGGGCGCGAGCCACTCGTTCGGCGGGACCTATCTCGAGATGGTCCCGGGCGAGCGCCTGGTGTACTCGGACCGGTTCGACGACCCGAACCTGCCCGGCGAGATGCGGGTGACGGTGAGCTTGCGGGAGGTGTTCTGCGGCACCGAGCTCAAGATCGTGCAGGAGGGGATCCCCGACGCGATCCCGCCCGAGGCGTGCTGTCTGGGCTGGCAGGAGTCGCTGGTGCTGCTGGGCAAGCTGGTGGAGGCGGAGATCCCGGACGCGTAGAACGCTTGGCATCTTGGCATTGTGTTTCTTCTGAGCCCCGCGTGCGGGGTTCTTTGTTTGGTGGATGGATCGGGGTCCGTCCGGATCGAGCGGGATGTGCGGGCTGTGCCGGCTCGGCGGGCTGTGCCGGCGCCGGGGAGAGTGGGGCAAGGGGGCAAAACCCCCCTAAGCGGGCGTATATGCGGCGCTGAGGCGTTCCGCATCGCGGGGGGTGGTCCGGCGGACAAATCGAGGGGTTGATGGGGACTTTGCTCGACCGGGGGGGTGAAGTTCCCGATCTTTGAGGGGTAAGGAGGGGGGCCGGCGGTGCGGTTGAGCGGGCGGTCGGCGATGGATCATGGGCCAGAGCACGGGCAAGACGATCGATCAGGAGTTCTCGACGACCCCGGGGGGGTGGTCGCGGTTCGTCGACGGTTACCTGTCGGTGGCGCTGGTGCTGGTGATCTCCCTGGCGACCTGGGCGGCGGCGTCGGTGGTGGTGATGCGGGCCTCGGCCAGCGAGCAGGCCCAGCAGCTGCGACAGAAGGCGCTGATGATCCGCGACGGCGTGCGGGGTCGGATCCACAACTACGAGGTCGGCGTCGATTTCGGACGCGGACTGCTGGCGTCGAGCGACGATGTGTCGCTCGACGAGTGGCGGGAGTTCTACAGCGACGACACGGTTGAGGGCAAGTTCCGCGGGGTGTGGGGCTTCGCCTTCGTGGAGGTGGTCGAGCCCGACGGGGTGGACGCGTTCGTGGAGTCGATGCGGGCCCAGGGCGTGACCGATTTCCGGGTGCACGCGCGCCCGGACGCGCCGCTGGATGGCGCCTCGGGTGCGATGTATGTGGTGAAGTACCACGAGCCCGAGACCCTCAACCGCTCGGCGTGGGGGCTGGATGTGTCGTCGTCGCCCGCCAACCGTGCGGTGTACGACCAGGCGCGCGATTCGGGCAAGATCCGGATCTCCGAGCCCTTCCGCCTGCTCCAGAACGCCAGCGACGAGTGGGGGATCGTGATCGCGATGCCGGTCTACCGGCGCGGCGAGCCGGTGGAGACGATCGAGCAGCGGCGCTCGGCGATCCGCGGCTGGGTGGTGAGCTCGGTGAGCCTGGAGCGGTTCTTCCGCAGCGAGTGGAGCGGCGAGTGGGAGGGCTTCGACCTGACGATCCGCACGCGTGGGGCGGACCGGGCCGAGGCGGGGCAGCTGGTGTACAGCTCGCCGCGCGATCCCGGGGCCGACGCGGGCGGGCGGGTGCTGAGCACGATGATCCCCCTGGAGCTCGAGAACCTGTCGCTGATCATGAGCGTCTCGCAGCCGGGCGTGGGCAACCCGCTGCTGGCCTCGCGCGAGTCGGTGGCGGTGATGATCGCCGGGTTCCTGCTCACGGCGCTGCTGACGACGATCACCTGGTCGGTGACGCGCACGCGGGCGCGGGCGATGGAGCTGGCGCGGACGATGACCCGCTCGATCCGCCAGAGCGAGCAGCGCCAGCGGGTGCTGGCGCTGCAGGCCGACGCGGCCAACAAGGCCAAGACCGAGTTCCTGGCGAACATGAGCCACGAGATCCGCACGCCCATGACGGCGATCCTGGGCTACGCCGAGGTGCTCTGCGACCTGGTGGCCAGCGTCGAGCACGACGAGGAGTATGTCGAGGCCACGCGCTCGATCCAGCGCAGCGGCAAGCACCTGATGATGATCATCAACGATGTGCTCGACCTGTCCAAGATCGAGTCGGGCAAGTTCAGCGTGGAACACAAGCGGTGCATGATCCTGCACACGGTGCGCGATGTGTTCACCACCCTGCGGATGAGCGCGGCCCGCAAGGGGCTGGGCATGGGGGTCGTGTTCCTCACGCCCTTTCCGGTGTGGGTGCTCAGCGACGAGTACCGCGTGCGCCAGATCCTGATCAACCTGGTGGGCAACGCCATCAAGTTCACGCACGAGGGCTCGGTCAGCATCGAGCTCTGGGCCGACGAGCGGACGCTGCGCCTGGCCATCCGCGACACGGGAGTCGGGATCACCCGCTCGGAGATCAGCGAGCTGTTCGACCCGTTCGTCCAGCTCGACGCCTCGGTGTCGCGCCGCCACGAGGGGACGGGGCTTGGGCTGACGATCTCGCGCCACCTGGCCCAGCTGCTGGGCGGGGACATCGCCGTCGAGTCGGTCCCGGGGCGGGGGTCGGTGTTCACGCTCACGATCCCGCGCGACTGCCCGGCGCGGACCCCGATGCGCAGCGCCCTGCCCGAGATGTCGGGCGACCGCGGGCGGGCCCGGCCCGGCGCGGGCGGGGGGCAGGCGGGCGGCGGGTGCGGACGGATCCTGCTGGCCGAGGACGGCCGGGACAACCAGCGCCTGATCGAGCGCCTGCTGCGCAAGGAGGGCTACGAGGTGGTGATCGTTGAGAACGGGCAGGAGGTGCTCGGGGCCGTCGCCGCCGACCCCGACGGCTTCGATCTGGTGCTGATGGACATGCAGATGCCGGTGGTCGATGGGTACACCGCCACCAGCGAGCTGCGGGCGATGGGGGTCGATCTGCCCATCGTGGCGCTGACGGCCCACGCGATGGACGGGGCGCGCGAGGCGTGCCTGGAGGCGGGGTGCGACGAGTACGCGACCAAGCCCATCGAACGCGAGGAGCTGTTCGCCGTGATCCACCGGCTGATCGCGGATCGCGACTCGGGACGCGAGGCGGCCTGAGCCGGGGCCCGGGGCGGCAGGAAACGGTCGTGTCAACCCATCCATTGCGCCCGGCGGCGTACGATGTGGCATGGCGTGCACGCTCCGGGAGCAGATCAACAAGCGCAGCGGGTTCGCCTCGCCCCACGAGGAGGCGATGCTCAATGTGCAGCGGACCGCCTCGCACCTGGGCGGGGTCGAGCGGGCATTTTTCAGGCCCTACGGGCTCTCGCCGCCGGCGTACAACCTGCTGCGGATCCTGCGCGGGCACCTGCGGCGAGCCCAGGAGGAGCGGGGCGGTCACGGCGATGGCCACGCCCACGGGGGCGTGCGGGCCTCGCGGATCGGGTGCGAGATGGTGGTGCGGATGCCCGATGTGACGCGCCTGGTCGATCGGCTCGAGCGATCGGGGCTGGTGAGCCGGGCGTCCTGCGCGGGCGACAAGCGCGTCAAGTTCGTGCGGATCACCCCCAGGGGGCTGGACCTGCTGGCGCGGATCGACCCGGAGGTGGTGAAGATGGGGCGGGCCCAGCTGGGGCACATGAGCGAGGCGCAGCTCACGCAGCTCTCGCGCCTGCTGGAGCTGGCGCGAAACGAGGGGGCGGGCGACCGGGGCGGCGCGTCGTGACGCGGGTGGTGGTGGTGCACCACTCGGTGATGGGGCACACCGAGGCGATCGCGCGCTCGCTGGCGCGCGGGGCGGCGTCGGTCGAGGGGGTCGAAGTGGTGGTGATGCCCGTCGAAGCGCTGGGCGCGCCCGACGCGGAGCACGAGGCGCAGTGGGGGTTGCTCGCGGACGCGGACGCGATCGTGTTCGGCTCGCCGACCTACATGGGCACGGTGTCGGCGCCCTTCAAGGCGTTCATGGACGCGACAGGGGCGATCTGGTTCCGGCGGGGGTGGATGGATAAGCTGGCGGCCGGGTTCACCGTCGGCGGGGGGCTGGCGGGCGACAAGCAGAGCACCCTGGCGGCCCTGCACATCTTCGCCAGCCAGCACGGGATGCTGTGGGTGTCAATGGGTGTGGGGGTGAACGAGGAGGGGATCGACCGCCTGTCGTCGTCGATCGGGATGATGGCCCAGGCCGGCAACGCGCCGGTGGCGGTGACCCCGCCTCCCGAGGACCACGCGACGGCCGAGGCGTTCGGGGCGCGCCTGGCGCGGGCGGCGGCGCGGTGGGCGCTCGGCGCGGGCGCCCGGCTCGGAGCGGGAGACTGAACGCCCATCGGGCGTGCCGGGTGTCATGCCGGATCCCGGCGCGGGGGGCTCTTTGTGAGGGGGGCCCGGATGGTTTCGGTTACCGCGGTGTGCCTCGCACCGCCGGGCGCCCGGGCGGTGGGTCAGGGCCACACGCCGGTGGTGACCTGCCGGGCGAAATCGGCGATGTTGGCGTCCTGCCGGAGCATCGCCTCGAATGACGCCGCGCGCACCGTGGGCGACTGCCAGCCCGATGGTTCCATGACGAACCAGGCGACCATGCGCGCGGGCATCTCGTTCTCGACCATCGCCGCCAGTTGCCGCAGCAGGACGGCGCCCATCGAGTGATCGTCCGGGGCGAGCAGGCTCCCGGGCAGTTCGGCCCGGAAATCAACCATGAACTCGCAGACATAACCACCCCGCTCATCCATCGGGACGGTCTGAAGGATCTTGAACGGCTGCGTGTGGAGAAACATGAAAAACACATTCTGCAGGGGAGCATGGCCGACCTTGGCGGTGTGCGGGCCGACCAGCTCGCCGCCGGTGAACGCCATTGCGCGCAGGAAGGCCAGTTCGACCTCGCGTCCGGTCGGCGGGGCGTAGTCGTCCGGGACCCGCACGACGCCGGGCCGCGTCATCAGGGCCAGCTCGGCGGGGGAGTATTTCTGTTTCTCTGTTTCCCATGCGGCGATGGGCCTCTGCGCCTCGATCGCCGCGAGGATGACCTTACCCGCCACGGTGTCGCGGTCGGTGGCGACCGCCAGGTACTGCTCGGCCGCCGTCGCAAGCTCGGCCTCGGACCTGATCCGTCCGATCCGCTCGACCGCCTCGGCCCGGCCGGCGTTGAGGTCCGCCGAGCGGCGCTGCTCGAAACGGCTCAGGGGTTGGCGCACGATCGGATGGTCGAACACGCCCAGGTAGTCCCGGACATAGTCGGTATACCAGCGGCTGCCGGCCAGGATCGCTTGGGCGCCGCTTCCGAAGTTGTCGATCGCCTCCGCTTGCTCCGCGACCAGGGCGCCCAAGTTCTGGCCCATCGCGTCGTCGATCCGGGCGCGCACGGCTCGTTGCACCTGCTCGGGAGCGAGCCCGAGCAGCTCCTGCTGCTCCCAAAGGAGGTATTGCAGGCGGATCGCCCGGTCGTACCGCGGGTCGCCCGTCACGCGCTGCGCCGGGGCCGGGCCGCTGGTGGCTTCCAGCTCTCGGTGCGCCCTCCTGGCCTCGTCACGCCGGGCCCGCTCCCTCAGGGCCGCCTCGCGCCTGCCTCGCCCCTCATCGGCGCGCTCGCGTGCCTCCTCCCGGGGCGTCCCACGACCGCTGGGACGCTGGCCGGGCTCGCGGGTCGGGCGTCGGGCATCCTCCTCCCCGCGTCCGGGGTCACCCCGCCCCTGCCCGGCGGGCTCGGTTCCGGCGATCGCGGCGTCCACCATCGCGTTGAGCACCTCCCCGGCCGCCTCCCGCTTGATCCGAGCCGCGGCTTTCGCGAGCTGACGCAGCTGATCCGGCCAGAGTCCCGTGAGATCCCGCTCCCAGAGGGGCAGCTTCTCATCGACGAGCCAGAAACTCTCCGCGTTACCGGGCAACGACTCCAGCTCCGACATGGCCGCGTGCCACCGCCTGGCCTTTTCATTGAGCTCCGGGACCAGCCGGAAATAGTCCGCCACCACGCCCTGGTCCCCGCGTGGCCGTTGACCCGGGGCGGCCGGCGCTTTGAGCGCGGTCGATAACGCGAGCAGGTAGCGCCCGCCGAACTTCTCGTTCCGGTACCGACCGAGCCGGCCGAACAGGCGGCGGATCTGCTCGCGTTCGGCGTCGGACAGCGACAGGTACGGCTCGCCGAACACCGGCTCGAAATACTCATCGCTCAGGAGCATCCCGTAGTAGGCGGTGTCCTGCCCGATCCGCAGCGAGTTGAAGTCGACCTCCGGGTAGTTTCGCCACGCGTTCCCCGCCCACGCCGCGATCACATCCGCCTTCTGGGCCTCGGAGCTTGCGCGGGCCAGTTCACCTTCGCCCGAGCGGGCCCACGCGGGACGCGCCAACATCATCAGCATGGACAACGCCAAGAGGCGCAATGATTCAGACCTGATCATCCTTGTTCTCCTTGTATGTGTTCCCCGCGGCGCCGGACCGGCTCGATCCTGGGCGCGGGCGGCCCGGCGCGAACGGGTCCCGGTGGACCGGCGGCCGGGCAGAGTGAGAGTGTACCACAACTCGGGTCGATCACGCGCGCCTCTTGGGGGAAACCTCCCAGGCGAGCGAATCCGCGCCGTCTTTCGAAGCGTCGGGGTGGAATACCGGGAGGCGCCGGGCTATTATTTGTTGAAACAAATAGATTGGCGAGGCGGCGCGGGCCGCCTCCCCGGGAGGCGACAGCCATGCAGACCATCAGGGCGCACGACGCACGCGGGCATTTCGATCACGGGTGGCTCGACACCCGTCACACATTCAGTTTCGGGGGGTACCAGGACCCCGAGTGGATGGGGTTCCGGACGCTGCGGGTGATCAATGATGATGTGATCGGGCCGAGGATGGGCTTCGGCGAGCACGGGCACCGGGACATGGAGATCATCACCTACCCGCTCAGCGGCGCGGTGCGGCATCGTGATTCCCTGGGCAGCGAGGAGGATATCACGCCGGGGATGATCCAGCACATGAGCGCGGGCTCGGGGATCCGCCACAGCGAGTTCAACCCGCTGGGGGAGAAGACCCACATGCTGCAGATCTGGATCGAGCCGCGTGAGCGGGGGATCACGCCCGGGCACCAGTCGCGGGCGTTCCCGGTTCATGACGAGCCGGGGATGCTGCATCTGCTCGCCTCGCCCGACGGCGAGGATGGTTCGCTGGTTATCGGGCAGGACGCGTGGATGTACGCGGGCGTGTTCGAAGCGGGGGCCACGCTCACGCACGGGCTGGCGCACGCCGACCATGCGTGGGTGCAGGTCGTGGGCGGCGTGGTCGTAGTGAATGGTGCTCAATTGTCCGAAGGTGACGGCCTGGCGCTCAGTGACGAGAACACGCTGGACATCTCGTTCCTAGAATCCGGCGAGCTGCTGGTCTTCGAGCTCGCTTAACCAAGCCCCCCTCTCCAAGACCCGGCCCGTCTGTTGATGGCCGGGTCTTGCTTTTTTTGAGGATTCGTTTTTTCGGGCTTGATGGGATCTGCGCTCAGGGGGTCGGCGCGGGAGACGGAGACTCTTCGAGCTTGGCCTCGGCGTCACTGATGATCTTGTCGAGGATCGGCCAGGGACCGTCCTCGGCTTTGCGTTGCTGCTTGAGGTATTTCAGGATCACCGGGTGCTGATAGGCGTTGGAAGTGAGCGACCAGATCGCCGAGCTGGCGACGGCGAGCGCTATGAAGTCGTCACCCGGATCGAACTCTTCGAATGTGTGCTTGTGCGGTGGCAGGGCGGTGAGGATACGGCCCACATACTCGGTGTCGCCCGTGGCCATGAACGAGACCCACCAGTAGTCGAGGGTGGCGCCGTCGGAGGGTTTGAACGATTTGAAGTCCGGGGGGTCCTGGTCGGGCAGCTTGGCGATGATGTCGATGTTGAGATGCTCGTCGTCTCCGGACATCGCCTCGACGATCTTGGCGACCCGCTTGTCGCTGTGCCCGGGGTCGGCCATCCAGATCGCGTACGCGAACACATACTGGGCTCGGGGCGACATGGCCGTCGAGGCCTGGGTCCACGCATCGAGCAGCTCCGGGTGCTGATGCCCGAGCTGGCCCAGGAAGATGATCATGAGCGTGACGGCGTGTTCCTGATCGTCGTCGTCCTTGATGTCCTTGATTGAGCCGGCGAGGTATTGAGCGACCATCTCGGGCGCTCGCTCGCCGCCGCCCAGCAGATACTGGTAGACCATCCAGCGATCGACCGCGTTGGCCGGATCAGGGTTCTCCGATTGGGCCGCAGGCGGGGACGGCTGGGCAGGTGGCGCAGGCGGGGCGCTGAAGAAAGCGATACCGATGATGAGCGGGAGGAGCATGTTCATGGGGGCAGCATAACACGATTGCCTCGCGGGATGAAGCCTGTTCTTGAGTAGTCCAGCGGTGGCTCAATCCGGCGGCTGGTCGGGGGGCGTGTCGGGGCCGGTATTAGAGCCCGGGCCGTGGGCGCCGTGGCGGGGAGCGGCGCGCAGGGAGCTGGCGCGGGTGATGGCGCCGCGCCCGAAGCGGTCGGCGATGGCGTCGGCGGCCCGGTCGACGGCCCGCGACCGGGTGCTGTCGTGGGCGTCGAAGAGCCCGGCCTGGGCCGGGGCGTCGGTGAGCAGAGAAAGCCCGACGCCGATCAGGCGTACCGGGCGGAACGCGCGGGCCCAGGCGTCGAAGAGGGATCGGGCGGCGTCATGGATCACGCTCGTCTCGTCGGTCTGCTGGTCGAGGGTGGTCGAGCGGGTGACGGTCTCAAAGTCGCCGAAGCGGATCTTGACGGTGATGGTCCGGGCGTAGCGCCCGTGATGGCGCAGGCGGGCGGCGACATCCTGGGCTTGGCGGGCGATCAGGGCGCGGACCTCGCCGGGGTCGTCGAGGTCGGTGGCGAAGGTGTGCTCGTGGGAGATGGACTTGGCCTCGCGGTCGACGCGGACAGGGCGCTCGTCGATCCCCTGCGCGAGTCGAAAGAGGTGGGAACCGAACTCGCCCATGCGGGCGGCGAGGTTCTCGGCGGGCATGGCGCGGAGATCGCGGACGGTGCGGATCCCCATGCGGGCGAGCGATTTGGCGGCGGCGGGGCCGACACCGGGCAGGTGGGTGACGGGCAGGGGGTCGAGGATCGCCTGGGCTTTGCCGGGCTCGATGACGAAGAGCCCATCGGGCTTGTCCATGTCGGAGGCGAGCTTGGCGAGGAACTTGTTGGGCGCCACGCCCACGGAGCAGGCGAGATTGACTTCCTGCTTGACGAGGCGGCGGATCTCGCGGGCGATGTCGGCGGGCGGGCCGAAGAGCTTGGTGGAGCCGGTGACATCGAGGTAGGCCTCGTCGATGGAGACGGGCTGGATGACGGGGCTGAAGCGTTCGAGGATGGCGAAGACCTGCCTGGAGACGGCTTTGTAATCGCCGTGGCGGCCGCTGACGATGATGGCGTGGGGGCAGCGTCGTTTGGCGATGGCCATGGGCTGCGCGGAGTGGCAGCCGAAGACGCGGGCCTCGTAGGAGGCGGCGGCGACGACGCCGCGGGGCCCGTCGCCGCCGACGAGCAGGGGCTTGCCCCGGAACTCGGGGTGATCGCGCTGCTCGACGGAGGCGAAAAAGGCGTCCATGTCGACATGGAGGATGGCGCGGGGCGCGGGGGGCATCGTCCTATTGTAGAAAGGAATAGGGGCTCGCCGGGTGGTGATCTGTTCCCTGGAGCCGGTGCGAGGGAGATATGGCGACAGGAACATCAGCGTTTTTCGGGCGAGGCCAGTGGGTGTGGTGCGCGGCGGTTGTGCTGCTGGCGGGGGGGATTGGCGCTTGCTCCCAGGAGCAGCGTCGCGGGGGCGATCAGCGCCAAGCGGCGCGTTCGCCCGAGGGAAGCGCCGGGGGGACGCGGCCCGAACCGCCCAAGGCGCTGACCGAGGCCGAGGCGAACCGCATGCAGACCGAGCTGATGGACCTGGTCGACGACATGACCCTGCAGCTGGCCGAGGCGGTCGATGAGATCGAGCGCACGCCCCAGACGATCGAGGCGCGGACGGTGGCCCACCGGCTCAAGTACTCGGTGGCGCACGGCGCGACGCTGATCGCGATGAGCAAGAACCCGCGCGTGGCGATGGTCGATCTGATGGTGATGACCACGCTCCAATCCGAGCTGATGACGCGGCACATCGCGCCGGAGTACTTCGGGCCCGAGGCCGACAAGCTCGCGGGCGTGTTCGCCTCGACCGCCCAGCGCAGCCGCCAGGTGGTGGAGCGGGACCTCTCGCCCGAGATCATGGCGGTGCTCGACCGCCTGATCGAGCGTTGGCTGGAGGAGCACCCCCAGCGGGTGTTCGCGGGGTATGTGCGTCTCTCGCAGTTCGCTCGTTTCCGCCAGATGACGGCCGAGCCCGAGAAGAGCGGCGGGGCGTCCAATGTGCTGGGGCTGCTGTTTCTCGACCCGCTCTCGGGGCTGGACCCGGCCACGCGCGAGATCGAGAAGGCGCGTCTGACGGCCGAGCGGGCGATGTATTACATGCAGCGGATGCCCACGCTGGTGAGCTGGCAGGCGGAGCTGCTGTACCTGGACACGGTGAACGAGCCCGAGAGCCAGCAGCTGATCCGCAACAGCCAGACACTGACGGATTCGGCGGCCAGGATCACGCAGGAGACAGAGGCGCTCCGCCAGGAGCTGCCCGAGATCATCGCCCGCGAGCGCGAGGCGATGATGGACCGGGCGTCGCAGATCGTCGGCCAACAGCGCCAAGAGGCGATCGACCAGGCGTTCGCCAACCTGGCGCGGGAGCGATCGGCGACGATCGAGGCGCTGGCGGCCCAGGAGCAGCGCCTGGGGCCGATGATCGGGGACCTGCGGGAGGCCGTGGAGGCGGGGACGGCGCTGTCCGAATCGCTGGGCGAGACCACCGCGACATTTTCGCGGCTGATGACGCAGATGGGCGTGGATCAAGAGGGCGATCGGCCGGAGTCCGAGGATGACGGAGAATCGTTCGATATCAACTCGTACACGCAAGCCCTGCGCGAGGCGACGACGACGGCCCAGGAGCTGACGCGCCTGACCGAGTCGCTCATGGACGCGACCGACCCGGCGGTGCTCGATTCGCGTCTGGGGCTGGTGGACGATCGGATCGACCGGGTGGAAGGGACGATGGACCGGCTGCTGGGGCGGCTGCTGTGGATCGGGCTGGTGCTGGTGGGAGCGGCGACGGTGGGGGGGATCGTCGTGGTGGTCCTGTGGTCGCGGGTGCGCCGGCGGGGGCAGATCACGGTGTCGTCGGCGCGGGTGGAGCTGGCGGGGGAGCAGTACGACGGGCGGTGACCACGACCCAGCAAAGTGGGGGAGATATCACAGAATCCCCAGCGAGTCGCTCATCGCGTGCCCCTGCCTGTTGCTGGTGGCCGAGGGGTCGAGCATGGCGTCGAGGTCGGCGGGGAGGATGATCTTGAAGCTGGCGCCGCGGCCGGGGCTGGATTCGAGGCGGATTCGGCCCTTGTGCTCGTAGACGATGCGCTTGGTCACGGCTAGGCCCAGGCCGGTGCCCTTGAGCCCCTTGGTGGTGTTGAAGGGCTCGAAGATCCAGGCGAGCTTGTCCTGCTCCACGCCCGGGCCGTTGTCGATGACGGTGATGGTGGCGGCGGGGCGGAGCATCGCGCCGGGCTTGTTCTGATCGGGGCGCGATTCGTTGAAGGCGACGCGGACGGTGACGGCGCCGGTGTCGGGGTCGACGGCCTCGATGGCGTTGGCGATCAGGTTCATCAGCGCCTGGTGGATCAGCCCCGGGTCGACCATGATCGGTGGCATCTCGGGATCGGCGTCGACGATCAGGGCGACATTCTTCTCGCGGCAGCGGCTCTCGAGCAGCTGGGCGCAGTCCTCGGCGAGCTTGCCCAGGCGGGTGAGCTCGAGCTCGGGCTGGAGCTTGCGGCCGAAGGCGAGCATGTTCATGGTCAGCGAGGCGATGCGGTCGAGGTTACGCCGCAGGATGCCCCAGCCGTTCTTGGCGATGGCCAGGTCGTTCTTGTGGAGCCCGATCTCGACGACATCGGCCCCGCCGCGAAGGCCCTGGAGGATGTTCTTGATCGAATGCGACAGCGAGGCCACCGTCTCGCCGATCGCCGCCATGCGCTCCGAGTTGACGCGCTTGAGGTGCTCCTCGGCGTTGGCCAGGGCCAGGCCGGTGTGCTGGCCGATGGCGTTGAGCAGCTCGAGCTGTTCCTTGACAAAGGCGTGGTTCTGGGTGGAGGAGTCGATGTAGATGGCCCCGAAGACATGGTCGCCGAAGAGGATGGGCGAGCAGATGGCGCTGCGGATCTGGTACTGCTGGACCGAGTCGCCCGAGACGAAGCGCGGGTCGGTCATGGCGTTGGTGGTGAGCACGCCGTCGCCCACGGTCGCGGCGGCCAGGATCGTGCGCGAGACATGGATGGTCTTGTCTTCGTCGGGCTTAGGGGGCACGGCGTAGCGTATCACGCCCGGGACCATCGGCTCGTCTTCGCTGGCGCTCTGGACCATGATGACGCCGCGTTCGGGGCGGAACTCGTTGAAGACGAGGTCCATGACGGCCTCGAGCAGTTCGCGGTTGTTCATGATGCGCGCGGTCAGCGCGGTGAGGGTGTAGATAACCCGCAGGTGGTCGACGGCGGCCTCGGGGGCGTCGGGGTCGTCGCTGGCATCGGAGCCGGCGTAGGAATCGGCGGAGGTGGTGATGCGGGCCTCGACCTCGGTCTCGAGATCGTGGTCGTCGGTGATGAGCACGGAGGGTTTCTTATAGCGGTTGACCGGGTCGCCGAAGAGGAAAACGGTGGCCCCCACGCGGATCTCGTCGCCCGGCTCGAGGCGGATGCGGTCCTTGATGGCCACGCCGTTGACGATGGTGCCGTTCTGGGACTGCAGATCGCGCAGGAACCAGGTGTCGCCGTCGGGCGTGAGTTCGGCGTGGCGGCGCGAGACGGTGTTGTCGGTGATGGGCAGCGCCTCGGTCGAGCGTCCCAGCAGCTGCGGCTGGTCGGTGGGGAGCTGGAAGCTCTTGCCCTCGTCGGGGCCCTGGATGACGGTGAGTGTGAGCATGGGGGGTGGGGGGATTTTACCACCGAGCACACAGAGCACGCAGTGAGGAAGACGGAGGAAGAGGGGAAAGAAGACGGTAAGTCGCGGCGCCCGGATTCCTGTCCCTCCCCGCGGGGCGCAGGCAGGAGCAAGAGGGACGCCGCGCGCTCACTTCCCTCGATCCCCGCTCTCCTTCTTTTCTCTGTCTTCCTCTCTGTCTTTCCCTCTGTGTGCTCTGTGGTGAACCTCTTCTCTGCGGACTTGCTATTGTCTGGTATGGCCACCAAAGGCTCCAGATCGGGCAACCGGGCGCCCACGGCGGACGACCGGATCGTGCTGATCACGGGCAAGGAGATCTTCCTGAGCTCGCAGTACACGGCCATGCTTCGTGAGGCGCTGGAGAAGGCCCACGGCGAGGTGGAGACCTTCAAGTTCGAGGGCGAGACGGCCGAGCTGGCGGCGGTGCTCGATGAGTGCCGCTCATTCGGGCTGATGGCCACGCACAAGCTGGTGATCGTCGATGACGCCGACCGGTTCGTGAATGCCGACACGCGTCCGATGTTGGAACGGTACGCCAAGTCGCCCAGCGAGCAGGCCACGCTGGTGCTGCGGGCGGGCAAGTGGAACAAGGGCAAGCTCGACGACGCGATCGCGAAAGTGGGGCTGGTGCTCAAGTGCGACGGCGTGGATGCGGCGACGGCCATCCGGTGGGCCCAAGGGCGGGCGAGCAGGGCCTACGGGTCGTCGATCGACCCGCGATCGGCCACGGCGCTGGTCGAGCGCCTCGGGGCGGACCTGGGCAAGATCGACGCGGAGCTGGCCAAGCTGGCCACGGCGGCGGGGACGACCGACGGCAGGCCCAACCCGATCACCCCGGGGCTGATCGCCGAGCTGGTGGGGATGACCCGCGAGGAGGAGAGCCCCTGGGTGATCCAGGAGCCGCTGCTCAGCGGCGACCCGGGTTACGCGCTGCGAGAGCTGCGCGTGGTGCTGGACAACTCGCCCAAGGCGGCGCACATCCCGGTGTCGTACGCCTGCATGGACCTGGCGCGCAGGCTGGTGGGGATCAGCGAGGGGATGGCGCAGGGGATCAACGCGAACACGCTGGCCAAGGAGATGAAGCTCTGGGGGCCGAGCCGCGACCCGATCATGCGTCTGGCGCGGAGCATCGGCCCGGCGCGGGCGCGCGCGCTGTTCGACGACTGCGTGGAGGCCGACATGGCCCTCAAAAGCTCGACGGGGACCCCGGAGCGGACGCTGGAGCTGCTGGCGCTGGAGTTCTCGCGGCTCACGCGTCGATGAGCCGGGCCCGATGGCGCCCGATCGTGCGTGATTCTGGACGCCCCGGGGCCCCGCGGCCGATACCAGATCGGTACGGACCGGCGTCGGAGACGGCGGTGGTGATCCCTGTCTGGCAGAGGTGGCGCGCATGAGCAGGAGGCTCTCGGATCGGTTCGGGGTGGTGGGGGCCCTGACGCTTTGCGCCGGGATGGCGCTGGGGCTGGCGGGATGCAAGTCGGCGCCCACGCGCCCCCGCAAGGTCAACGCGAGCGAGGCGGTGAACACGGGGCTCAGCCGCATCGGCGACGACCCGGGCCTGGCGCTGCCCCGCGGCGAGGCCCTGATGGAGAAGAGCCCTGAGAAGAGCTCGATCCAGGCGCAGATCGAGGAATCGGCGCGCCAGCTGAGCGTGTACTTCGCGAACCTGGAGATGGACGGCCCTGCGGCGGTGCCCGAGGACCGGCGGGTGGTCCGTGAGGTGCGCCCGGGGACATCGGTGGCGGTCACGCCCGCCCCACAGGAGAACACGCGGGAGGCGGGGCCGAGCCCCACGCAAGGCGCATCTCGGATTGCCGCCTCGGACATCAACCAGCCCAACCACCGTTTCAAGGACGACGGCTCGGGGGTGCGGGTCTCGCTGCTGGGGGCGGCGGGGAGTGATTCGGAGGCATCCACGGCCGAGGGGTCGGGCGAGGGGCCGGACGCCGATCCCGTGCCCGCCCCGGCGGCCACGCCCGACGAGCCGAAGCCGGACCAGTCGTCGGCACCCGAGCCGGAGGCGATGGACCCGGTGCAGCGGCGCGACAAGCTGGTGCGCGAGCTGGCGGGAGTGCTGGGCGAGCTGGCGGCCTCGGGCGACGATCCGGGCTCGGCGGCGCTGGCGCTGGCGACGCTTGAAACGATCCTGCCCGAGGATGTGGACGACCTGGTGGACGAGGGGGTGCTGTCGGACGCGGAGCGGGCGTCGCTGGACGCGGCCCGCGAGCTGCTGTCGTCGATGCGCTCGCGGGGGTCGATCGCGTCGCCGGCGGCGGTGTCGGAGAAGCTCGACGAGATCAAGGCGCAGCTGGACCGCTGGGCGGGGCTGACGATCAAACGAGCGGCGTTGTGCACCAGCGTGCAGGGGTACGGGCGCTACGAGACCTTCCCCAGCTACCGGTTCATCGCCGGGCGGGCGCAGGAGGTGATTGTCTACACCGAGCTCGAGCGTTTCGCCCAGCGCGAGACGACGGGGCCCGACGGGCTGCCCCGGTACGAGACGAGCCTGTCGCAGCGTCTGGAGCTGTACCATGTGGCGGACGATCTGAACACCTGGAACCGGGCCGCCGAGTCGGTGAACGACGAGACGCGCAACCGGCTGCGGGACTACTACCTGATCAACCAGGTGCGCCTGCCGGGCAATCTGGGCGTGGGGCGATACCACCTGAAGATCGTGATGCGGGACCTGATCAGCGACAAGGTGGCCGAAACGATCATCCCCATCGAGATCGTGGCGCATTGAGACAAGTCTGGCTCTTCTCCCCGCGGGGCGCGGGGAGAAGAGCAAAAAAGACAGCAGCCTTGGGACCTGCCTCTCTCCACAAAAGAGCCCCAAAGCTGCCATCATTGTGTCGTACGAGCGTACAAAATTCGGGGGGTGGATGCAACCGACGAGGGGCGGAAGGCGGGGAAATTCCGCGTTCGATCCGGGATTGATGGCGACAACGGGGAGGTGGAGCGCGTGAGAAATCCTTTGTCGATAAGATGGGTAGTTTGAGTCGGGATCCGGTCGGATGATTTCGGTCGATGCGTGTTGACGGTGGTGGGCACAAGTTGTGCACAATGAAAAAGTATTCATCGAGTGAGCGAGTAGAATCAGGTTGATGAGCGGCCGGGACGGGCACAGATCGAGCGGGAAATCGGGGCTGGCCGGCGGTGGGCAGGGGGCCTATCCCGCGCCGGTGCGCGAGCTGATCGAGCAGTTCACCCGCCTCCCGGGCATCGGGTCCAGGTCCGCCGAGCGCCTGGCGTTCCATGTGCTCACCAGCGACGAGGCGTCGGCGCTGGCGCTGGCCTCGGCGATCGCGGCGGTGAAGAAGTCGGTGCGCCACTGCGCGGTGTGCTACAACCTGAGCGATTCGGACCTGTGCCCGATCTGCGCCGATCCGGGGCGCGACCGCACGCGGGTGCTGGTGGTGGAGCAGCCCAAGGACCTGATCGCGCTCGAGCAGACCGGGATGTACCGGGGCCTGTACCATGTGCTGATGGGTCGGCTGTCGCCTCTGGACGGGGTGGGGCCCGAGGACCTGACGATCGCCAAGCTGCTGGGGCGCATCAAGAGTTCCCGCAAGGGGGGTGAGGGCGGGGCGATCGAGGAGGTGGTGCTGGGGCTGAACCCCACGGTGGAGGGGGACGGGACGGCGCTGTACCTGGCGGGCGAGCTTGGCCGGCTGGGGGTGCGGGTGAGCCGCCTGGCGCGGGGGCTGCCCAGCGGTGGGTCGCTGGAGTACGCGAACAAGGCGGTGCTTGCCGACGCGATTCTCGGGCGTCAGGCGATGGGGTCCGGGGGCGGCGATGGCGGATGAGCACGCGAAAACCGCGACATTGCGGGGCCAAATGCGTGGTGCGGGGGCGGAGGGGTCCGATGTATAGTGATATGGAGGTGCGCGGGCGCGTGGCCCGGCCCCTGTTGGCTGTCGGTTGACCCCACTCATGCGTTTTCAGACCTCCCAGCAGATGAAGCTCGGCCAGCAGATGAAGCTGGCGCCGCGGATGATCCAGTCCATGGAGATTCTGCAGATGCCCCTGGCGGAGCTGCGCGAGCGGATCGAGCAGGAGCTGGAGTCGAACCCGACGCTGGAGGTGGCGGAGATCGAGCCGGGGACGATGGACGGCGGGGATCGTCGCGACGAGGCGGGGCTGGAGACGGGTTCGACGACCGATCAGGAGCTGCGGATCGACCCGGAGGGGGCCTATGACTTCGCCCGCCTCGACGACTACACCAGCGCCAACCCCGACGCCGCGGAGAACACCTACGCCGAGTCGCGGATGACGCGCGACTTCGACGAGCTGCCGCGGACACGGACCGGCGCCGGCGAGCGGGACGCGAAGATCGACGCGATGGCCCAGGCCCCGGCCCGTGGCGCGTCGCTGACCGACCAGCTGCTGGACCAGTGGTCGCTGACGGATGTGGGCCCGCGTGTGCGGGCGCTGGGTGCGGTGATCATCAACAACCTGGGCGAGGACGGGTATCTGCGCGCGGACTTCGACGAGATCGCCGACCGGGCGCCGCGGGCGATCGGGGCGATGGGTCCCACCGGCGCCGACTGGGAGCTGGCGCTGCAGGCGGTGCAGCTGCTGCTCGAGCCGGCGGGCGTGGGGGCGCGCGACGCGCAGGAGTGCCTGCTGATCCAGATCGACGCTTTGGGCGATCGGCTGGGCGAGGACCGCGACGACGAGATCACGGTGCGTCCCGAGGCGCTGGCGGTGGCGCGGCGGCTGGTGGCCGAGTTCTTCGAGGACCTGATGAAGAACCGCCTGCCCAAGGTGGCGGCCCGCTCGGGCTTCGACCTCGATCAGATCAACATGGGGCTGGACCTGCTGCGCCGGCTGAGCCTGTCGCCGGCGAGGAGGCTGGTGGACGACGCGCCCGAGACGGTGATCCCCGACGCGGTGGTGGAGTACGACGAGGAGGGCGACCGCTACTACGCGTACCTCAGCGACGGGCGCCTGCCCGATGTGCGGATCAACCAGGAGTACGCGCGCATGTCGGCGGACAAGGGCGTGCCCAAGCAGGACCGGGCGTTCCTCAAGACGAACCTGTCCAACGCGCAGTGGCTCATCGACGCGGTGGGCCAGCGACGCCACACCCTGCTGCGGGTCATCAACGCGGTGGTCGACGAGCAGCGCGAGTACTTCGACTTCGGGCCCGAGGCGCTCAAGCCCCTGCCGATGAAGACGATCGCCGACCGCCTGGGGATCCATGTGGCGACGGTGTCGCGGGCGGTGAGCGAGAAGTACATCATGACGCCGCGCGGGGTGGTCCCGCTGCGCGGGTTCTTCTCGGGCGGGCTGGCGACGGACAGCGGCGAGGATGTCAGCGCCAACGCGGTGCGGGCTTCGATCGGGGAGCTGATCGCCGGCGAGGACAAGGCCAGGCCCCTGAGCGACGAGGCGATCGTCAAGCGACTCAAGGAGGGTGGGGTCGAGATCGCGCGCCGGACCGTGGCAAAGTACCGTGACCAGCTCGGGCTGCCCACGGCACGGATGAGAAAACAGTTCTGACGCCGGCGGGGCCCTTACGAGCAGCCGGCGGCGAAGGCGCCCAGGAACGCGGAGACATCGAAGAAGTTGAACGCGCCGTCGGCGTTGATGTCGGCGTCGGGGCTTTGGGCGGTGAAGCCCGAGAGGAACGCCGAGACATCGAAGAGGTTCAGCATGCCGTCGCCGTTGTAATCGCCCACGCAGTGCGTGCTCAGGTAGAGCGCTTCGCCCTGATCCACGGACCCGTTGGCCAGCGAGCCCTCGGCGCTGATCTCATAGGCGTGGTTCCCCTCGGTCACGGTGGTGATCCACACCGATCCCGGGGCGAGGCCTTCGAGCGGGACCCCTGGCATGTCGGCGGCCCGTGCGGTGGTTCCGCGGGTGAGCAGGGGACCGCCATGCGCGTCGATCATGATGGCGACATCGTCGATTGTCCGGTCGCTGAGATTGATCACGGCGATGAGGTCCCGGTCGATGAAATCATGATCGAATGGCGCGGGACCCGAGTCCATGCGGACCAGCGCCAGGTCGGCCCCCGCGGACAGCCGAATCGGCGATCTGCAGGGCAATCCGCGGCGCTCCAATCTGGGCGAGGTCGAGGGCGCGCTCAGAAGCTACGCGCGGAGCACCCAGATCCGCGAGCGGATCGAGCGGCTGGCGCCCTCCGCGGCCAACCGGCTGGCGATGGCCAGGACCCTGATCTCGACGGGCGAGGCCGCCCAGTCCAGCGACGGGTCCTCGCACGCGATCGATGTGTTCACCCATGCCCGCGGTCTGCTTGCGGCGATGCTCCGCGACAAGCCGGGTGACCTGGAGCTTCTCGCGTCGCTGGGAGAGGCCGAGGGGCGTCTGGGGGGCGTGCTCCGCCAGATGGGCCGGCTGGACGATTCGCTGCTGCAATTTGAGGCCTCGCTCGATGCCGCCGAGCGCGTGGCGGAGATCGACCCGGCCGGCGCCCGCGCGCTCTCGATCGCCCACAACGAGATCGTGCTGACCCTGGTGCGTCTGGGCCGGGCGCGAGAGGCGCTGCCCCACTGCGAGCGTTCGATGGAAATCCGGGCCGCGGCGGTCGCGGCCGACCCCGGCAGCGCGCGAAGCCAGCGCGACCTGGCCCTGATCCACCATCGGTTCGCGGATCTGCTCCGGGCGACGGGCGATCCCGAGGGGGCGCTGGAGCATGATCGGGCCGCCCTGCAGACGCTGGCGGCGCTGTGGGAGGCCGACCCCGCCGACGCCCGCTCGGGGTACGATCTCTCGGTCGCCCTGGAGAAGCTCGCCAGCTCGCTGCGGGGTGTCGGGCGAGAGCAGGAGGGGCTCAATGCGTGGCGCTGGTCGCTGGAGATCCGCCAAGCCCTGGCGGAGGAGCACCCGGAGAACCTGCTCTTCGCCAAGGCGTACTGCGTGGCGCTGGGCGCCCTTGGCGAAGCGCTGCGCGAGTCGGGTCACAACGAGCGGGCGCGCGAACGCTACCTCGCTTCGATCGAGGCCGTCGAACGCTGCGCGCATATGGACGGCCCTCGCCTTCGCCCAGCGCGGGCTGGGCGAGTCGTCGCTCGCGCTGGCCGAGATGGACGGGGTCGCACCCGAGCGGGCCCTGTCGCTGCGGGCCGATGCCGCCGGCTGGTTCCGGGCCGGCATCGTCACCATGGGGCGCATGGAGGAACAGGGGATCGCATCCGTGCGATCGCAGGTGAACCGCGCCGCGCTCGAAGAGCTGCTGACGCGGTGCCAGCCCCCCGCCCTGCCCGGCGCGGGCGGGTGAGCGACCCGCGGGGCGCGGGGTCAGGGAGCCACACGATCACGGCGCCGGCGCCCGAGGGCAGGGGGGACGCGCCGTCAGTTGGCCTCGGCCGGGGTGGGATCGCAGAGGGTGGTGCGCAGGGCGAGCATGGCGTGGCTTCCGGCCAGGCCCAGGTCCGCTAGGTCGAGCACCACCGCGCCGCCGGGGGCGGCGGTGTAGGCGGTGGCGAAGCTCAGCGATCGCGGGGTTGCGTCCGAGCCCGTGTCCGTGCGCTGGATCTCGATCGCCACGCGGAGGACGGGGCCGTGCTTGGTATCGATGACGCTGGGCGAGACGGCGGCGTCGAAGGTGCGGTCGCCGAGCTTGAGACTGAGGCTTCCCGTTTCGGCGTGCTGCACGAGCAGCGCGGGCGTGGGCACTCGTGCGCCCTCGTTCGTCCCGAGCGCGTGGGCCTCGGTGAGCAGTTCGGTGAACGCCGTGCCGGTCAGGCGCTCCCCGGGCAAGGGCAGTGCGGCGGGCGTCGCGGCGCCGGCGTCGGTCTCGATGAGGACGGCCTGCACGAGGATGGAGCGGGGATCGCTGTTGATGCCCTTGAGCTCGTCATAGGCGCGGGAATACCCGCCGCCCATGAGCGAGCCGATGATGAACGAGAACCCGGCGGCGATGACCACGAAGGCGAGGGTGAGCTTGGCGATTGTTGCGGCTTTGGACATGCGGGCCTCCTGTGCGTTGGGCGTGATCCCGCGGCGTATGCGCGGTCACGGGGAACGCCGGGGGAGAGCGCGTGTTGCGTGAGGATACGGCGGGATGCCCGTCACGGTTCGTAATATGTATACGAGTTCTCAAAATGACATTTCGATCGGGCCGATGCGCGTGGGCAAAGAAAACCCGCCGAGGATCGGCGGGTGAGGGTTGACCACGGGGTCATATTTTCAGGGGCATCCCATGGTGTACGCGTTGATGAAGGCGCTGACATCGAAGAAATCAAAGGCGCCCTCGCCGGTGAGGTCGGCGGCCGGGTCGTGTGCGGCGAAGGCGTTAACGAAGGCGCTGACATCGAAGAAGTTGAGCTTGCCGTCACCGGTGAAATCGGCGACGCAGGCGCTCTGGGCGCTCCAGGCGGCGACATCGTTGGGGCTGATGCCCTGGGTGGGGACGGGCGATCCGGCGACGGGGATCAGGGCGCCGGTGACCGGATCGACACCGAAGCTGAAGGCGCCGTCGCTGCTGTCCATGGCCAAGAGCAGGCCGTCGAGCGTGTCCATGCCCTGGAGGGTTCCCTGCGTGCCGACATCGAAGGAGGTTCCCAGGCTGGTGGGGATGCCGGATTGATCGAGCGAGAAGGAGCGGATGGTGGCGTCGGTGCCGTGGGAGACGAAGAGCAGCGAGCCGTCGGGGCTGAAGGCGAAGCCCTTGGGCGATTGGCCCGGCGAGGTGAAGGGGCTGCCGGGCAGCTGGGTGAGCGTGCCGCTGGAGTCGTCGAAGCTGAATCCGGCGAAGGCGTGACCGCCGGCGCTGATGCCTCCGGACGCGTAGGCGAAGTCGCCGCCGGGCGAGAAGGCGAGCGATGTGCCGTAGACGCCGATGGGCAGGTTCTGCACGAGCGCCGCCTGGTCGGCGTCGATCTCGAAGACGCGGATGCGGTCGCCGAACGAGTCGTTGCACAGCACCCAGCGCCCGGTGGGATGGACGGCCAGGGAGGTGAGGAAGCTTCCGGCGCTGTCGGTGTCGGCGAGGGTGAGCTGCGCGGCGTCGGCGTCCCAGTGGTAGAGCCGCAGCTCGTTGGGGCCGCCGATATCGGTGATGCACACCGCCAGCAGGTCGTCGCGAACCCAGGCGGCATCGAGCCCGCCCTGGGGCAGGGTGAGGGTCTCGACCACGCTGAGGGTCGCATCTGGCGCGACGGCGTAGACGGTGAAGTTCTCGGCGGCGTCACCCGCGGCGTGGCAGGTGGCCAGGAAGCGCCCGTCGGGGCTGATGTCGATGGCGTAGGTGTTGCACCCGGGGCAGGGCTGGGAGATGCCCGAGCGCGATCCCGTGACGACGCGGTCGGTGAAGGTGAGCGAGCCGTCGGCCTCGACGATGAAGCTGGAGACGCTGCCCTCGAGGTTGCCGTTGTTGGCCACGAAGATGGCGGGCCGGGCGCTCTGGGCGAGGCAGGGAAAAGACGAGAGCGCCGCCAGCAGGGCGGCGGGGACGAACGAAAATCGGCGTGTGTGCATTGGTGATCCTCCGCGTGCAGCATCGCATATCGGGGTGGAGTGATCAAGGGTGAATTGCCCCGATCATCACGGTGGGGAGCGAAAAAAACCCGCCGTGAGGCGGGTGCGGGGGACCCGGGCTGGGGTCGGCTCACGGGCAGCCGGCGCTGAATGTGGTGATGAACATGCTGGCGTCGAAGAAGTTGAAGACGCCGTTGGCGTCGAAGTCGGCGCTCGGGTCCTGCGCGTTGAAGGCGGTGAGGAAGGCGCTGACATCGAAGAAGTCGAGTTGACCGTAGGGCTCGGCGAGGTCGGCCCCGCTGCAGCTCTGGGCCAGATTCAGGATCGCCATGCCGTCTCCGATGGGGGCGGCGACGGCCAGGGTCTGACCGTCGGCGCTGGAGGCCAGGGCCGAGGGACCCACGCCCAGGTCGTAATCGGTGGTGGCGAATGTGTCGGCGTCGATCACGGTCAGGGTTCCTGACTGCGATTGGGAGAAGCCCACCTCGCCGCCCAGAGTGATGTTCACCGTCCCGTGCGCCACGCGGACGCTGTTCGTGGCCGGGTCGTACGAGAGCCCCACGACCGGGTCGTTGAATCCCACTGATCCGAGCGCGGACCCGGTGGCCCGGTCGTAGGCGGTGACGCGGTTGTCACCCGAGTTGTTGACCCACAGGCGCCCGTGCCCGTCGTCGGCGGTCTGCCAGGGCGAATCGCCCACGGGGAACGAGCCCAGCAGCGTGGGCAGGCCCGAGCCGGGGTTGGTGTAGACGCTGATCGTGTCGCCGTTGCGGTTGGATGCATAGATGAACGAGTCATCAGGCGCGAAGCTGACCATCGTCGGGAAGTCGCCGGCGGCGACATTGCCCAGCGCGGTCCAGGTGGCCGTGTCGATGAAGGTGATGGCGTTGTCGAAGCTTCCCGCGACGGCCAGCAGGCTCGCGTCGTTGCTCAGCGCGATGCCCGAGGTCTGTGAGAAGCTATAGCCCACGCCGCCCATGTTGCCCGTGGGGATGCGGGGGCCGGCGACGGTGTTGGTGGTGAGGTCGATGCGCCAGACCCCGTCACCGCTGGCCAGCACGGCGACATAGGCGTAGTGGCCGTCGGGGCTGACGGCGACCGCGCCGGCGCGGGTGGAGATCGGGACCTGCGTGCTGGTGGCGGTGGCCAGGTCGACGATGCTGGCGAAATCCGAATCCAGGTTGCCTACCACGGCGGTGGATCCGTCGGGCGTGATGGCGATGGCGCTGGGACGCTCGCCCAGCGGCGCGTAGCCGGTGACCGTTCCGGTGGCGGTGTCGGTGATGGTGGCGGTGTCGGAGAAGATCGAGACGCCCACGGCGGTCGCTCCGTCGGGCGTGATGGCGATGGTGCGGCAGCGGTCGCCCTCGGGCTCGGGGCCGGAGAGCTGGTAGGAGATCAGCCCGCCCATCGCGCCGTGGACATCGGCGACAACGAGGTCGTCGCCGAAGGTCGTCGAGCACATCGCCGCCTGGTAGTCGGTGGGGGAGAGCGCGCCGATCTCGGTGGAGACGGCGTTGTTGACCTCGGCGGCGTAGGCCCCGGTGAGCATGTCGATCACCGGGCCGCGGAACCCCACGCCCACGGCGTAGCGCCCGTCGAAGGTGGTGAGGTAGTCGTTGATGCTTGCGGTGTCGATCGAGGGCCCGAATGAGCCGCTGGTCAGATCGAGGACGCGCGAGGCGTTCTGGATGGCGACCACGCCGATCGAGCCGTCGGTGTTGAGCGTCACCGGGCCGGTGAGGTCGAAGCCGGGGACGATCGTGCTGGTGATGGTTCCGGTGGCGGTGTCGATGATGTCCAGGGCGCGGGCGCTGAAGCTGTGTGTGATGACGGCGGTGGACCGGTCGCCCGAGACGGCCAGCCCGGCGGCCGAGTCGGCGATGGGCGTGCGCGCCACCGAGCCGGTGCGGACATCGACGATCTGCATCTCGTCGGCCCCGAGGTCGGCGTTGATGACGCGGTCGTCGTCGATGAAGGCGAAGTTGCTGTACTGGATGGAGGTTCCCGGGGCCTCGATGGAGAAGCTGATGCGTACGGCGTAGCCGATGCCGCTGATCGTGCGGGCGACGCTCGCCCCGGCGATGTCGATCACGGCCAGCTCGCTCTCGAACCCGACGCCCACGGCGGCCAGGTCCCCGGCGGGGCTGATGGCGACCTGGCCGGGGGCGGCGCCCACGGGGACGACGGCGGTCTCGGTCAGGGCGTCGAGGTCGACGATCGAGACGGTGTCGGCGTCGATGTTGGCGACGACGGCGGTGGACCCGTCGGGCGTGATGGCCAGCGCCTGGGGCGCGCCAGAGAGGGGGATGCTGGCGACGAAATCGAGGGTGTCGGCGTCCCAGATGATCAGGTTGCGGCTCTCGCGGTGTGCGATGACGATCCACGAGCCGTCGGGCGTGTAGGCGACATCGCTGGGCGCGTCGCCCTCGGGGTTGGAGCCGGTGAAGACGAAGAAAGCGTCGGGGGCGGGCGCGCCCTCGGGCGTGGAGGCGACCCGGCACAGGGACACGCGACTCGCAATGACGCGACGGGCGGGCGCGCCCTCGGGCGTGGAGGCGACCGGTCCGGGCAGGTAGCCCAGCAGGCGCGGGGCATCGAGGCGGGCGGCGGGGATCCAGCGGGTCTGGTCGATGGGCGGCTCCCCGTCGGGGTGATCGGCGACAGACGCGGGGGCGGCGGCGAGCGGGAGCGCGGGCAGGGCGAAAACGATCGACGCGAACACGCGTGCTTTGCAAGTGTTTTTCATCGTGGGTTTTCCTTTCACAACGCGGGAGCGAGTGGTCCCACCTCAACCTACCCGATCCTCGCTGGCGTGCAAATGAAAAATAATCCATCAGGCGCGGGTGCGCCAACCCCCGATGTGGGCAAGGTTTAGAAATGCAACCCCGCCGGTCGCCAATGCGGTGATCGGGTCTGGGCTTCAGCGCACGCTGATTTCATGCAGGGTACGCGGCTCCCTGATCGGGGCCCTGCTCATCGACGCCGGGCGCGCCGCTGAGCACGAGCCACCCGCAACCGCGGTCAGAAAGGCGAGCATGGGATCCCCTCGTCAACGAGTCCCCTGAAACGATGCGCCCGCGACCATCACCCGGTAGCCGGGCGCGTCGCGGCGCCTGACGGGGTGCTTGTTCATCTGGTAGGGCACCGGCTCGCCGGGAGCGTACTCGTGTGTTTTCGACACATTCCTTGCGGACCACCCGCCCCCGCGTCGCGCCTGGCCGTACAACGAAAACCCTCAGCCGAAGGCAAGATGTTCATGCGTTGGGTCGGGTGGAAAATGACGATGCATCATATGTACATCTTTGCTGATACAGAGCTTGCCGCGTGAACAAGAAAAATCAGAAAAGCTGGTGCTCAGGGGTTGCCCCCCCCCGAGAGACGGTATGGTGGGGACATGAGCGGGGGGCTGCACATGATGGAAGGATCGGGACGCGTGGCGGCAATCGCCCGCGTGAGCTTGGCGGGGCTGTTCGGCTTCGCCCTGGCAACCAAACTGATTGATCCACAGCGCCTGCTCACACCGTTTGAATATGGCTTGGGTCTGGGCCCGCTGGCCGCGGGTTCTTTATTCCTGTTGACCGTGCTGGCGCTTTGCGTGTGCATCGCGCTGCTGCTGACACGCCGCGGCGGGCTGGGGCTCGTGCTGTCGGCGGCGTTCTTCATCGCGGGAGCCGGGTACTCGATCTATCTCAGCCAACATCAGTATCAGGGGAGCTGCGGGTGCGGCGTGAGCGTCGCCAGGGGCTCGGAGCACGAGCTGATGATCCACGCGTATCAGAACGCGGCGTGCGCCGCGTTGTGTCTGTTTCTTGGAGTTCGGGCGAGGAAGCCCGGGAAAGGCGAGGATGATGAATCGAAAGTCTCGTAAGCTGGATGCGGTTGCTGGGTGCGCGCTTGTGGCGATGGTGGCGGTCGCCGCCGTGGCGCAGGTCGGGGGTCCGGATCCGGCGCCGACTGTCCCTTGCGATGGTTTTACCGTCTATCGGTTTGATGGAGAGCCGATCGTTGTTCAAGACTGGAACTGTCAGGAAGGCTTCGACTGCATTGAAATCACGATCAAAGATGATGAGGGAAGAGTTGTCGGTGCCGCGGGCGGATGTGTCGAACATCATAAGTAAACAATATCTAGATGAATATAAGATCCAAAAATATTTTTTTCGCCGCCATGGTGATTGTCCTTGTCGGTCTCGCGGGCTTTCAGGTACAACGGTACTTTGGGAGTGCGAGGTCGGATCCCATGTCTTCGCTGGTGCGGAACGTCAAGACGAAGTTTCTGGACTACGACCTTGACCGACTGCGGAGCACGAAGGATGCGCTCAGGAGAGCCGTGTTTCAGCGGGTTCGTTCCGAACTTCTCGCGTTGCCGGCGAATCAGCGGCCGTATGGCGCGGAAACCGATGAGATCGCGTCCGCGTACGCCCGTTTCCTCATTCTGCGCAGGACGGCCAACCGCGAGGAGTATCTGGAGCGGGTTGTCCATAAGCCATCGGCCGCGTTAACCGATGAGGATACGCAGAGCGCCGAGAAGGTTTGGAAGTACAACTCCGCATGGGCGCGACATGCCGACATCCCCGTGGATTCCATCCGAGTGGCGCCGATGTTCATCGGCGGAACTCCCGTGGGAGACTTTGAGCCGCGTGGAACTCGTGTGATGCGCCTTCTGCCCAACGGGGAAATGCTCTCACCGGATACGGTCGGACGGCATGGAGTGTATCAGGTGCTGATTGATTTGACGGTTCCGAGCATCGACGCATCGGAAGAGGTCGATGTCACACTCGGTACGATGCTGATCAATGACGGCGCCCGGGGCGAGTGGTCGCCCATCGCTAACGAGTTTATTGGCGTGCCGAAGGGCAAGTTCTGCTATACGCCCTCACCGTAGACGCCCCCGGAAGTATCGGATGCGGAGAAGAGCATGATGAAACCTGAGCGTCGTTCCGCGGCATCGTTTGTAAACAGCCGAACGATTCCGAGTCCGGGCTTCACCCTCGTCGAGTTGCTGGTGAGCATCGGGATCATCGCGCTCCTGATCGGGCTGCTGGCGCCAGCCCTGGGCGGTGCCCGCGACCGCTCACGCGAACTGGGCAGCACCGTGAACCTGCGGAACATCGGGCAGATCTTCGAGATGTACACCCAGGAAGCCGACGGCCTGTACCCCGCGCCCGTGCCCGGGAGATTCTACAAGAATCCGAACCCGAACATGGGGACCTCGACCCTGAGCCATTGGCAGACGACGGTCTACTGGGCGAACCTGTTCCTGGACGCCTATCCGTGGGCGGAGCATGAGCGGATGTATCTTTCACCCGGCGCCGAGCGGGATTTCAGCCCGGGGCCGGTCGCGATTTCATCATCCAGCTCCTATGTCTATTCCGCGTCGTTCCTCGGTCAGCCGCGCATCTGGACCGACGCGCCCATCGAAGACGACGAGTGGGAGACGCTTGAGCGGAGCGTGAAGCGGTCGATGGTGCGCTATCCCTCGGCCAAGGCGTTGATGTGGGACCGGGAGCTGGGATACATCCGCAGGAAGCTCGAAAAGGACGATCAATACAATCTCATCGAAGAGTGCCCAATGCTCTTCGCCGACGGGCATGTGGAGACGCGGGTTCCCTCGGAGGGGAGCGAGATCGTGGTGAACCGGGCCAAGTACGCGATGAACGCGCGCCAGAAGCTGCATAACACCCGCGACGGCGTCTACGGGCGGGATTACTGACCCCCCCGGCCCGGCTCCAAACCGGCTCAATCGTTGCGCAGATACGCCGCCTCCAGCGCCCGCGTGATCCGCTCCTCGGCGTCGCGCAGGTGGGCCGAGCTGTAGGCGTCGATGCCCTGGGCCTTGGCGTAGAGCATCACCTTGACCTGGAGCGTCGTCAGCTCCTGGCGGGCCAGCGACTGGATGGTGCGGCCCGAAGCGCCCGGCCAGCGCATCCCCGTCGCCAGGTCGATCAGGCGGCTCAGGTGCTCCATCTGCAGGTTGCGCTCCAGCTGCCCGATCAGCGGGGCGCGGCTGGTGTAGGAGCCGCTGGGATCGGGCAGGTCCCAGATCCGCTCGCGCACGGCGGTGAAGATCTCGGGGACGGTCAGCGCGTCCTCATCGGCGGGCGTGCGCAGCTCGTTGTCCATCACCCATGACAGGCGCTGGGGGTTGATCAGCCCGGTGAGGGCCGAGGCCTGGATGCCCAGCACGCTGCTGGCGACGGGCCAGGCGTGGGCCGTGCTGTAGCCCTCGTCGTACCAGTTGTCGCTCTGGAGATACGACAGGGTTTCGGGGTCGAGCCCGAAGCTCTCGCAGTCGAAGGCGTTGTCGATGATGAACGCCAGCGCCCGGCGCTGCTGCTTGGCCTCGACGGGACGCACCGGCGCCGGCGCGCCCGGCTCGCCCTTGACCGAGCGGGTGATATAGGCCCCGCCGATCCAGTTGGTCGCCATGCTCACCGCGCCCGCCTGCATGCCCAGCAGCTGCTGATGGACCTGGCGGGCCTTCTGCCAGCTCTGCCCGTCCTTGACGCCCTTGTCCAGGAGTTCGACGCGGGCCTTGTTGACGAAGCGCATCCGCTGCTGGGCGAAGTCGATCGAGTCGCTGCCCAGATCCCAGGTCTTGGCCTGGGGATCGGGGGAGAACTGCCCGTCCTCGGCCATGTAGGCGTGGGCCGGGTCGGCGGCCCGGTCGGCGACGGCCTTGGGGTCGGCGTCGGTGTAGTTCCACTCGATGGCCCACATGTCGTACGGCCCGATCCCGGTGGGCACATAGGCGCCCTGGGTGAGCTCGGCGGTGGGGTCGTCGACGATGAGGTTGGTGGCCGCGTAATCCATGACGGTCGATTGGATGGGCTGGTCGAAGCCGGCGCTGTTCATCTGGGCGATGGAGTGCAGGGCCGAGCCCTTCCAGTTGTGGGTCAGGCCCATGGTGTGGCCGACCTCGTGCATGACGACATCGCGCAGCATGGGGCCGACGAACCACTCGGGCAGCCCGTCGAGGGTGGTGGCGTCGCCGTTGTCGTTGCGGTTCATGGCCGCGAGGGCGAAGTCGCCCACGCCCAGGTCCATCGCCAGGCGCGCCATGCCCACGCTGGCCGAGAGCCCGGGCTGCATCATGCACATCTTGGGCCCGCTGTCGGCGGGGCGGTTGCCCGCCCACACCATGGGCGACAGGGTCGGCGGGAGGCCCTCGGCCATCAGCTCGGGGATCTGTTGTGGATGCGCGGCCATCTCTTTGGTCAGGGCCGCCACGCGGTCGCGGTCACCGGGATCGGCCAGGCGCACGCGCGGGTCCCACTGGGGGTTCTCCGCCAGCCAGCCCGACAGATCGGGCGAGATCACGCTCATGGCGGTGCTCGCCAGCTCGGTCTGGAGGTACTGGTTGGCGTACGAGCCGATGAACCCCTCGTCCATCACGATGTCGGCTTCGTAGATCTGGCCGGTATCGGGGTGGGCGTGCACCGGGCCGATGGCGAAGCCCATGCCCGCGTTGGTCCAGCGAACGAACGAGTAGCGGATGTCCTCGGGGTCGATGTCCATGAACGCGCCGGTGGAGGCGTCCTGCTGGCGGACCTCGATGGCGCCGATGATGCCCACCTGCTCGAACGCCTTGTTCCAGGCCAGGATGCCCTCGCGCACCCAGCGCCGGTAGCGCAGCGGGGTAGTGTGCTCGATGTAGTAGACGATGGGCTCCTTGGGCGGGCTCATGCTCAGGCGCGGGTCGGCTTTCTGGATGTTCCAGCGGTTGGCGTAGCGCACCACCTGCGAGCCGCCGTCGTTGATGGCCCGGTCCTCATACGACTCGTAGTAGATCCCCACGCGCCGATCGGCGACGCGGGGCTTGAAGTCCTTGTCCCGCTCGGGCATCCCCAGCGAGAAGCGCACATCGCCCAGACGCCCGCCCGCGCGGGGCAGCTCGAAGCCCAGCTCGATGTTGTTGGGGAATACCTTGGCCTTGGTGATCTTGGCCAGGGAGACATTGGCCCCGCGCAGGAAGCGGCCGATGAACTCGTCCGAGTGGCCCAGCAGCGCCCGATCGAGGTCGATCACCGGCCCGCCCCCGGGACCCATGCACAGGATCGGGACCGAGAGGACCACCCGATCGGTGTTGACGCGTTTGACGCCGGCTTTGGATTCGTCGTCGCCGCTCGATCGCACGGAGAGATTCGGCTCGATGAGCATGAGCTGGTCGCCGCGACGCGACCAGTAGACGGTCTTGGTGGGGACGCCCACCTCGTCGTTGTAGACCGAGTACACCCCAGTCTGCGGCGTGCCGCCCGAGATCGTCGCGATCAGGTAGAACCGCTCGCCCTCGAAGTCCTTGGGCAGCTCGGCGATCATCTGCGCGTCCTTCTCGCGCGTGTAGAGGTTGTAGAAGGGCTGCGCCCCGGCAAGCACCGGGACCTTCTCGTAGCCCTCGACGACCTTGGACATCGGCGGGAAGCCCTCGCCCGCGGCCGCCATCAGACTCGCGGCGGAGACCGCCGCCAACGCGTACCCCAACCGTGCTCGAATCTTCATCCTGCGCTCCTGTGCAATCTTTATAAGGCGACCGCCCGCCGCGCCCGGATCGGGCGGGGGTTGTACCGCTCAAGTATCGCGGCGGATGCGTAGTTCGGGAGACAGAATCGCCGAAATCAGGGAGAAATCGGGCGGTCGATACATGAAAAAACCCGCCGAAGGCGGGTTGGTTCGGAGAACTCGGCTTCAACATTACGAGTTAATCACCCTTCCCTCACTCGCCAGCGTCGCCTCCCGCAGCGCCTCGTGCATGGTCGGGTGGGCGTGGACCGAGGCGATGATCTCCTCGCTGGTGGCCTCCATCCGGCGCGCCAGAGTCATCTCGGCGATGAGTTCGGTGGCCTGGTCGCCCATGATGTGGCAGCCGAGGATCTCGCCACGGGGCAGGCCCCGGATCACCTTGACGAAGCCGTCGGTGTGGTGGGCGGCGACGGCCTTGCCCAGGGCGGAGAAGTTGAACTTGCCGACCTCGTAGTCCTCGCCTTTCTTGAGCCCCTGCTTCTTGAGGGCCTGCTCGGTGAGGCCCACGCTGCCGATCTGCGGCTGGCAGTAGGTGCAGCCGGGGATCACGGTGTAGTCCATCGGGATCGGCTCGTGGTCGAGCTTCTTGTCCTTCCAGGCGAAGCGTTCGATGCACAGCACCGCCTCCTCCTCGGCGACATGGGCCAGCCAGGGCGGGCCGATGACATCGCCGATGGCGTAGATGCCGGGGAGGTTGGTCTTGTACTCGAGCGCCCTGGCCGCGTCGCCCGCGTCGCCCACGCCCAGGGGGACATAGTCGGTCTTGATGTGTCCCTTGACGGTCTCGAGCTTGAGCGCGTCGTCGAAGAGCCCGTCGAAGCGGCCCACGACGCCGATGGCCAGCAGGACCTTGTCGCCCTTGATGGTGGATTTCTTGGACTCGTCGGGCTTGCCGTCCTTCATGGGGGCCATCGTCACCTCGACGCCCGACTTATTTGTCTTGACATCGAGCACCCCCGTCGAGACATGGATGTCGTAGCCCTGCTTTTTGTAGAGCTTCATCATCGCCTTGCCGATCTCCTCGTCCTCGACGGGGACCAGGCGGTCGAGCATCTCGATGATGGTGACCTCGGTTCCGAACTGCTTATAAAAGTACCCGAACTCCATGCCGATGGCGCCGGCGCCGACGACGATGAGTTTCTTGGGGCGCTCGGTGTTGAACATCGCTTCGCGGGCGCCCCAGATCTTGTCGCCGTCGAACCTGGCGAAGGGCAGATCCCGGGCCGAGGAGCCCGTGGCGATGATGATCCGGTCGGCGGTGATGGTCTCGCGGGGCTTGGCGGCGGGCTTGGCGGGGGCGGGGGTGAAGTTTTCCTTCACCTCACAGTCATAGATCTCGATCTCGCAGGGCTTGCCCGAGTCCGCGGCCTTGATGATCTTGGCGTGGGCGTGGAAGAACTCCACCTTGTTCTTCTTCATCAGGAACTCGACGCCGTTGCTCAGCTTGTTCACCACCTCCCGTGAACGACCGATGACCTGGCCCCAATCGACCTTCATCTCCCCCGAGAGCCCGAAGACCTCCCTCTCGCCCAGTTTTTCCATGAGCTCGGCGTTGGTGAGCAGGGCCTTGGAGGGGATGCACCCCCAGTTGCCGCAGACCCCGCCCAGGCGGGCGCGTTCGACGATCGCGGTCTTGTATCCCAGCTGGGCGGCCCTGATGGCCCCGACATACCCGCCGGGCCCGCCGCCGATGATCACGACCTCAAAGTGCTTGTTCGCCACGCTGTTCCTCACTTCCGGGCCCGTGGCGGGGGTTTCCGCGGGGCGTGTGGGTGCTGTTTCGACAAAGGAGAGGATTCTAGCGCCCCGGCCGGGGTCTGGGGGTCACAAGGAGCCGCGAAGGGACGAGCGGGAGTGCGAGTGTGGCGCATAGAGCGCGATCTGCCAGGTTGACAGATGGCGGGCGCCGGCGCGTTCCGCGGGCATGGGTGATTTTTCTAAACCCGGCCTGTTTCAGTCCTTAACTCGATCTGCGCCGACTTTTCCGCTCCGATCCAACTGGCACGCGCCGTGCAGCCGATAGAGTTGGACGGTTCCATGCCCGAGCCGTGGGCCCGGTGGGATTGATCCGCGCCCGGAATTCGCCGTCGGCGCGAACAGAAGACGGATCGGAGCCGTTTATGGAGCGGCATCCTTTCAGAGATCGAACGCCCCGCGAGGGGTGATTGCAGCCCGGAGCACCGAGCCGGGAGGCGGGAGAAATGAACCATGTTTGAACGATTCACCGATCGTGCCCGCAAAGTCATGGCGCTGGCCAACCAGGAGGCCCAGCGCTTCAACCACGAATACATCGGGACCGAGCACATCCTGCTCGGGCTCGTCAAGGAGGGCTCCGGCGTCGGGGCCAATGTGCTCAAGAACCTCGATGTCGATCTGCGCAAAGTGCGCCTGGAGGTCGAGAAGCTGGTGCGCGCCGGGCCGGAGATGGTCACGATGGGCAAGCTGCCCCAGACCCCCCGCGCCAAGAAGGTGATCGAGTACGCCATCGAGGAGGCGCGGAACCTGAACCACAACTATGTGGGCACCGAGCACATCCTGCTCGGGCTCCTGCGTGAGCACGACGGCGTGGCCGCCCAGGTGCTGATGAACCTGGGGCTCAAGCTCGAGGATGTCCGTGAGGAGGTTCTCAACCTACTTGGCGCGGGCGCGGAATCCGAAGCCGACATGGCCTCGGGCTCGGGTGCGGCCTCGGGCGAGGCGGGGGCCAAGAGCAAGGGCAAGTCCAAGACCCCCGCGCTCGACAGCTTCGGGCGCGACCTGACCCAGCTGGCCATCGATTCCCAGCTCGACCCCGTCATCGGGCGCGCCAACGAGATCGAGCGCCTGACGCAGGTCCTGTGCCGGCGCACCAAGAACAACCCGGTGCTGCTGGGCGAGGCGGGCGTGGGCAAGACGGCCATCATCGAGGGCCTGGCCCAGCGCATCGTGAGCCAGGAGGTCCCCGACATCCTCCACGACAAGCGCCTTGTGGTCCTTGATCTGGCCATGATGGTGGCGGGCACCAAGTACCGCGGCCAGTTCGAGGAGCGCATCAAGGCGGTCATGAACGAGGTCCGGCGGGCTGGCAATGTCATCCTGTTCATCGACGAGCTGCACACCCTGGTGGGCGCCGGCGGGGCCGAGGGCGCGATCGACGCGTCCAATGTGCTCAAGCCCGCGCTGGCGCGGGGCGAGATCCAGTGCATCGGCGCCACCACCTTTGACGAGTACCGCAAGTACATCGAGAAGGACGCGGCCCTGGCGCGGCGTTTCCAGGCCATCCCCGTGGATCCTCCCAGCGCCGAGCAGTCCATCGAGATCCTCAAGGGCATCCGCGACAAGTACGAGCAGCACCACCGCGTGACGATCACCGACGACGCGCTGCGTGCGGCCGTCGAGCTGTCCGGGCGGTACATCACCGGGCGCGTCCAGCCCGACAAGTCGATCGATGTGCTCGACGAGGCGGGTGCGCGGGTGCGGATCAAGTCCATGCGCAAGCCGCCGAACCTGGCCGACATCGAGGGCGAGATCGAGCGTCTGTCGGTGGCCAAGGACGAGGCGGTCAAGGGCGCCGACTACGAGAAGGCGGCCGAGCTGCGCGATCAGGCCGAGCAGATGCGCAAGAAGAAGGAAGAGATCCAGACCGAGTGGCGCGCCAAGCAGCAGGAGTCGGCGGGCGTGGTCGACGAGGAGATCATCCGCGAGGTCGTCTCCAAGATGACCGGCGTGCCGCTGCAGAAGCTCGAGAAGGAGGAGGCCCAGCGCCTGCTCAAGCTCGAGGACGAGCTGCACAAGTCGGTCATCAGCCAGGACGAGGCGATCAAGGCCATCGCCCGCGCCATCCGTCGCGCCAGGGCGGGGCTCAAGGACCCCAAGCGCCCCATGGGCAGCTTCATCTTCGTGGGGCCCTCGGGCGTGGGCAAGACGCTGCTCTCCAAGGCCCTGGCCGAGTTCATGTTCGGCGACAGCGACGCGCTGATCCACCTGGACATGAGCGAGTACATGGAGAAGCACACCGTCTCGCGCCTCGTCGGCGCGCCTCCCGGCTATGTCGGGTATGAAGAGGGCGGTCAGCTCACCGAGCAGATCCGCCGCCGCCCCTACGCGGTCGTCCTGCTCGACGAGGTCGAGAAGGCCCACCCCGATGTGTTCAACATGCTCCTGCAGATCATGGAGGAGGGGCGGCTGACCGACTCGTTCGGGCGTCATGTCGACTTCCGCAACACGATCCTGATCATGACCAGCAACATCGGCGCCGACCTGATCAAGGGCGGCGGCGGGTTCGGGTTCGGCAAGCACACCTCCGACGACAAGTTCGAGTCGGTCAAGGCCGTGCTGATGAAGGAGATCGAGCGGTTCTTCCGCCCCGAGTTCATCAACCGCCTGGACGATGTCATCGTGTTCAAGCCGCTGACCAAGCAGGACCTGGTCTCGATCGTCGAGTTCGAGGTGGGCAAGGTCGCCGATCGTCTCAAGCTCCAGGGCTTCGCCCTTGAGCTCGATCAGGCGGCCAAGGACTTCCTGATCGACAAGGGCTACAACCCCGACTTCGGCGCCCGCCCGCTCCGCAGAGCGATCGGCACCTACATCGAGGACCCGGTCTCGGAGATGCTCCTCAGCGGCGACCTGAACGAGAAGAACCTGCTCAGGGCCACCCGCAAGGGCGAGGAGGACCACCTGAGCTTCGAGTCGCAGTTCGTGGCCGCTCTGGACCCAGAGCCCAAGGACGGCAAGGGCAAAGACAAGAAGTCCAAGCCCGAGGTCGAATCAGCCGGGTCGCAGTCGACCTGATCATTCCCAAATCGCATGCGCCCCAAATCCCGCACGCTCGAACACGAGCGTGCGGCTTTTATCTCTGACCAACAGTTTTCTGACCAAGCCGACTCACAAAATGGCGCCGTACTCAGCCCCAGATGCCCTGGCATGTAGTATCCTAGATTTTCGGCATGACAGAGAAGACTTCACAACGCGGCCTGCGCTCGGGCGTGCCCTGGTACTTCATGCGCACCAATCAGTCTGATCAGACATCGAAGCCCCGATCAGCATGGAACCTCGGGGATTGCTCTTGGAAGAGGTTGATCGACGGCGCCGAACGATACAACGGTGGCGGAGACCCTAATTATCGAAAGAAGATCGAAAATGCCTTAAAACAGTCTGGATGTAAAGATGATAATGATTGCGAGTAACTGTGCGAAATCTCTATCATGAATAGGATAGTCAAACTCCACATTGTTGTATTCATCGCCTGCGCAATCACGATGTTTGCGTTCGCAAACTCGAATGTGTGCAATACTCCAGATGGCATGGCGAGATTGCACTACCAAGCAATGCCAGAGTTTCAGGATGGATCAGTTGTACTCGATGATATCAAGCCTCTTTCCGGATGGAACGACGCGCCAGAGGGCTTCTCGGTCGTGCTGGTATCTGCCAGAAGGCTAGGAAATGGCGCTCCCGACCGGGGGCGCCATGAGATCCTGATTCTAAATCGCTCCTTGGGGGTCATTGGCACCATTAGCGGATTTTCGTCAGTTCCATCTGTCACTCACGAGCAAGGTATGCTTCGGATAGTGGGATTACCGCCTATTTCACTGAGGAGCAGCAGAGATGCTTTCAGACTGGCTGGAGGAGCGAACGCAAGTCAGTGGATTGTCCAGTCCGATCTTGTCGGGTATGGGCGGCTTGCCGCCGAAAGCGCTTTGGCTGAGTATGCTCGCAACGGACGGGATTCGCTGCAACGCCAAACAGTTCTTAATCTGCTCGGATCGAGTCTCGGTTCAAGCCAGGAATCCACCTGTGGCCAAGCGGTGGTGAGTGGAATTAAACTTCAAGGCAAGTTTCCAGATCGTATCTCATCCTTCACAATCGATGAGCCCACAATGGATAACGCAAATGATCCTCGGCTTGAAATGAGTAAGACCTGGGAAACCACAATCCACGCATCAATCACTGATATCCAAAGTGTGCGCCATCGGATAACGATACTCGTGGTAGGCGACCCGTGCGATCGCGATCGCGTGAGCGGCATCTATATCGAGTAACTGTGGTCACTAAATAGTGAAGCTCGAATCAGGCCCTGAGTGACGACGATTCCACATGCAATCCGATTGCCCCAGCTGGCATAAACTCCCCCATGCCCATCTTCCTCCGCTGGCTCCTGAGACTCGGCCCCGCCAACCCCATCGCGGTGCGCCTGGTGCAGAACGCCTCGCGCCGCACCAAGCACCTCTATGTCCGCAGCGCCTACCTCGCCGTCCTGATCCTCGTGCTGCTCTGGGCCATGCTGGGCAACACGCCCGGCGGGGCCGTCTCCTACCGCGAGCTGGCCTCCGCCGGCGCCACCAGCTTCGCCTGGATCGCCTACCTGCAGGTGGGGCTCATCTGCATCCTCGCCCCCGTGTTCATGGCCGGGGCCATCGCCCAGGAGGCCAACCCCAAGACCTGGGACATCATCCTTACGACCCCCATGTCCAAGCTCGAGATCGTGCTGGGCAATCTCGTGGGGCGTCTGTTCTTCGTGCTGGCGCTGCTGTTCGCCTCGCTGCCGCTCTTTGCCCTCACCCAGTTCTTCGGCGGGGTGCCGGGCAAGTCCATCATCAGCTCCTACATCGTCTCGGCCGGGGCCGCCACGCTGGTGGGCGCGATCGCCATCGCCCTCTCGGTGTCGCGGCTCGTCGGCCAGCGGGCCGTGTTCGCGTTCTATGTCTCGGTCGTCACCTACATCGCCACCACCATCGCCCTCGACGCCTGGCTGCGGTCCCGGGGCCTGGGCGTGGGCGGCTCGGGCGTCACCTGGGTCACGGGGCTCAACCCGTTCCTGGCGATCCGCTCGCTGCTCTCGCCCACCAGCTATCCCAGCGCCGATCCCGGGGCGTTCCCGGGGCTGCGGGGCTTCATGCTCGCCAGCCCCGCCGCGGCGTGGAGCACCATCTCGATCGTCATCTCGATCGTGCTCGTGGGCGTCTCGACGCTGACGGTGCGCAGCGGCGGGATCCGCCAGGTCGCGCAGGGGGCCTCCGGCATCCCGCTGCACCGGCGGATCATGAAGCTCGGCCCCGCGGGCGAGGAGCACCGCCCGCCCCGCACCGTGTGGACCAACCCCATCGCCTGGCGCGAGGCGGCGGCCCGCAACGCGACGCTGGGACGCATGATCGCGCGCTGGTCGTTCGTCTCGCTGGGGGCGCTCACGGGGCTGGTGGTGGTCGCCCTCTACCATACCGGGGCGCTGGGGATGAACGATTTCCGCTTCATCATGAAATCGCTTGTGTTCACCGAGGTGTTCCTGATCGCCCTGGTGGCGCTGAACATGGCGGCCACCGCCGTGGCCGGGGAGCGCGAGGACGGCACGCTGGACCTGATCCTCACCACGCCCATCACCCCCAGGATGTACCTGGCGGGCAAGCTGCGTGGCCTGGTGTCGTATTTGCTGCCTCTGATCGCCGTGCCCGTGTTCACCATCGGGCTCGCCGGGCTGTACGCGCTCACCGGCGGGCTGGGCAAGCCGAACCTCGCCCACTACACCCACAAGATCGCCGGCGCCGGCGCCGCCATCCAGGTCCCCGTCGTCATCCCCGAGGCCGGCCTGGTTGTCGCCGTCATGCTCATCCCCTTCATCGCCTTCTGCGTGATGATCGGGCTCCACTGGTCGCTCAAGAGCAAGGGCACGCTGGGCTCGGTGGTGGGGACCGTGGCGGTGGTGCTGATCGTCTCGGGCATCCTGGGCATGTGCGGCTGGGCCTCGGGGGCGGACATGCCCGTCATCGGCCCCGCCATCGCCGCCCTCTCGCCCGCCAGCCTGCTCGACGCGATGGTCTCGCCCATCACGCGCCTCGACGAGACGGTCAACCAGGGGGGCGAGGGATTGACCACCGCCCGAATCGCCATGGCGGTTGGGGCCCTCGTGAGCGCGGGGATCTACATCGGGATCGTCTACGGCGTGCTCACCGCGATGGTCCGCAACTTCGACTTCACGGTGCGCAAGCTGGCGGGGACGCGGTAAAGATCGCTCGCTTTCTTCCCGCATCCAGGCCGCTGTGACACAAAGTCGGGCCACCCGCCGAGGTCTAGATAACATGTCCGCCACGGCAAACGCCCCGGCGGCGGGGCATTTTTTCGCGCTTTGAGATTCTCTTTGTAGTCTGGTCCGAAACCGGTTATTATGCTGAAATGGGACATGAACATCGCATTCTGAACTGGCCCATCCTGCTCATTGCGGCGTCGCTCCTCCTGACCGGATGTGCGGCTCCGCAGCCCACCATCCCCACCGCCGTGCTCTACGACCGCGACCGCGACGAGTTCAGCGTCGAGGTGGAGCCCGTGCCCGAGGGGCAGACGCCGGTATATCCCGAGGAGCTGGGGTTCGTGACGCTGATCGACGGGGAGAGGCACGAGGGGCTCATCCCCATTCCCAGTGCATACAACCAGACCCCCCAACACAAATCTGATCTCTGGCTAGGGCCGTATTGGGTCAAGTTTGACAAGAACTCGAAGTGGCGGATATTTTTGGTGCGCATGAGGCTTCCGGATATCCCCGATCAAGATAAACCCCTCGTCGCCGAGTGTCGAGAATATGTATATAACCACTACACGCCACCATACCCCAACTACATGATCCACATCGAAGGGGCCCATCTGTCGATTCCGAGAGACTGATTCACGGAATATGTTCCGCAACGAAAAAATGCCCATAATCCAACCATCATCTGTAGATAGCTAGTACACTCAATGCTTAAGAATATCGTCCTCATGAATATAGGAGATTTCAAATGAAATACATCGTAGCCTGCATGTTCGTCTGCCTGAGCAGTTTATCGTTCGCCCAGCCTGATCGCGTAATCATCCACACGGACGGCCAAATCGAGCTTGTAGCGCGGGCCGCGGACGCCCAGAACGCCGCGGCGGGCGAGCCGGAATCGGTCCCTGTGTTCACGGAACAGGAAGACGGAACCCTCACCCCGGGCGTGATGTATCGGGGAACCAGCGAAGGCGGATATCACTACATGAAATATCCGGGCGGGGTCGTTCGCCAGCCGGACGGGACATACGAGGTCGAGGTGTACACTTGGTCTGTGGCGCATGGGCCGCGGGGCCGCCTCTGGGAGCATGAAATACCCGGATCGGACTTCGCCGAGGTCTATGATGCTGTCCCCGCGCCGCAGACCAACCCGCAACGCGGTGGATCGACACTGATCACGGTGTACAACCATAATGGAGCGCCCGACAAACTTGAGGAATCGGTTGCACGGCGAAGCATCGAAATCGCTGTTGATCGCTACCGGAACATCTTGAAAGACGATGTCGTTCTGGCGACCTTCGAGTTTTCCTGGGAACATCTGGGAGATGGATCGGGCGTGGTCGCTCAATCCGAGGTCGTGGAGAGCGCACAATCGTATAGTGCAATTCGAAACGGCATCTCTGCTCATTACGCTGCGGAATCCGATGATTCTGATTTCTTCGAGAACGGCCTCTACAACAGTTTCCCCCTTGGCAGCTCCATCGGGTACGCCCGGCCCGGCAACGCGACCGACAGCACCAACGCCATCGACATCACCTGGCCGCTGCGCACCCGGCTGATCGGCGCGGGCAACAGTTCAAACCTGCAGATTGTCATGAATTCGGATCGCGATGATCTTGATCCTGATCCGTCCGATGGCATTATCGGCGTTGATCTCACCGGGACGCTGATCCATGAGATGGGCCATCACCTGGGTTTCGGTTCCAATGTCGAGAAGCTGGATTCCATCTTTGAGGATTCGATCACGGTCTGGGATATCTTCCGCATGAACGCGGGGCTCGGCGCGATCTCACTGTCTGAGTTCTCCGGGCAACGCCGTGAGCTACGCGATACGGAAGAAGCGAACGCCGCGCTCCAGCTCAACAGCGCTATGTGGTCCGTACCACTCTCTCGCGGTGCCACGCCGGGTGGCGACGAGCGTCAGTCCAGTCACTGGAAAGATGATTTTATACTCGGATCATTTACTCTACCAGTTATTTTTTCCCGAACGAGTTTTATATAGGAATTATGGATCCTAAGGTTAATGCTCTTGGAAAACTAACTGTAAATGGGCGCTACTTGCAACCAGCCGACATCCGCGCCTTCGATGTCATGGGCTATTCATCGACGCCGGCGACTTCATGACCGTCGATGTCCCGCTCATCGACGACCCTACCGGCGATGAGCCCGAGGACCCGGCGCTGCCGCTGGAGTTTCACTGGACGCCCCCAATCGGGTTCGATCTCCTCCGATATCCTCGTCTACGACCTGGGCACGACGATCACCAATGCCCAGTCCCGAGGCCCGAGCCCGGAGCTGGTGTTCCGCGAGAACGATGTCAGCGGCGGATCGCTGACCGTACCGACCTCCGAGCTGACGCTGCTGCCCGGGCATCGGTACCAGTGGCACGCCGCGGTGTACAACATGCTGGGCGTACGCCTGACAGATCCCGCGACCTTCATCGCTATCTGCCGCGCCGATCGCACCGGGGACGGGGTGATCAACTTCTTCGACATGAGCGATTTTCTCGCTGACTTCGGCGCGATGGACCCGAGCGCCGACCTGAACGGCGATGGGATGTGGAACTTCTTTGATACCTCCGCGTTCATCACGCTCTATACGGCGGGTTGCCCGTAACAAACTTGACTGCCTCACAAAGAAAAACCCCGGCTTGACGAGCCGGATTTTTTTCATACATGGGCTGGACTTATCCGCCCATCTTGCGGAGGGTGTGGCGATCATTCCGCATACAATCCCCCCGCATGACAGACCCCTCCCACCAGACCCGCCCCGGCGAACCCGCCCCAACCCCTGCCCCAACCGTCATCGGCTGGCGTGAGCGGGTGGATCTGCCCGAGTGGGGGCTCAAGCGGGTGCGGGCCAAGATCGACACCGGGGCGCGGACCAGCGCCATCGATGTGGCCGAGCTTGAGGAGATCGACGATGAGCACATCCGCTTCAAGGTGGTCTACCACCACGACCCCGAGCGCGTCACCAGGTGGATCCACGCCCGCCAGGTCCGCCGCAGCACTGTCCGGCCAAGCCACGGCGAGTCCCATGAGCGTCATGTGTGCGTCACGACGGTCCGGATCGGCAGCGTCGAGCGGGAGATCGAGATCGGCCTGGTGAGCCGGCGCGGGATGCTCTGCCGCATGCTCATCGGGCGGCGTTCGCTCGACGGCTTATTGGTGGACCCGCACCGCAAGTATGTGCTCAGCTCCCGCAAACGTCCCCGCCCCGACGGCCCCAACCCCAAAGGCCCCGACGCATGAAGCTGGGCGTGCTCTCGACATCCCCGGGCAGCTACAGCACCCGCCGCCTGCGTCAGGCGGCCCGCGAGCGCGGGCACGCCATCAGGGTGCTCAACACGCTGCGCTTCTCGATCGAGCTGCAGGAGGGCGAGCCCAACCTGCACTTCCGCTCCAAGCCCCTGAGCGACTACGACGCGATCCTCCCCCGCATCGGCGCGTCGGTGACCTACTTCGGGACGGCGGTGGTCCGCCAGTTCGAGCAGATGGAGGTCTACACGCCCAACACGGCCAACGGGATCGTCAACTCACGCGACAAGCTGCGGGCGCTGCAGATCCTCTCACGCCACGACATCGGGATCCCGCACACGACCTTCGTACGCGACCGCGCCGATGTGCTGCCCGCCATCGAACGCATCGGCGGCGCGCCGGTCATCATCAAGATCCTCGAGGGCACCCAGGGCGTGGGGGTGATCCTGGCCGACAGCACCAAGGTGGCCGAGGCGATCATCGAGACGCTCCAGACCGCCAAGCAGAATGTGCTGATCCAGCAGTTCATCGCCGAGAGCAAGGGGACCGATGTCCGCGCCTTCGTCGTGGGCGACTCGGTCGTCGCGGCCATGCGTCGGCGCGCCACGGGCGACGAGTTCCGCTCCAATGTCCACCGCGGGGGCACGGCCGAGCCGCTCACGCTCGACGAGAAGACGGCCCAGGTGGCGGTGCGGGCGGCCCAGATCATGGGCCTGCGCGTGGCGGGGGTGGACATTCTCGAGTCGGAGAACGGGCCGCTGATCATGGAAGTGAACTCCTCGCCCGGGCTCGAGGGGATCGAGGGGGCCACGGGGCTGGACATCGCGGGGACCATCGTCGACTACATCGCCCACCAGGTGCACTTCCCCGAGATCGATCTGCGCCAGCGCTTGACGGTGTCCAAGGGCTTCGGGGTGGCCGACATCTTCATCCCCGAGGGGTCCGAGCTCATCGGCAAGCCCATCAGCGAATCCGGGCTCAAGGACCGCGACCTGACGGTGCTCAATCTCCACCGGGGCACGAGCGTGATCTCCAACCCCAAGGGGACGCGGATCATCGAGGCCGGCGACAAGCTGCTGTGCTATGGGCGTCTGGACAACATGCGCGATCTGGCCAGCAACCGGCAGCGCAAGCGGCGCAAGCTCAAGCCCAAAAAGCTCGACATCACCCCCCGGGACGGGTGAGCGGATCGGGACTTCGCTCAAACCCCGCGCCCCAGCGGGCCGATAGATCGACATGGCCGCTCCGCCCGACAACCCACCCGACAACCCGCCGGACAGGCCCGCCACGGCGTGGATCGGCGACGAGATCGCCGCCGGGGAGCGGGGCGTGCGTTCGCTGGTCGTCAGCGAGAACTTCTCGGGCGTGGATGTCTCGATCCCCATCCATATCTGGAAGGGGACCGGGCCCGGCCCCACGGTGGCCGTCACCGCCGCGGTGCACGGCGACGAGATCAACGGCACCGGGACCATCCGCTCGATCATCCGCGACGAGCCCTTTGATTTGACCGCCGGGACGCTGGTGATGGTCCCGGTGGTCAACCTGCCGGGCTTCGAGCGCCACTCGCGGTATCTGCCCGACCGGCGCGACCTGAACCGCTCGTTCCCGGGCTCCGCGGGCGGGTCGCTGGCCAGCCGCATCGCCAGCTCGTTCTTCAAGCAGGTGATCCGCCACTGCGACTACTGCATCGACCTGCACACGGCCGCGGTGCGGCGCACCAACTTCCCCAACATCCGCGGCCACATGCGCGACCCCAAGGTCCGCGCCTTCGCGCGCGCCTTCGGGACCGAGCTGATCGTCAGCGGCGTCGGGCCCAAGGGCTCGCTGCGCCAGGCGGCCACCAAGGCCGGGTGCGCCACGATCATCCTCGAGGCCGGGGAGGTCTGGAAGGTCGAGGCGGCCGTCGTCGAATACGCGATCCGGGGCATCACCAACTGCCTGCGCTTCCTCAAGATGGTCGAGGGCGAGCCCATCGCCCCGCCCTACCGCCTCGAGACCGACACGACGACCTGGGTGCGGGCGACCAGCGGCGGGTTTCTCGAGTTCCATGTCGCCCCGGGCGAGATCGTCCACAAGAACGAGCCCATCGCCACCAACTCGGACCTCCTGGGCGAGGAGGAGCACATCATCCGCGCCCCGCGCGACGGAATCGTGCTGGGCATGACCACCATGCCCTCTGTGGCCCCGGGCGACCCGGTGTGCCACCTGACCTATCCCAAAACCGGCACCCTCACCCGCATCGAGCAGGTCATGGGCGCCCTCGACGACGAGTCGCTGCACGAACGCACCCGCGAGGGCCTGGCCCGGAGCCTGCGCGTCCGCGAGTTCGGCGAGGGGAAGTAGCGCGGGCCACGCCGTCTCCTGTCCCTCCCCGCGCCCTCACGAGGAGGCGGTTTGCCAGAGGCGGATCTTCGCGTGACGGAGGGGTCTTGGAGCCGGCCCGTTTCTCGCTGGGTGCATGCTTACGCCCCGATGTCTTCATCGTGGTTTAAGCATGCCCCGCACGCCGAAGACCCGCCGGGCGCCCCGCTCACACCTGATGTTTTCATCGGGTTAGAGCAGGTCTTGGTTGGCGAAGAACTGCTTCAGTTGTTCGTAAGCAGGGCACCCGGCCACCATTCTTCGCCCCGCCGGGCTCACGGGCAGCCGGCGTTGAACTCGGTCAGGAAGGCGCTGACATCGAAGAAGCTGAACTGGCCATCCCCGTTGATGTCGGCGGCCGGCTCGTGGGCGCCGAACGCCCCCAGGAAGGCGCTGATGTCGAAGAAGTTGAGTTCGCCCAGGGGCTCGGCCAGGTCCGCGCCGCCGCAGCCGGCCGTGAGCGGGTCGACGCCGACATAGACATCGTCGATGCTCAGCGAGCCGCCGGTGGCGGCGGTGAAGCGGAGCTTGAGGTCGTCGAGGGCGATGGCGGTGATGGGCATGTCGAGCTGGACCAGCTGGGGGCTGGTCGTCAGGTCGGAGCCGTGGATCGTGGCCACCGTCTCCCAGACATCGCCGATGTTGTAGACCTCGACCACCAGCGTATCGCTGCTGGCGACCGACGCGTCGGCCCAGGCGTCGAAGCGGATGTAGGCGGGGACGATGCCGAACTGGAACATGGGGATGTCGCGCGAGGTCAGCCTGGCCCCGTCGCCCAGGGTGGCGTGGAAGGTGTTCTGCGAGAACCCGATGGTGGTGCTGTCGTCGCCGCTCCAGCGTGTGGGCGAGAGGACGCCGGTCTCGAAGTCCTCGACCAGCGGCGCCACCGGCTCGCCCAGCTCGTCGATGGTCAGGGCGTCGAGCTCCCAGATATCGCTGCTGTCGTCGCCGCTGGCCACGAAGCGGACCTTGACCCCATGCCACTCGTAGCCGTTGGGCAGCGCCAGGTCGTAATGGACGAACTCGTCTCCCGTGCGGCCCTGCCCGCTGATCTGGGTCAGGGTGGACCAGGTACCGGGGGCGCTGGTATCAGGGTTCTCAAGGTACTGGACCGTCAGCGACTCGCCGGCTTCGATGCCGGTGGCTCTGAGATCGAAGCTCAGGACCGCGTCGCCCGCGAGCGAGCGCCCCGCCAGCGCGACGGTCTCGATGGAATCGCTCTCGTCGAGCACGAGCACGCTGGACCCGTCGGGCGCGCCGGCGGCGGCCTGTGTCTCGACGGCCCCGCTGGTGACGGTCAGCAGGCCCTGCCATCCGCTGTCCTCGAATGACTCGCCGATGGGCGTGAGGAGCGGGCGCACATAGCCCAAGGCCATCACCACCGCGCTGTGGGTGTTGACGCGCCCGCGACCGAACGAGTCGTCGCGCCCGGTCGCGCCCAGGTCGTCGACCGAGTGGTACAGGATGTCCTGGACATCATCGGCGCTGAAATCGGGGTTGACCGAGAAGATCATCGCCCCCACGCCCGCGGCGATGGGCGAGGCGAAGCTCGTGCCCGATGAGTTGCCGTAGCCGCCGAACCGCTGGGTCGAGCGCACGCTCGATCCGGGGGCGGCGACATCGACCGCCGGCCCGTAGTTGCTGAAGCCCGAGCGCCCGTCGCTCTGCGTGGTGGAGGCGACAGTCACCAGGTCGGGCAGGTCGGGTGTGATGTAGGCGCTGTCGTTTCCCGCGGCCCAGAAGAGCAGGGCCCCCCGCGTCTTGAGGTAGCGGGCCGTCGTCTGGTTGGCCGAGGAGGTCCCCCCCGAGAAGCTGGCGTTGACGACCCGCGCCCCGTGTTCGGCGGCCCAGCGGGCCCCGTCGAGGATGTCGAACCCGTTGGCGGTGCCGTTGTTGTTGTTGGTCACCCGCACGGGCATGATCGACAGGTTCCAGCCCACGCCCACCACGCCGGTGCCGTTATTGCCCCGGGCCGCGGCGCACCCGGCGACGAAGGTGCCGTGCCCGTTGATGTCATCGACCTGCCCCCCGGTGGACTGGGGACGCGAGGAGGCGGCGTTGTACCCCGGGACCAGCGCGTCCTGCAGGTCGGGGTGGTCCAGATCCACGCCCGAGTCGCACACGGCCACGATGACTTGGCTGTCGCCCGTGTGCAGGTCCCAGGCCTCGTCCGAGTCCAGGCGGGTGTGCTGCCAGCTGCTGCCGTACTGCGGGTCGTTGGGGACCACGGCCGGGTAGAGCAGCCAGTTGGGCTCGACGAACTCGTAGTCGCCCGTGGCCATCAGCACCGCCGCCATCTGCCCCTCGGTCAGCCCCGCGGGGACCCGCACGACCGACTCGGGCACGAAGGCGCTGGTCCTGCGCGTCAGGGCCGCCACGCGCCCCTGAGCGCGGCCCACCCGGTTCTTCCTGGCGTGCACGATCAGCTCGCCGGTGAACTCCCGCTCCCCGGGAACCGCGGTGAACTCCAGCGGGTGGGTCAGGGCCGCGTCGATCAGCGCCGCGTCGCCGGGCTGCAGCGCCAGCGACTCGGCCAGGACGCGCGCCGCCCGTGCGTGGGAGGACTGGGCGGCCGGCGTGTCGCGCCCGGCGCCGGGCCCGGCCAGCGCCGAGCCGGCCGCAACGGCGATCAGGGAAGCGGTGATGAGCGTGACGGTTCGTGCGAGATGCGGCATAGGGCGTGCTCCGGGGATCGGTTGGCGTGCGTGTCGGTGTTCGTGGATCAGGGGGGCTGACGAGAAGCGGTCAGGGGCAACCGCCCGCGAAGGCCGAGAGGAAGGCGCTGACATCGAAGAAGGTGAACTGCCCGTCGCCGGTGAAGTCGGCCGCGGGATCGTGGGCGTTGAAGGCGGTCAGGAACGCGCTGAGATCGAAGAAGTTCAGCTCCCCGTCACCCGTGAGGTCCGGGGAGCAGCCCTGCTCCTCGATGAGCTCGGTGGTGATGGCGACGGCGTCGATGTACCAGGCGTCGTCGCCCTCATCGCCCTGGGCCGTGAATCGCAGCGCGGTGTCCCCGCCGTAGCCCGCCAGGGGCAGGGCGAGCTGGTGCAGGTCGAAGCCCGACTGGTCGCTCCCGTCGGAAACGACCGTAGTCAGCGCCGACCACGAACCGGCGAAGGTCCGGTACTCGACCAGCAGCGACTCGCCCGCTTCGACGCCCTGGTGCTCGGTATAAAAGCGCAGGTAGACGGCCGATGGCGCGGTGCTGATATCGGTGAGGGCGCTGGTCATGGACTGCTGGTTGCTCAGGCGGGCGCTCATGCTCCCGTCGGGCTCGTTGTTCGCGTCGGTGGTGGCCGTCGCGCCGCTGCTCGCCCAATCGAGCGTCGGGGTGATCCCGTCCTCGAACCCGTCCTCCCAGGGCAGGGCGTTGCTCGTGAAGGCCAGCACGCCGACATCGTCGATGTACCAGTCGTCGCTCGTGTCGCTCCCCATCGCGGTGAATCGCAGTCTGAGCCCGTCGTGGAGCCCGAAGGCGGGGATGAGCAAGCGGTGGAGCGTGAACCCGCCCTGATCGGCGCCGTCGGAGGTCAGCTCGGCCAGAAGGCTCCACTGCCCCAGCAGGTCGTAGTACTCCACCCGCAGCGACTCGCCGGCCTCGATCCCCCGGTGCTCCGTCCAGAAGCGGATCTCGCCGGGAGCGCCCGCCAGCGCGCCGGCGCGGATGGCGATGGACTCGATCGAGTCGGTGTCGTCGAGGTTCATGGCGTACGGGGCGCTGGGCTCGTCGGCGCCGTCGTCCGAGACGCCCACCTCGCCCACGGGGTTGCGCCACTGGGTCGAGAGCGTGTCCTCGGGGAAGGTGTCGCCGAAGGGAAGATTGGTGATCGAGGGCCCGTGGATCGCGTCGTCGACGGCCCGCCCCACATTGATGCGTCCCCACCCGGTCTGGTTGTCCTGGCCCGGGGCCAGGAAGTCGTCGCAGGCGTTGAGCAGGATGGACTCGACCTCGTCGGCGCTCAGCGCCGGGTTGGCGTCGTGCACCAGCGCCAGCGCCCCGGCGGTGATGGGCGAGGAGAAGCTGGTGCCGGTGGCGAAGCTGTAGCCCCCGGTGCGGTTGGTCGAGCGGATGTTCACGCCCGGGGCGATGCAGTCGATCCCGATCCCGGTGTGCGACCAGCTCACCCAGTTGTCGCTCTGGTTGCTCGCGCCCACGATGGTGACCTTCTCCCAGTCGTTGACCTGGTTGGCCAGCCCGTCGTTGCCCGCGGCGAAGACCAGCAGGTGCCCCTCGAGGCGGATGTGCCCGCCGGTGGACCGCGTCGCCGGGTCCTCGGCCCCGCCGAAGGAGCAGTTGCAGGCGTACGCGCCGTTGTCCGAGCCCCATCGCGCCCCCTCGAGGATCTCGCTCAGGAGCGCCGTCCCGCTGGCGTTGTTGCTCACCCGCACGGGCATGATCGAGAAGTTCCAGCCCATCCCCGCGACCCCGACGCCGTTGTTGCCGATCGCCGCCGCCGAGCCGGCCACCAGCGAGCCGTGGCCCACCAGGTCGTCATTGACATTGCCGCCATCGACCTGAGCCAGGTTGTCCTGGGCGTTGTAGCCCGGGACCAGCGCCGCCGCCAGGTCGGGATGGTTCAGGTCCACGCCCGAGTCGCACACCGCGATGATCGTTCCCGGGTCGCCCCGGGTCAGGTCCCAGGCGCCCACCGTGTCGATGCGGTTGGCCGCATGGTGCCACTGCTGGCCGAACTGGGGATCATTGGGCGTGGTGTCCACGGGATAGCACAGCCAGTCCATCGAGACATACTCGTAGTCGCCCGTCAGCATGAGCGCTTCGGCGGCCATCTCGGCGCTGATTCCCGCGGGGATCTTCACCGAGTACGAGTCGATATCAAGGTACGATTCGCGCATCGACGGGGCGAGCCGCTCGCGGGCACGGACGATGCGCGCATCGGCACCGGCCATCATCGATTGGAAACGCGCCTGGGCGGTCTGCGTGTCGGCGCCCCGTGTCTGAGAAGTGGGGGCCGGGAGAGAAGGGTTCTGCGCCCGGGTCCCCTCCGCTTCACGCGCCATCTGTCCCAGCATCGCCGCGCGGTCCTTGACCTTGACATTGAGATAGCCCGAGCGCTCCTTGAGCCCGGGGATCTCGTCGAACTGCACGCGGGGCGTGATCGCCGAGCCCAGAGCCGCCAAGTCCGACCCCGACCAGCTGAACGCCCCGTTGAGCGAGCGCCGCTGGCGGGCGTTGAGCACGACCCGTGTTCCCGCGGGGGTCATCGCCCGCGCGTTGACCGCCGCGGCCCGCGCCGGCGCAGCGCTTCCCTCGGCCCGGGCCGCGGAGCCCGCCAGCGCCAGCAGGCACGCCGCGCCCATGCTCGCCAGGCGTGCATTCATCCTTGCGTTGGCTCCCGCGTTGATCGTGTTCCGGTTGATGTTCATGCGTCCTGTGTCCTGTATCCCTGCCCAGCGGTCGCCGAGCGCGTCGTCGAAGCATTCTCGGACCCGACTTGCCCGCGGCCAGCCGGCACGAGGGCGTCATCGGCGGTCCGGAGGTCGGGGTTGGCGCCCGCTGAGCGATCCGCCCCGAACCCGGGGAGGGCGGGGTCATCCGAACTGACCAACCCCAAGCAGCCGCATCGCTTCAGGTCCCAGAACCGGCCGGACGCGTCAACGCCCCAGCGCCCGTCAACCAGCATGGGCGTCCCTTGGCGCTCGGATGTCCTGCGCGCTTGCGGAGGGCAAAGAACTCGCCCACGGGTCGCCCGTACGGCCGCGACCCACCCTCCGATACGCAGATCGGTCGCGGCGTGTTGCAGGCCGCTCCCACTTTCCCCGGCGCGTCCCGCCGGGCCAGCCACGAACAACCCGGCTCGGCGGGGAGCCTGATGCGAGCGAAGCGAGCTTCGGGGTCGAAGCGCGAACGGCTCTGGGTCCCGAAGCTCGAAGACTCGCATCGGGCCACCCTCCGCTCTTGCCCTTGCCGCGGGGCGCGGGAGCGCCAGGAGGGATATCGAGAGCGGTTCAGGGCTCGTCGTCGTCCTCGTCGTCGCTCTTCTTCTTGCCCCCCAAGATGCCCTTGATGTCGTTGGCGGCGTCGTCGATCTGGTCCTGCACATCCTTGGACGCCTTGTCGATCTGGTCCCGCACATCCCCGGCGGCCTTGTTGATCTGCTCGGAGACATCGCCGATCGCGCCCTCCAGGTCCAGATCGCTGATCGCGTCGATGCCCATCTCCCCCAGCGAGCTCAGACCTGAGAGCCCGTTGCCCAGCTCGCCCAGCACATCGGCGGGGATGATCCCCCCACCCGCCTCGACCGCGGCGGCCAGCACCGTCTTGACCACCAGCCCCACCACCTGCGCCGGGCTCATCGATTCCTTCTCGCCCACATGCTCGAGCGTGATCTCGGGGATGTGCACCGCCACATCGCCCACCGCCAGCGAGAGCCCGGGCATGTTGGCCACATGGATGTTGATGTCCTCGATCACCAGCGAGTCGATCACCATCTTCTTGCCCTGCTGATCAGCCGGGGGCTGGGTCTGGCCGGACTCGAAGCGGCGGAGGTTCTCCAGGATGGTGTTGTAGTTGGACGGGTCCGCGCCCTTGTCGAGGATCACATCGATCCCCGAGAGCCGGATCTCGGGCATCCGGATCGTGTCGGCGCGCAGCGAGCCCATGTCCACGCTGGCGCTGGTGTCGGACAGCGTGAGGAAGTGGTCGGTCTTGAACCCCGCCGGGTTGTCGATGCGCAGCGCGCTCATGGTCGCCTCGCCGCTGGTGAGATTGACATCGACGGCGTCGACCGTGGTGTCCACCTGCAGCGCGTAGGTCCCGCCGCGCTCGACGACCTCCTTGGCGATGGCGTCGATCTTGCTGAGCCCGAAGACGACGAGCCCGATCACCAGCGCGACCAGCACCACGACCATGATCAGCACGATCTTGATGGCTTTTTTCATGCGTGTTCCCTCCTTGTGAGCGCCCCCTCGCCGGCGCCGGGCAAGTCTAGCACACGCCCGCCCGGGGCACGCCCGCCCGCCCCATCAGCCCCCGCGGCAGAGCCCCAGCAGGCGCAGGTACTCCGAGAGGTCGAAGAAATCGATGAGGCCGTTGGCGTCGAGATCGGCGTCCGGGTCCCCGCCGAGGTACGCTCCCAGGAAGAGCGAGACATCGAAGAAGTTGCAGACCCCGTCCGCGTTGAGATCGGCCGCGTGCTCGGCGACGAAGACCTCGACATCGGGCATCAGGCGCACGCGCTCGCCCTCCTGGCCGGCGCGCACGACCAGCCGGCCGTGCTCCTCGGGCGTCACGCCCGTCACCGCCACCTCGAACACCCCCGGGCCCACCGCGGCCGGCCCGCCCACCGCGACCGGGGCCCCGTCGGCGCTGATCGAGAGCAGCGCCGGATCGGTGAGATCCAAGACCTCGCCCCGCCAGTCGCGCAGCTCGATGGTGAGCGTGACCGCCTGCCCCGGCGCCATGCGCCGGGGCCCGAGCACGCGCGAGCGGATCGCGTCGATATCCCCCTCCAGCCCGGCGCGCCACGCGTCGAACATGGCCTGGAGCTGGTCCACGGGGTCCGGGTCGTCCTCGCGCTGGTTGGGCACATCGAGTTCCAGGAAGTACTCGCCCTCGGCGAACCGATCGGGCTGGGGCAGGATGCCCGTGCGCGGGTTGTCCAGGACGATGAGCCCGTAGCCCCTCTGGCCGCCGACGACGATGTCCAGGTCCCCGTTGCCGTTCATGTCGCTCAGCGCCAGGGCGCCCACCCTCGCGCCCACGCGCGTGCGGGTCTGCTGGGTGAACCCGCCCTGCCCGTCGCTGATGAGCAGCTCCAGGTTCCTGTTGGTGGTGGCCGCCGCGGTGACCAGGTCGGGGTACTCGTCGCCCTGGTTCATCGCCCCCGCGGCGAACCCGATCCCCGCGCCGGTGGTGGTGGCCGACCCCCACAGCGGCCACTGGTCGTCCTGCTGGCGGAAGACCTGCACGCGCCGCGCCGGGCCGCACTGCACGAGCAGCTCGTCGCCGCCGTCGAGGTCCATGTCCGCGATCCCCAGCGCGACCGGTCCGTCGGCGGTGTCGATCGCGACCGGGGCGTCGAAGCCCAGCGACCCCAGATGCTCAAAGAGCAGCACCCGGTCGTCGCCCGCCAGGGCGACCGCCAGGCCGGGGGCGGGGCCGCCCGGCAGGTTCCCGATCTCGATGGCCCCGGGATCGCCGGGGATGAGCAGGTCGGTGAGCGCCCCGTACTGTCCGCCGTCCATGCCGAAGAAGCGGACGATGTGGGCCGAGCCGATGGAGAGGGCGATCTGCTCGCCGCCGCCCAGCAGGTCCCCGACCGCCAGCCCGGTGGGCGGGCCAGGGAGCGTGAAGCTCGCCGCCAAGGCCGGCCCGCCGTGGGGACGCCCCTCGTAGATCGTGAGCGTGGGCGGGCTGGCGTGGGCGAGGGCGATGTCGTCGAGCCCGTCGGCGTTGAAGTCGCCCGCGTGCATCGCCAGGGTCGCCGCGGCGGGAGCGAGGATCGATCCGCCGGGACGCAGCGTGCTCAGCGGGTCCCCGGGCGTCGAGGTGTTGAGGAACAGGAGCAGCTCGCCGGTCTCCGCGTCGCCCACGACGACATCCTTCATGCCGTCATGGTCGAGGTCGGCCAGGGCCACACCCCCGATGTCGTTGGGCGTCGGGTACACGCCCCGCGCCGCATCGATGTCGTCGAATCGGGCCCCGAGCATGTAGCTCACATGGGCGCTCTTGAAGGGGGCCGGGGGCGGGGAGCCGCACCCCGTGGGGTTGGCGGGCGAGCACGAGCAGCGCCCGTCGCCGCCGGCGCTCCGGGCCGCCAGCATCGCCGCCATCAGGCGTCCGGGCAGGTCGGTGTCGCTGGCGATCAGCGCGTCCACCGCCGCCTGCACGACATTGGCCCCCGAGAGGATGTTGCCCTGCACCGAGTAGACGATGTCGTCGTCCGGACCCGGGCGCCCCCGCTCGATGCGCCCCGTCATTCCTCCCGCCCAGTCCGCGTTCTGGGTCCCCGAGTAGGTCAGCGAGTCGCCGCCGGCGGTGATCATCCCGTACTGGCGGTTGGCGTGCCCCGCATCGGTCATCGCCAGCTCGTCGAGGATCGCCCCCAGAGGCACGCCCTGGAGCAGCCGATCCCGGATGAGCAGCCGGTTCATCCCCGACACATCCAGCGCCGACTGGGCCGTCACGGCCCCGACGCCGGTGATCAGCACCGGGGTCTCGAGCTGGAGGTCGATGGATTCGACGCAGGTGGCCGAGCCGAGCACGATCTCGCCGGTGCGTGTGTCGGCGATGAGGATCGACCAGGTGGCCCGCGCCGAGCTGGCGCTCAGGGCCAGGGACGCCGCCGCGGCGAGCACCGGAACGGGCCGGAATACAAACAGAGGCCAATCATAGCAGCGCATGGCATGATCCTTTGCGGAGAAGGAACCGGGGCCCGGGAAGCCCGTCCCGCCCGGCGAGGGTACCGTACCCGCCCGGGCGGAGCAAGGAGTTTGTGCCCATGAGGCGGGGGCGCTCGCGCCGAGCGCCCGCTGGCCGATGCGCTGGCCGAAGCGCTGGCGGGCGGGGGCGGGGGGAATGTGGGGTGTTCTCAAACCCTGTCGGGCCAATTGGTTGACCGGGTGCCGTGCGGGGGTATCATTTCCTCCCGCTCGGTCATCAAGCCGGGCGGTTTTTACTCCGGGCGCTCGCCGATCGGGCTCCCGGGCGTGAAAGCTGCCGCTGTAGCTCAGTGGTAGAGCGCACCCTTGGTAAGGGTGAGGTCGAGAGTTCAAATCTCTCCAGCGGCTTTCCACCGGCGGTGATTCGGTCGAACCCGAGCGTTCAGCGGCGTCCCCAGGGCGCGCGATGGGACAAGGGCTCGCCGGCTCGCGTGGGCCGGGGGAGAAGATGATTCGGACGCCGGCTGCGGACAGCTCGGCATTCTCAGGGCGGCCTGTCCATGTGCAGGGCCGCCGACGCACCGGCCGCGAATGGCATATATCGGGATGGCGCGGGCTTCCCTGCCCGGCACACACCAAGGACTCAAAGAGGTAGCACAATGGCAAAGGCAAACTTCGAGCGGACCAAACCGCATGTGAATGTCGGCACCATCGGTCACATCGACCACGGCAAGTCAACCCTGACGGCGGCGATGGTCGCGCGTGCGGACGCCAAGGGTCTCGTTCAGGGCGCCAAGTCGTACGCCGAGATCACCAAGGGCGGCACCGTGCGTGACGCCAACAAGACCGTGACGATCCACTCGGCGCATGTCGAGTACGAGACCGAGACCCGCCACTACGCCCATGTGGACTGCCCGGGCCACGCCGACTTCGTCAAGAACATGATCACCGGCGCCGCCCAGA
>CAYLXF010000003.1:0-337061 GCA_964387925.1 uncultured Phycisphaeraceae bacterium
TGCCGGTGTCAAACCGGAGGAAGGTGGGGATGACGTCAAGTCCTCATGGCCCTTACGCCCAGGGATGCAAACGTGCTACAATGGTACGGACAAAGCGATGCGATACCGCGAGGTGGAGCAAATCGCAAAAACCGTGCCCCAGTTCGGATAGCAGGCTGAAATTCGCCTGCTTGAAGCCGGAATCGCTAGTAATCGCGTATCAGCTACGACGCGGTGAATACGTTCCTGAGCCTTGTACACACCGCCCGTCACGTCATGGAAGCTGCTAGTGCCCGAAGTCACCTCATCTCAGGGGTGCCTACGGCAAGAGTGGTGACTGGGACGAAGTCGTAACAAGGTAGCCGTAGGAGAACCTGCGGCTGGATCACCTCCTTTCTAAGGGATTTCCTTAGACTCGATCGTCCGAAACCAGCCCTGAAACCCCACTCGGGAATCAGCAAGGAATCGGCCCCGGTGCGAACCGGATCGAGATCCCATGAGCACACTCTCGCCCGTCTCACGACGGATAACCGGTCAGCAATGGCCGGTCAAGATGGACCCAACTGTTCACCGGTCAATGGCCGATGAAAACCCGCACTTGTCAGTGCGGGTTTTTTCGTGCGCGCTCATCTCCAACACATCCTACTCATCAATCCTCTAGCATTTCACCGCTGACCGGCGTCCGTCGGCGATGATCCGTTCGATGAGCCCGATCCGTTGCGTTTCGTCCTCGTTGGCCTGGATCGTCATGCCTCCCACGCCCTGCGTGCCGGACGATGGGGCGAGATTCAATGGGGCGGCCTTGAGCTCTTCGCCGCTGCTGGTGCGGAGGTAGAGCGTGCCGGCGACCGCCTCGGGCGGGGCGGTGAAGTAGATCGTGAACTCGCCGTACGAGTTGCGGGCATACGCCGGTCTTCCCTCGGAACGAATGCCGACGATTGGCTCGATCTCGCAGCCGGCGATGATCTCCCGGGCGGCGTGGGGGTCGTCGGTCACGCGCACGATGGGCTCGTCAGGGTCGATCACCATCACCTGCTGGGTATGCCGGATCGGATCCATGCGCACGATGGTCTCGCCGGAATCATCCTCGATCGTCACCGTGAACTCCACGAAGGCCTCGATCCGGTGGCGGGGTATCAGCGCGTCGCGTTGGTCAGCGGGAATCACGACTCCCGAGCCGATGCCCGAGCTGCCGAGACCGGGCGTGTTGGGAATATTGAATGTCGTCGATGCGCTCCCGCCAGCCGTTCCTGTCGTTTCACCGTCGATGCCGGTCGCCGTGATCACATGGTTGATCCAGCAGCCGGTGTGCACCGGGTTGACGGCGGTGAGACGATCCTGCGTGAAAACCGCGGTCACACCGATAAACTTGGCGTCTGGATGAATCCGGTCCCGGATCTTGAAGTTCGCGTGGAGCCCGTTGGTGATATACGCCTTCACCTGCTCGGGATCGAGCCGGTCGCCGACCCAGGCCATCGCCAGCACCTCGCCCCAGCGCGGGTCCCATGTCTTCGACCGGTCGGCCTGGAACGCCAGCGCGTGCTCGATGGCCCGCGACCAGTACGAGTCCGCCGGCGTGGGCGTGCGCCCAGGCGCCTCATCAGCTCGTCGAGGGCGGCGTCGTTTCTCCAGCGGGCGCTGGCGAGCACGATCCCGCTGGGCATCCTGGCCAGCACCGCCGGGGCCGAGCCGCTGAGCACAATGGCGCCGACTCCGCCGTACAGAAGCAGGATGACCGCCGCCGCGATGATCGGCCACCGCCTCGGAATGCGGAGCGTGGAGCGACGGGCCTCGGGACTGTTGACCGGGCGCCCGCACTCGGTGCAGCGGGCGCCGGGATCGTCGGTGTCGATCCCGGCCAGATCAAACCGGCACCAGCGGCAGAACCGGCCCCGCTGGGTCACGCGCCCGCGCAGACCGATCGCGACGAGCGCCCCTGCCAGAAGGAGGCCGATGACGAGAAGGATCATCATCGTCATGGCTCATTTCCTTTCGGGTCATTGGCGCCGGGAGGCGCGTCGCTGGTCGGTCCTGCGACGGGGCGGCCGGGGGTGTGCCTGGGGTTGGGGATGCTGGAAGAGGTGTCGCTGATATCCTCCTCGGTGACCGGCACGCGCTCGAAGCGGATCGGGACGCCGAGGATGCGGTCGATGCCCGGCGAGCGCTCGGCGAGGCGAGGATCGGGCCGGATCTCGATGGTGACCCGGCCAGATTCGAGCCACCGCCCGAGCGTGCGGTCGTCCACCCCTGGCGTGCCGGCTCTGTCGATTCCGGAGATCAGGGACGAACCGAGCGTCGTCAGGCTGACCCCGCCGATGACGATCTCCTGCCCATCGTGGATGACGACGGCCTGGCCGACGACCGCCACGGGGAGATTGACGGCGATGACGCCCAGACGCACGGAGCGCGTGGCGCCATCGAGCGGGTTGTGCTCCGACGCGGACATGACGCGCAGCGGGCTCAGGCGCAGGACGGTCGGGTCCTGGAACCGGGCGATCAACCCGGGATCGGTGTCGAGGGAGACGATCCGGGCGTCGCTCGTCAGGATGCGCACGGGCTGATTGAGGGTCCCCTCGATCTGGTCGTGTAGATGGTGGTCCGACATCCGCTCTACGCGCAGGGTGTAGCGGATGAAGAACGAGTGGGTTTCATCGCCCTTGATCCCGTCCCAGTCGAGGTCCGTCAGCGGGATGGCGGCGCTGATCGACCCGTGCCCGCCGCCCGTGCCGGTCGGGATGCGCACCGGGGTGTACCCGGCGGCGCTCATGGGCGTCTCATACGCGGGATCGGCCAGCCCGCCGGCCGTGATCGCGAGGTGATTCCATACCGTATCGTCGCCGTCGTTGAGCGGCCCGTTCGAGCCGCTGAGGCTGCTGATGCGTCCCGAGCTTTGAACGAAGAGCGTCACCCCGATTTCCTTGGCTCCTCGTCGGATCTCGTCGGGAAACAGGGCGTAGACCTCCAGGCCGTTGTCGAAGTAGCGCTCGATCTGCTCGGGCGTGAGGCGGCTTGTGGAGAACGCCCTGAGCAGGACCTCGCCGTCCCGCGGATCCCATACGATGCTGGTGTTCTCCTGATGATCGAGGGCGTCCTGCACGAGGCCGGCCCATGCACGCCCGGGCAGGGTGGACGAGGGGGCGAGGCGGTGGGTCGCGATCTCAGTGTACGCCGCGTCCATGCCCAGATCGTGCAGGACGAGCACGGCCCGATCGGGCAGCACGGCCAGCACGCGGGGCATGCTGTTCGACATGGACACGCCGATGAGCGAGACGCTCACGGTCAGGAGCAAGAGCCCGGACACGAGCGGGAGCCATCGTTTCCGGCGCAGGGTGGGTCGGGTGGCGTCGCCAGCGGACAGATCGCGCCCGCATTCGGGGCAGACCGGCTCGGGCATGGCGGGCTCGATCCCGGCCAGGTCGAAGCGGCACTTGCGGCAGAACCGGCCCCGCCGCGCCACGCGCCCGCGCAGGCCCAGGGCGATGAGCACGCAGGCGAGCAGGAGGGCGAGCAAGGCGGGGAGGATGAGCGTCATGGCGTGTATCCTTGCGGATGATCATCGGTGGGTACGAGTTCGCGGGGCAGCGCCCGGGCCGCGACGGTGTCGCCGAAGGCGCCGCTGTTGTTGAACCGCCCCGGCTGGGAGGGGACGACCGGGACATCCTCGAAGATCAGGTCCAGGTCCATGACTCGGTCGATGCCGGGGGTGTCGATCGCGAGATCTGGGTCGGCACGCAAAATCAGGGTTGCGTGGCCCTGATCGAGCATGGTCCGGGCGGCACGCAGGAGGCGTGCGCTTTGCGTGTCATGCCCCGGGCGCAGGTTCATCATCACGCCGATGCCGCTGAGGCTCGACGGCGATTCTTCCGAGACGATCTGGGCGATCTCGAACTCCTCGCCCGCGTCCGAGCGTAGAAAGACGCGGTACGCCACGGCCATCGGGCACTGGTGTTTCTGAAACGCGAACATCGCGATCATCTCCCGCTTGCCCGCCCGGGCCATGAGCTCATCGAGCGCCGGATCGCCGCCCCACAACGCGGCGGTGAGCACGACCCGCTCGGGCATGTGCGCGTAGACCACGCCTGCGCGGCCGCTGATCGAGATCCCCGCGCCCACGAGGGCCACCACCATCAGCAGCGCCGCGATGCCCAGCGCCGGGCGCGAACGCCGTCGCCGCACCGTCCCTGGGGCGACGCCCCTCTGATACCGCCCGCCCGCACTCGGGGCACTGGGCCCCGGGGTCTTCGAGATCGATCCCGGCCAGGTCGAAGCGGCACTTGCGGCAGTACCACCCGCGTGAGGCAACGCGGCCGCGAAGCGACCACGCGAGCAGGATGAAACCGATCACGAAGATACCTATGGAGAGAACCAGCACCCCCGGATCATAACCGATCCTCACGGATGCCGAAAGTGTTCTTCGGGAGCGGTCCGCTCAGGCCTTGGGCGGCTTGTTCTTGCCGTTGCCGCCCTCGTGGCGGACGATCTCGCCGGTGACGAGGTAGATGATGTCCTCGCCGATGTTGCTCAAGAGGTCGCCCACCCGTTCGAGTTCACGCGAGATGCGGTACATGAGCATGTAGCCGCCCGCCTCGCCGGGCCGGGCCTCGATCTTGGCCGTCAGCTCGCGGAAGGTCTGCTTGTCGAGCTTATCGATGATCTTGTCGCGGGTGACCACCTCGCGCGCCGAGTCGGGATCCGCGTTGATGACCGCGCGCAGCAGCTCCTGGCACATCACGGGGATCCGCTCGCCCATCTCCCGCAGCGACGCGGGCCAGTCGGGGTGTTCGCGCCTGATCTTCTTGCTGATCTTGGCGATCGAGGAGGCGTGGTCGGCCAGACGCTCGATGTCCGAGTTGACCTTGAGGCAGAAGGCGATGAGACGGAAATCGGCCCCGAAGGGCTGCTGGAGCGCCAGGATCCGGAAGCACTCCTGCTCGATCTTCACCTCCTCGGCGTCGATCTCGTCCTCGATGGCCCGGATCTCACGGACGCCCTCCTCGGTCGAGTCCCACAGCACCTCGAGCGACTGGGTGAGCAGATCGACGGCCTGCGAGGCCTCGCGGATAATGCGCCGGCGCAGAGCGGCGAGCTGCTGGTCGAGCTGGGTGTCGCTGGCCACCCGCAGCGGGGTCTGCGGCGTGTGCGGGTTCTTCCGAGAATCGGGCATGGCTCGTCCTTGGTGTGCTGGCGGGGGCTTGCCGCGCTGTGTTCAGCCCGTAAGTGTACCCCTCGGCAGGGACTTGTGCATCCCGAGACGCCGGCGGCACGCGACGATCCCGTGTCCGGCGAGCGTTTCGGCGTCCAGCGGGGCGGTTCTTGATGCAAGCTTCATGCTCGCGCCGTATCGAGCGCCCCGGTCAGCCAGCCGAGCAGCGCCTTGGCGCGCTGCATGGGCGAGCGCATCGGTTCATCGGGGCGGGCGTAGACCTCCGCCAGCTTGCCTCCCCCGACGCCACGGGCGTTGGTCTGGGCCAGCCGGCCCTCGAGCACGCTGAGCTTCACCGGCGCGTGCTCCAGGCGCTGACGCACGCGCTGGGGGTGCTCGGTCAGGAAGATCAGGTCCCGCTCGCGCAGCCCCACGCTCCGCACGAACAGGGCCTGGCACGCGACCCGTACCCGCGCCCGCAGCACCAGGCGCCGGACCAGCTCGGGGGGATCGGAGTACGCGCTGGTGAGGTCGGCGAGCAGCTGATCGATCGCTTCCTGCGTCGCCGCGCCCGCCAGACGCCGGTAGGCCTCGATGCGCCGCGTGTCGCTGGGGATGTATGCCTTGGGGATGTATCCCAGCACGCCCAGGTCCACCGAGGCGTGCGCCACCCGCTCGGGGTCGCCCTGGCTGGTGAGCTGCTGGACGGTCTGATCGAGCAGCTGGCAGTACATCTCGTAGCCCACGGCGGCGATGTGCCCGGACTGTTCCGCGCCCAGCAGATTCCCCGCGCCGCGGATCTCCAGATCCCGCATCGCGATCTTGAACCCAGCACCCAGCATCGAGTACTCCTCGATCGCCTTGAGGCGCTTCTGGGCGACCTCCTTGACCGGTCGGTCCTGAGGCAGCAGCAGGTAGCAGTAGGCGCGGTGATGGGATCGACCCACACGCCCACGGAGCTGGTGGAGCTCGGAGAGCCCGAAGCGGTCGGCGTCGTTGATGACCATGGTGTTGGCCGTGGGGATGTCGATGCCCGACTCGATGATGGTCGTCGAGACCAGCACATCGGCGCGCCGCGACATGAACTCGAGCATGACCGCCTCGAGCTCGTGGGGGTTCATCTGCCCGTGCCCGATGATGACCCTGGCGTCGGGGACGAGCCGGCGCACCTCGTCGGCCACGCTCTCGATGTTGTGCACCCGGTTATGAACGAAGTACACCTGCCCCTCGCGGGCCAGCTCGCGCTGGATCGCCCGCGCCACGCGGTGCTGGTTGTAGGGGATCACCTCGGTGACGATGGAGCGCCGATCGACGGGCGGGGTCGTCAGACTGGAGATGTCGCGCAGGCCCAGCATCGACATGTGCAGCGTGCGCGGGATGGGGGTGGCGCTGAGCGTGAGCACATCGACCGTCAGGCGCAGGCGCAGGAGCTTCTCCTTGTGCTCGACCCCGAAGCGCTGCTCCTCGTCGATGATGACCATGCCCAGCTCACGGAATCGCACATCGTCCGAGAGCACCCGGTGCGTGCCCACCACCACATCGACGCGCCCCATCGCCAGGTCATCGAGCGTCCGCTTGATCTCCCCGCCCGTCTTGAAGCGAGACAGCGACTCGACACGGAACGGGTAGTCGGCGAAACGGGCGCGGAAGGTCCGCTCGTGCTGCTCGGCCAGGACGGTTGTGGGCACGAGCACGGCGACCTGGCGCCCGGCCTCGACCGCCTTGAACGCGGCCCGGATCGCCAGCTCGGTCTTGCCAAAGCCCACATCGCCGCAGATCAGGCGGTCCATGGGACGCTGCGACCGCATGTCCTTCTTGATCTCGATCATCGCCGCCAGCTGGTCCTCGGTCTCGTCGTAGGGGAACTCGGACTCGAAGGCGGTGAACATGGGCGTATCGCTCGGGTAGCTGAACCCCGGGACATGCTCGCGGGCGGCCCGCACCCGCAGCATCTCGCTGGCCAGGTCCTTGACCGACTCGCTGACGCGCTCCTTCTGGGCCTTCCACTTGCGCCCGCCGATCGAGCTCAGCGGGGGCTTGCCGCTGAAGCCGCCGACATACTTCTGCACCAGGTCGATCTGCGAGCAGGGGACATGCAGGCGGCTGCGTCCGGCGAACTCGAGCGTCAGGTACTCTTCCTGGTCCTCCTTGCGTTTTCTGGCCTTGGCGGGGTTGAGGGCGTACTTCTCGTGGGTCTTGGCCGTTCCCGAGGCGTCCATCACGCTCAGCCCCACGAAGCGGGCGATCCCGTGCTCGCTGTGGACCACATAGTCGCCGGGCTGGATGTCGAGAAAGGTGTCCATCGCACGACCGGCGCGGAGCTTGTGCATCCGCCGGCGCACGCTCGAGCGGTGCAGCATCTGCCCGGCGGGGACGATCGCGTAGCGACCGATGCCCGCGCCCTCGTCGCTGCCCTCCCACATGAACCCGCGCCGGATGTCGATAATCTCGCGCCGGACATCGACCCCCGGCGCGTGCAGCGTGAGCAGCTCGCCCAGGCGCGCGTGCTCACCCTCCGAGCCGCAGGCGAGCACCACCGTGTCCACCCGCTGGGGCAGCTCGCCCAGTTCCTTGATCGCGACCGAGACCTCGCGATCGAAGGGCGGGAGCGTCCCCACGGGCAACGCAACCAGATTGTCGGCGCCCGCCTTGCCCGCCGAGAACTGGTTGATCTCGGCCAGCGCATGGAATCTTGTCTCCAATAGCTTGAGCACCGCAGGGGGGCCGAAGATGTGGCGGCCGTCGCTGAGGCGCTCGTAGTACCCCCGCCCCTGCTCGACGACCTCGAAGGTCTCGGCCAGCAGCACCACCGTGTCGCGCGAGAGGTATTCGAGCACGGAGCGATCGTCACGCGTGGCGCGCAGCTGCTCGTCGCCCACGGCGCCCAGCATCACCGAATCGATCGCCCGGTCGCTGCCCATGGTGTCGAGATCGACCTCGGCGATCGAATCGATCTCGTCGCCGAAGAAATCGATCCGCACAGGGATCTGCTCGCCGCCGGGCCCGCTGGGGGGGAAGATGTCGATGATCCCGCCGCGTGAGGTGAACTGGCCGGGGAACTCGATGGCGTCAACGCGCTCGTAGCCCGCTCCCACCATCCACTCGATCAGGGCGGTGGGCCCCGGATCATCGCCCCGCCTGATCTCGCGCACCAGCCCTTCGAGGCGCTCGGCGCTGGGCACCGGCTGCATCAGCGCCGCGATGGGCGCGATGAGCACCCCGGGCGCGGCGTCCGATCGGATGCGGGCGAGCATCGAGGCGCGGGCCGCGAAGAGCTCGGCGCTCACGCTCGATTCGCCCGGGGCAAGCTCCAGCGCGGGGAACACCGCCGAATCGTCCCCGCCGGCGGCGTGGGTCTCGGCCAGCACATCCTCGGCCTCGTCGGCATGGGCGCACACGACCAGCACCGGGCGCTTGATCTGCTTGCCCAGCGCCAGGGCGATCAGCGAGATCGACGCGCCCACCGACCCGGTGGCGATGGTGCGTTGCCCCGCGTCCAGGCCCTTGGCCAGCGATCTGAACGAGGCGTCGGCAATGATCGGGGTCAGCAGGTCCAAGGCGGGAGTTTTCAATCGGCGCGTGCGCGTGCGCGGGCCCGGGCCGGTAGGCACGAGCCGCTCCGCCGGGGTGAGCACAGGAACGGGATGTCCTAGTTTATCCGCCGGAGCCCAGCGGGGAGGGGGCCGAGTCCCCCACGACCGCCAGGGGCCTGATCTTCTCGATCGTGCGCGGCCCGATCCCGCTGACGCGCTGCAGGTCGTCGATCGTGGCGAAGGGGCCGTTGGCCCGGCGGTCGTCGATGATCCGCTGCCCGATGGCCGGCCCCACCCCCGGCAGCAGGTCCAGCTCGGCCAGATCGGCGGCGTTCACATCGATGCGTTTGATGGCGTCGGCTCGGGAAGGGCGGTGGGGCTCCGATGGGCGGGCGGGCATGGACGCGCCCGCGAGCGCGGCTACGCTCCGGGCGGGCGCCGATTCGCTCCCCATCTGCCGCAGATCGCGGTTCCACGACCAGGCGAGCCCCGAGATCGAGGCCAGCCCCAGCACCGCGCACGCGAACATCGCGGCGGGCGTGCGCGACCAGTCCCGGCCGGTCCCGGTGGATGGTTGTCGCCCGAGCCGGTTCATGGTCTGGCCCCGACCTGCTGGGCGGGCGTGAGCAGGTCGAAATGCTTGATGCGGTCGGGCACGCCCCCCGCGTCGATCGCCTCGCGCAGCTCGACCATACGGGTGAACGCCTCGCGCGCCCGCGACTTGCGGTCCATCAGCCCCCCGGCGCGCATCTCCGTGGTTCCCAGGGGATCGATGAGCTCGTGCCAGCACACCGATTCGATGAAGGGCTTGGAGAGGGCCACCGACGCGAAGGCCGAGAGCCACTGCGCCTGGGCCGGCTCGCTCCAGGGCTCGCGCCAGTAGCCGGGATGGGCGTAGCTCTCGGGGTGCTCCTCGGGAAGCAGGGCGCTCATCGGAGCGCCCAGGGCCGAGACGGAGATCGGACGATCGAGCATCGCGTACTGGTCGAGCAGGGCGCTGAGCGCCATCAGGTCACGCGTGCTCTGCCCGGACTTGTATGAGCCCATCTGGACCCGCAGCGAGTACGAATCGACGGGGACCCCCGATTGCGTGAGCATCTCGGCGTACAGCAGCGGGGGCAGCGAGCGTCGATCGCTGGTGTGGTAGCCGCCCCAGGGCTCGATGATCTCGACCTGCACGCGGGCGCGGGGATGGAGCTTGCGCACCACCAGCACGCAGATGCGCGTCAGGTCGATCATCTGCTGGAAGTCGAGCTTGAAGTGCTCGCCGCAGTGCAGCCCCGAGCACACGGTCCAGCGGCTGACGGTGCGCCGGTAGCGCGTCACCACGGTCTTGAGGTGCTCGTAGACCAGCTCGCGCAGCGTGTCGTAGTCGTTCTCCCAGATGTAGAGCCACTCGGGCACGCAGTGGGGCCTGAAATCGATCACCGGCCCCGCCACCACGGGCATCCTGGCTGTTCGGATCGCCCACTCGATCCAGCGGTCGGTGGGCGTGTAGGCGTACTCGCCCTCGATGGGCTCCATGTCGATCCAGCGCATGGGCATGGTGATGAAATCGCAGGCCCTGATCGCCGCCGACTGGATCGGCTCGCTGAACATCCCCGGCGCCACCGATGCCCCCACCACCGGGCGCGTGGGCAGGACCACCCCGCCGCGGGCCGGGTGCAGCACGGGCAGGGCGCGCTTGGAGATCCCCGAATCCTCGGAGACGGCCATGTACAGCGACCCGTCCATCCGGGCCAGGAAATCGCGTCGGGTCTGCATCAGGGTCAGCCGTTCGGAGGCCTCGATCGCGATCCACAGCGCGCGGTATCCCAGGCGGGACGCCCGCTCGGCCGAGCCGGGCTCGCCGGCCACCACCAGCGCCTGGGTGAAGGTGGCGCGGGCGACCTCGAAGAGGCGCATCGTCTGGTCGTCGCCCGGGAGGTCGAAGAGCTGCCATTCCTCAAGCTTGGTCAGGAAGAGCATGATCCGGTGGCGGGCCAGCTCCATCGCCAGAATATACGGCTTCTCGCGGTCGGGCAGCAGACAGGTCTGGAGCACCAGCACGCCCAGGGGGCGCAGCTCGATGTCGTCGATCACCGGGCCATCCTGCCCCAGGGTCGCCAGGCGCTGGGCGTCGAGATCGATCTGCAGCGCCATGGCCGCCGCCTCGCGGGTGCCCTTCTCGCAGCGGATGATCCCGTCCTCGCTGAGCACCTCTCCGGCGATCGGGGCGGAATCGGGCCCGATGAGGTAGGCGCCCGGGAGCAGCTCATGGGCGATGGTGGCCGAGTTGTCCGGAGCGAGAAAGCGCAGCATAAGTGACCGAAGACTCCTCAAACGCGACGGGGCTTGATCCAAAGGATATGGGATCGAGCCCAGCGGGGCGAGCGGGGCCGCGCCATTGGGGCCGAAATCTGGCCCCCGCCCGCCCGAACCGTGCCCCGCGTGGATTGGATCACTCCCGGCGTGCTATCGTTTGGCGTGCGCACCAACCCCATCACGCATGGCCTGCTCTCTCTCCGGAGCGGCACGGTGTTCGAGACCGACCTGTCGCTCCCCGACCGGCGCGCCGGCAAGGTGCGCGACACCTACGCCATCCCCGCCCGGACCGAGGACGACGGGAACCCGATCCCCGAGCGTCTGCTGATGATCGCCACCGACCGGATCTCGGCATTCGATGTGGTCATGCCCACCCCGATCCCGGGGAAGGGGCGCCTGCTGACCGAGCTGGCCACCTTCTGGCTGCGCTGGATCGAGGACCAGGGGCTCTCGTCCACGCATCTCTTGAGCAATGATCCCGATCAGATCCCCGATGAGGCCTTCCAGGGCGAGACCACCCGCGCCATGCTCGGGGGGCGGACCACCATCGGGCGCCTGTGCCGCGTGATCCCGGTCGAGTGCGTCGTGCGCGGGTATCTCGAGGGCTCGGGGCTCAAGGACTATCGCACCACCGGCTCGGTGTGCGGCGTGGAGCTGCCCGAGGGTCTGGTGCAGTGCGACAAGCTCCCCGAGCCGATCTTCACCCCCGCCACCAAGGCGCAGTCGGGGCACGACGAGAACATCGGGTTCGACGAGGCCTGCGAGCATGTCGAGGAGCTGGGGGGCCAGACACTGATGGAGCGTCTGCGCGAGCGGTCGCTGAACATCTATGTCGCCGCCAGCGCCTATGCCCAGGACCATGGGATCATCCTGGCCGACACCAAGTTCGAGTTCGGGCTGCCCCTGGACGACGAGGGGAACATCCTCAGCAGCGATCCGATCCTGATCGACGAAGCGCTCACGCCCGACTCCTCGCGTTTCTGGCCCGGCGACGACTACGAGCCCGGGCGGGCCCAGAAGAGCTTCGACAAGCAGTTCGTGCGCGAGTATCTCGAATCGCTCGTGCGCTCTGGGCGCTGGGACAAGACGCCCCCGGGCCCATCGCTGCCCGATGAGGTCGTCGCGGGCACGCTCAAGCGGTACGCCGCCGCGCGCGATCTGCTCGTGGGCGACTGAGCCGGATCCGGGCTCGGTTGGCGCGATCTCTCAGTTCTCGATCACGCCCTGGATATTCTGGTTCGCGCGCTCCTTGAGCTTGCGCTCGTACATCGCGCGGTGTTCCTTCATCCCGGTCGGCTCGGGGAAGAGGATCTCGAAGGGCTTGGAGAGCCCCTTCTTGTGCTGCTCGTCGATGTAGGCCTTGAAGCGGAGCCTGAGCGAATCGTAGGCGTAGCGGCGCAGGTCCTCGGGCGTGTAGCCGTAGAGCGTCTGGGCCTCGTCGGGGCCAAGCGTCATGAGCAGGTTGGTGTAGACATTGCCGGCCAGGAAGGGGAAGTCGCGGTCCATGAACTCCATTCGCGCCCCGGCGGTGGCCACATCGGTCTGCCGGAACTGCTCATTGAAGAAATAGGCGTGGGCCTTGCGGGCGTACTCCCACTGCGCGTTGAACAGGTCGGTGTCGCCGGTGAGCAGCCCGCCGAAGATGGCGCCCTGCAGCGCCCCGACCACCTCGGAGACCGCGACCTGCGGCGAGCCCATCGACTCGAAGATCTGCTTGTCGACGAAGTCGTCGAGCGAGAGCGACATCTCGGCGACGCGGCCGGCGTCGTTGATGTTCTGCCCCTTCCAGTTGCGCAGGACGCCGAACCAGTACTGGGCCTGATCGATGTCGCCGCGCCGGTAGAAGAACCGGATCGCGTCTCGCAGGAAGTTCTCGTACCCGGCGGAGAACTGGCGGTAGGGGCGCCGGTCGGCCTCGAAGAGCCCCGAGGCGGTGGTCACCTCCTCGAGCATCGAGCCGTAGGTGGGCACGAAGTAGGGGTTGGGCAGTCCCTGGTAGTAGGCCTGCTTCTGCTCGTGCACATTGAGATAGTTAAAGTAGACATCCCCGTGGCGCCAGAGGTCCTGGACCGACTGCATCACCAGGCGGTAGGCGTTGACGAAGTCGAGCGAGTCGGCGTTGTGCTCGTTGACCTCCATGCGCCCGACATCGGTGCCGCGCGATCCCCAGTAGAGCGCGTGGGCCGCGGGCAGGCGGTAGTCGATGGGCCCGAACTTCTGGATCTGGTGCACCATCCGCACGGGCTCCATGAAGTAGTCGTCCTCGAGCACGCGCTTGCGCACGAAGTAGGCCAGGTCGGTCCAGGCCCGCTGGTCGGTGTATCTTTGCCGCAGCGCCTCGAAGGCCTTGGTCTTGGGTCCCATGTTGCCCTCGTCCCCGGTCATGCGTCCGGCGAGGTGGAGCTCCTGGTTGAGCTGGTAGCGCTCCAGGAAGCGCTGGCCCAGCTGCTCGCCCAGCGCCGACTCGTACGCGCGGGCGATCTCGGCGGCCCCCGGGCTCTTCTTGGCCAGGCCCGAGCGCGTCGAGGGGGCGTCGACGATGGGCTGGATCCAATCGACATACTGCCGGATCACGCTCTCGCGGTCCCGGTGCGCCGGGTCGATGACCGGCTTGCGACCCAGGATGTTCTGCCACTCGTAGGCGAACTGCCGCTTGTAGTACTGGTTGGCGTCGTCAGTGAACCCCGCGATCTTGTGCAGGAAGATCCAGGCGAGCTCCTTGTGCATGTGCATGTCGTTGGGGTTGGCCCGCAGCCCCTCGTTGCGCAGCAGCCGGATCCCCGCGTTCACCCAGCTCCAGCGTTCCTGGGGGGTCTGGGTCGTCACCGAGATGTTGTAAGCCATGTTCCACGCGTGGAAGGTCCAGACCTGGGGCAGGCGGGGCTGAAGGCGGGTGATCCAGTCGGCCAGCTCGACGGCCTCGTAGTAGTTGCCCTCCTCCTTGGCGTTGGTGGCGCGGATCCAGAGGTAGTTGACGAAGACCCCGCGCAGGGCCCCGAGCGCCACGCCCAGCGCCACCGCCGGCGGGTCGTTCTCCTCGGCGGTGTCGGTGTAGGAGAGCCCGTTGCGGCCCGTGGAGCTGGCGATCCTCGTGCCCAGGAAGCCAGATCCCACCAGGGCGGCGACCATGCAGGCCAGGGCGATCAGTCGCACGCGCATGTTGTATGACATGTCCGATCCCCTTTCTTAGTTGCCCGAGTAGATCGCCAGCTGGCGGCGCCGGAAGATCAGCACCGAGACCAGGTAGAACACCACGCTCGCAGCCCCCAGCGCCATCATGCCCCGGGCCACGCTGCCCCACGAGAGGAGCTGCCCCTCGGCCAGGCGCGAGGTGGGGCGCAGCCCGTTGTAGACCTTGAAGAGCGAGCTCACCCAGTCGGCGAAGTTGTAGATGATGGTCCGGTAGAGCGAGGGGTCGCCGTGCACATCGGTCTTGCCCCACCCGGGGAGCGCGCCCTGGACGAAGCCGGCGCTCTGGCCGATGAAGAACAGCCCGCCGGCGATCAGGCACGCGACGGGGAAGCTGGCGAAGGTCGAGGCCCAGACCGCCAGCATCGCCAGCATCGCCAGCTTGACCCAGAGCACGAAGAAGACACGCACGAAGTTGGCCCGGTAGCCCCCCACCGAGTAGGAGATCTCCAGCCCCCCGGGGGGGATGGTGAAGGTGTTGATGTTGGTCTGGAGGGCGAAGTTCTCGTCGGCCGTGGCCATGAGCTGCCCGTTGTAGATCTGCACGCGCAGCTCGCCCTTGTTGTTGATGAACTCGGGCGACACCACCATGGTGTGCGAGAACCCGAGCCCCGTTCGACGCGGGGGCTGGGGCATCCCGCCCTCGAACACGAAGGAGAGGATGTACTGCACATCGGGGCGGTTGCCCTCGGCGTTGATCTTGTAGCGGAGCGTCAGCGGCAGCCCGAGCTGCTTGGCCCGTCCCAGCCCGGTGAACACGAACGACTCGTAGCCCTCGGTCGCGGGATCGATCGAGAAGTAGTTGGTGTATTCGTCCTTGAAGAGTTTCTGGCGCATCGCGTCGCGCTCGGCGGGGTCGGGGTCGTAGCCGGGGTTCATCTGGCGTTCGCGGGCGATGCGCTGCTCCATCGCCGCGTCGAACGACGCGTCGTTGATCGAGAAAGGCAGCGCGGGGAGCACCGACTCGCGCGAGGCGAGCACCTGGGTCTCGAGGATCAGGCGGTCCTCGGTGATGTCGGACCCGTCGGCGGGGACGAAGGCGGCCAGCTCGCTCTTGGCCGGCTGCCAGCGCAGGTACTCGGTGAACCCGAACACGCCCATCGCCGAGACGGCCAGCAGCACCGCCGCCAGCGAGACCACGCCCAGCCACTTGCCCAGCAGGTACTGCCAGGCCGCGACGGGCTTGGTCATCGTCTGCCAGATGACCTTCTCGCGCTGCTCGTAGGTCATGGTCGCCGCGCCGAAGAATACAACCAGGAGGGCCACGAACATGAAGGTGAAGCCCGAGGCGTACTGCAGGAAGCTCTGCACGCGGTAACGCAGCGACTGGTCGGTGTCCAGGAGCATGGGCAGAGCGGCGAGCACGAAGAAAAGCATGACGATGAAGACCAGCGAGATCTTCATCCGGATCGCCTCGGCCAGCACATTGCGGGCGATGGCCAGCACGGGATGGGCCGGGCCCATCAGCATGCTCAGGCCGCGCATCAGCACCATGAAGGTCAGGGTGAGCCCGATCATGCCCACCAGGATCGACCCGCTCAGCTCCAGACCCGTGCCCCGCACCAGCAGGTACAGCCCCGCGCCCATCGCCACCAGCACGGGGTAGACCAGCCCCAGCCCGAGCCAGACCACCAGGACCAGCACCAGCCCGCCGGCGGCGGCGGCGATGGCCACGATGGGGCCCAGACCCGCCTGGCCGATGAGCTGACGCACCTGTCGCAGCTGCTCGAGCTGCGGGTTGGGGATCACCTCGCCCGCGGGGTCGGTCACGGTGGGCGCCAGCTGGGACAGACGCTCGGAGAGCTGGGGATAGACCTCGTGCTGGTTGAGCAGCGCGTAGCCGATCAGCAGCAGGGCCGCGACCACGATCACCGCCGTGGCGATGATCTTGAAGAGTCGGCCCTTCTGCACCCGGTCCAGCTGGAGCATGCGATCACGGATCGTCAACGCGTGGACTCCTGGTCGTCGTCTTCCCGCGGCTTCTCATTCTCCTCATCGTCGAGCAGCGAGCCGATCATCCCCAGATCGACCTGATCCCCGCCGCCCGCGTCGCCGCTCCGCTCGTCGCCCTCCACGCGCCCGGCGGGCTCGTGGCGCGTCTCGTCGTCGCCGATGAGCGAATCGATGAGCGATTCGTCCTCGCCCGGCTCGGGCGCTGCGGGGATGGGCTCGTCGCCGGGGGTTGGAGCCACGACCGGGGCGTCCTCCTGGGGCGCAGGCGGGGATCGGTCGCCCTCGACCAGCGAGTCGATGAGGTCCTCGCCCTCGTGGGGCGCTTCGGTGGCGCGCAGGAAGGCGGCGGTCGCGCCGCCCTGCATCGCGCCCGAGGTGCTGGCCCGCTCGGTCTGGGCCTGGGCCACGATGCCCAGGAACAGCTCCTCGAGCTTCTGGCGTGGGGCCTTGACGCTGCGGATCGATTTCTCGCCGCCGCTGCGCCGGCGGATGACCTCGTCGAGCTCGGCGATGGTCTGCTCGTCGAGCTCGTCGGTCTCGATGAGGGAGCGTTCGGTGCTGGCCAGGAGCTCCTCGCAGGTGCCCTCGCCGCGCATCTTGCCGCCGTAGAGGATCGCCATGCGATCAACGACATCCTCGACATCGCTCAGGAGATGGCTCGAGAGGATGACGGTCTTGCCGCGCCGCCCCAGCTCGAGGATCAGGTCCTTGACCTGGCGGGTGCCGATGGGATCGAGCCCGGTGGTGGGCTCGTCGAGGATCAGCAGGTCCGGGTCGTTGATGAGGGCCTGGGCGATGCCGATGCGGCGCTGCATGCCCTTGGAGTACTCGCGCACGGGTCGGAACTGGGCGTGCTCGAGCCCGACCATGTGCAGCAGCTCGTCGATGCGGGCGGCGCGGGTCCCGTGGTCGAGCCCGAAGAGCTTGGCGTAGTAGTCGAGCGTCTCACGGGCGTTGAGGAAGGGGTAGAGGTAGCTCTCCTCGGGGAGGTAGCCGATGCGGCGCTTGATCCCCACATCGGAGGGGGACTTGCCGAACACCGCCACGCGCCCGCTGGTGGGGCGCAGGAGGCCCAGGATGAGCTTGATCGTGGTGCTCTTGCCCGAGCCGTTGGGCCCCAGGAGCCCGAAGACCTCGCGCTCGTGGATCACCAGGTCGAGCCGGTCGACCGCGCGGGCGCGGTCGCGCATCCAGAAGTCCTTGAAGACCTTGGTGAGCTGCTGGCACCCCACCACTGCGCGCCGGGTGCCGGCGGGGATGACGGGCGTGGGTTGTGCGGCGGTCTGGGTCACTCAGGGCTCCTCCGAGGGCGCGAGCCCGCGCCGGGTTCGGTAGATGTCTTCCTGCAGGATCTGCTTGCGCAGCTCCAGCCCGCGCTTGGCCTCGGCCTCCTTACGCTTGCGGTCGCGCTCGCGTTCGATCTCCGGGTCGGGATTGATGAGCAGCTCGGCGTCGGCGCCCTCGGGCAGGTACATGGTGGTCACGAAGTCCTTGTTGAGGAACGCGGTCATGGCCGACGACCAGTCGCGGGCGATCATCAGCGGCGCGTTGGCCTCGAACTGGGCCTGCTTGGCGCGGAACTGCCCGAGGTCGGCGATCGCCTGCGAGACTCGCGTGTTGGCCTGGGAGCGGGCGTTGTTGAGGATCTCGGAGACCTCGCCCGAGACCAGCGCCAGCGTGCTCCTGCCGTCGTAGTCCACCTCCCCGCCGGCGAGCACCGTGTCGATCCGCGCCAAGAGCGCCTCGGCCCGCTCGTCCTCGCCCAGCTCGATGTGCTTCTCGTACTCGTCGATCATGTCGATCAGCACCGGGGCGGCGCGTCCGGCGACCTGGTTGAGCGCCTGATCGCGTTTGAGCAGCGCGTCCTCGCGGGCCTTGCCCGCGTTCTGGGCCGCCGACTGCACCGAGGCGAACCGATCGAGCAGGAACAGCGGCGGGTCCTTGCGCACCAGCACGACGCGGTCGATGGTGATCCCCGAGTCGAGCTCGTCGAGCGCCTGCTGGCCCAGGGCGCGCACGCTCGACGAGATGGCCTCGCCCGAGCTCTTGAGCAGGTCGTCGATCGTGATCTCCGCCATCGTCCGCACCACCGCGCGGCTGACGGCGGCGGTCACGATCCGACGCTCCTGCTCGGGCAGGATGCTTTGGACATAGCGCAGGTGATTGGAGCGGTGGTAGTTCACGGTCCACTGGGTGTGGGCGATGTTCAGGTCCGCCGTGATCAGCGAGCCGTCGCGCGCGGGGTTCAGCCGCCCCTGGCTGTTGAACTCGGTGATCTTGGCCTCGAGCAGCGCGTCGTCGCTGACGGCGCCGGGACGGTTGGGCATGAACGCGCGGGAGATGGGCACCTCCACCGCGCCCTCGCCCACCCGGATCATCTCCCCGATCGGGTAGGGCCAGGTCAGGTGGGCCCCGGGCTCGATGTTCGTGCGCGAGGGCTTGCCCAGGAAGACCGAGATGCCCCGCTCGCCCTCGTTGATCTTCTGGAAACCGCTGAAGATGAACAGGACCACCAGCACCAGCATGCCCGCCTGCAGGAAGGCGTAGGTGATCTTGAGCGCCTCGGCAAGCGACTGGTTGGCCGCGTCCATGCGCGCGCGGTTGGAGCTCAGGGTCGGGTCCTGGCGCCTGCTGAATCGCACCGACGCGGCGCGCCCCGTGATCAGGCCCTCGTCGGGCGCGTGCTCGCCCTGGGCGCCGGGCAGATCGTGCCCGTGCTCGTGCTCATCGCGATGCTCCTGAACATTGTTGTTGGCTGGCTCGTCCATGCTCAACCCTCCGTCCCGGTGTCGCCGCCCCCGGCGGGCGTAGTGTCGTTCTGGTCCTGCCGGGCGCCGGGGCTGGGCACGGGCAACCCCCCGCCCGACTTCTCGACGATCGAGGGATCGAACATCTGCATGCCGTAGTCCGAGGTCGAGAAGATCAGCGTGAACTTCTTGGCCATGGCCTCGCGCATCATCTTGATATTCTGGATGAAGACCGCCAGGTCGGGATTGATGTTCTGCTGGGCCAGGTAGGGCGCCGCCTCGGACTCGCCCCGGGCCAGGATCTCATCGGCGCGGCGGCGGGCGAAGGCCCGGATCCGGTCGGCGTTGCTCGTGGCCTCGGCCTGGATGGCGCGCGCCTGCGAGCGGCCCTCCGACTCGTACCGCTCGGCCAGGCGGTCGCGGTTGGCGCCCATGCGGTTGATCACCGCCGAGGTCGTCTCCTCGGGCAGGACGATGCGGTCGATGCCCACGCTGGTGACCTCGATCCCGTACTCCCCCAGGGGCTTGCCGCCGCTGCCGCCGCTGACCAGCAGCTCGCGCACCCGCTGCTCGAGCTCGGGGATCGCCGAGGCCCCGCTCTGGTTGGTGAACAGGTCGCCCATCTCGTACCTGCTCGTCTCGCCCAGGGCGCTGCGGAGCAGGTCGCGGAGCACATCGTTCTCGGCCTTGTTGAAGTGGTCGATCGCCCGGTCGCCCGCGTTGGAGAAGCTGCGGAAGAACCGGAGCGGGTCAGCGACGCGGTAGCTCAGGTAGGCCTCGACGATGATCTGGAAATCATCGGCCGTCTGGACCGTCTCGGAGCGCGTCTGCACCAGGCGGATCCGCTTGTCGTACTTGGTCACGCTCGAGAACGGGTAGGGCGGCTTGAAGTGCAGGCCGGGCTCCTCGACGATCGAGTTCTCGTTGGCGCTGCCGAAGTAGGTCTTGACCGCGGTCTCGGTGAAGCGCACCGTGTAGGTGGAGCTGAACACCACGATCAGGATCACGAACAGCACCGCCAGGATGGGGATCAGGTTCTTCTTGAGCTTGAACACGAATCATTCTCCGTTTCGCACCCTGCCGGGTGCGGCGCCCGACAACGGGCGGCCGACCAGCCCCGCCATCTCGCGGGGATCTTCTTATTGCAACGCCGCCCCGGCCTCGGCGTCAAACACATCCGTGCCGACCTGCTTGTCCTGGAGCTCGAGGCGCACTCTGAGCGACGCGAGCCCGGCGGGGGTCATGTAGACCCGCGACTGGGCCATGGCGTCGTGCAGGGCGCTGAAATACATGCTGCTGCGGTACAGCTCGGGGGCGGCGAGGTAGGCCTCCTGCTGCCCCTGGAGCAGGCTGGCGCGCCCGCGCTCGGACATGTGCCGGACCCATCGGTCGGCGCCGGCGGCCAGGATCAGCTCGCCCGCCTCGCCCCCGGCCTTCTCGAGCAGGCGCTGGACCTCCAGCTCGGCCTCGATGAACTCGGGGGCCTCGCCGCCCACGCGTCGGCGCAGACGCTCGAGCTCGATGAGCCGGGCGTTGATCTGCTTGGCCAGTTCGACGGTGCCGGCGACTTCGGTGAGCTGGCTGATCTGGAACTTCTGGGCCTCCTCGATGAGTGATTCGCGGTTCTGAAGGGCGCTGATCACGCGCTCGAAGGAGGGGGCGACCTTGGTCGGGGGGTGCACGCCGTTGAGCCCCACGAACAGGATCTCGATGCCCGCGCCCTGACCGTCGTTGAGCCGGCCGTAGGCCTCGTCGAGCCGGCGCTTGAGCTCGATGGGCATCGTGGTGCGGCTCTTGGCCAGGATCTCGTCGATCGCCAGCTCCCCCAGGTACTGGGTGACGACGCGTCGCCCGATCTGCAGGAGCATCTGCTCGCGCTGGCCGGGAGCGGCGAACTGGTCGAAAAGCTTCACATTGCGGATCACATACTGGACGGGTACCTCGGCGGCCACCAGCGAGAGCTCGGCCACGGTGTTGTTGCCCTCGCTCTTGGTCGTGTCGCCCGCCGAGGCCGGCGTGCGCTCGGGCTGGACGATGTTGAGGCGCTCGGCGCCCGTGTGGCTCTCGGTCCAGAGGATGGGGGTCGTGCCCGGGGTCGGGGGGTTGGAGGCAAGATTGAGCACGCGCACGCCCGTGGTGGTGCGCACCTGTGTCTCCCCCCGCCCGCTGACGACCACGGGGGTCTCGTAGGTGGAGAAAGGCCAGGGCCACTTGATGTGCAGCCCGGGGCCGATGTCCCCGTCGCCCTGGTCGCCGAAGCTGTAGAGCGGCGTGGAGATCACCCCGTTGGTCAGGATCAGCCCCCGCTCGTGGGGCTCGACCACCACCAGGGCCGTCAGCAGCCATCCGATGCCCACGCCGATGAGCACGAAGACCACGATCCACCGGCTCAGGAGCTGGTAGAACCACGAACTGGTGACATCGATGCCGAACTGGTAGTTGACCGCCTCGCCCACATTCTCGGCGATGCGGTCCGGGGCGGCCAGCAGCCCCAGGAACCTCGAATCGAACGCGGGGCGGGGCAGCTCGCCGGGCTTGCGCGGGCGGTAGACATCCAGCACCAGGTTCAGCCCGATCTCGGCCCCGAAGCCGATCATCCCGACCGCGACGATATACGGGCTCCAGGCGAGGAACCGGTCGATGCTCAGGGCCAGCTCCAGGAACCCCCCCACCGCCAGCACCACGCCCACCAGCGCCGCCGCCACCGAGACCGCGGCCCCGGCGCGGAGATTGGCCCACGCGGGGACCTTGGCCATCCCCGAGACGAAGCGGGCGAAGACGAACCCAACCACGGCCAGCGCGATGCCGATGGCCAGGGCCCATCCGGGGTGGCGCGAGAAGTTCACGAAGCGGTCGTCGGCGCCCCAGGCGCTCATGCGGGCGACGCCCACCCAGATGTTGATGGCGCCCATCAGGACGGCGACGCCGGGGACGATCCATTTATAGATAAAGGCCAGGCGCCGCCCCGCGACGCGCAGATCATCGCCCGCGTTCTCGAACGCGCTGGCGGCCGAGGCGCCCGAAACAGCCAGCTGCTCGGCCTCCATCGCCTCGATCCGTTCGCGCCGGTGCTGGTCGAACACCAGCAGCAGCACGCCCCAGGCCAGCAGGCCCGTGCCCAGGAACACCGCCGCCGCGGACCCCGCCCGGTCGCCCGAGAGGCGCCCGTAGAAGAACACCGCCAGCGTCATCAGCAGCTGCAGCACGAGCCCGACGATGGTGATCGATGACGCCTTGCGGTAGGTCAGATAGTCGCCCTTGCTCATGGGTGCAACTTCCTCGTGGGGTGGGATCGCGCTGGGGCGAAGGGGTCGGGTCGCCGCGGACGCTGAGGGAAACGAGCGGCAAGGCCTGTGACCTATGCTAGGGTCGCTCCGGGCCCGCGTTGGGAGGCCAGGCGAGAGTTTGAAGCGCCGCTGGCGGCGCTCGCGCGCTGTGCGCCCCCGACAACGAGGCGTCCACGCCGCGTCTCTCCCTACGCCAGGCCCTCGCCCGCGGTTCAGGGCCATGGCGAGAATCCGCCCCTTTGTCTTCACAGACACCGAACTGGGGCGCGACCCGACCGTATGTGACATCGCCCACCCGCGCCGCGCTCCTCCCGACGCGCAGCGGCTGCGCCCCGGGCGCGAGCGCCGCCGCTATCATCATCCCCCTCATGATCACGCCCACGCTGACCATCGCACGCAACGCGTTCAAGGAGAGCATCCGCCAGCCGGTGTTCTTCATCATGCTCCTGCTGGCGGCGTTCATCCAGCTGCTCAACACCTGGATCGTCGGGTTCTCCATGGGCTCGCGGAATGTGCCCGGTGAGGTCAGCGGCGACGACAAGATGCTGCTGGATGTCTCGATGGGCGGGGACTTTCTGCTGGGGATCATCCTCGCCTCGTTCATCGCCACCGCCGCCATCTCGCGCGAGATCGAGAACAAGACCGTCCTGACGGTGGTCTCCAAGCCCATCGGGCGCGCCAGTGTGATCTTGGGCAAGTTCCTGGGGATTTCGGCCTCGATGATGGTCGCCATCGCCATCATGATCGCTTTCCTGCTCATGGGAATCCGGCACGGGATCCTGACCACGGCCGCCGACGACCCGAACTACCCCGTTATCCTGTTCAGCGTGGGCTCGATCCTCGCCGCCGTCGTGCTGGGGGGAGTGGGCAACTATCTCTACGGCTGGTCATTCGGGCAGACCGCGGCGCTGACGCTGCTGCCGCTGATCTGGATCGGGTACGCCGCCGTCCTCTTCATCAACGAGGACTGGACCCTCATGGACGCGGGCGAGAATCTCAAGCCCCAGATCATGCTCGCGTGCCTGTGCCTGGCGGTGGCGCTCCTGGTGATGACCTCGATCGCCACGGCGGTCTCGACGCGCCTGGGGCAGGTGCTGACCATCGTCATCTGCCTGGGCGTCTTCCTGATCGGGCTGCTCTCGAACTACTGGTTCGGGCGGCGCGTCTACGAGAACCACCGCTTCGGGCAGGTCGCGATGACCCGGTCGCCGCTGAACGCGGATATCTTCGACTTCTTTCCCCAGCAGGTCTGGGACCTGGCCTCGTCGCGCAACAACATGACGCCCGAGGAGTTCGAGGAGGCCGGCTACGACCCGCGCCGATATGTCACGCTCGACGAGGTGCTTCGCTTCGATCAGTCGGCCCTCAGGGACGACAGCGCCTTCAACGAGGTGATGCTCCGCGCCCCGGGCTCGACGATCGACATCACGCTCCTGGGCCCGGCCACCGAGGACATCGCGGTGGGCGATCCGGTGTACTACGGCGCCTCGCCCAACGGCGTGGGGCTGATCACCCCGCCCTTTCGGCCGCTCGACTCCGGCGTCACCCCCCGGAAGAACGCCCGCCCCGAGCCGGCGCTGGTCATCAGCGCCATCGACGATGATGTCATCACCATCCAGCAGGTCGGACGCGAGGCGGTCCGGCTCTCAAGGCCCCCGCTGCCGGGCGATTCGCTCTTCCGCCAGCCCACGATGGTCCACGCGGGGCCGCTGATGGTCTGGTCGGTGATCCCCAACCTGCAGTCATTCTGGCTGCTCGACGCCGTCACCCAGAACCAGCCCATCCCCGCGGGCCATGTCGTGCTGGTGCTGCTCTACGGCGGGTGCCAGATCACGGTCTTCCTGTCGCTGGCGGTGATCCTGTTCCAGGGACGGGATGTGGGTTAAGAGGGCATCGGCCGCTGGCCACTTGCCATCAGGGGAGGGTCAAGCCGAGATCATCCCACGCCCGCCATCGCCCTGGCGTAGACCTTCACGCACTTCTCCGCCGCCCCGTCCCAGGTGAGCCCGCGCAGCTCGAAGCGGCCGTGCTCGCGGAGCGTCTGGCTCAGCGGCGGGTAGCGCAGCACCGCCACGATCTTGTTGGCCATCTCGTCGATGTCCCAGAAATCGACCTTCAGCGCGTGGGTGAGCACCTCGGACACGCCGGACTGCTTGGATACGATCACCGGCACATCGTTGCGCATCGCCTCGAGGGGCGCGATCCCGAAGGGCTCGGAGACGCTGGGCATCACATAACAGTCGGCCATCCGGTAGACGCGGTCGACATCGCGCCCGCGCAGGAAGCCGGTGAACAGGACCTTGTGCCCGATTCCGATGGCCGCGGCGTGCTCGATCATCCGCACCGCCATGTCGCCGCTGCCCGCGACCACGAACTTGACATGGCCCTCCTTCTCCAGCACGCGCTTGGCGGCCTGGATGAAGTACTCGGGGCCCTTCTGCATCGTGATGCGCCCCAGGAACAGCACGATCTTGTCGCTCGACTCGATCGCCGCCCCGGTGTGGGGCTGCACCCCGCCCTGGGCGACCCCGTTGTAGACCACATCGATCTTGTGCTCGGGCACCGAGTAGCGCTCGTGCACGATCGCCTTGGTCAGGCGTGAGACGGCGATCACCCGGTCGGCGCCGGTCAGGCCGGCGCGCTCGATGTCGTAGACCCGCTGGTTGATGTGCTCGCCCGAGCGGTCGAACTCGGTGGCGTGGATGTGGCAGATCAGCGGCTTGCCGGTGATGCTCCGCAGCAGCAGCCCGGCGGGGTACGCCAGCCAGTCGTGGGCGTGGATCACATCGAAGCGTTCGGTCAGCCCCAGCGCCGCCACCAGGCGCGCGTAGCGCTGGGCGTCGCCGAAGAGGTCGCTGCCGTACCCGCCCATGCCCGTGCCCATCTCGCCGATCGAGTCGAGCACCGAGTCGAGCACGCCCGCGATCTGGTCGGCGCTGGCGCTCCCGAGGCGCTTGTAATCCCCCGGCTCGTCGAACCCGGCACGGGCGCCCGTCTCGCCCTGGGCGCCGCGGACGATATCCACCACGCGCCCGAGCACATCACCCGTGTCCACCCCCGGATAAGAGCTGGGGTAGGAGCCGGGAGAAGAGCCGGGCGTGGAGGGCTCGAAGCGCCCCAGGCGGTGCATTAGGGCGCCGATGAGCGCGGGGTCGTCCCCGGGGAGGGGCGCGTCGGACGCGCCCAGGTTCGCCGTGATGGGCCGCTTGGAGAGATACCCGGCCCGGATCGCCTGAACGCGCCGCGCCAGCACGCGTGGCCCGATGAGCTCGACATGTGAGCGGTGCCCCTCGGGCACGGGCTGTGGCAGCACGAAGACCACCTCGTGCCCGTGCGAGACCAGCGAGCGGGTCAGGCCCTCAATCGCGGTGCCGAGCCCCCCAGACATGAACGGCGGGAACTCCCAGCCGAGCATCAAGATCCGCATTTGTCCGTCCGCCTTCCCGCGCGACGATCAATCCTGATCGCCACGGTCAACGCTTTCCCCCCGCCACTCAGTCCTCGTCGTCCTCGGTCATGTCCCCCAGCTCGCGGAACACCAGCTCGTAGCCCAGCAGCCAGATCAGCGCGTGCTCCGGGGCCGACGGATCGCTCAGCGCCGTCGTGAGCTTCGAGCGGAACACATAGATCTTCTCGGGCGAGCGGTAATGCTCGAACTCCACCACCGCCTGGTCGTGCCCCAGCTCGATGATCTCCTCCTCGAGCAGCTCGTCGAGCTTGTCGCCCGTCTTGACCAGTTCCTCCTCGATCGAGCCCGAGAGCCAGCGGTCGACGGTCTCGAGTGAGATCCAGACCGATCCCTCCTCGATCGACACCCGGTAAAACGCGGGCTCGGCCGGGCCGTCCGCCTCGCAGCACACCCCCCGCTCGTCGATCTCCACCGAGGCGAAGACATCCGCCTCGATCGCTCCCTGCCTGACATGCTCGTACAGCTTGTGTTTGGTGTCGGAGATATCCGTCGTCATCACGATCCTCGGCTGGTCCTTGTGAGCGCCCGCTTCCCGGCGCGTGGAAGCGCCGGGCGGGGCGATTCCGGTTTGAGGGCCAATCCTAGCGGCCCCGTGCGTGGGCACCAGCGCCGGGGCGAGATTCACCCTCCGATTTCGATACCCGCCGCGGAACCCAACTCGACAACGCGCGAGGTCCGCGTATACTTCCCCCCTCAACCAAAGAGCCCAGATGGCGGAACTGGTAGACGCGCCACCTTGAGGTGGTGGTTCTCGCAAGGGAGTGGAGGTTCGAGTCCTCTTCTGGGCATTGCATCGGCGGCGCCGGGATCCATTCCCGGCGCCGCCTGTGTCTTTGGAGTCGGCCGATCCCCGTCAAGCCCCGCCCCGATCCGGCCGACAACCGGGCACGGCCGGTTGTGCCGAGGGGAGCCCTGAGCGTGCGCGTACTCGTGGTTGATGACTCCGCCTTCATGCGTAAGATCATCTCCGAAATGATCGTCGCCGCGCCGGGGCTGGAGCTGGCCGCCACCGCCTGCGACGGGCTCGACGCCGTGGCCAAAGCCCGCGAGCACCGCCCCGACCTGGTCACCCTGGACATCGAGATGCCGGGCATGGACGGGCTGGCGGCCCTGCGCGAGATCCGCGGCGCCTGCGCCGATTTCCCCCCGGCGGTGCTGATCTGCTCCTCGCTCACCGCCCCGGGCTCGCGCTGGGCGCTGCGGGGGCTGCGGGAAGGCGCCAGCGATTTCATCGCCAAGGGACCGATCCCGGGCGCCGATGCGCCGGGCGCCTTCCGCCGCGAACTCATCGCCAAGCTGAGCGCCATCGGCGAGCACCGCGCCCGGCTGCGATCCCCCGCCTCCGTGCAGGGGCGAGAACATCCCCGCACGCATCCGATCGAGCTGGCCCGGGTGCGGGCGGTGGTCATCGGCGCCTCCACCGGCGGGCCGCGCGCGGTGGAATCCATCCTCAGCGTGCTGCCCGCCGAACTGAGCTTCCCAATCCTGATCGCCCAGCACATGCCCGAGCTGTTCACCCGGAGCTTCGCCGGCCAGCTCGACCAGCAGTGCCGTCCCCGCGTCCGCCTGGCCGAGGCGGGCGCGGACCTTTCCACCCCGGGCGTGTACATCGCGCCCGGGGGCGGGCACCTGCGACCCACGCGCACGGGGTCGGGGCGGGTGGTCGCACGCCTGCTCGACACGGTGCCGGGAGCCGTCTGCCGCCCATCCGTGGACCTGCTCTACGACTCGGCGGCCTCACTCCTCGGGCCCCATCTGCTGGCCATCCAGCTCAGCGGGATGGAGGAAGACGGGGCCAGAGGGGCCGCGAGCGTGCGGGCGGGCGGGGGACAGGTCATCGCGCAGTCAGCGTCGAGCTGCGTCGTGTATGGCATGCCCAGGGCCGTGATCGACGCCGGGCTGGCCGATGCGGTGCTCTCGCCCCCCGAAATTGGTGTCCTTCTTGCCCAGCTCTGTGAACGATTCTCGGGAAAGGTCGTGTGTGCCGTCCCTGGAGAATCGGCCCCCCAGCGCTCGGCGTGAGCCGACTTGGGCAACCGGGATCAACTGGCTCCGACAAACTTACGATATTTAGGATCGGATAACCCCGCAGCGGGAACCAACCCGACTTCAGGAGTCATGTCTCCATGCGCCAGATCCCTGCACAACCCCACCGCGCAAGCGAGTCCGGACCCGCGCCCGAGCGCCTCCAGCTGGTCCGTTTCCGCGTGGGCGATGGGCATTTTGGCATGGATATCGGGCATGTGCTGGAGATCAGCCGCGTGACCGCGCTGACGCGGGTGCCCCAGAGCGCGCCCGGCGTGCGCGGGGTGATCAACCTGCGCGGCAGCATCATTCCCGTGCTGGATCTGGGCGTGCTGCTGGAGCTCGGCCCCGCCACCGTCACGCCCCACTCGCGCATCATGGTGCTGGATATCCGGGGCCGGTGCGTGGGGCTGCTGGTCGACTCGGCCCACGAGGTGACCCACATCGACCGCGCGCTGATCGTGCCGGCCTCGGCGTGCCAGGCGGGCATCGACCCGGGGCGCATCGTCGGCCTCGTCCGCCCCGAGGGCGAGGGCGGGCTGCTGATCCTGCTGGCGCCCGGGTGGATGCTGGGCGAGGCGGGGCTGTCCGCCCCCGCCGAGGATCACGCCGCCTGACGATCCCGGCGCACATCGCTCAGGACCACACGACCAATGACACCGAGCAGCACACCCAACAACACGCCGAGCAAGGCAAGGATCCCGCTCACCGACGAGCAGTTCCGGGTCCTGGCGGCGCTCATCTACGAGTGCTCGGGGATCCACTTCCCTCCCAACAAGAAATATGTCATCGAATCGCGCCTGTGCCACCGCGTGGCGGAGCTGGGGTTCGACAACTACGACCACTACATCACCTACCTCACCGTCGGCCCCTACCGCGCGGACGAGTTCCAGGAGATGTTCAACCGCATCACCATCAACGAGACGAGCTTCTTCCGCAACGAGCCCCAGCTGGCGGTGTTCGAGAACCACACGCTGCCGGCGCTGCTCGAGTCTCGCGAATCCACGCGCCGGCTGCGGATCTGGTCGGCGGCGTGCTCCACGGGCGAGGAGCCATTCACCCTGGCGATCCTGCTCCACCGCACCCTGGGGGTGCGTCTGAGCGATTGGCGCATCGAGATCCTGGGCACCGACATCTCCGAGCGGGCGCTGCAGACCGCGCAGGCGGGGCAGTATTCGCTCTATTCGATGCGGACCACCCCGGCGCTGGTGGTCGATCGCTACTTCACGCAGGAGAACCGGGTCCACCGCCTGGACGAGACGATCCGCTCGATGGTGAGCTTCGAGAAGCACAACCTCAAGGAGGAGCGGGCGGCGCTGCGGCACGGGCTCTGGGATGTGATCTTCTGCCGCAATGTGCTGATCTACTTCGACGACCCCATGAAGAAGAGCGTGATCGAGATGTTCGACCGGCAGCTGGCCGACGACGGCACGCTGTTCATCGGGCACTCCGAGCGCATCGCGCCGCTCACGGACCGCTTCATCCCGCTGGACATCCCCCAGGGCTTCTGCTACCGCAAGGCCGTCGCCGGCGCGGGGGGGCGGGGCTGAACGATGCACGACTTCGACCCCTCCATCACGCGTGACTTCCTGATCGAATCGGGCGAGCTGCTCGGGGACTTCGAGCGGGGCCTGATCGAGCTGGAGGCCTCGCCCGGCGACGCCGAGCTGCTCGGGCGCCTGTTTCGCGCGCTGCACACGATCAAGGGCGGGGCGTCGTTCCTGAACCTGCCGTGCCTGCTGGAGGTTGCCCACGCCGCCGAGACCGCGCTGGGGGCGGCCCGCGAGGGCGCCATCCTCATCGGCGCCAACGAGACCGACCTGCTGCTGCTTGGCGCCGACCTGCTCAAGCGCCAGCTGGCGCAGCTTGGCCGGGGCGGGGCCGAGCTCACCCACGCGGACCCCGCTCTGCTGCACGCGCTGAGCGAGATGGGCCGGGGAGCGCCGCACGCGCAAACGAGCACGGATCGCGGGCCACACGCGCCGACCGCGGAGCCCGGGCCCGCCGCGCCCGACGCCTCGATCCGCGTCGATGTCGCCCGGCTCGAAACGCTCATGAACCTCACAGGCGAGCTGGTGCTCCAGAAGAACCGCCTCTCGGCCCTCTGCGTCCACGCGGGGGGGACGGGCGACGACCACGATCTGCACGAGCGGATGGCCATGGCCGTGGAGTCGCTCGATCGCGTGACCGGGGAGATCCAGCTCGCCGTCATGCGCACGCGCCTGCAGCCGCTCAATCGGCTTTTGGGCAAATACCCCCGCCTGGTCCGCGACCTGGCCGCAAGAACGGGCAAGGAGATCCGGCTGGTGATCCGCGGCGGCGACGCCGAGGTGGACCGGTCGGTCATCGAGGCCCTGAGCGACCCGCTATTGCACCTGCTGCGCAACAGCGCCGACCACGGGATCGAGGCGCCCGCCGAGCGGGTCGCGGCGGGCAAGGACCCGGCCGGGACCATCGCCATCCGCGCCGCCCACGAGGGCGGCCATGTCCGCGTGGAGATCAGCGATGACGGGGCGGGCCTGGACCGCGAGCGCATCGGCGCCGAGGCCGTCGAGCGCGGCATGATCGGCCGGGCGGCGCTGGAGACACTCAGCGACGAGGAGGTGTTCCGCTTCATCCTCGAGCCGGGCTTCTCGACCGCCCACGGCGTGTCGGAGCTCTCGGGGCGGGGGGTGGGCATGGATGTGGTCCGCACCAACATCGAGACGAATCTGCGCGGCTCGCTGTGCATCAGGTCGGTCCGCGGGCAGGGCGCCGCCGTGGTCCTGAGCATCCCGCTGACCGTGGCCATCCTGCCCGCGCTGATGGTCGGCGTGGGCGAAGAGGTGCTGGCGATCCCGCTCACGGGCGTCACGGAGATCGTCCACCCCACGCCGGCCATGCGCGCCACGATCGCCGGCAGGCCGGTCCTCGTGCTGCGCGAGGCGGTGTGCCCGCTGCTCAGCGCCAGCGAGGCCCTGGGCGTCCCGGGGCGCAGCCCGGGCGATGAGCCGCTGGCGGTGGTGATGCGCTCCGGAGAGCACCGCGCCGCCCTGAGCGTGAGCCGCGTGCTGGGACGCGAGGAGATCATCATCAAGCCCCTGACGGGGATGGAACGCCGCGGCCCGATCTCGGGCGCCACCGTCCGCGCCGACGGGGGCGTGAGCATGATCATCGACACCGAGGAACTCGTCCGCCGGTCGCGGCTGACCCGCGAGCGGACGCTGAACTGACCCCGACACGACCGAGGAACCGACCCATGGACGCCAGATACATCACACCCTTCATGACCTCGATCCAGACCGTTCTGGGAACCATGCTCCAGCTGGCGGTGGAGGTTGGCGAGCCGCGCGTCAAGAGCGGGGATGACCCGGCCCACGACATCTCGGGCGTCATCGGCGTCTCCGGAGAGGTCGCCGGCGCCGTGGTGCTCTCGATGAACCTCGGGACGGCGGCCTCGGTGGTGGCGCTGTTCACCGGGGAGGCCGCCGATCCGGAGAGCGAGGAGTTCGCCGATGCGGTGGGCGAGCTGGTCAACATGATCTCGGGCACCGCCAAGTCCGGGTTCCCCCGCGGGGGCGTCTCGATGTCCTGCCCGTCGGTGATCGTCGGCGCCGGCCACCGCGTCGCGTCCGTTCCCGGCGTGGCCAGCGTGGTGATCCCCTGCGACACGGACTGCGGGAGGATCGTGCTCGGGGTCGCGCTCCGCGGCGCCCGCGAGCTGGCCGCCAGCGGGGCCGCCTGAAACCCTTTCCGCCTCTTCACACGCAAGGAGCATGCCGATGCGAATCCTGCTGATCGACGACTCAAAGACCATGCGAAACATCCAGCGTGCGGTGCTGGCGCAGCTGGGACACACCGAGATCGTGGAGGCCTGCGACGGGCTCGACGCCCTGTCCAAGGCCGAATCCTTCGAGCCCGGGCTCTGCCTGGTCGACTGGAACATGCCCAACCTCGACGGGCTGGGCTTCGTGCGGGCCTTCCGCGAGCGGGACAGGGCCACGCCGCTGATCATGGTGACCACCGAGGGCGAGAAGTCGCGGGTGATCGAGGCGATCAAGGCCGGCGTCAACAACTATGTCATCAAGCCCTTCACCCCCGACCTGCTGCAGGAGCGGATCAGCGAGACGCTCGCCCGCTGTGCCGCCGTCTGATCCTCCCCGCCCGTCAATACCGCCGCGTCGCGGCCCGGACCCCAACCATGGCGACACTCCCAACCGAGATCGACCGCCTGCTGAGACTGAGCACCGATCAAGCCAAGATCAAGGGGGTGCTGCGCGTCGAGGGGCACGAGGCGGAGGGCCTCGTCACCCGCCAGTCGCTGCGGGAGTTCCTCGTGGGCCGCAAGGTCGTCGAGAGCTGCATCCTGGACGACGAGCTGGCCGCGCTGACCCTTGAGGTGGAGGAGAACCGCTCGGTCCCGCACGAGCGGGTCGTGGCGCGGGGGCGAGAGCCCGTGCACGGGGTCAACGCCGGGATCGAGTTCTGCGACGAGATCGAAGCCCGCTTCGATCGCATCGCCCAGCGCCACGCGGCCTTCACGCTGGCCAAGGAGTCTCACGCCTTCGAGGAGGGGCCCGGCGCCAAGGCCTTCTCGATCGACTTCTACAACGAGAGCACCGTCATCGTCGTCGCCGCCGGCGACGAGATCGCGCGACTGACCCCCAGCACGCCCGGCCAGGACGGGTGCAACATCTTCGGCGCCGCCGTCGCCTCACGGACCGGCAAGGACCTGGAGGGCGTCGTCGACGAGTCATGCGTGCTCAGCGCACACAACGGCATCATCGCCCAGATCGACGGGCACCTCATTTTCCAGAACCAGAAGATCAGGATCAACCCCCACCTGGAGATCGCGGGCAATGTCGATTTCTCCACGGGCAACATCGACTTCCCACACGATGTCGTGATCCAGAAGGGCGTGCGCGACCGCTTCAGGGTCAGCTCCAGCGGGGACCTGGAGGTCCAAAAGCTTGTTGAGGCCGCCCACCTGAGTTCGCACCAGAACATCGTGCTCCATCAGGGCATGGCGGGACGCGAGGTGGGGGCGATCCAGGCGGGAGGCGACCTGCGTTCGGGCTACCTCGAGGCGGTGCACGGCGCGGTCGCTGGCGACTGCCATGTGCTGCGTGAGATCACCAACTGCACCCTGCGGATCGGCGGGCGCATCGACGCCCCGGGCGCGGCGATCCGCGGCGGGGAGCTGAGCGTGGCCCGCGGGGGGACGGTGGGCACGCTGGGCTCGGCGCGGGGCGTGGCCACGCTCGTCCTGCTGGCCCGCCTTCCCGACATCGAGCTCAAGAAGCGCCAGGCCCTGGACATGCTCCCGCGGGTCGACGCCGAGCTGGAGAAGCAGCGCCAGGCGCTGCTCGGGTTCCGCGCCACGCTGCGCAAGCCCAGCGCGGCCCAGACGAACCGGGCGCGGGGCATGGAGGACGAGATCGCGGCGCTGACCGCCAAGCAGGCCAAGCTGCACGGCGCGATCTCCCGGCTCACGCAGATCATCCGCGACCACACCTGCCCACGCCTCACGGTGCTGGGCATGATCCACGCCAAGACCGAGATCTGGCTCCCGGGGTTCCACGCCCGCTTCGAGCGCGACATCAAGGGCGAGTGCGTCATCGCCCTGAGCAGGAGCAACCGCCCCGTCATCGAGCGCGGCGAACTCGTCGAGCCGCTCAGCTCCTTCGCCAAGGTCAACGCCGACGAGCGGATCCTGCCCCTTCCCGATGACGACCGGGGCGATTCCGCCGCCGCATAGCGTCCTGCGGCGAGCGGCGGGCGTGGAACCGGTGCGCGTGCGCGGTGGTATACTCCTTGGCAGGCCCCCACCGCTCTCCATGAACCAGGACCCCCACCACAGCCCGTTGCGCTCGATCGCGCCCGCGTGCCTCGCCATCGCGGGGCTGGTCGCGATGTGCGCGACCGTGTGCGCCTGGGGGCCCCGCGCCCGTCCGCCGCGTCCCGGGGCCGCTTGGGCGTTCGCCTCGCTCGTCTCGCCCGATCCCGGCGCCGAGGGCGCCACGCCCCCCGACGAGAACCGCGAGGGGATCACCGAGTGCGTCATCACCCTGCTCTCGGGGCGCACGATCACCGGCGAGCTCGTCCGCCAGGACGAGCTGATCGTGGTGATCGGGGTCGAGGGCATCGACACCACATTTCAGAAGAAGAAAGTCGCCAATGTCAGGCTCCTGCCCCCGGTGGCCGAACGCTACGAGCAGATGCGCGCCGCGATCGCCGACGACGATATCGACGCGCGCCTGTCGCTGGTCGAGTGGCTCCGCGCGCGCAAGGCGTACTCGCTGGCGTACAAGGAGCTCGACACGATCCTCATCATCGACCCCAACAACCCCCGCGCCCGGCTGCTGCACACCTGGCTGGCCGAGTACGGCAAGCTCAGACGGGCCAAGCCCGGCGGGGACGAGCCGGGGCATGACGGGGCGCGGGATGCGGGAACAGGGGAGGACGAGCCCGAGAATGACCAGACCGGCCAGCCCGGCGACGCCGGGAAACTCCCGGACGACGGCCCCGCGAACGGTCGCGACGGCAAGATCACCCGCAACGAGTTCCCCACGCTCACGCCCGAGCAGATCAACCTCATGCGCGTCTACGAGATCGACCTGCGCAACCCGCCCGAGTTCAAAGTCCCCGACGAGGTCATCGCCGAGCTCATGACCCGCTTCCCCGCGGAGTTCAGCCCCAACGAGAACGAGCGCAAGCAGGTGTACGCCTGGCCCGAGCTCGACAAGCTCAAGCTGCTCTTCAAGCTCAAGGCCCGCGATCTCTACCCCAGGGTGAAGGTGCTCGGGACGCCCGACTCGCTCGAACGCTTCCGCCACGAGGTCCACAACGGACGGGGCTGGCTCATCAACGCCTGCGCCTCGACGCGGTGCCACGGCGGGGCCGAAGCGGGCTCGCTGCGTCTGCTCAATACCAGGCCCAACTCCGAAGAGACCGCCTTCACCAACCTCTACATCCTCGAGCACACCACGCTGGACGACGGGACGCCGCTGATCGACTTCAAGTCGCCCGACCGCTCGCCGCTGCTGCAGATGGGCATGATCCGCGGCAACGCGCTGACCCCGCACCCCGAGATCCCCGACGGCTACCCGGGGATGGGCTACCGCCCCATCTTCCGCACCACGCGCGACCGCAAGTACCAGCAGGCGATCGACTGGATCCGATCGATGTACCAGCCGCGTCCCGACTATGGGTTCGAGTACGACCCGGCCCGGGGAGAACCCGACCAGGCCCCGCCCGCGGGCGGGCCCTGATGGCGTGGTGACCGCGACCCCGGCGCCGATGTGCTACCATCCTTGCCCCGTTCCCGGCCTTTCCCGCCGGCATGAACCGTGAAGACACGCGACCCGCCCTATGGTCGGATGACAGACAGGACACCGCCGCATGACGCACACCCACCCCACGCTCCGCATCCAGCCCAGGCCGATGGGCCCGCTGGCGCTCACCGGCGCCGGCGTTCTGCTCGCGCTGGCGGGCCTGGGCGCCTGCTCGCGTTCCGACGAGGCCCAGGCCGCGGTCGAGCAGGCCGGCCTTACATTCTCTTCGGTCGCCGCGGGCGATCCGACCGCCGTCCAGTCCGAGGCGCTCAAGCAGTACAAGGCGACCGAGCAGCTTGTCGAGGAATACGCGGGCGATGATTCGGGCTACGCCGAGGCCGCCGCCGTCTCGCTGGGCCTGGCCCGCCTGGGCCAGGCGTCACTGGCCTCCCAGGACGCCGCCGAGGCCGAGACGCTGGCGCTGCACAAGGCGCGGGTGATCCGAGGCATGATCAGCGAGTGGCTGACCATGACCGCGCTATCCCAGGCCGCGAGCACCTTCGACCCCGGCCAGGACATCGAGCAGCTCGGCGGCATCATCGCGATGCGTGAGCAGGATATCGAGCAGTACCAGCGCCAGAGCGAGCAGATCAGCGCCGAGATCGCCGACAAGGAGGCGCGGATCGCCGCCCTGCGCGACAAGGCGAGCGTCGAGCGGAACAAGTCGGGCGAGCTGGAGCTGCGGATGGCGCGCGTCAGCGCCGTGGAGGCGGCCGACATCGCCCAGCAGGTGCGCGAGCACACCCTCCGCGCCGACCAGTTCGACCTGGAAGCGACCCGCATCGATGGCGTGGTGGGCCAGCTCCGCCCCGGGGCGCGAGAGATCGGCCTCAATGTCGAGAAGGCCACCTCGCAGATCGAGCTGCTCAACAAGGCGATCGAGGAGCTTCACCAGCGGGCCGAGGCGAGCGGCGCCGACGCCGAGCTGGCGCACCAGAACGCCGCCGCCGCCGCCAAGCGGATCGGTGACGCCGTCGAAGAGTTCGCCGCTTTCCGTCAGGAGGAGGTCAAGAGCGCCCATGAACGCGCGGTCTCGATGATAAACAGCGCCCTCGCGGCCCTGCGCGAGGCCAACAACCGTGTCAAGGAGGTCTCGTCGCTCACCAGGGCGTCCGTCCAGCAGACGCTGGCCGAGTGCTACGCCCGTCAGGCCGGGGGGTACGGCGAGGAGGCCCTTCTCTACAACGCCCTTCGCGACGCCGGGCTCCAGGGCGACTGGGACCAGATGATCGCCTCGGCCCTGAGCGCCAGCGACGAGGCGCGTCAGGCCGCCAACGGGGCGTTCCAGGACGCCGCCTCGGCGCTGCGCAGCGCCGCGCGGGGCGAGGGGGGCGAGAAGCTCGAAGCCACCGCCCAGCGACTCGAGCAGCTTGGCGGGGTCGTTCCCGAGCCCGCCGGGGAGGAGAGCCCCGACGATGAGAGCGACAGATCGGCCGACCAGTCGCAGGCCCCGGTCCCCGATGACGCGCAGACGGACGAGGATGCGCCCGGCGGCGAGGGCGACGACTGATCGCGATCGCCAGACCCGTTCCTCAGCCCGAATCACGCCCCCGATGGGCTCGGATTCGGGCGTTTTTCATGGTATGAACCTAGACTACGGCATGACCACGACCGATCCCGCACACACGCAGCAGGTCCCCGGGCTGCCGGTGCTGCCCGATGTCGCCCAGCACACCGTCAAGCCCGTGGCCCCGGTCACCGGGATCGTCCGCTCGTCGCACATCTGCACCAAATCACGCAAGGCCTCGGGGTTCGTGCGTCATGTCGAGATCGATGTCTCGGGCACCGCCCTGGAGGGGGGCTGGCGCGCTGGGCAGTCGTTCGGGGTCATCACGCCCGGCGAGCGCGAGGGCGACCCGCCCCACAAGCTCCGCCTGTACTCGATCGCCGCCCCCACCGGCGGCGAGGCGGGCGACGGGACCATCATCGCCACCACCGTCAAGCGCCTGCTCGATGAGCACTGGGATTCGCACAAGCTGGTGCGGGGCGTGTGCTCCAACTACCTCTGCGACCTCAATGTGGGCGACCCGGTCACCCTCACCGGCCCGGTGGGCAAGCGATTCCTGCTGCCCGAAAACCCCGCGGACCATGACTACATCTTCATCGCCACGGGCACCGGCATCGCCCCGTTCCGCGGGATGGTCATGGACCTGATCCGTCTGGGCATGCCCTCGCGCGTCGCCCTGCTCATGGGCGCGCCCTACGAATCGGACCTGCTCTACGACGACTCGTTCACCCGCTGGGCCCGCGAGCACGAGGGCTTCAGCTACCACACCGCCATCTCGCGCCACACCACCCCGGCCCAGGCCACGCGGCTGTATGTCCAGGACCGCCTGCGCCACGACGCCGACGAGCTCATGCCCCTGCTGGGCGGCGAACGCACGCTCATTTATATCTGCGGCCTGGCGGGGATGGAGCTGGGCGTCTTTCAGGCCCTGGCGCGCCTGCTCCCGCCCGAGCAGCTCCACGCGTACCTCCAGCCCGACGCGGATATCGCCTCCGAGATCGACCACTGGGAGCGACAGATGATCCCCAAGAGGCTCAAGAAGACCAAGCGTGTGTTCCTGGAGGTTTACTGATCCTTTCTGAAGCCGACGCCAACCCGACACCCCGCGCCGGAGATATCGCCCGCCCTGGGCGATAAACTCCCAAGCCCCGCCCACCCCATTCACCCCGACGAACCGAGGGAACGACCCGTGATCCGATCCACATTCGCCCTGCTCCAGAGCACGACCTACGCATTGCGCCCATCACGCTCGGCCCTGTGCCTGCTCGTGCTCGTCTGCCTGTCCCCGCTCGCTTGGGCCCAGGTGGGCGCCGATCTCCCGCGTTCGATCGTCGAGGCGATCTCCATCCCCCCGGCCCAACGCGGCCAGATCGAGGAGTTCATCGCCTCCTGGGCGGACCGCGCGACCAACGACGATCCCCAGGACAACAAGCGCGCCATGGAGGCGCTGACCAAGCCCCTGCAGAGCCGGGGCGTCTCGGTCGCGTTCCGCCAGGCCTACGCCCAGGCGGTGGAGCCGCTGATGAAGACCCTCTCCGAGCGGGAGGGGGTGGGAGCCAGTCTCTCGGCCCTTCGAATTGCCGGCGAGCTGGCCACCCCGGCAATGGTGACCCGGGTCCGCGAGGGAATGAACGATGAGGACCCGGGCGTGCGCCTCTTCGCCGTCAGCCGCGCCGGGCGGATCTTCTCGGCCACCGCCAGCCACGGCCCGGCGATCACCAATGCCGACGCGGTCTCGCTGATCGGTGACCTGGCCAAGGTCGGTGCGGACGCCCAGATCGGGGCGGAAATGACCCGTGCATGCGTTCGCGCGCTCTCCCAGGGGACCGCGCTCTCGTCCAAGGACCTGGGAGACGCCCGCTCCCGGGCGATCATCGCCCTGGCGGATATTGTGGGTGCGCGCCTCCAGGCCCTGGGCAACAGCGACGACCCCGCATTCGCCCAGAGTCTGGCGCTGGAAGCGGCCAGCGCGGTCACCCGGTCGATCTCCGACATCGGCTCCACCGTCACCCCCGAGGCGGCCCGGGCCGCGGTGGTCCTGGGCGGGGACATCATCTCCCTGCCTCTGCGTCGCGTGCTGGGCAAGACCGTCGAGCCCGTCGCCGAGCGGGACCTGACCGTCAAGTCGGTTCAGGCGGGCGAGACCCTGCTGTACTTCGCCCGGCGCAAGGCCGCCGAACTGGGCGGCGAGGCGTCCAACTCGATCCTGACCACCGCCTTCTCCGATCAGCTGGCCAAGGGCAGCGACCGCCAGTTCCGCGACGACGCGTCGGTGCTGCTGGGACCGGGCTCGGATCTGCTGACCCGCTTCAAGATCGAGCCCGAGCGGTTCCTCCGCTGAGCCATCGCGCACGAATCCTCCACGCGGGTGCACACAAGCGGCGTGCTCGCCGGTAAGGTGTGTGGATGCTGCGACTGCTGATCCCCTTCATCCTGCTCCTGTCGCTGGTGGGCGTCTCGGTGCTCTCCGACGCGCCCCTGCCCCGCGCCGACTTTGTCTTCACCAACGGCGTCGATGTCAACACCCTCGACCCGCAGCGGATGAGCTGGATGCAGGACCTGCGCGTGGCGCGCTTGCTCTACGAGGGGCTGGTGCGCAACGATGTGCTCAGCGACGATTTCGCCATCATCCCCGCCGTGGCCGAGTCCTGGGAGCTCTCGCCCGACGCCACGACCTACACCTTCCATCTGCGCCACGACGCCCGATGGTCCAACGGCCAGCCCGTCACCGCGGAGGACTTCCGCTACTCCTGGCGCCGGGCCATGCTGCCTGATCTGGTCTCCGATTATGTCGCGATGTTCATGAACATCAGCGGGGCCGAGGAGTTCTACGCGTGGCGCGAGCGACAACTCAGCGAGTTCCCAGAGCGCGACTTCGACTCCGCCGCCCAGCGCCAGCAGGCGGCCTACGACCTCTGGGAGGAAACCCGGGCCCGGTTCGATGAGATGGTCGGGCTCCGCGCCCCCGACGAGCACACGCTGATCGTCGAGCTCAAGCGCCCGGTGCCGTTCTTTCTCGAGCTGTGCGCCTTCGCCGTCTTCTCGCCCGTGTACGAGCCGCTGGTCTCGCAGTACGAGCGTCCCGACCCGGTGACGGCGCGCCTGATCCGTCGCCCTGGCTGGACGCAGGGGGGCGTGCTGATCTCCAACGGGCCCTTCACCCTCGACCGCTGGCGCATGAAGCGCGACATGCGCCTGGGCAAGAACCTCTTCTACTGGGACCGCGACCGAGTCGCGATCGACACGATCGACATCCCCACCATCAACGACCCCAACGCGGCGGTGCTGGCCTACCAGACCGGGGCGCTGGACTGGGTGGCCGATGTCACCGCGCCCTACCGGGGGGAGATGGTGGCGCAGAAGCTCGATTTCCTCGCCGAGCACAGCGACGAGGTAGCCGCCCTCCGCGCCCGGGGGCTTGACCAGTTCAGCATCGACCGCCTGCTCCCCGACGACCCCCGCGCCCACACGCACGCGATCGCGTCGTTCGGGACCTATTTCTACAACTTCAACTGCAAGCCCTACCTGCCCGACGGGCAGCCCAACCCCTTCGCCGACGCCCGGGTCCGTCGCGCCTTCGCCCTGTGTGTCGACAAGCGCGCCATCGCCGATCAGGTCCGGCGTCTGGGCGAGCCCACCGCCTCGACCCTGATCCCCCCCGGCTCGATCGGTGGCTACACCTCGCCCCGTGGTCTGCCCAACATCGGCGACGCCCCCGACCAGGCGGCCCGCGACGCGATCGTCGCCCGCGCCAAAGCCCTCCTTGAGGAGGCGGATTTCCCCGACGGCTTCATCGTCTCGCTCGCCTTCAACAAGGACGCGGGGCACGACCTGATCGCCCAGACCATCGCCAAGAGCTGGCAGAAGTACCTGGGCGTCAAGACCAATCTCGACCAGAAGGAGCTCAAGATCTTCCGCGAGGAGCTCAAGGACAAGCAGTACATGACCGCCAGGGCGGGCTGGTACGGGGACTACGGGGACCCCACCACCTTCCTCGACATCAACTACTCGACCGACGGCAACAATGACCGCGCCTACAGCAATCCCCGGTACGACGGGCTGCTCGACCGGGCGAGCGTCGAGCTCGATCCCCGCGAGCGGATGCGGCTGTTGAGCGAGGCCGAGCGGATCATCGTCGAGGAGGACCTGCCGCTGATCCCGATCTTCCATTACGCCACGATCTACATGTTCGACGCCCACGAGATCACGGGGCTCTCGACGCACCCGCGCACCAAGCAGAACGCGTTCCTGATCGATGTGCTCGATGACGACAAGGGCCCCAACGAGCCGCGCCCAATGCGTCACACGCCCCAACCGGCGACCGCGCCGCCCGAGAACGCTGGCGCCGCGCCGAAAACCGGGGAGGAACGCCCGTGACCACGCTGATCCTACGCCGCCTGCTGGCGCTGCCCTTCATCCTGCTGATCATCTACACCATCACCCTCACGCTGGCGTGGATGGTCCCGGGCAACCCGCTGGAGAACCCCGAGAAGCGCCCCAAGCCCGAGGTGATCGAGCAAATGAACAAGCAGTACAACCTCGACTCGTTCCCCCGTTTCTATGTCTCCTACCTCGCCAACGCCACCGGCATCGCCTACGCCCGCGACCGGCTCAGCGGCGAGATCGCCCGCGAGCGCCAGCGGGCGCTCGACCAGGGCGTGCCCGTGCCCCCGCGCCCGATCTTCGACCTGGGCCCGTCGCTCAAGTACGACGACGCGACGGTCAACCAGATCATCCGCTCCTCACTGCCCGTGTCGGTGACGCTGGGCGCCAGCGCGATCCTGATCGCGCTGGTGATCGGGATCGGCTCGGGGGTGATCGGCGCGGTTCGGCCCAACTCGATCGCCGACCTCTCGACGCTGGGGCTGGCGATGATCGGGATCTCGCTGCCCAGCTTCGTGATCGGGACGGTGCTGCTGCTGGTGTTCTCGATCTGGCTCGGCTGGTTCCCGGTGGCGCAGTGGGGCACGGCGCGGAGCATCGCGCTGCCCGCCTTCGCGCTCTCGCTGCCCTTCGCCGCCTACATCGCGCGCCTGACGCGGATGGGGATGATCGACGCGCTGGGCGCCGACTACATCCGCACCGCGCGCGCCAAGGGCGCCCCCGAAAGGACGGTCCTCCTGCGCCACGCGCTCAAGAACGCGTTCCTGCCCGTGCTCAGTTTCCTCGGCCCCGCCACCGCCATGGCGATGACGGGGTCCTTCGTCATCGAGCGCGTCTTCACCGTCCCGGGCATGGGCGAGCACTTCATCAACGGGGTCCAGAACAAGGACCTCTTCCTGGTCATCGGCGTCGTGCTCGTCTTCGCGACGATGCTGGTCGTCTTCAACCTGGCCGTCGATGTGCTCTACCGCTGGGCCGACCCGCGCATCGCCTGAGGGCGGCCGCTTACCAGGCGGGCACGCAGGGATGCCCCACCAGCGAGATGAAGATCAGCTGATCGATAATCTCGATATAGCCGTTGTGGTTGAGGTCCGCGCTGGGATCGCCCGCGACGAACGCGGCCCCGAACAGCGGCGCGTCCATCGCGTTGACCACCGAATCGTGGTTGTAGTCGCCCAGGCACTGGGGGGTGAGCATCATCACCACCACGCCCATGTTGTTGGCGTTGGCGATCGGGGCGACCATCGCCACCGGCTCGTAGGCGTTGATCGAGACGCCCACATCCTGGAACGCCGCCCAGCCGGGCGTCCCGACCTGGAACACCTCCTGCAGCGGGTAGTTCCCGTGCTGGGGGACGGCGACATAGATCCAGTCCGCCTGGTAGACAACCAGGTCTTCCATCGACAGTTCCGCTTTGGCATCGCTCTCGCTGCCAGCGATCTCGTTCTCGATCTGCACGAGATCCGGCGGGATGTCGGGAAGATCATCGCCCGACCATCCGAGGGAGATGGTCGAACACGCCAGGACGCACCCGAGGTGCGCCGTCGCAAAAGTCAACATGGGAAAGGCTCCTTCTTCTTCTATGCGCGCCCGTCACACATAGCGGGCGGATCTATCGTATGAAGATTGGTTCATGTATCGGGGAAAAGCGCCGTGTTCCGGCTGCTTTTGCGGCGTTGACCCATGGACGCCCCCCACTATCAGGCCGATGCCCCCCCATGTTTCGGAACAGACGCCGCCTACCGCCTCAGAAAGCGGGCGCAGCGCCAGTGCACCGCGGCGGGTTGTCCACAGCAGGTCAGGACCGAGGACGGCTCAGGCCTTGCGTTCGAACTTGAAGGCCGCTCCGGGCTTGATGTTGCACACCAGGAACTCGGCGTGAGCGAGCTCGGTCGCGTGCTGGCCGGGGGCCGTCAGCGAGAGCACGATGGGCGCGCCCGCATCCACCACCACCACATTGGCCTTGGGATCGATAGCCACGAGCGTGCCCATGATCCTCGTGGGGGCCCCCATGCATGGATCGAAGCACCGGCCGCCGGCGCTGGTCTCGTCGATCCGCCGCGCCTTGGCGAACATCCTTCCCAGCACCAGCTCGCCCAGGTGATGGCCCAGCACCTCGTCGTCGCCCGAGGTCCGCAGCTTGAGCCGGTACGAGGTGTTGGGGAAGCCCATCACCACATACGAGGGCTCACGATCGGTGGCGGGGATCAGTCCGAGCACGGTTCCCCGCGCGAGCGTGGGGTCGATCCGGGTCGTGGGTGCGGGGTGGAGCATGCCCCATGATATCAGTCGAGCCGCCGGGTTTTCGATCGCCACATCAGATTTGAGGGACTCCCCGGCCGATGGCGTCGTGATGGCGGCGCAACCATTGCTTGACCTCGCACGGGAACCGGCGTTCCAGGTAGGCGTACTGGTCGCCGAGCATCTCCAGCAAGCGCTCGCGGTGCCCCGGTTGGAGATCCGCCGCCTGGCCCCGGTTCACACGGACCCTCAGCCCACCGGGCATCCCCGGGCCTGCGGCGCCGATGAACCCGAGCACGGACCGGAGCGCCCCCTCGGGATCCGCCAGGATCCGGTCGTAGACCATGAGGCGCAGCCGCCCACCACCCGCGCACGCGCCCCATCGCTCGATCGAGCCCGCGTAGTCGGTGAAGTCCAGGTAATGCCGCATCGCGGATCGGTCCCTGAGCAGCCGATCAAGATCCATCTCGATCACCCCCGCCCTCGTCTCCATGCGCAGCTGCGACCAGAGCCGATCGACCGGGTCTCGCACGATCAGCAGCACGCGCATCTCCGGGTTGATCCCCATCGCGTGGCGGATGCTGTCCGTCCGCATGTGCATATAGGATGGGCAGATCTCGCCCCTCACCGCGCCCCGGGGCGCGAAGGCGAACACACCCCGGTACCAGTCATCATCAACATGCGCCGCGCCCAGATGATCGAGCTGGTCCTTGAGAGCGCGCGTGGGACGCAGGACCGGGCCCCCCGTCGCGAGGAACGCTTTCTCCTTCTCCACCTCCGACAAACGGTATTGCCTGGCCCATCCACCGGCGGGGAGGGTCCGCTCGATGAAGTAGTTCGATTCCTTGATCTCGGGCAGAAACACCCCCTCCACGGAACGCAGCATGACAAAGAGCCAGCTCGTCGCCGCTTTCTGAGCGCCCACACAGAGAAAATCCGGTCCGTCGGTCATCGGGATCTCACGCCTCTGTTCATCCATCGGATCGCACCCTGAGCGCTCTTCACGACAGCCGCCCGGTCGCGGCCGCTTGAGATCGAACGCAAAGCGTCGGCTCAGGCGGCCCGGGCCAGCATCTTCTGGTGATGACGCCGCCAACGGGCGACATGCTCGGGGAAGAGCGAGTCCAGGTACGCATACTGCGGGCCGAGCAGCTCAAGCAACCGAACGCGGCACGCGCGGGGCATGGGCGTGGGATCGCCCACATTCCTCGGGTCGACGAGATACCGCTCGACCCGCTCATGGGGGATCCCGATGTGATCGAGCACCTCCGAGAGCACCCCCGCCGGGTCCTCCCGCACCCGGTCGAAGACGATCACGCGCAGCCGGTCCGGCCCAACGCCCGCGCTCCACCTGGGGATCGCACCCGCGTAGTCGGTATATTCGAGGTAGATGTCCCGCGCGCCGGGCGCGCTGAACATCCGTTCAAAGTTGATCCTCCCGCCCTCGCTCCTTTGCTGCATCCGCAGGTGCGACCAGACCCGATCGACCGGGTCTCGCACGAGCAGAACGACCCTGATTTCCGGGTTGATGCGCCTCACCCGGGCGATATCGAGATCGGTGAGCCCCAGGTACGATGTGCACACCTCGCCGCAGACATCCCCGGGGCGGGCGAAATCGAAGATGGCCCGATACCAGTTCTCATCCACATCATCGGCGCAGAAATGAAGGAGCTGGTCGTTGAGCCGCTGTTCTTCGGGGTTGAGATCCCTTCGATCGGCGTAGCTCATTCGCCGGCGCTGGGCGTTGCGTCTCCGCAGCGGGCCCGCCCAAGAGAAGGGCGTGGCCGAGGTTTCACGAAAAAAATGCGATTCCTTGATCGTGGGCAAGAACACGCCCGGAACGCGGTCCAGCGCCGCGGCCAGCCATGTCGTCGCGGATTTTTGAGCCCCCACACACAAAAAATCCGGTTTCCCCGCCATGCCGCGCTCCTTGCTGGTATGCAACTGATCGGCACGGGCGCGAGTCGCGCATGAAACCTTACCCCCCCAGCCCGTGCCCGAGATGGATCCGGGGTTCCGCGTCATGCACATCCCCGCGAGAGCCGGAGTTGAGAAAGTTTCCCAGCATGGCCGTCCCGTCGGGGGTCATGAAACTCTCGGGATGGAACTGGACCCCCTCAAGGGCGGCCCGCCCCGGCTCGGCCCAGACGCGTCGCAGGCCCATCACCACCTCCACCGCCCGACCGCCGACCTCGTCGAAGCACGAAGCGCTCACCTCCCACCCATCGCGACCGGGGATCAGCGGGGGAACCGACTCGCGCCGCACCACCAGCGAGTGGTAGCGGGCGACGGTGGTGGGCGAGGGGACCCCCGAGAAGAGGCCCCGCCCGTCGTGGATGACGCGCGAGGTCTTGCCGTGCATCAGCACGGGGTGGCGCTCCACGATCATGCCGCCCAGGTCCGCCATGCACTGGTGCCCCAGGCACACCCCCAGAACGGGAACGCGCCCGGCGAAGTGCTCGATGATCGCTCCCGACACCCCGGCCTCCTTTGGCGTACAGGGCCCGGGCGAGATGATGACATGGCTCGGCCCACGCCCCGCGTCCAGCGCCAGGGCCTCCTGGGGAGTGATCGCGTCGTGGCGAACCACCACCAGGTCCCTGCCGGGCTCGAGCGTGGGGTCCAGCTCCCCCAGGCGCTGCACCAGGTTCCATGTGAACGAGTCGTAGTTGTCGATCAGCAGGATCATGCCCGGGAGTATAGGGAATGGCGTCTCCGCGGCGAGGGCGTGTGGGGACCGCCCGTGGTGTCCATGGGCGAGGGGGGCGTGCCCGATTGCCGCTTCAGGCGGCGTCGCGCATCCAGGTCGTGCCCGCCACGCCGTCGCGCGTCACGAGGAACAGGTCCTGGGTGATGGGGTAGGGGAGGCGAGAGAAATCCTCGGCCACCCTGCGACGGAGGCGATCGACGAACTCGCCCGGTTCGCAGCTGAGGGCGATGAACATGTCCCGAGCGGGGGTGGCGACGAAGAAATCGGGCCCCAGCTGGGCCGCCAGGCGTGTGTGCAGGTCGCCCAGCAGCAGGCGGGCCGCGTCGTACCCGTCCTGCTCGGCGACGATCACCGCGCGTCCGCCCTCGGCCGATTCGATGACCTGCATCTCCAGCTCGGGCGCGTAGAGCTCGAGATTGTCGCGCGCGATCTCCTCGAGCTCTCCGATGCCGATGCCCCACCTGATGATCTGTTCGGTGGTGATGCTCACGGTCATGTGCGGCATGTCGAGCACGAAGACGATCACCGTGTCGTTGACGAAGGGGGCGTGGGCCACGAGCTCCTCGGACAGGTGCTCGAAGATTGAGACGGGCTGGATGCGGGGCATGATCCGGGCCTTGACCTGATCGAAGGTCTCGTCGGCGACCTCCATGGACTCGCCCGCGAAGAGCTGGTCGAGGAAGTGCTCGACGATGTCCGTCCCCCGGTCGGGCTCGTGGGCCACCATGCGGAACAGGTTCTCCAGATCCAGGCGCCGCCCGTTGACCAGGAGTTCCTGGGCGTTGACGCGGTCGATCCGGAAGCCGGGCTGCATCCGCTGGATGAGCCGGGCGACCTGCTCGGCGAAGGCTTCGGGTTCTATGGGCATCGCTCCCATCGGCGCGTCCTCCAGGGGTCCCAGAGCGGGGTCATTGGCCCGCACGATGCGGGGCCGCGAGGGGCAGATCGGCCAGCCGCCCGACCCGCTCAACCCGCAGACGCGGGCGTCGGTCTCGCCGCCCCGGGCGTACAGCCCGCTGGGGGGGACATGCCGCTTGGCGCGGTCGATAACCGCCGTGCGTGTCCGGATGACGACCGAAAACCCGGGCCCATGTTCCTCTCCGGGTCCGATTTGGCAAACCGGTCACATGCGGCTAGAATCGTGGCCTGATACGGGACAAGGCGAAACGGGTATATGGATGCCCTCCCTCGGCCGACCGGTCCCCACTTCAACCCGGAGACGACGCTGTGACCGAACAGGAAATTGAATCAAAGGTGATCGATATCGTCGCGGAGCAGATGGGGGCCGACAAGGCCAAGATCACGCGCGACACGAGCTTCGTTGACGACCTCAACGCGGATTCCCTGGACACCGTCGAGCTCGTCATGGAGTTCGAGGATGAGTTCGAGACCTCGATCCCCGACGACCAGGCCGAGAAGATCCAGACCGTCGGGCAGGCCGTCGACTTCATCAAGCAGGCCAACGGCGTCGACTGAGCCGCCCCGCGACCACCGACACAATCCGACCCCCATCAGTTCCCGCTGGTGGGGTGTTCTGATTCTGGCCCACGCATGATCCCAGCGCAGTGAGTACCGAGACCATGTCCAGATCGCCAAACCGTCGTGTTGTCATCACCGGCTACGGAGCCCTGACAGACCTCGGTCACTCCGCGGGGGACACCTGGCAGGCCATGCGCTCGGGCAGATCGGGCATCGCCCGCATCGAGCACCCGGATTTCGAGCTCTACGACGGTTGGACCGTCAAGATCGCCGGGCAGGTCAGCGCCTGGGACCCCGAATCGGTGATCGATCGCAAGGAGGCGCGTCGCCTGGACCGCTGCGCCCAGCTGGGGCTGGGGGCGGCCATCGAGGCCGTGCGCCACTCGGGCTGGGACCATGCCTCGGGCGATCCCACCCGGCACGGGGTGATCATCGGCTCGGGCATCGGGGGCATCTACGCCATCGAGCAGTCGGTGATGACCATGCGCGAGAAGGGGCCCTCGCGGATCAATCCCTTCACCGTGCCCAAGCTGATGGTCAACGCCATCACGGGCAACATCGCGATCCAGTTCAACCTGCAGGGGCCGGCCGACGCCCACGCCACCGCCTGCGCCTCGTCGGGGCACGCCATCGGCGACGCGATGGGGTATATCAAATCCGGCAAGGCCGATGTGGTCATCGCCGGCGGGGCCGAGGCGGCCGTCACCCCCCTGTGCATCGGCGCGTTCATGACCATGAAGGCGCTCTCGACACGCAACGACGAGCCCACCAGGGCGTCTCGCCCTTTCGACAGGGACCGGGACGGGTTCGTGCTGGCCGAGGGTGCGGCGATGTATGTGCTCGAATCCGAGGAGCACGCCAAGGCACGCGGGGCGACCATCTACGCCGAGCTGACCGGGACGGGCAACTCGTGCGACGCGACGCACATCACCGCGCCAGACGCCGAGGGACGCGGGGCGTGCAACTCCATGCGCTGGGCGCTTCAGGACGCGGGGCTCGGGCCCAGCGACATCGACTACATCAACGCCCACGGCACCTCGACCCCCCTGGGAGACAAGGCCGAGGTCTTCGCGGTGCGCAAGGTCTTCGGCGAGCATTCCCGCCCCGGCAACGGGCTGGTCATGAACTCGACCAAATCGATGCACGGGCACTGCCTGGGCGCGTCGGGGGCGGTGGAGCTCATCGCCTGCATCGGGGCGATCAACGAGTCGCTGGTCCCCCCCACCATCAACATCGAGCACCTCGACGAGGGGTTCGACACGATCGACATCGTCGCCAACCGGGCGCGGGAGATGCCCGTGCGGCACGCGATGAACAACACCTTCGGCTTCGGCGGGCACAATGTCACGCTGATCTGCTCGAAGTACGAGGGCTGATCCGCCCCGGCCCCCACCCCGGACCCTCACCCCGATCGTTCCTTATCCCGGGCAGCTCCGTCCCTGCGATCCATTCCATCTGGCACACCCGTTGCGACATCGGCTCGGACAGACCGATGTTGTCCGATGCGCGTCGAGCGACGCGCGGATTCTGCCAATGGAGCCACCCATGACCGCCGATCTCAAGTCCATCATGAAACTGGAAGTGCCCATCGTGGTGGTGCTGGGGCAGCGCCCGCTCAAGATCGAGGAGATCCGCAACTGGGTGCCCGGCTCGATCATCGAGCTGGGCAACGGGGCCGACGACGACCTGGAGGTGCGGGTCAACAACCGCGCCGTGGGGACGGGGGCTGCGGTCAAGATCGGGGAGAACTTCGGGATCCAGCTCAACTACATCGGGGATCCCCGCCGGCGCATCGCCGCCATGGGCCCGGCGCGGACGCCCGAGCAGGCCGAGAACGACAAGGAGGCCGACGCCGAGGCCGCGGCCTCGGCGCTGCTCGACGGGTCGCTCTGAGCGTCGTTGGATCGCTCACCGAGATCAGCGGGCAAAATCGCGTCCCTGGACGCCGTCGCGGGTGGCCCAGAAGAAGGCGGGGTACTTACCCATGCCCGAGCGGGGGTCGCCGATCTCGAATCCATCCTCATGCATCGAGTACTCGCGGAGCGCCGTCCACTTACAGTCCCAGTCATCTGTCGGCGAGAACGATTCGGCTGTCCGCTCGTTTTCATCGGTCATGGCGGAGAAGATGTTCTCCATCTTTACACGCGTCACGCTGCCGTCGGCCGTGGCGACAGAGGGCTCGGCGTCATAGTTGTTCCATTGCGGCGGCAGCGATTCGTTGCCGAAGATCACCGCCTGCCCGCCGGCGATGCTTGGATCCCGGTAGCTGGCCACCCGGCTCTTCTTCGTCCAATCGAATCGCTCCCACATCAGCACCTTCTGCGACGGGTAGGTCACATCGGATATGTCGTTGCGACGCGCTTTCGAAACGATGGCGTTGTTCTTCGGCGCTGGCCCGCGATGGTCGTCGCGGTAGCGCTCGGGGGAGAACCAGCAGGTGGGCGAGAGCACATACGAACAGTCCCAAATACCCGTATCGAGCGACCACCCACGGGGAGGACTCTCCTGAAGCAGGTCGAAACGAGTGCGCAGGACGGTATCCGAGGGAGAGAACTGCACCTCCGATGCGTAATCGCCCGAGCTGAGCCATCCGCCGATGAGTGAATACCAATGGAAAGCGTAGAGCTCGGAATACCAGACATTCGTGTTGCCGTTGCCCTGAGTAAACTCGTAATAGCCGTTAAGCCCTTGCTTCCGAACGGATGCCCACCCGGCTGAACCGATACCCCCGCCAGATCTGACTTTCTTGGTATTAAACGGGTTGATCAGGCTCCCTCGATACTCCCCGGAATACAGCTCATGAATCTGCGCCATCGAGCGGAGATTGGCCTGGCTCTTGATCAATCGCGCCGAGCCCTGGGCGGCGCTGAGCGCTGGCAGCAGCACCGCCAGCAGGATCGCGATAATCGCAATGACCACGAGCAGTTCGATGAGTGTAAATCCTTTTTTCACAGATAGTTCCTTCCCATCACGGCCACGGAAGCGGCGCCGGATGCAACACGGAAGTGATTCCAAGATGTGGTTGAACGGAGATTGGACAGGCAATCAGAGCGAGAGGCCATACAACTATCCTGCCGACGCCCAAACAAACTCTACCAGATAATCGACGGGGTTACAAATGGGATCCGTCCAATTTCTCCCCCAGATCCGGGGTCATTGTCGCTCAGCCCCGGTTTCGGGTGATTTTCGACCCGGCCCAACAACGGTCGCCGGGAACAGCCGATAGTGGGTCGGGCGTACCTACGCTGTTCTGACGCCCTCTTCCCCGAGTACACTACCCATGCCCAGAGATATCCCCGTCGGCAACGGCAGCCTGCTGATCACCTTCGACGATCTGTATCGGATCAGGGATCTCTATTCGCCGCGCGTCGGGCGTCATAACCACACCAACGGGCATGTGCAGCGTTTCGGGGTGTGGGTGGACGGGCAGATGGCTTGGATCGAGGACGAGGGCTGGGGGCGCAAGCTCCAGTACAAGCCCGACACGCTCACCACCGAGGTCACCCTCACCCACCACAATCTCGGGATCGAGGTCCTCTGCAACGATGTCGTCGACCTGCACAAGCCGGTGTACTTTCGCCACCTGAGCGTGCGGGACCTGGCGGGAAAGGCGCGTGATGTGCGCCTGTTCTTCCACTGCGACCTCTCGATCAACGGCTCGCCGGTGGGCGACACGGCCAACTACGACCCGACCACCCGGGCCGTGATCATGTACAAGGACGACGCGTACTTCCTGATCAACACCTGCGACCAGACCAAGGTGGGCGTGGACCACTGGGCCATCGGGGCCAAGCGCGTGGGCGGGGCCGAGGGCACCTGGCGCGACGCCGAGGACGGGCAGCTGGGTCGCAACGCCATCAGCCAGGGCTCGGTGGACGCGACGGTGGGGATCAACCTGCAGATCAAGCCATTCGAGACGCAGCAGGCGACGATGTGGATCATCTGCACCCAGGACTACGAGGCGGCCAAGCACATCAACCAGCGGGTCTGGGAGGTCAGCCCCGACCGGCTCATCACCCGCACCGAGGCGTACTGGAAGCTGTGGTCCCGCAAGGAGCCCATCAACACGGGCGTGCTTCCCGAGCCGGTGCAGGACCTGTTCTACCGCAGCCAGCTGATCCTGCGCACGCAGATCGACAACGGGGGCGCGATCATCGCGGCCAACGACAGCGACATCACGCACTTCGCGGGCGACCACTACTCCTACTGCTGGATGCGCGACGGGGCGCTGGTGGCCCACAGCCTGATCCTGGCGGGCCAGAGCGAGCTGAGCCGCAGCTTCTTCCGCTTCGCCGAGCAGTGCATCGGGTCCAAGCCCTATTTCCTGCACAAGTACACGCCCGAGGGGCGGCTGGCCAGCTCGTGGCACCCGTGGATGATCGACGGACAGTCGATCCTGCCAATCCAGCAGGACGAGACGGCGTTGACGGTATGGGCGCTGCGCGAGCACTTCGACGCGTTCCGCGATGTCGAGTTCATCAAGCCGCTGTACCTGAGTCTGGTGGTGCGCCCGGCCCAGTGGATGCTCGAGCACCGCGACCACAACGGGCTGCCGCTGCAGTCGTGGGACCTGTGGGAGGAACGGCGCGGGGTCCACACCTTCACGGTGGCGGCGACGATCGGCGCGCTCCACGCCGCGGCCAGCTTCGCGCGGGATTTCGGCGAGATGGACCGGGCCGCGTCGTTCCGCGAGGGCGCCGAGCGGATGAAGGGGGCGCTCCGCCGGCACCTGTGGCACAAGGAGCGCCAGCAGTTCGCCCGCATGGCCATCCCGCTCGAGGACGGGACCTATCGCCTGGACATGACGCGCGATAGCGCCAACTTCGCCCTCTTCGCCTTCGGGGCCTTCGAGCCCGACGACCCGCTGGTCGTCGCGGAGATGGACTCGCTGCGCAACCGGCTCTGGGTCAAGACCGATGTGGGCGGGTGCGCCCGCTACGAGCGCGACTACTACCACCAGGTCGAGTCCGAGAAGACCGACGAGATCCCGGGCAACCCGTGGGTGATCTGCACGCTCTGGCAGGCGCAGCATCACATCGCCCGGGCGCGGACGCTGCCCGAGCTGCGCCTGGCGATGCCGCTGCTGGAGTGGACCGTGGCGCGCACGCTCGATTCGGGCGTGCTGGCCGAGCAGTTCGACCCGTACTCGGGGGCGCCCATGAGCGTGTCGCCGCTGACCTGGTCGCACGCGACGCTGGTGACGACCTGCATCCAGTACATCAGGAAGCACGAGCGGATCAGCGCCGGGCTCGTCAGCGAGAAGCAGAACGCCGGCAGCCCCGCCGACGGCCGCGCCGGTTAGCGGCTGAGCCGGGCCACCAGCCTGCCCAGCGCTTCGACATCGCGCCTCTCGAGCACGCGCGCGATCTGGGGGTCGCGTTCCCCATCGGCGGCGCCAGCCTTCTCCAGCGCCTGGCCGGCGCGCTTCCAGAGCCGGTCGAGCTTCTTCTCATCCCCCGCCGCCAGGGCCATGTCCGTCACGATCTCGCCCAGGCGGGTGAGCAGGATCGTGTCGATGTGGTCGTAGTAGCGGTTGATGATCTTGCGCTGACTGGCCGAGTATTCGCGTCCGCTGGCCATGGCGCGCCTCCGAACATTCCCCGGCCCAAAGGGGGCTCAGGAGCAGTGGTCCCATGAAAAAAGCACCCACTGGAATCGCCCGACGGCGCCGGTGTGTGCTCCTGAAAATACCCCCCGAAGGACTCGAACCTTCAACCCGCTGATTAAGAGTCAGCTGCTCTACCGATTGAGCTAGGGAGGCGTGGTGTCAGGTACAATATAGCCCGAGCGGCGGGGCGTGTCCAGCCCTGTATCAAGCCGCTTGTCCAGCCCTTTCCAGCCCCCTATACAGCCCCATCCAGACCCGCTCGCGTTGACTCTCAGGGGCCCGGCGTCTATCGTTGCCGTCCCACCTCCGGCATTGTCGCCGGGGCTTGTTATGGTAATCCCGCGGCCCCTTTGACCGCCCTTCACTCTGCTCGGCATCGGGTTCGCACCGGACCGCGATCCGCCATCATCGAGCAGCCCAAGGAGAGCACCCATGCTTCCATCACAACGCCAGAGCAGGGGTCGCAGCAAGCGCCGCCGCGCGCACGACGCGATCACCGGCAAGACCCCCACGATCTGCCCCCTGAGCGGGATGCCCAAGCTGCACCACCGCGCCTGCGCCGAATCTGGCTATGTCCGCCCCGGGCTGCGCATCAAGGTCCGCAAGCTGGGGATCGGCGCCAACGCCTGATCGAGCGCCCCGCGCTACCCGCTTCACACCCGCACGCTCGGAGGTCGGCCTTGTCGATCCGCATCGCCATTGATGTCATGGGGGGCGACAACGCCCCGGACGCCATACTCGACGGCTGCGTCGCCGCCCTGGGGGAACTTGGCCCCGACGACACCCTCGTGCTCATCGGCCCACGCGAGCTCATCGAGCGGTCCCTCCGCGAGAAAGGCGTCGATGATCCGCGCCTCGGGATCGAGCACGCCAGCGAGGCGATCCCCATGGGGGCCTCGCCCACCGTCGCGGTGCGCCAGATGCAGGACTCCTCGATCGTCAAGATGGCCAAGCTCGGCTCGCGCAAGGCCCAGACGCGCTGCGACGCGGTGATCAGCGCCGGCAACACCGGCGCGTGCGTGGCCGCGGGACAGATGCACATGAAACGGCTCGACGGCGTGCACCGTCCGGGCATCGCCGTCACCTTCCCCTCGTTCCACGGCCCGGTGATCCTGTGCGACGCGGGGGCCAACCCCGAGCCGCGCGCGGCCCACCTGTGGCAGTACGCGATCATGGCCGATGTCCTGGCGCGTCGGGTCATGGGCAAGCACTCGCCGCGGGTCGGGCTGATGAACATCGGCTCGGAGGAGGGCAAGGGGTCGGGCCTGGCCAAGGAGACCGCCGACCTGCTCAAGCGCACGCCCGGGATCAACTACATCGGCTACATCGAGGGGCGCGACATCTTCTCGGGCACCGCCGATGTCATCGTCACCGACGGGTTCGTGGGCAACACCGTGCTCAAGATGGCCGAGGGCTTCGCCAAGAGCATCTTCCAGGCGATCGCCCAGGAGATCTACGAGCAGGACCCCCAGCTGGCCAGGCAGTTCGAGCCCGTGGTGCGGCAGATCTACAAGAAGAACGACTACCACGAGTACGGCGGGGCGCCTTTGCTGGGGGTCAACGGCGTGATGATGATCGCCCACGGCACCTCCGAGGCGCGCACGATCACCTCCGCGATCCGCAACACGATCGAGTATGTGCGGGGCCATGTCAACGACGAGATCGTGCAGCGTCTTGAGCGAGTCTCGGTGATCGAACAAGGCGAGCCGGCATCATGACGGGCAGGATCGGCGTCGAGATCATCGGCTCGGGCTCCCACCTTCCTGATCGCCGCCTCACCAACGCCGATCTCGAGCGGGTCATGGAGACCTCGGGCGAGTGGATCGTCAAGCGTACGGGGATCGAGGAGCGGCGCATCGCCCAGTGGGACAAGGGCGAGAAGTCGTCCACGCTCGCCACCGTCGCCCTGCGCAACGCGCTGGCGAACGCCGGGATCGCATCCGGGGAGCTGGACATGGTGCTCGTGGCGACCATGACCCCCGACATGCCCACGCCCAATGTCGCGTGCATCGTCACCAAGAACCTGGGCTGCCGCACGATCAGCGCCATGGACATCAACGCCGCCTGCTCGGGGTTCGTGTTCACGATCTCCACCGCCGCCATGATCCTCGGATCGGGGCTGTACCGCACGGTGGGCGTGATCGGCGTCGACTGCCTGACGCGCCATATCGATTATTCAACCTACGGCAGGGGGGCCGCGATCCTCTTCGGCGACGCCGCGGCGGCGATGGTGCTCCGCGCCAGCGACGACCCATCGAAGGGGCTGCTGTCGCACCGGATGCACTCGGACGCCCACGGCGCCGAGCACCTGTTCATCCCCGCCAGCCGCGACGACTTCCCCAACGACAACGACTTCGACGAGCGCAAGATCAACATGGTGCAGATGAACGGGCAGGCGGTGTTCAAGTTCGCCGTCTCCAAGTTCCAGGAGGTGATCGCCGAGACGCTCGAGGAGGCCGGGATCAGCGCGGGCCAGGTCGACCACTTCGTGTGCCACCAGGCCAACTCGCGCATCCTCGACTCGGCGCGAGACCGCTTCGGGATCCCGCAGGAGAAGCTGCTGATCAACATCCAGAAGTACGGCAACACGGTGGCCGCCTCGGCGCCGCTGGTGTTCGACGAGCTGGCGCAGTCCGGCCGGATCAAGCCGGGGCAGAAGATCATGTTCCTGGCCTTCGGGGCGGGCCTCACCTGGGGCTCGTCGCTCTGGCAGCTCTGATCGCGCGCCCGCGGTATCATCACCCATGTCATCTCAGCGAGGGGACTCAACCATGACAACCGTTCTTCTCTGCCCTGGTCAGGGCGCGCAGGCCGTGGGCATGTCCAGGCAGTGGTCCGAGACCTCCGACGCCGCGCGGGCCGTCTTCGAGCATGCCGACGATGTGCTGGGAGATGCCCTTGGCGCGCCGCTCTCAAAGCTGTGCTTCGACGGCCCCGCCGACACGCTCAACCGCACCGATGTCTCGCAGCCGGCGATCTTCACCGCCTCGGTCGCCTGCCTCCGCGGCTGGCTCGACAGCGAGAACCGCACGATCCGCGAGCTGGGCGTGGTCGCCACCGCCGGGCTCTCGCTGGGCGAGTACACGGCGCTGCATCTGGCCGATGCGCTGGGCTTCGCCGACGGGCTGCGCCTCGTGGCCCTGCGCGGGCGCGCGATGCAGGAGGCCGCCGAGGCGGTCGATTCATCGATGGTGGCCCTCATCGGCGCCGATGAGGAATCCGCCAACGCCGTCTGCGACAAGGCCCGCGCGGGCGATATCCTGGTCCCGGCCAACTTCAACGCGCCCGGGCAGGTCGTGATCTCGGGCTCGGCGGGCGCGTGCGCCCGGGCCGAGAAGATCGCCACCGAGATGGGGCTGCGGGCCACGCGTCTGAGCGTGGCCGGGGCGTTCCACTCGCCCATCATGGCCCCGGCGGCCGAGCGTCTGGCCGAGGCGCTGGCCGCCACGCAGATCAACGCGCCCTCCTGCACGGTGATGTCCAATGTCACCGCCGAGCCCCACACCAGCGACCCCGACGACATCCGCCAGCGCCTGGTCGACCAGCTCACCAGCCCGGTGCGCTGGAGCGCGTGCTGCGAGCACCTGGTCCGCAACTTCGGTGACGCCTCGTTCCACGAGCTGGCGCCGGGCAAGACGCTTGCGGGCATGATGCGCCGCATCAGCCGCGAAACACCGGTCGCCTCGCACAACGAGCCCCAAGCCGTATCCTGAGCACGGCGCACAACAGGAATCCAGAACCATGACCGATCCATCTCCCACCAGCGGACGCGTCGCCATCGTCACCGGGGCCTCCCGCGGCATCGGCCGAGCCATCGCCAAACGCCTCGCCGCCGACGGACGCCATGTCGTGTGCGTCGCCCGCTCGCGGGGGCCGCTCGACGAGCTCGTCTCCGAGATCAAAGCCGATGGCGGGAGCGCCAGCGCCCAGGCCTGCGACATCAGCGACTTTTCCGCCGTCGCGGCGCTGGTCGAGGGCGTGGCCGACGAGCACGGGCGCCTGGACATCCTCGTCAACAACGCCGGCATCACCAGGGACAACCTGATCCTGCGCATGAGCGATCAGGAGTGGGATGATGTCGTGAACACCAACCTCAAGTCGGTGTTCGTCGCGTGCCGCGCGGCGGCCCGCCCCATGATGAAGAACAAGTTCGGGCGTATCGTCAACATCGCCTCGACCTCGGGGCTGGTGGGCAACAGCGGGCAGGCGAACTACGCCGCGGCCAAGTCCGGGCTCACGGGTTTCACTAAGACCATCGCCCGCGAGCTGGGCAAGAAGAACATCACCGCCAACTGCGTCGCGCCGGGCTTCATCGAGACCGACATGACCAAGGACCTGCCCGCCTCGGTGTTCGAGCACATCAAGAGCGTGATCAGCACCCGCGAGCTGGGCAAGCCCGAGGACATCGCGGCGTGCGTGGCCTATGTCACCAGCGACGAGGCGGGGTATCTCACGGGTCAGACGATCGCCGTGGACGGCGGCATGACCATGTGCTGAGGCCGTGCTGAGACGAGAGCGTCTCGACACCCAACGAGCATTCAATCCCCGCACTGGATAAACCCGAAATGCATGCGGCAGTGATCCATGTGCAGCAGCACCCACTGCTCGTGACGCACCCTGCCCAACGCGGGCGATGGCTGGGTCATCTTCTCGCCGCGGCCGACGCGGTCGGTCTGGGCCCGAATCCCCGCCAGCCCCTCGTCGAAGGGGACCTGGGTTCGCGGCAGCAGGCTCGCCGCGCTGGCGGGGAGCTTGATGCCCGGCGCATGTGGGATCGGCCGAGCAGGGGTTTGAAGACACAGACGCCCACCAGCCGGATGTACCACGGCGTCCGGGCCTCGAACCCGTCGAACGAGAAGCGCATCAGCTTCCCGCAGTGCTCAAGGATCTGCCCGGCGCTCCAGCCGCCGGTGGTGTAGAGCTCGCCCGATTCGTGGGCGCGGTGGAAACGCGTGAGCTCGTGCTTGAGATCGTCGATGCTTGCGTAGTCGCGCGGCCGCCACGCGCGTCTTTGTCGTAGCCCATGCCCGGTCTCCGTAAAGGGAACCGGCGAATTCGCGCCGGACGGGATCGTATCCGATGGTGCGCCCCGCGGCCCGAAGTGGCGCACGCGGAGAGCGCACTCTACTCCCAATTTTCGGGGGGTTTGAACCCTATCTTTTTCCAATTCCAGTTCCTGCTCCCGCGGTATTTCAATACACAATAGGTAAAATTCTGGATTCCGCGCTTGCTCAGTGGTAGTTTAGTGGCGACTCAGTTCATTCAGCCGGGGCGTCGATGAGGTGATGAGAGGGATCACCTGTCCGCCCCGGCTGTCATTTTTATGCCGCCCGGCATCAGCGCCCGGCTAGACTCACTTCATGCGAAACCTTTCCATTACGATGCGTTCCATGCCCGCGCTGATCGTCGTCCTCATGCTCGGCGCGTGCGGCGGGTCGAACAACGACAAGAACTCCGCCGCCACGCCCGAGTTCGAGCCCGACACCAGCTACCTCGACCAGCTCGCCCAGGACGAGGGGATCGAAACGACCAATCCCGAAACAGAACAGGCCCAGGGGCCCCCCGAGATCGCCCAATCCCCGGTCAGCACGCCCGAGGAGGCCAAGGAGGAGAAGGCCTACGCCGACGAGAAGCGCACCTGGATCCCCGAGGAGGGCTCCAAATCACTCTTCGGCAAGACCCGTGACCGCGCGATCGACCTGGGCGACAAGATGCAGGACTCGACCCAGCCGGCCAACGGCCTGGCCAACACCACCTACGACGAGGAGTACGCCCAGGCGGCGGGGTACGCGTGGGACATGCCCGAGGGCTGGCGGATGGCGGTTCCCAGCGCGGGGTATTTCGCAGAGATGTTCATACCCAACCCGTACGGCAACGCCTCGGTCGTGTTCAGCAAAGAGAGCGCTTCGATCGCCGACATCAGGCGGGATCTGGAGTCGTATCTCACCTCGACCTTCGGCGACGCGACCACCCAATCCACGACCAAAGAGATCAAGGGCTTCAAGGTGACCATATTCGATCTCGAAGGAAGCTACATCGATCCTTCAAGCAAGGGCAGCCGCAACGCGAGCCCGTTCTACGCGATCCACGCGGCGGTGATTGAGCTGCCCACGACCAGGGTGCTCATCAAGCTGTGGGGTCCGCAGGACACCGTGCATCAGAGCACCGCCCGGTTCGACCGGATGCTCGAGAAGATGTATGAGAAGGAGCCCTGATCGGTTGATCAGGGGCGCAGCGGAGCTGTGTCGTCAGGAAAGGCCTCGCTGAGCGTCATCCCGGCCAGTTGCTGTGAATCGTACCGCGCCCCCGCGCCGCGCCCGTTGGTCGCTTGGGACAGGTAATACGCGACGCGCCCGATCTGATGACGGATCGGGCGTTTTCGGTAACGGGGATACCACTCGTCGAGCATTTCCCGTTCGTGTGCGTATTGCTCGCCCCACGATTCGCCCTTGGCGTCTTCGTGGACGCGGTGGACCCCGATGTAGCGCTTGATCCGCGCGCAGCGCGTCCGCGGGATGAGCCGGTACCACAGGTCGGTATCCATGGTGCATTGCAGCTCCCGATCGAGCCCCCCCACCGCTTCGAACAGCTCGCGCCGGAAGAAGGTGCTCGGCTGATGCGAACGCAGATAGCCGTGGCGCACCCACCACGGCGAGGGCCCGGCGCGCCGGTCGCAGCGGATGATCCTCGACTCGGCGTCGACGACCACCGTGTTGCCCTCGACCAGCCCCAGACGCGGATCGGCGCCGAAGCGCTCGCGGATCGCGTACAGCGCCCCGGGAAGCAGGGCGTCGTCGCTGTTGATCCAGTTGATGATGTCGCCCGTGACGCGCGCGAACCCCTCGGCGATCGCGCTGGCCTGCCCGCCGTCGGGCCGGCTCCACCAATGATCAATGTACGCGGCGTGCCTCTCGATGATCCCGACCGAGCCGTCGGTCGAGCCTGCGTCGAGCACGATCAGCTCCTTGAGCTGGTCCCGCTGCTTGATGATGCTCGTGATCGCCTCGTCCAGGAACCGGGCCTGGTTGAAGCTGGGCATCACGATGGAAACAGTCGGCTTTCGCATCGCGGATCAGCCCGTGCCCACCAACGGACGCTTTCAGCTCACGCCCAGCAGCTCGATGTCGAACCTGAGGTCCGCCTTGGGCGGGATGGCGCCGGGGACGCCCCGCTCGCCGTAGGCCTTGGCGTAGGGGATCGTCAGCGTGCGCTTGCCCCCGACCCTCATGCCCGGGATGCCCTCCTGCCAGCCCTGGATCAGGTTGCTCAGGGGGAAGTTGATCGACTCGCCGCGGTCGTAGGACGAGTCGAAGACGGTGCCGTCCATCAGCGTGCCCTTGTAGTGGACCTCAACGGTGGCATTTTGGGGACACTGAGGGCCATTGCCCTCGACGACATCCTCGATGATGATTTCGTTGACTTGCTCGCTCATGGCTCTTTCCTTTCCGGGATCGAAGATACTTGCCCAATGCTAGCCATCGAATCGGGCGCGTGCTCAGAGATCGAGTTTGCCTGAGCCAAACTCCGGCACTGGAAAGGCCGGAGATGGAATCACGGCATTTTTTTCCATCTTTCTTCTGAATGGGGTTGTCCCCCCCCCCCGCGTATCCGGTATGCTCAAGACATATCGAAGGGAACCAAAATAAAGAGAAGCCATGCCCTTGAAGAAGAAGCCAACCGGACATACCTGCGTGTTGGGACTGCTGACCTTGGGGCTGTTCGCCGCTGTCGCCGCGGCGGATCTGGTCCCCGGCCCTCCTCCAGTCCGGACGCTCGGTTGCAGCGGGACGCAGTGCACCAATGATGCCACGACAACAAATGATACTTGCAGTGGTTCAGGCACGGCCATTGTTCCATGTTGCTGCCGACCAGACGCCAGTTCCGGGTGGGGGTGCGGCTGTATCCTTCCGACGGACTGCACGAACCAGGGGAGCCGGCGGTGTGACCAGGGCGGCGGGCTCGCATGATTCGACCATCCAAGTTTGCCGCATGGAAAGCCGTCATCGTATTGGGCGGCTCACTGGCTCTGCTCGGCTACACGATGTGGAGCACGAACAAAGCGGTTCGCGGCGTCGAGGACGCCAACGCCGACCGAATCCGCGCAACCGATGAAAGCATCCAGCGGGCCCGGGAGTTCCAAGTTGTCTCGTTCGAGGAGTTGCGAACCCGCTCAACCGGGAATGGCGCGTCCGAGACTCCGGCGGAGAGGGATGATTCGGTCATCGGCTCGATCCAATCGATGCTCCGTCAGGCCCAGGTTCATAACTTCGCCCAAGCCGATGACGATGGCGTACAGACCCTGTTGCGCACGGCTTCCGAGTTCATCTACTTCCGCTTTGTCCGCAACGACCCACAGAATTATATCGCGTGGCGACTGGGCCGCGGCGACCGGTTCCGTGATCGCGATGAGCTTTATGGCAAACTTCAGGTCGCCCTAGACTACGAGGAGCTCTTTGGCCAGACGCTTTCGGACGAAACGCCGATAAGGGATGCGTTTCTCAAGTTGTATGCATATCAGGAAAGCCATTGGGGCGACACCTACACGCCCGTCGGCTTGGCCGTCGATCCCGCGAGCGTCATGGTGGTGGTCTTGAAGATCAATCCGATCGTCGGGCCACAAGGGGTCGATCTCGGGGATGAAGCATCGAATCGCTTCTGGCTGGAAACACGCCAGGGCACGCACCGCGGCTGGTTCACGGGCGCGGCGCATGAAGAACTCCTTGGATTGAACAACATGACTTCTTTTCAATCGGGGACCGTGGGGTTTATCCTTGAATATTCGAACGGAGAGCGCCGCGCGGTGTACCTCTCATGCCGGCGTCCCACGAATGGGGGCGGGTGGCTGATCTCCTCCGTCGCCTCCGCGAGCAGAAAGAACACGGGTGGGATGATTGAATACTAAACAAACCACATTCACCGCGACCGCGGCGCAGGTCGTGGTCGGCTTGATGCTCGTGTACGCGTCCATCACCAAGGCGTCACAGATCCCCATGTTCGCGTATGTGATCCAGCAGGGCGTCCCATTCATGGGCGAGATGTCGACGCCCGTGCTGCTTCGAGTCGCGCAAGCGGTCATGTTCCTCGAAGCTTTCGTAGGGATGTCGCTTGTTCTCCATTTCTATTCTCGTATCACACGCATAGCCGCGATCGCTCTTTTTCTAGTTTTTTCCGGAGTGCTTGTCGCCATGCTCGCCAAGAACAAGCCGCTGTCCTGCGGCTGCATGGGTTTCACTCCCGAAGGGGTCGGCGGCTGAGCCGAGTTGATATTCGGTCTGATCCGAAACTTCTTTCTTATAGCCATACTGGTGGTCGTCGCGTTGTTGCCGGAGCGATCTGAAACGCCGGATGAGAAACAAGATGCTCCGACAAAGCCACAAACCGCGTAGACCGGGGTTTACACTCGCCGAACTGCTCGTGACGATCGGCGTCATCATCCTTGTCCTTTCGTTGACATTGCCCGTGCTGAAACACGCACGGGATCGCGCGATCATCGCCCGGAGCCTGAGCGGGCATCGGAATATCAGTTCCATGATCGCCGCATACGGGATCGACCGTGACGGTCGATATCCTTTTCCTTATGTCAAACGAGAAGGCGCCTATGCTCACCCGATCTATTCGGTATCTGATTCCAAGAGCAATGGCTACGAGCCCGCACCGATGAGGCTCCAGGCCAGGATCTGGTCTTCTCTGCTCGTGCGATCGAACCCCGCCCTTCTTGAACTGGTCTATCAAGGAGATTGGGCGCCCATCGTGGGCCTCGATGTGCCCAACGGGCTGATCGGCGGCAGCTTTGTGGCGACCTCGACCATGTTCGCCGATCCCGGCTTCTTCGGGATCGATGTCAATGACGCCAGCCCCAGCCAACTCCGCCCTACTCGGACCACTCAGGTCGTCTATCCATCGAGTAAAATGATGTTTGAAGACCTCGGAACCTGGGGACGCATCCCCAGTTCTGACAAGGTATACCGATCCGCAACATTCGGCTTCGCCGATGGATCGGCCCAAGCGATGTCCCAGGCCGATTTTACTGGCGATTGGGTGCAACGCGCCACCGCCTGGCAGACCGGACCCGGACACACGACCCTCGATGGACTCGCCGGACGCGATCGATAACCAACAACCCGGTTTGCTTTCGATCCCGACCCGTGATACGCTCATGGCGTTCAAGGTGCCCGGGCTGTGTTTTCAACCGGGTGAAAACGGGAAGTGTGGTGAAAAGCCACCGCGGACGCGCCGCCGTAATGGGCAACGAGTCCCGCTCAAAGCGTCCTTTGCGGACGCATCCACTGGTTCTTCGTGAGCCGGGAAGGACGAGCGGGACGAGCCCTGAGCCGGAAGACCTGCCTCGAACACGGTTGTCGACCCCCGCGGCCCGGGGTTGGTGGACTCATCCCGCGTTCTCCCCCGCGGGTCGCCCCACCATCACGCTCAAGCGCCGCCGGATCGACCTTGTGTTGTCCCGGGGAGCGTCCTGCGCGAAACAGGGCGAACCATCGCGGGCGTGCTTATGCCCAGAAAGGGAGCACCGATGCGCTCCACCGTCTTCACCGTCGCCCTGCTGGGTTCGGCGGCCGTCGTCCACGCCGGCCCCTTCGCCAGCTCGGTCCTGTCGTACGACCAGGGCGCCAACGCCACCGCGGGATATACCGACGCACTCGCGGTGCTGGGCAGCCCCGAGCGCTTCACCGGCGAGGGGATCTTCCCCGGCGGCGTGACCCCGTTCAACCCGCCCTTCGGGACCGATGAGCTCGTCTCCGTCGGCAGCGGCGGGCGTCTCTCGCTGGGATTCGGCACCCTGATCACCAACAGCGCGGCCCACGCGTACGGGATCGATCTGATCGTGTTTTCCAACGCGGGCTTCGCCGACGCGTCGTACACCGACGCGGACCCCAGCAACGACGGGGCGGGGCTGACGGGCGCCAACCCGTTCATCTTCGGCGTCGGCGGGGCGGCGACCATCCAGGTCTCGCGGAACGGAGTCGATTGGTTCACCGCCGCGGTGACCACCCTCGACCTGTTTCCCACGCTGGGTTTCAGCGACTACATGTCCGCCACGCCCGATGCGCCCGGCGGCGTCCCGACCGATTTCACCCGTGCGATGGACCCGGGCCTGACGCTGGACGACCTGGCCAACCTCGACTTCGCCCAGCTCGCCGCGTTATACAACGGCTCGGGCGGGGGCGTGGGGATCGACATCGCGTCGTCGGGGCTCGAAAGCGCGAGCTTCGTGCGCTTCCTCAACAACTCGGGCGAGGCCTTCGAGATCGATGCGGTGGCGGTAGTCCCCGCGCCGAGTTCGCTCATGCTGCTGTCTCTAGGCGTGCTGGCGGCGAGCCGGAGGCGACGAGCGTGACCTGTTCCACTCCCGCCCGAGCGGGAATCATCGCGGCCAACCCGTGAAACCCCGGGCTTGCCGCATGGCCAACGAGATCATCCCATGCGAAGCACCATCGCCATCCTGACCCTCTCGATTCTCGCGCCGCTGACATACGCCCAGCGCGCGTTCGATCCATCGCAAGCGCGCCAGCCCGAGCCGCTGGGCGATGCGCTGGTCTGGGCGCAGTTCGCGGGCGACGCCGGGCACAATCGCGTCCCATCGGCCGCCTCCCCCCCCGCGCTCGCCGTCCCCGCGTGGAGCGAGTCGGCGTATCTCCCGGTCCCGCAATCCGGGCTGGTCGCCAATCACGATCGCGTGTACGCCATCGCCCGCGATCCCGCCGAGCCGGGCGCGACCTTCGCCGTCGCGTTCGATCGTTTCACGGGCGGGTTCGCGTGGGCAACGCCGGTCCCCGCGCCGCTGCTCGATTCGTGGTCCACCCCCGCGCTCGATCCCGAGCACGGCACGCTCATCATCGCCTCGGGCTCCACGCTCACCGCCCTGGACGCCGCGACCGGCGGTCCCGCATGGTCGGCCGATCTGGGCGGGATCATCGTCAACGCCTCGCCCGTCGTCACCGATGATCTCCATGACCAAGACCGCGTCTTCATCACCAACTACTCGTTCGGAGGCGGCGGCGCGGCCAGACTCACCTGCATCAACACCGATCCCTTCGACGCGATCAACAACCCCTATCACCCGGGAGACATCGTCTGGCAGGCCCCGCTGGGCGGGGACAGCTCGGGCAACAGCCCGGCCTGCGGCGGCGGCGTCGTGTATGTCGCCACCGCCAGCAGCGCCTCCGATCCCCGCGGGAAGATCCTGGCGTTCGACGCCACGGCGACGAGCACCCCCGCGCCGCGGTGGTCGTTCACCAACACCATCCCCGCCGGTTTCTTCGGCGGCGTCACCGTCGCCCAGGGCCACATCTACGCCTCCTCGTACACCTACTCGGGGCTCCAGTCCAGCGCCAACACCGTCAAGCTCGACAAGCAGACCGGGGCCCTCGTCTGGTCCATCCCCACCAACCGCACCGACGCCACCCCCATCGTCCTCCCCGGCGGCGATGTCGTCGTCTCCTCGGGCATCGCTACCGGGGCCTTCGATTTCCTCCCCTTCTTCGGCTCGCTCCCCAGCGTGCAGTACATCGACGATGCGGGCGCCAGCGCCAGCGTGCGCTGGGACTCGGCCCTGGCCACCCTCGATGACCTCAACGACAACGGCGTCTGGGACTTCGGCGAGCCCTTCCTCTCCATCGGCGGCTGGACCCACCAGCCCATCGCGCTCACCGTCAACTCAACCCCCCACCTGCTCGTGGGCACGCTCCCCGAATCGCGCCCGGGCGTCAACACCGACCACAACACCGACCTGCGCCTGATCGACCTCACCCGAGAGCCGACCGATCCGGGTTTCGTCGTCGAACATTTCACCGGCGCCGGCTCCACCCCCGCCTGCGCGCGCGGCTGGGTCTACACCACCGGCCCCGACGGCATCGTCGCCTTCGCGCCCACACCCATGCCGACCATGCCGACCACGCCGACCACGCTCCGCGCCCGCGTGCTCATCGACCGCTACACCCGCGGCGAGCTCACCCTGCCCCAGCTTTTGGAGCGTCTGCGACGGTGACCACGACGCCCCGTCCAACCCGCGCCTTCACCCTGATCGAGCTGCTGGTCGTCATCGCCATCGTGGCGCTGCTGATCTCGATCATGCTCCCCGCCCTGGGCAGCGCCCGCGAATCTGCCCGCATGGTCTTGTGCGCCTCCAACCAGCGCCAGCTCGCCGCCGCCTGGACGATGTACGCCGACGCCAACCGCGGCTCGGCCATGCCCCACATGCGCACCCGCGGCGTGCAAAGGCGATACTGGTACGGCTCGGAGAACCTCGCCACCCAGACGCTCGACCCCACGCGAGGGCTCCTCTCGCCCTACCTCTCCGCGCCCACCGGCGATCACTCGGTCTTCGAATGCCCCGACCAGGCGCGGGATTCGTACCACACGCAGGGCTCGACCGGCGACTTCACCTCGACCTACGGCTACAACGCCTACGGGCTCTCGCCCGACACCAGCGGCTATTACGAACTCTACAACCAACGGACGCTGCGCATCGCCGACATCAGCCGTCCCTCGGCCCAGCTCGTTTTCGCCGACACGCTGATCGCGCTCTTCTCGGGCCAGGCGAGCAACTCGGCCCTGCTCGATCCGCCGCTGCTGTATACCCCCGCCACCAAGGGGTGGCGCGAGAACTGGTCCCCCACCACCGCCTTCCGCCACCGCAAGCCAATGGGCGCCGGTTTCGGCCGGGCCCTGACGGCCCGGGCCGACGGTTCGGTCGCCCCCGCCGCGCACGACCCCGACGCCCGCTCGATCGACGCCTTCGGCATCGGATCGATCTCCGACCGCAACGATCCGGGCTATGTCCAGCACCCCGAGCGGTGGCGCTGATGCCCGTCGACCGCTGCGTGTGCCATCAGGTGCCTTTCACCACGCTCAACGAGATGGTGCGGCGTGGCCACGATGTGGAAACTCAATCCGCCGAGCAGATCCACGCGGCGCTCAGCGCCAAGACCAAATGCTCGACCGGCTGCGGCATGTGCAAGCCGTACATCCTGCGGATGATCGAGACGGGGCAGACCAGCTTTCCGCCCATCACCTCCAACCCCCACTGAGCCCTACTCCCTGCCAGTTGCCCTGCGCACGCCTGAAGTCTCCATCAGGGTTAGAGCGGGCCGTGGAAGACGAAGAACCCGCGTAAGCCGCGCATCAACAGGGCGCCCGACCGCAACATCCAGCCGTCCGGATCGGTAGGTCGGAGACATCCAGGAGGAAACCCCATGCCCCGCGCCCGCCTGAACCCGCTTATCGCGATCCTCGCCCTCGTCGCCGTCGCCGCCTTCGCGGTATGGCGGCCGGCGGCAACACCAGACAACCCCGAGAGCGACACCCGTATCGTCTTTATCGTCCGCCATGGGGACACCGATCCCGCGGCCGGTCGCGACCCCGACCTCACCGAGCAGGGGCGAGCGCGAGCCGCGCGCCTGGCGCGGGTGCTGGCCGATGAGCCGCTGGGCGCGGTCTATGTCACCGACACCGCCCGCTCGCGCCAGACCGCCGTCCCGCTCGCCGGCGCCCGGGGCATCGAGCCGGGCGTCTACCCCGCCACCGACACGGAATCCCTGTCCGACTCGATCCAGGCCTTGCCAGAGGGCGCAGGCGTGCTGGTCGTGGCCCACTCCAACACCGTTCCCATGCTCATCGCCCGCCTCGGCGGCCCCAAGCTCCCCGACCTCGCCCACGACGACTTCTCACGCCTCTACGCCGTGGTCCTCCAGGACGGAAGGCACATCCGCACGATCGAGCTGCGTTACTGAACCCTCCCAGGATGGATCCACGGGCGTCCTGCGCACGCATGTGGAGTGGTGCGGGCTCAGCCGGCGAAGTGGAGGGCGAGCATGGCGGCGGCCATCAGGGCCATGCCGAGGTCTTCGATCAGGGTCACCATGCCAAGGGGAAGGTCGATCACGGTGCCCAGGCAGGCGCACTTGATCTGGTCCTTGCGCATCATGCCGCGGATCACGCCCACGGCCCCCACCGTCATGACGACGAGGGTGACGGCGTGGGTGAGGGTGGGCTCGAAGCGGGTGATGTAGGCGACGCCCAGGGCCAGTTCGACGAAGGGAAAGAGGTAGCCCCAGGGCTTCCATCTGGCGGCGACGATGTCGTAGCGGGCGAATCCGGAGGCGAAGCCGCGGATGTCGAGGAACTTGAAGAACGAGAAGGCGAGGAAGAAGCCGCCCATGAAGTTGAACATGACGGGTTCGAGGGCCGGGCGGGGCAGTTCCGCCAGGAGCGAGGCCCCGAGGATGTAGGCGATGAGGATGGCCAGGGCGGGGTAGCCCTTGGCCCCGGTGGTGGAGGCGGGCATGCTTTGGTGGTCGTGCTGGTGGTCCACGGGGTGTTCGCTCATCCCCGGAGTGGAGCCGGTGGACGCGGGCGGGGATTCGACGGGCTCGCCCAGGGTGTAGTCGCCGGCGTTGGCGACCGCGCCGGCCAGCAGCTCGCGGTCGATGGGGGCGTCGGAAGTGATGGTCACGGTCCCGGCGGAGACGCTGGGACGGACATCGATGACGGCGGGCAGGTTTTCCACGGCGGAGCGGATCTTGGCTTCGCAGCCGGCGCAGTGCATGTCGCGGACTTTGTAGGTGGTGGTTGGCATGGGGGATTGTATGGGGATGGGAGGGGGCGTGCTGGACCTGGGTTGGACAGGGTGCCCTGCTCACGCCTGATGTCTTCATCAGGTTTGAGCATGCTTTGGTTGATGAAGAACCTGCTTAAGCTGCGCGTAAGCAGGGCACCCGGCAGGGCACCCGGCTTTCAACAATCGGTAAGTAGACATCGGTCAAGTTGCGAAGGCTCCTGACAAAGCGTCTCCTCACCACATCATCGTTGATCTGATGGCCGCCCAGTGACGCTCTGCGGCGGACACGATTCATCGCCAGATCGACCGTGGGCAACCACAAATAAACCAAGTGCATTCTGTAGCCGGCTTGTTGTAAGCGCCGGGTGCCCTGCTCACGCCTGATGTCTTCATCAGGTTTGAGCAGGTGTTGGGAGACGGAGAACCTGCTTAAGCTGCGCGTAAGCAGGGCACCCGGCTCTCTCGGTTCTTTGCGAGATGCTCAATATGGCCGATCATCACCCGCCCGGCCGCGACCGCGGAAAGCTCTGGCTCGAAAGGTGAGAGCCCTCGGGCGATCGCGTCCGCGTTGATATATCGATCGATGCCCACGGTATCGTGTACGAGTGCTGTTGAAGCAGTGGATTTGCCTGCGCCGTTCGGTCCACCGACGACAAGAACAATTGGTTGTTCATTGTCACTGGCCATCTCACTCCCCCGTATCCAGCACCGCCATGAACGCCTTCTGCGGGATGTTGACCGACCCGATCGACTTCATCTTGCTCTTGCCCTTCTTCTGGGCCTCGAGCAGCTTGCGCTTGCGGCTCACATCGCCGCCGTAGCACTTGGCCGTCACATCCTTGCGGTAGGCCTTGATGGTTTCACGGGCGATGATCTTGCCGCCGATGGCGGCCTGGAGGGGGATCTCGAACTGGTGGCGGTCGATCTGCTTCTTGAGCCGGACCAGCAGCTGCTTGCCCCGCTCGTTGGCCCGGTCGCGGTGGCAGATCAGCGACAGGGCCTCGACCGGGTCGCCGTTGATCAGGATCGCGACCTTCACCAGGTCGTTGGGGTCGTAGCGCACGACCTCGTAGTCCATGGTCGCGTAGCCCGAGGTCATGCCCTTGAGCTTGTCGTAGAAGTCATAGATGATCTCGGCCAGCGGCACCTCGAAGGTCAGCATGTCGCGCCCGTGGGAGACAAAGGTCTGGTTCTTGAACACCCCGCGCCGGTCCATGCACAGCTTCATGACATCGCCGATATACGCGCCCGGGACCATCACCTCCACGCGGCAGATGGGCTCGCTGAACTCGGTGATCAGCCCCGCGTCGGGCAGGTCGGCCGGGTTGTGGATCTCCAGCGAGACGATCTCGTTGCCCTTGCCGCGCATCTTGATCCTGTAGGACACCGTCGGGGCGGTCTGCACCACCTGCACCCCGCCCTCTCGCTCCAGACGCTCCTGGATGATGTCCATGTGCAGCAGCCCCAGGAACCCGCAGCGGAACCCGAAGCCCAGCGCCTCGGAATGCACGGCCTGGAAGGTGAACGACGAGTCGTTGAGACTCAGCCGCTCCATCGCGTCGCGCAGCTCCTCGAAGCTGTTGCCCTTCTCCTCGGTCGTGCTGGGGTAGAAATCGCAGAACACCATCTGCATCGGCGGCTCGTACCCCGACAGGGGAACCGGCGCCGGGTCGTGGTCGATCGTGATCGTGTCGCCCACGCGCACATCGCCCAGCGTCTTGATCGCCGCCACGAGGTAGCAGGTCTCGCCGGGGCCGATGGTCTTGTGCTTCTCGGGCTTGGGCGTGTACTTGCCCAGCTCGGTGATAATGAAGGACCGGTCGATCCCCATCATCCGGATCTTGTCGCCCATGCTCAGCTTGCCGTCGAACACGCGGCAGTACACGATCACACCCCGGTAGTCGTCGTACACCGCGTCGAAGATCAGCGCCCGCGTCTGCTTCATCTCCGGCGGGCGCGGGGGCGGGAACCGCTCGCAGATCGCCTCGAGCAGCGCCGGGACCCCCTCGCCGGTCTTGGCGCTGACGGCGATGCAGTCGGTGGCGTCGATCCCCAGCACCTGCTCGATCTCCTCGGCGATCTCGTCGGGGCGCGCCCCGGGCAGGTCGATCTTGTTGAGCACCGGCACGATCTCCAGGTTCTGCTCCACCGCCAGATAGGTGTTGACCACCGTCTGGGCCTCGACCCCCTGCGACGCGTCCACGATCAGCAGGGCCCCCTCGCACGCCTTGAGGGCTCGCGAGACCTCGTAGCCGAAGTCGACATGCCCGGGCGTGTCGATGAAGTTGAGCATGTACTGCTCGCCCTTGTGCGTGTGCATGACCGTCACGGCCGAGGCCTTGATGGTGATGCCCCGCTCACGCTCGATGTCCATGGTGTCGAGGTGCTGGGCCTTGGCCTCGCGATCAGAAACGGCGTGGGTCGCCTGGAGCAGGCGGTCGGCCAGCGTGGACTTGCCGTGGTCGATATGGGCGATGATGGAGAAGTTTCGGATCTGCACGGGAGAAATGCCCTCAAAACAAGGTCGCAACCGTGCATGATACGCGACCCGCCGACCGGAAACCGTCGTGGGGAGGGCGCTCGTGATGACAGGGGGACGGGCCCGAGCGCCCGTCGCTCAGCGGGTTAGTCGCACCACCACTCGTCGTAGTGGTAATGCCCGTGAGGCGCATGGGTGTGGTGCACGCGGTGCACCGAGCAGTACGGATGCTCATGAACCACGACACGGCTGACCCCGCCGCGGGACTGGATATAGGCGTTCTCGCGATTCCGCTCGTTCTGGTCGCCGACGATCGCCCCGCCAGCGCCGCCGACGATCGCTCCGATCGCGGCCCCCTCGCCCGCGTTGCCGCTGAGCGAACCGAGGGCCAGGCCGGTCACCGCGCCCAGCGCCGCGCCGCTGAAAAGACCCTCGCCCGCGTTATCGCACCCGCCCAGCGTCCCCACGCCCAAGAGCGCGCTCGCCAGCAGGGCCGACTTGATCCTCACCGATCGTCTGTAGGTTGAAGTCCGCATGTTTGTGCCTCCTCACTTCTCTATACGATACCAACGCGAGCGGGGATCACCTTATTTCAACACGATCTGCGCCGACGCTACAATCCACCCCGCTCCCGACCCGGCGCTGACCTGATTCGGAGACATCCGGCTCAGCCTGATTCGGAGACATCCGGCTCAGATTGTTCGGCCCTGCGCCACAACCATCCGCTCCCGCCCGCGAACCCTCCTGTACGCATGCCCGACGCCCCCCGCCACGCACGCCCGCTGATCCTGGCGTTTCTCGCCATGCTGACCATCACCGCCCGCGCCCAGCCGGTGCGTCCGGTGGCCGATCGGCTCGACGCCATCGTCTCCTATCCCCTGGTGGTCGCCCTGCACGCCGACGACGAGCGGGACCTGCGCCGCGGGGTCACCACCCGCCTCGACGACGGGCGCACCTTCACCACCGACGCCTACTGGGTCGGCATTTCCCCCCAGCCCCAGCGCCCCGCCTGGACCAGCCACCAGGGGATCTGGACCGCCACCGATGCGCAGACCATCTCCCGCGTGCCGGACGCCCAGCGTCCCCGCGGCTCGTGGTTCACGCTGATCCCGCTGCCGATCGACGCTGTGGGACAGGGGCTCTGGTTCGGACAGGAGCGGTACGAGCTCAACTGGCTCCCCGACCCCGAGCGCTCGCTGCTTGAAGCCGGCAGCGCCGCACAAACCCAGCGCTTCGACGATTTCTGGTCGGCGCACCTCGACGCCGACGCGCTGGGCGACCCCGCCGTGCGGTCGGCCATCGGGCAGTTCCACGCCGACCCCTTCCAGAACTGGCGGGCGCGTCTGCTCACCGACGGGCTGCACCCCGATCGCTCCCGCGCCCGCGAAACCCGCTCGGGCCCGGGCGATTCCCTCGAATCGCTCGAACTGGAGCTGGCCCTTGACGCTCCCGGGGCGGACCTGCTGCGCGCCCTCGCCCGCCAGCAGGAGGCCCGCTGGCGGATCATCCTGGGGCGCATCTGGCTCATCGACCCCGATGTGGCGACCCGCCTCAAGGGCGCCCTGATGCGCACCGCCCGCTTCGGCGATCGCGTGCTCCCGCTCTGGAGCAGCGACGCGGCCGATCTCAACCATCTGGCCTCCGATCTGCTCTCGCCCTTCGTGAACGACACGACACGGGTGCTGCGCGCCAGCGCCTGGCTCGGGGCCCAGCCGCGGGCCCTGGCGTGGATCAGCGACGATCAGGGCGAGATCGAAGCCGGGACCGGGCGCCTGCTGCCCACCATCAGCGTGGTCTCCCTGCCTCCGGCCCCGGGCGACTCGCTGCTTCGGGTGGAGACCCGCGACCCCGACCCCGTCCTGCTCACCCTCGATCCCCGGGTCGCCACCCCCGTCACCGCGCCCATCGACCCCGAACCCATGATCTCGACGAGCTCGATCATCGAGACCAGCCCCGTGGAGCTCACCATCGCGCGCTGGAGCACCACCCTCGATGTCATCGCCTCGCCCGTCCCCGCGCGGGCGCCCTATGTCCGCATCGGGCCCCTGCTCAACGATTGGTCGATGGACGCCCTGGTCAACGACCGTCCCGCCGAGGGCGCCGCGTGCGCGATCGATCGGACCACGGTGGGAATCCTGCACAAGACCGGCGCCCCCTCACGGGACGATCCCACCGCCGGCTGGCGGCTCTATATCGAGTGCGCCTCGCCCAACGCCGGCAGTGACCTCGAATCGCTCACCCTCTGGACCGGCCCCCGGGGGTACGCCTTCGGCGCCTGGAGGATCGACCCCGACGGGACCACCACGCCCCTGAGCGGCTCTCGCCCCGGGCTGGGCGTGCCCAGCGTCCGAACCCGGGTGCTGGGCGAGCGATGGGTCGCGATGATCGACCTGCCCCCGGGCGTCTTCGGCGACGACGCCACTCTCCAGCTCGGCCTGGAGCGCACCGACGCCGACGGGATCCACACCGCCTGGCCGCGCCGCATGATCCCCGGTCAGCCCGAGCCCGGGCGTCTGCTTATCGAGGCCGACCGCTTCGACCAGCTCCGCCCGGAGGGGGGCTCGTGACCCCTCACACGATCCGGACCTTGTGCGCGTAGACGAACCACTCGATCGTGATGAGCACGGTCGCTCCCAGCGTAAACCATCGCCACAGCTCGCGCTGCGCGTCGCCGCCGGGCGATCCAGATCGCTCGATCCCGCCCGAACCGATCGCCACCGGGGCTCGGGGACGCACCGCCGTCTCCCCCGCGTCGAGCAGCGCCACGCCGACGCCCTGCCCGCTGGGAAGGGTTATGACGCCCACGCGGGGGAAGGGCCCCGCCGCGGCGGGCTGCCCGTCGCTCTCCTCGTAGCCGATCACCTCGTGCGTTGTATAGGCGACCCCTTCGCCCCCGGTCCCCGGCAGCAGGCGCTCGATCGCGTTGACCATGAAGATCGTGAAGCCCACCTGCACGGGCCAGTTGGAGTCGTGCAGCGCGAACGCCAGGCGCACATGCCGGTGTGACCCCTTCGATCGTTCGATGATCACCGCCCCATCCCCGTCGCTCCCCAGCACCCGAGTCCCCGGCGCGTCTTCATTGAACACCACGCTCCGCTGGTACGAGACGCCCCCCACCCCCGCCTGGGCGAGCAGGGGATCGGCGCGGTCCCAGGTGATCATGCGCGTGCGCTGAGCGGGCCGTTCGAGCACGAGCCCTCCGGCGCCGGGCATCAGGCTGGCGAACCCGATGCTGGGCGCGTCGCCCAGCGCCGGGGGCGAGACCCGGTCGTACACCACGAGGTCCGCGTCGCTGATCGCCGCTTCGGGGCCGACCACCCGCGCATCCTGGCGGGTAATCACCCCCAGCATGTCCACCAGCAGCGGGTCCGCCGCGGCCTCCGGGGCGACCACCGTGACCCGCACGGGGCTTGAACCGGGAACGAGCACCCAGGCGCGGTCGTCGCTCTTGAGCGCGTCATCGACCCCCAGCTCCAGGCGCAGCAGCGCCTCGCGCATGAGTCGCAGCTCGAAGGTATGGGTCGCCGAGGCCGCGTTCTCGTCGAACGAGACCGCGCTGGCGGCGATCAGCTGCTCCCCCTCGTACACCCGCACCGCCGCGGCGCGCGGGCCGTGCTCGCTGCGCCCCACCCTCACAAACACGCGGCACAGCGCCTGATCGACCCGATCCCGCTGCGCCCCCACCGCCGTGATGCCCAGATTGCCCAGGTCGTCGCCCTCGTCAAACACCGGCACCGTCTCCCCGCCCCCGCCCCGCATGGGCAGCGTGCCCGAGTCGATCGACCCGCCGTCGGTGTAGGCCCAGACCACGCCCCGGCCAACGACCCCACCGGGCGGCTGGGCCCCGTCGCCCTCGCCCGCCTGGGCCTGGCTCGCCTCGTGCAGGGTCTCGACGAGCGTGATCGCCTCGCCCAGATCACCGGGCTGGTCCGTGGGCTCGATGGCGTTGATCGCGCCGATGATCCGTCCGCGTTCGCTGGAATCGGCCAGCACGACCCTGGGCTCAAGCCCCGCCGCCACCACGCTCACCCGCGCCGAGCGCCCCGAATCGAACAGCGTGCGCACGCGTTCGATCGCCTTGGCCTTGGCGCGGTCGATCCCCGATCGCCCATCCGCCACCGCGTTCATCGACGCGGTGGCGTCGATCACCAGATACACCCGATCGTTGCGTCCGATCGCGTCATCAAGGACGGGACGCGCGATGGCCAGGGCCAGCAGCAGCACGATCAGCAGGTGCAGCAGCAGCAGCAGCGAGGGGGTGATCCGCTGCCAGGGGATGTTGCCCTCCATGTCCCGCACGGCGGCACGCCACAGCAGGGTGCTGGACACCTGCGTGGGACGCCGGCGCAGCTTGAGCATGTACAGCAGCGCCACCAGCGACGCCCCGATCGCCGCGGCGATCAGCCCCGCGATGGGCGAAAGAAAGATCAATCGCCCCACCCCGGCGTGGGCCCGGGCATCGCGCCGCCGCCGGGCTCGTCCTCGACCCGGACGCGCCCGGGGCGGAAGCCCAGCCCGTAGACATAGGTCTCGCGCGAGACATCGCGGCACGCGTCGGGCTTGATCGCCCCGGCGATGCGGAACACATGCTTCATCCGCCGGATCAGGTCGGGGAAGGTGTCGCCCTCGAGCACCTTGAGCGTACAGGTCCCGCGGGGCTTGAGCAGCTCGGGCAGCGCGTCGATCACCGACTGGCACAGGCGCGCCGACACGAAGTGGTCCCCATGCCCCGTGGTCGATGGGGCCATGTCGGAGATCACCACATCAAAGAGTTCGTCGCCGCCCAGCAGCTCGGCGGCCGTGGCCTTGGTGAAGTCCCCCACGATGGTGTGGACATTGGGCCCCAGCGGGATCGTGACGCGCTGCAGGTCGATTCCCACGACCAGCCCCTCCCCGCCCACGATCTTCTCGGCCACCTGGAGCCACGAGCCGGGGGCGCAGCCCAGGTCCAGCACGCGATCGCCCCTCCGGATCAGCTTGCGCCGCCGGTTGATCTCCAGGAGCTTGTACGCCGAGCGCGCGGCATACCCCTCCCGCTTGGCCTGCTTGAAGTACTTGTCCTGGAGCTTGCGCCGCTCGGCCATGCTGTTCCCCGATCCCGATCCTGCGTTACCTGAAGAAGACGATGACCGCCTCGGTCCAGTGGTGCGGGGCCCAGGTCTCGCCCACCGCCTCGTTGAGATAGGGATCCAGCTCGTACTCGACCGTCACGGTGTCGCCGAAGACGAACTCGCGCTGGGTGTCGACGCACCAGGGCTCGACGGTGCTCCCCGGCGCCCAGCCGGCGCGGTCGAACTTCCAGGTCCCGCCCTGGGGCCTGCACGGGTTGAGGTAGCAGTCGGTCTTCCAGAGCTGATCGCGGGCCGACTGCCGAAGATAGTCGATCTCCAGCACATCACTGCCCTCGGGCGGGGTGGTGCTGATCGTGAGCGTGCGCCAGATGGGCATGAACTCGCCCGCGTTCTGGCTGCTGGGGAGCATCCCGTGCCCGGTCACAGTCGCGCGGACCCGCGCGTGGGTCGCCGCCTCGGGGACCTCCACCGTGCGGGGCTCATAGAACTTCTCGACCGGGTTGTCCGGGTTGCCGATCTCGGCGTCCCCGCTCCAGAGCTTGACGACCTCGATGGGTTCTCGCTCGGGGACGCCGGGGTAGAAATCGAGCGAGAAGGAGACCAGCCAACCCTTCATAGAAGTCCCGATGTTGGCGTCGAGCGAGCGTTGATCCCTGAACAGGGGGAGCAGGTCCGTGACATCCATCGACCAGCTCCAGCCGCGCCGGAAGGGTGTAATGAAGCGGAACACCTCGAAGCGTTCGTCGTCCGCACCATTGGCGCCCGGGACCGTGATCCCCACCGTGCCCTTTTTGTCCCAGTGGTCGTAGCCCATCTCCGGCTCGCTCAGCGTCAGCGTCGCCACCACGCGGGCCGTGGACTCGGGGATCGACGAGAAATCGATGTCCGACCGGATTGTGGCCGCGTTCTGCACCAGCGCCTCGTTGAAGACATCGAAGTGGATCGGTTCGGGCATGGGGGCTGCCAGCGCCGTCGTGCGGGTGATCGCCAGATCCTTGATCTCGATCGCCTCGCCCTCGACCCCCGCGTTGGCCAAGAGGCGCGACGGCCGCACGCCCCAGACCGGCTCGTCGATCACCGTGCGCCCGTCGAGAAGCACCAGGACCCGCGCCCCGCCGGCGATGGAGCGCACATGGACATCGACATCGGTCCACCGCCCGGTGCGGAACTCGACATCGCTGAGCACATTGATCCGCTCGCGCCCGTTCGCGTGCACCGAGATCTCCCGCTGGGGGCGGTCGTACCAGTTCCCGTCGGCGTCGAACCAGCCCATGACCCGCCCGTTCTCGCCCTCGGCTTTGTCGGGGACCGGGTCATGCACATCGAAGCCGATCCCGATCGAGTGCTCCGCGTTGGGCTCGTCCCAGGCGAAGTCTTCGGGCAGCGATCCCGAATCGGGATCGATCAGCACCAGCCCCAGACCGCCGGCTTCGCCCAGCGCCTCGGGGGTCGGGACCCTGATGCGCATCGAGACCCAGACCGACTCAACCACGCCGTCGGTGGGCGCGGTGCGGGCGCGGAGCGTCCCGGCCGGGCTCAGCGCGGCCGCGCTGGCGAGCAGGAAAACGATGATCTTTGTGATGCTTTTCATTCGTGAGCGCATGATAAAAGGGTATCGCCACCCGCGTGCGCACGCACCCACCGCCCCGCCCTAGTGGGGCACTTCCTTGACCGCGTTGCGGTTCCAGGCCGGGACGCGGAACACGATCGGGCCGTCGCCGATGATGTCGCACTGGCACGACAGGCGCGAGTTGATTTGGAGCCCGGGCGCCTCCTCGACGCGGTCCTCCTCCTCCTCCTCGGCCTCGCTCAGCGAGCCCATGCCCTGCTCGATGTATACATGGCAGGTCGAGCAGGCGCACACACCGCCGCAGGCGTGCTCGATGTTGATCCCGTGCTCGATGGCCACCTCGAGCAGGTGCTCCCCCTGGGCCGCCATCAACTCGTGCACCGCCGTGTCCGACCCGTCCTCGTTGAGTTCGCTGGGGTTCTCGAGGATGATCTTGACGGGGACCGTCTCGGGCCCGTGCTCTTGGTCGGAGTGGCGCATGTGCATCTCGGAAAACTCCTCGTCGCGGGGGAGACGAACCATGATCCGCCTGAAAAACGGCCTCGGACCATTCTAGCCGCCCCCGCCGGCGGATACGATATTCGAACCACACTCATGCGCACGGACCCCGAACCACGCCCGCTCCCCCAGACGCAGATCCACCTCTCGGTGGTCGCCCCTGCGCACAACGAGTCGGAGAACATCGACGAGCTGATCGCCCAGGTCGAGGGCGCGCTGCTGGGGCTGGGCCGCCCCTTCGAGTTCATCATCGTCGACGACGGGTCCACCGACGACACCCGCCGCCGCGTCGCCGCCAACCTGCCGGCTCGCCCCTGGGTCCGCTGCGTGGCGATGACCGGCGCCCCGCCCGGCTCCGGGCACGGGCAGTCGGCCGCCTTCCACGCCGGGCTCCGGGCCGCGCGGGGGCGTCTGATCGCCCTGCTCGACGCCGATCTGCAGAACGACCCCGCCGACATCCCCCGCATGCTCGCGCTGCTCGAGGAGTCCGGCGCGGACCTGGTCCAGGGCGATCGTTCGGCGGTGCGAAAGCAGGGCGACCCGGGCGTCCGGCTCCTGGGGTCATGGGTGGGGCGGGGCTTCCGGCGCGCTCTGCTGGGCGACACCATCATCGACACCGGCTGCTCGCTGCGAGTGATGAAGCGCGAGGTCGCGCTCCGTCTGCCTCTGGAGTTCAAGGGCATGCACCGCTTCATCCCCGCCACGGCCCGCCACCTGGGCTACACGGTGATCGAGACGCCCGTCAACCACCGCCCGCGACACGCGGGGACGCCCAAGTACGGGTTGGGCATCACCAAGCGCGCCCTGCCGGGGCTGGTGGACCTCCTGGCCGTGCGCTACATGCGCAGCCGGCGTCGCCCGGTGAGCTGCGTCGAGCACCATCACCCGGAGCGGGCCCCCGCCCCCCAGTCTCAGCCGGACGCCCACATGGCGCCGTCCCACTCTCGGGAGCACGCCGCCCCATGAGACCGGGACCCGTCATCGCGATGGTCCTGCTCGTGCTGCTGGGCATGTGGCTGGTGCTCCAGCCCGCGCTGTCGAGATCCGGGTCCGATGTCATCGTGCGCGTGGGCGCGATGGAGGTCCGGCTGGCGCGCGTCGGCCCGCCCGGGGACCCGGGGTACCGGATCGTCTCCCCCGCGTCGCTGCGTTCGGACGCGGTCATCGGCCACGACGATCTGGACGACTTCCTCGCGCTGCAGCTGGAAAACTGGAACGCCCGCCCCGCCTTCGAGCGCCACCTGCTGGGGTTCTTCAACATCACCAGCTGGGCGACCTTCGGCTGGGTCGCCATCGGGCTCGTGGGGCAGATCGCCTTCTTCGGGCGTATGTTCGCCCAGTGGATCGTCTCCGAACGCTCCCAGGTCTCCACCGTCCCCGAGATGTTCTGGTGGCTGAGCCTGATCGGGGGCGTCTGCCTGTTCACCTACTTCGTCTGGCGCGTCGACATCGTGGGCGTCACGGGCCAGTCCACCGGGATCGTGATCTATGCGCGGAACCTGAGACTCATCCACAAGCAGAAGCAATGCTCCCCGCTCCACCGCGGCATGCCCGCCGACCCCGAGCCCAGCGTCTGAACACCGAAAGGAACACCATCATGAAGGTCTGGATCGATGAACAGCAGCTCCCTGAGGTCGAGAGCATCGAGGCCGCCCTCGGGCTGGCCCGCGCACACACCGAGGGCGGCGAGCGCCTGATCATCGACATCCTTGCCGACGGCAGCCCCATCGACGAGGCGCTCATCGACGACCCGCCCAGCGACCACACCGCCGGGATCCGCGAGCTGCGCATGACCACCACCGACCACGACGCGTTCCTGACCGACACGATCCACAGCGCCAAGGAGGCGCTGGCGCTCACCCGCCAGGACCAGGCCCGCGCGGCCCTCCAGCTCCGCACGGGCGAGCTCGAGCCCGCGATCGAGTCGCTCCAGGCCGTGCTCGGCGGCTGGCAGGCGGTGCGCGATGTCGTAGGCCAGAGCGCCGCCCTGGCGGGCATCAACCTCGACACGCTGCGCTGGGGCCAGACCACGGGGGCCGACTGCATCGAGCGGCTCTCCCACGCCCTCCAGGACACGCTCGACGCGCTGGGGCGTCAGGACTGGTCGGCCCTGGGCGACGCGATCGAGTACGATCTCGACGAGCAGGCCCCCCGGTGGGACGCGATGCTCGACGAGATGATCGCCCAGATCCGCCGGGCCCGATGACCGGGTGCGCCGAGGTGCCGCGCTGAGTTGTGAACCGCTCAACCCGATCGACGCGCTCATGGAGCGGGCCACGCTGGCGCTGACCACCGGGGAATACCTCCACTGCGCGATGCTCAGCCGCGAGGCGCTGGGCATGGCGCGACGCGGCGACGACTTCGAGCGCATGAAGCGCATCTGCATGCCCATGCTCGAGGCCAACCGCTTCCTGCGCCAGAACGCGCTCGATAGCGGCGTGGTCCGCGTCGTCACTCGCCCGAGCGACATCCCGGCGATGCCCGACGCGTCGTGCTATCTCTTCGCGCCCGGCTTCATCGGCGCCGACGCGCTGCGCTTTCGCCGGGCCGCCCACGACGCGGGCATCGGCGCCTTCGTGCTCACCCGCGAGCCCGCCACCGCCAAGGGGCTCTGGCCCATCGTCGGCGTGGCCGAGCGGGTGGTCCGCGTCCGCATCGGCCCGCCAGCGACCGACGCCCCCACCGTCAACTGGTTCGCCGCCGCCGCCGAGGCCCTGGGCGATCAGGCCCTCGCCGACGCCCGCGCCGCGGCCCCGGGCGACCCTCCCGCCTGGATCGTCGACGACTTCCTCGACCGCATGGACGCCTGCCCAGAGCACGAGAAGTTCATCATGGCGCTGGCCCGGGCCTGCGCCGATGCGCTCGGCGCCCCCAGGCCCGCCGGCAAGCGCCGGCGCGGGCTGATCGACGACCCGTACTCGTTCTGAGCCGTCACACGCCCGCGTCGCGCGGCAGCGTCTCGATGATATTGCGCACGATCATGTCCGCATCGACCCGCTCGGCCCCGGCCTCGAAGTTCAGCAGCACCCGGTGGCGCAGCGCGGGCAGGGCGATCTTCTGGATGTCCTCGATCGCCACGCTGGCGCGCCCCGCCAGCAGCGCCAGGCACTTGCCCGCCAGCATCAGCGCCTGGGCCGCGCGGGGCGAGGCCCCCAGCGACACGAACCGGTTGACCATCGGCGTGGCGAAGCGCCCCTCGCTGAGCATGCCCTTGGGGTGCGTCGCCAGCACGCACCGGATCGTGTAATCACGCACATGGGCGGCGACGGGGACCTCCCGCACCAGGCGCTGGTGCGTGATCAGGCGCGGCGCGTCGATCACCTTCTCGATGCGGGGCTGGCGGGCGCCGGTCGTGCGAACCACGATCTCGCCAAGCTCCTCGCGCGTCCCGTAGCCCACCTGCAGCTTGAAGAAGAACCGATCGAGCTGCGCCTCGGGCAGCGGGTAGGTCCCCTCCTGCTCCACCGGATTCTGCGTCGCCAGCACGAAGAAGGGCTCGGGCAGCGCGTGCGTCACGCCCCCCACCGTCACGCTGCGCTCCTGCATCGCCTCGAGCAGCGCCGACTGGGTCTTGGGCGTGGCGCGGTTGATCTCGTCGGCCAGAAGTATCTGCGAGAACACCGGGCCGGGCTGGAAGCGGAAACGGCGTCGCATCCGCCCCTGCTCGTCCTCGCCCTCGTCGATCACGGTCGTGCCCGTGATATCCGCCGGCATCAGGTCCGGGGTGAACTGCACGCGACCGAACTCCAGATCGACGGCCTGGGCGATGGTGCGCACCAGCAGGGTCTTGCCGATGCCGGGCACACCCTCCAGCAGCGCATGTCCCCCCACGAACAGGCACACCAGCGTCTGCTCGATGGCCTCGCGCTGCCCCACCACCGCCCGCGCCACCTGCTCGCGCACGCCCTCGAAATCGGCCTTGAACGCCGCCGCGGCCCGCTCGACCTCCGGGGCGGTCATGGATTCGGCGGTCATCGGCGGATCGCCGGCTTGGGAAGTCTGATCGCTCATGGGGGGAATCGTAGTGGCGGGGGCACGAAAAAACCGGCCTGGACTCTCCAGGCCGGCCATTCACAAGAGGCCGCGGTGGGATTCGAACCCACGATAGGCTTGCGCACAACGGATTTGCAATCCGTTCCCTTCGTCCACTCGGGCACACGGCCATGCTCGCCGCGGATCGGCGATCAGAGGCAGTGGTGACGCTACAACCCCTACCTCTCAAGGTCAACAACAGGGCACGAAAAACCCATTCCCGTGCGCGCTGGCGGAATCTGCGGCCCACCGCCGCTCTCGGAGCCGATACCCTCTGCATATGAACCGCCGCACCACGCCCGTACTGCTCGCCGCCGCTACGCTCGCCGCCTCGTCCGCGTTCGCCCAGAATGCGCAGCGGGACACCCCGAAGGATGAACCGGCGCCGGCCCCCGGCAGCCCCGAGCAGGTCGAGCAGGCCCGGGAGATTATGCCCCGCGTGGGCACGAACCAGACGCCGGTGATGCCCACGCGTACCGCCGAGTCCCAGCCCGTGCACCCCGGGCTCACCGAGGGGCAGGACTGGCTCAAGGTGCTCCACGAGACGCTCGAAACCGATGTCGAGCCGTCGACCCTGGCCGAGGGCGCGTTTGTGATGGGACGGCTGGGGGATCTCGTGGCCGGCCCCTCGGGGCTGCTGATCTTCGTGCCCGACAAGGACAGCCGCAAGCCGGGCGAGGGGGCGGTGCTGCTGATGCCCAGCCGCGCGCTCGGGCAGCTCGGGCACGAGTGGAACGGGCACCGGGTGCGGGTCTCGGGCGAGATCTATACCTACCACGGGCGCAACCAGCTGCTGCTCTCGTCGTACCGGCTCCTCCCCGCGACTCCCCCCGAGCCGGCCCAGGGCGGCGACGCCGACGCGCAGCCCGCGCCCGACAGCGAGGAGGCCGGCCAGCCCGCGTTGTCCGACGACCCGGGGGTGCGTGAGCTGCTCGACGAGCTCAGGGGGGAGCCCGAGCCCGGCGCGGACGCCGGCTCCATCCACGAGCGGCTCGGGGACGCCCGGTCGCAGGCCGCGCTGCCGCGCGCCGCGGTGCGTGTCGACGAGCGTGCGGCGACCGGGCTCGAAGAGGGCGAGCTTGTTCTCCGCCGACCGGCCAGGATGGTCCGCAACCCCCGCGGGGCGTGGACGCTCGTGTTCGACAACGACCAGACGCACCCCGGCTCGGCGAGCACGGAGCTGATCGTCCTGCCCTGCCAGACCCTGATGCGGATGGAGACGGTCGCCATGGAGGGCGGAGACGCCGCCCAGATGCTCGTCTCGGGGCGGATCCATGTCTACGAGGGGGACGCGTACATCATGCCCACGCTGGTGCAGCGGGTTCGCCCCGGGCAGATCAACTCGCTCCAGTGAGCCGGCGCCCGGCAGGGCCGCGATGATGGCGGGGCGTGCGCGGATCGTCGCCAACCCGAACGCTCAGCCAACTCGAACGCTCAGATGGTGGGGACCGAGCCCTGGATGGGGCGATCCTCTCGGGCCAACGGGTTGGTGGGGTGGGCCGTCACCCGCTCGCCCTCCATGGGACTGAAGCGCGAGCCGTAGAGCCGGATGCGACGGTTGCTGGTCGAGCGTCCGTACGCGCGGGCGAACAGGCCCTGGGCGACCAGGAACACCAGCAGCATCGCGACATTGGCGGCCAGCATGGGCAGGAAAGAGGTCGCGCCGAAGTACACCATCAGCGAGGTGACCACCAAGATGAGCATCCCCGCGGGGATCAGGGCCTGCCAGCCGAGCATCATGACTTGGTCGTAGCGGATGCGGGGCACGGTCCACCGCACGAACATCGCCAGACAGACCAGCAGCACAACCTTGATGGCGAAGACCAGGATCTTGACGAGCACCGCCAGCAGCCCCATCGAGGCGGGATCGGTGAGCCCGAAGAAGGGGATGCCGTACCCACCGAGGAACAGCAGCGCGAAGAACGCGCAGGCCGTCACCAGGTGGGCGTACTCGGCCAGGAAGTAGAGCGCGAAGCGCATCGAGGAATACTCGGTGTGGAACCCGCCCACCAGCTCCTGCTCGGCCTCGGCGTTGTCGAACGGCGCCCGGTTGGCCTCGGCCAAGCCGCACACATAGAACAACACCGCCGCCAGCGGCTGGGAGAAGAGCAGCCAGCCGTGGCGGGTCTGGTACTCGATGATCTCGTTGGGCATGAACGAGCCGGCGATCAGCAGCGCGCTCAGGAGCGCAAGCCCCAGTGGGATCTCATAGCTGATCATCTGGGCCGTCGCCCGCAGGCCCCCGAGCATCGAGTACTTGTTGTTCGAAGCCCACCCGCCCAGGGTGACGCCGTAGACGCCGATCGAGGCGACGGCCAGCAGGTAGATCACCCCGACATGCACATCGGCGCCCGAGACGGCGACCGCCTCGCCGCCGATCGTTCCCAGGACGGGGAGCGTGAACTCGGGCATCTGCCAGTACCCGCCCCAGGGGATGATCACGAAGCCGATCAGCGCCGGGATCAGCGCAAAGGCGGGTGCGAGGGTGAAGAGCACGCGATCGACGCCGGCGGGGGCGAAGTCTTCTTTGAGGAAGAACTTGAGCCCGTCGGCCAAGGGCTGCCCGAGCCCCAGGCAACCCTTGAGAAAGCCCAGAAACGAGAGACCGAAATCGAATCCCACGCGGTTGGGGCCGATGCGGTCCTGGATGTAGGCGCTGATCTTGCGCTCGAGGTAGACGCCGTAGGCCACGAGCACCAGCACCCCGTGCACGCCGATGACCAGCACCAGGACGCTGACCAGAAACTGCCCATCGATCATGTTCAGGAGGTTATCGATCATCGTGCCCCTACTGTAGCATCTCGGAGCCGACGGGGTCGGCCAGCGGGCACGCCTGCGCGACCGATTCGTACACCACGACGGGCAGTTCGCCGGCGACATACTCGACCGAGGTGACGCTGGCCGTGCGCGCGTTCTCGCGCGACATGAGCACCGAATATTCGAGCCGATCGGGCCACTGATGGAAATGGAAGGCGCGCTGGTTCTCGGGGCTCGGGTCGGGCACGACCATCTCTCGGAACAGCGGCAGTCGGCACTGCACCAGGTGATCGCCCAGCCCTGACGAGGCCAGGCACCGCGGTCGCGCGACCGGCTCGAAGGGCGCCGAGAGCGTGACGCGCGAGCCGCCGAAACGGGCGATGGCCGAGGCGAACCCGCCCTCCGGCGCCCGCCCCACCAGCAGCAGGCGGAACGGTTTCATGCCGCGCAGGTCCGAGCCCGTCACACGCCCGACCGCGTTGTCGATCGAGTCCGACTCCATGAGCATGGGGATCAGGTCCCCGCGCGAGCGGTCCGTCCGTCCGGGGCGGTCGGGATCAAGGTCCTCGGCGGGCGCGTTGAGGTTCAGCAGCCCCAGGTAGAACCCGTCCTCGCGGACGCCCACCCAGGTGCCCCCAGCGTCGGTGTCGGTGGGCCAGCAGGCGCGCAAGCCGTTGCCCAGCATCCGCCAGGCGGGGGCCTGCTCGGGTGATCGGCTCCGCAGTTCATCGCGTGAGTGCATCACGCGATACCCGTGCCTGATTGGGACGATGGTGACGGTGCACACGGGGCTTACGACGCCTCCGCCTGCTCGAAGTTGATCGTGGAGGGCGCGGTCCCGAACCCCTCGGGGCACTCGAAGCCGAGCTCGAGCCCGATCGCCTTGAGGATCGCGTTGTGGTGGATCGCGTGGTGCATGGCGAAGAAGATCTCGCGGGCCCGGGTCGAGCCGAGGTCGGCCGTCCGCCCGTCGGCGCAGAGCATGACCCGAGTCGTCACCGTCTCGCCCAGGCGATGCTCGCCGAGATCGCTCAGGAGCCCGCGCAGGGTCGCGATCTCCGATCTGGCGGCCTGCTGGTCGCTCTCGATCGATCCCCCCCGGGTACGGTGGTCATAGTCAATCGGCTCGGCGCCGTCGCTGGTGATGGCGCAGCGGAAGTGGTCCAGGATGTGGCGCACATGCTTGCCGATGGTCCCACCCTTGACGACCATCGACTCGTAGACATACTCCTCGGCGCTCACGCGGTCGATGTAATCCGCGCACTGCCCGAGAACCGCGTCGGCGGCCGCGCAGACCCCTGTCAGCGACCCGCGCCCCGGCTTGCCGTTCTTTGAATGCCCTGAGGATTGCGAGTGGTTCATATGCTCCAACTCCTTGCCGCCGTGCCCGATACTGCTGATGTGTCGTGACTCAGAATGCGTGAACAGCCCCGCGCCGTGCGAGAAATCGCCGCACGGGGGTTCATGGGCCATGAGACGGGCGCCGTTTCATGGTAGCGGCTCAAACCATGCCCGCCACCGGCGCGTGCGAGACCACTTCTTCGAGGATTTCGCGATGATTGGCGCAGCGGGGACACTTGTGCTGCCCCCCCAGCTTGCCCCGGGCGTCGAGCCAGCGGTGGAAGGTTCCCATGGGCAGGGGCGTGATGGTGGGGAAGACCATCCCCAGATCATCGCCACGCTTGGTGGTGTAATCGACATTCTCCGACTTCACCTGCGCGTCGAAGGCCTCCCCGAAGCGGCGGAGCCGGTCGGGCGTGGGCGGGGCGTCGAACTCGATCGCCAGCTCCAGCCCCGCGCGGGTATGCTCGCTGGGGTACACCGGGGCGGCGGTGAACTCACCCACCGTCAGCCCCGTCTGGGCGACGGCGGCCGCCACCCCGTGCTCGATGTGCTCGCCGATGAGGTTCTCGCCGAAGGCGTTGATGAAATGGCGGTGGCGTCCCACGATCCGCAGACGCGCCGGGCCGTCGCCGCGCCGGTTCGAGCCGTCGGGCTGGACGCCGCCGGGGATCGTGTCGAACTCGACGACATCGCCGATCACATAGCGCCAGAGCCCCGCGTTGGTGGTCATCACCACGACATACTGCTGCCCCTTCTCGACCTGCCAGCAGGTGAAGGCCTCGGGGTCGTCGTCGTCGATCTGCTCGCGGGGGACGAACTCGTAGAAGATCCCGTTGTCGCTCAGCAGGCGCATCCCGGGATCGTTGTCCCTGTCCTGCATCGCGATGAACCCCTCCGAGGCGGGGTAGAGCTCCTGGCGGCAGGGGAAGTCGATCCCGGGGTCGCCCGAGAATGCGCGGCTTATCCGCTCGATGAACGGGGCATAGTTCACCCCGCCGTGCACGAACACCTCCAGGTTGGGCCAGACATCGCGGGCGCACCCGGCGTCAATGCCCCGCTCGCGGGCCAGCCCGATCACCCGCTCGATCAACACCAGCGCCCAGCTGGGCATTCCCGAGATGAAACGGATGTCCTGGTCGATCGCCAGGCGCGCCATCGCCTCGATCTTGTCGGGCCAGTGGCTCATCAGCGCGATCTGCGGCCCGGGCGAGTAGATCGTCGACAGGGGCCACTTGATCAGCGGCGTCACCAGCCCCGACAGGTCCCCCGTCGCCACGCCGTGCTCGTTGATATCCAGGTCGGTCGAGCCGCCCAGGAACAGGCACCGTCCGCCCATCACCCGTTCGGAGGGGACGCCGCGGTTGAGCAGGTGGGCGAAGATATCCAGCGACGCGAAGTAGTTGCCGCGCATCATCGCCCGCGTGACGGGGACGAACTTGTCGCCGGCCGTCGTCCCCGAGGTCTGGGCGAAGTGCATGACCTTGCCCGCCCACAGCACATCGGGGATGCCGCGCTGACGCATGTCGGCGATGTCGGCGGCGAAGGCGTACCAGTCGCTGATGGGGACCCGGCCACGGAAGGCCGCCAGGCGCTCCATGGGGTCATGGCGCCCGAGCACCGACGCGAACGCGTGTCCACGCCCGAAGCGGGTGTCGCGGCAGACGCGCAGCATCTCGCCCAGTTCGCCGAGCTGCAGTCGCGCGGTGTGCTCGCGCCAGAAGTCCAGGTCGGCCAGACGCTTGCGCCGCGCCCGCACACGCGCGTGCAGGGCCGCGCCGACCAGGCTGGTCCAGGTGTATCGCCCTTTGGGAGGTGGCGCGGGGGTGGTCATCGTCCCGTCCGGGTCAAGATTCGTCGCTTCCGTCGCTCTCGAGCTCGTCGAAGAACGACATCATCGCCCCGGCGAACGGATCGGGGGCTTCGATCATGGGCGCGTGGCCGCAGTCCTCAAGCCAGCACAAGCGCGCGTTGGGCATGAGTTCGCTGAAGCCCTGGCCGGCGCTGGGCGGGGTGACCACATCCTCTCGCCCCCAGATCAGCAGGGTGGGCTGGATGATATCGGCCAGGTCGTCGGTCATGTTGTCGCGCCGGGCGCTCTTGGACAGACGGACCATCGCCCGCGCCCCGCCGCGCTCGTTGAGCAGGTGGTGGGCGCGCTCGACATCGCCCGGGTCCATCTTCGATTTGTCGTAGAACAACTCACCGATCTTCTCGACCAGCCACTCGCGGCTCGGGCGCACCGGCGCGCCGCGGACCACGGTGCGTTCGATCAGCCCGCTGGACCCCGCCAGCACCAGCGCCCGCACCAGCTCGGGGCGCTCGTGGGTCACGCGCAGGGCGACATGGCCACCGAAAGAGTTGCCCACCAGAACCGCCGGCCGGCCGATCTCGCGGTCGAGAAACTGCATCGTCATGGCGCTGACGGCGCTGAGCGAGCAGTCCACCCCGCGCAGCGACAGCAGCGGCAGCTCCAGCGTCACGCACCGCACCCGCGAGCTGACCAGATCGACCACCCGCCCCCAGTGCTCGTTGAGCCCCACCAGCCCGTGCAGGAACACCACGGGCATCCCCACGCCGCATTCGACGACATCGGCGCTGATGCGTTTGCCGCTCACACCGGCCAGCGTCACCTTGCGCGTGGTCCGCTCGCGCGTTGAATGGGTCTCCACGCTGCTCAAGATCGGTCGTCTCCCGTTTGGCCAGAGCCTGGGCGGCGATCACACCGCGCCCAATGGTAGTACCCGCTCACCGCAGTATACCGAAAAGAGTGAACAGGATTTCATCCCCGATCAGTCTCCTGAAAAGCTGCAATCCCCCCCGGGGTTGGCTATTCAGCCCCGTCCCTCGACCACCCGCCCGTCCACGAGCCGGATCACCCGGTCGGCCCGCTGGGCGATCCGCTCGTCATGGGTCACCATGACCATCGTCAGCCCCGAGGCGGCGCGGTGCTCGATCATCGCGTCCAGGATCGACTCGCCGGTCTTGAGGTCCAGGTTCCCCGTGGGCTCGTCGGCCAGCAGCAGGGTGGGCTCGTTGATCAGCGCCCGCGCGATGGCCACGCGCTGGCGCTCGCCGCCGGAGAGCTCGGCGGGGCGGTGCCTGAGGCGGTGGCTGAGCCCGAAGCGTTCCAGAAGCCCCGTGGCGCGATCGACGACCTGGGCGCGGTGCGAACGATACCCCAGGCGCCCGTGCCGGATCATCCCACCGATGGTGACATTCTCGAGCACGCTCAGCTCGGGCAGCAGGTGGTAGAACTGGAACACGAACCCGATGTCGTCGGCCCGGTACTGATCCAGCGCCCGCTTGCTCTGGCGGGTCAGGTCGGTCCCCTCGAACACGATCGACGCACGGGCACCCTCGTTCCTGTCGGGGCGGTCGAGCCCGCCCATCAGGTGCAGCAGCGTGCTCTTGCCGCTGCCCGAGGCCCCAAGCACGGTCACCCACTCGCCCCGGGGCACATCCAGATCAATCCCATGCAACACCGGCACCTTGACGCGCCCGAGCCGGTAGGTCTTATGCACCTCGCGCACCGACAGGATGGGGTCGGTGGCCGCGCCCATCGTCGCTACGGATTGAGTCTCAACCTCTTGACCCATTGCCTATTGCCTATTGCCTATTGCCTATTGCCTATTGCCTATTGCCTATTGCCCATTGCCCATTGCCCATTGCCCATTGCCCCTTGCCCCGCTCACTCAAACCGCAACGCTTTCACCGGGTCCATCCTCGCGCTGTGCCACGCCGGCAGCAGCGCTCCCAGCACGCAGGTCAGCACGCCCACGACGAAGACGATGACCGCCTTGCTCAGATCCACATCGCTGGGGATCTCGATGAAGTAGTACTGCCTCGGGTCCCAGATCACGAGATCCACCACCACAGGGCCACGACCGACAAGACCGGCGAACCAACTGAGTACCGCGGACAAGAAACGAGACAAATCCGTCCCCATCCATTCATGGATCGCGTTGATGTTGTCCACGATCAGGTAGCCCACCGCCGTGCCCAGCACCGCGCCCACGAAGCCGATCGCCGCCCCGTACCGGATCCACAGCCACGCGATGCCCGGCGTCGAAGCGCCCAGCGCCCGCAGAATCCCGATGTCCTTGGTCTTCTCGGTGGCCATCGACCAGAAGATCGCCAGCACGAGGAACACGGTCGTGAACGAGACAATCCCGAAGATGAACAGCACCAGCCCCGTTTCCTTCTTGACCGCGCTGATCATCGTCCGGTTCAGGTCCTCCCAGGTCTTGATCTGACCGTACATCTGAGACCCGCTGGGAACATCGCCGGGATGGGCGGCGGCGAACTCGTCGTAGATCGCGCGCACGCGATCGTGCAGCTTGGCCAGATCGAAGCCGTCGGCCCCCTTGACCAGCACCGTGGTCACCCGCGCCGGATCATCGCCGACGACCTCCTTCATCTTGGCGCGGACTTCCCCCGTGTCGGGGTCGAACTCGACGGCGAAGGGGTTCTCGTCGTCCTTGACCTGGCTCACCCGCTGGGCCGCGTCCATGCGCAGCTGTCGCTGGAGCACATCCAGGGGCACGATGATCGTCTGCTGATCGACCTCGTAGAGCCCCGACTGGAACTCGTTGGCGATGGGCATCGTGATGGTCTTGGGGTCCACGGGGCGGCCGTTGCTGTCGAGCGAGAGGACGGTGAGCCCCACCGTCCCGTTTCGCGGCATGAACTCGTCGATCCGGTCCACGCCACCGTCGGCCAGGGCCCGGTTGGCCTCGCGCGGGACATACCCGCCCCAGTCGGTGCGCTCGTTGAGCCCCGTGACCTCAAGCCCCAGCACACCGGCGGGCTCGATCACACCCGATTTCGGGTTGGGACGGGTCATGGTCAACCCGTTGTGCTCGATGCGGGTCAGGATGTCCCTGAACCCGGGGTCGAGGCGCAGGTCCTCGCGTTTGTGGTCCTTGGGGGTGGGCTTGTCGATGGGTTTCCACCACAGCGTGTCCGCGAACCCGGTGACATCGCTGTAGCTCCCGGGGTCGACCCCCTTGATCGAGACCAGCTCGATGCGGTCGTCGGGGAGCTGGATCAGCCCAAAGGTTTCGATCGTCGGCGTGGCCGCTTCGATCATGGGGTCGGCCTCGAGGCGCTCGATCAGGTCGTCGTAGTGCGCGAAGCCGACATTGGGCCAGACGATCGCGACATCGCCCACCAGCGTGCGCCCGCTCTCGATGAGCGTCTTGAGGAACCCGCCCATCACCGACCAGGTGATCAGGATCGTGGCCACCGACAGCATGACCGCCGCCATGGCCAGCATGGGCATGACCTTGCGGGTCAGGTACTTTCTCGTCAGCAGCGCCTGGTACACGGGCTCAGTCTAGACCTCCCGCCCCGAACATCGGTCCGCCCGAGCCAAGATCAACACACGCGGCTTCCATCCCGCCCCATCACCTCTGCGCCGGGCGTTGTCAATGCCAGGTGTTGTTGCCCCGGTCCGTGTCGGGCAGGATCTCGCCCGGGTCCAGCGTCACCGACTCGATGGTCTTTCCCCCCGTGTCCACCCCGGCGCGCCAGCGGGAGGTCTGGGTCCAGACCTCCACGGGCAGGTCGATCGTCTCGCCGCTCCCGTCCTTGTACTTCACATCCATGCGCACCGGCATGACCATATCGCCAAGGTTGTCGATCACGACGATCGCGCCCCCGCCGGTCAGCTTCACACCCGCGATCGCCTGGTCGAGCGTGGCCGGCTCGAGGAACCAGCCGCGCCAGAACCAGCTCAGGTCCATGCCCGCGCCGTTCTCCATCGCGCGGAAGAAATCGCTCGGCTGAGGCGACTTGAAATACCACGCGTCCATGTACCCGTGCCATGCCTGGTCGAATCGCTCCGGGCCCAGAATATACTCGCGCAGCAGCCACAGCCCGTACCCGGTCTTGCGATACATCAGCCCGCCGATCCAGCTGGGCCAGGTGCGATCGGGCTCGGTCATGATCGGCTGGGGGTTGTCGGCCCTGCTCGTCCCCATCGTCTGGCGAGCCGCGCGGGTGATGTCGACCTCCTCCTCGTTCCAGTCGGCCCTGGAGTACATGTTGATGAAGGTGTTGAAGCCCTCGTCCTGCCACATGTAGCGGCGCTCGTCGCTGTTGATCACCATCGGGAACCAGTTGTGCCCGATCTCGTGGTCGGTGACCCCCAAGAGCCCCCGCTGCCCGCGCCGGCCGCCGCAGAACACGATGCCGGGGTACTCCATCCCCCCCTCGGGGCCGTTGATGTTGCTCATCACGGGGTAGGGGTAGGGGAACAGGAAGCCCGAGTAGAACTCGATCGCGTGCCTGGCGTAGCGGGTCGAGCCGCCGCGCTCGTTGTTGGGCTTCCACGCATCGGCCTCCTTGGGGTACAGCGACTGGCACAGGACGGTCACCGCGTTGCCCCGGCGATCGGTGATGTTGGCCGCGCAGGCGTCCCAGATGAACGCCGGGGACGCGGCCCACGCGAAGGTGCGCGTGTCGTGCGTCCGGAAGCGCCAAGTGAACTCGCCGCCAACCCCCGGGCGGTTCCCCTCGCTCCCCACCTCCTCGGGCCTGACGATCCAGACCGGCTCGTCCGACCCGCGCGCCTCGTCGAGGCGGTCGCGCTGGGTCTGGGTGAGCACCTCGCCCGGGTTCACCAGCTCGCCCGAGGCGGCGACGATGAAATCCCGCGGGACGGTGATGGCGACCTCGTAATCGCCGAAGTCGGTGTAGAACTCGCCCGCCCCGAGATAGGGCAGCGTGTTCCAGCCGTGCACATCGTCGTACTTGCACACCTGGGGGAACCATTGGGCGATCTCGAAGATCGTGCCCTGCTCGACCTTCTCGGCCCCCATGCGCCGCAGGTGGGGCGGGATCTTGAACCCGAAGTCAAGGCTCAGCTCCAGCGTCGCCCCCGGCGCCAGGGGCGTGGGCAGGTCGATGCGCCCCTGCGTGTCGTAGACGCGCATCGCCAGCTCGGCGCCGCCCGCGTCATCGACCAGCCGGATCGCGGGGATGGCGAACCCGCCGTTGAAGTCGTCATCGAGCATCTTCATCACCGAGCCGGGCGAGCGTGTGCGCGTCCCGATCGAGCGGGTGTTGAACAGGTTCTGCTCCAGGTTCATCCAGATGTAGGGCAGGCTGTGGGGCGAGTTGTTGTGATAGAGGATGGTCATGCTCGCCGAGATCGTTTCGGTCTCGGGGTCGAGGCGCGCGTCGATGCGGTAGTCGCAGCGCTGCTGCCAGTAGCCGGGGCCGGGGACGCCCGTGGCCAGGCGCTGCTCGTTGGGGCTGGGCATGTCAATCTCGCGGAACACATTGTCCCCCGCGCTGCCCCCGGCGCGCCGGAAGGCGTCGTCGACGGCCCCGACCGTATCCGTCTGGCCGATCCCGGGCCGATCGCCCGGACGCGGGGCCGTGCTCGCGCAGCCGCCCGCGAGGGAAATCGGCAACAGGATCCATGCGACAAGGACACACCAAGAGCGGGAGGCGGGGCGGGCGAGCATTGTTTCGATCTCCATTCGCCCGTGGAGGGGCGACACCGGCAAACAAGTGTTCAGGAACCCCAGCGTAGCAGAAGAGACCGGTTCGTGCGCGCCCCGGCCCCTCCCGGAGGCGCGGGCCCATTTCTCTCACAGACGCCGATCCAGCAGCCGGTACTGGACCGCCTCGCCCACATGCTCGGGGCGGACCGTGTCGCTGGCGCCCACATCGGCGATGGTCAGGGCCACGCGCCGGATCTTGTCGTAGGCCCGGGCGCTCAGGCCCAGCTGGGTCATCGCCTGTTCGAGCAGGGTTTTCGCCCCATCCTCCAGCGGCATGATCGCGTCGAGCTGCTTGCCCTTGAGCCGCGCGTTGGTGGTTTCCCCCTGCCGGGCGTGCGAGCGCGCCCGGGCCGCGATGACCTGCGTCCGCATGTCGGCGGTGCTGGTCCCCGTCGCTTTGCGGCTCAGCTCGCTCCAGGGCACGGCCGGGGCCTCGACATGCAGGTCGATACGGTCCAGAAGCGGCCCGGACAGACGCGACAGATACCGCTGCATCTCCCGCTGCCCCACCTCGCCGGGGGCGACATCGCCCTTGGGCGTGGGGTTCATCGCCGCCACCAGCATGAACGACGCGGGGAACTGCACGGTGCCGTGCGAGCGGGCGATGGTGACCACATGATCCTCCATCGGCTGGCGCATGGTCTCGAGCACATTACGCGAGAACTCGGGCAGCTCGTCGAGGAACAGGATGCCGTGGTGGGCCAGTGAGATCTCCCCGGCTCGCGGAATCACCCCGCCGCCAACAATCGCCGGGGAGCTGGCCGTGTGGTGGGGCGTGCGGACCGGGCGGGCCGTCACCAGCCCCCGCCGGGCGTCGAGCAGGCCCGCCGACGAGTAGACCCGCGTCACCTCGATCGCCTGGGCCGGGGTCATCGTGGGCATGATGCCGGGAAGGGCCTTGGCCATCATGGTCTTGCCCGTCCCTGCGGGGCCGAGCATCACGATGTTGTGCCCACCCGCGGCCGCGACCACCAGCGCCCGCTTGACCGATTCCTGCCCCTTGACCTCCGCAAAGTCCACGCCGGCGCTCGTCTGTTCGAGCATGGCCGCCACATCGGTCGTGGGGTGGGGCTCGAGATCGAGCTGCCCGTTGCACAGCCCCACCACCTGCGCCAGACTCGACACCCCGAAGACCCGCACCCCCTCCACCACCGACGCCTCGGCGGCGTTGGCCGCCGGGACGATCACCGCGTCGAGCCCCAGGTCCCGCGCCAGCGTCACCATCGCGATCACGCCGCGGATCGGACGGATCCGCCCGTCGAGCGCCAACTCCCCGGCGATCAGCGCCCGGCGCGGGTCGAGCCCCTGCGATTCATCCTCGAAAGCGAACGACCCGACGCGACGCCCCGGATCATCGCCCCCTCCGGCCATCGCGGGCTGGCGGGTCTGGATCGAGGCCGGACGGATCACCCCCTGGGCCACCAGCATCCCCACCGCGATGGGCAGGTCATACAGCGGCCCCTCCTTGCGCTTGTCCGCCGGGGCCAGGTTGATCAGCGAGCGCCCGCTGAACCACGGGTAGCCCGTGTTGGCCATGGCCGAGCGGACCCGTTCGAGCGATTCACGCACCGCCGCATCCGGGAGGCCCACCACGACCTCCCGCTGCAGTTGCGTGTCATCCAGATCGACCTCGATCTCCACGACCTGCGCGTCGATCCCCTGGAGCAGAAAGCTTCGGACTTTGGGTATCATGCCGAACAGAATACCAAAAACCAAACGGATGTCAAGCGTTCTGTTCGGAAACTGCAAGGCATGTTTCTAGATCATCGTAAGGCCTTGGGACGCCAAGATCTGCGTTCAATCAAGCCGGAGCTTGATCCCGGCCCTGTTCACGCCGCGGACACCGGGCGCACCTCGCCGCCCATCGTAGGGATGAACCGCCCGATCTGCCCGAGCACCGCCCGGCGCGACTGGCTCCGACGCACGCGGTCCATCGACGCGATGAGTTCCTCGATCACCGCGGGCGAGACATCGGTCGTCTCGTCGAGGGCGTAGATGCCCGGGTGGCGGGTCTTCATCAGGCCCTGCGCGTCGTAGCTGAGCTCCTCGTAGAGCTTCTCGCCCGGGCGGGCGCCGCTGAGCACGATCGGGACGGCGTTGGGCGCGCCGGCAGTCCCCATCGGCTGTCCGACGGCGGGCTCGTACCCACACGCTCGGATGAACCGCTTGGCCAGACTGAAGATGTTGACCGGCTCGCCCATGTCCAGCACGAAGACCTCGCCCGAGCGCATGTCGCACGGACGGCCTGATCCGATGTCGCCCAGCCCGCGGCCATCCCCGGACATGGCCCCGGCCTGGAGCACGAGCGTCGCCGCCTCGGGGATGGTCATGAAATATCGCGTCATGCGCTCGTCGGTGACCGTCACGGGCCGCCCCGAGGCGATCTGATCCGCCCAGATGGGCAGCACCGAGCACGCCGAGCCCAGCACATTGCCGAAGCGGACCATGCTCAGACGCGTGGTGATCCCGGCCATGCTCGCCAGCGACTGGACATACATCTCCGCCAGGCGTTTGGTCGCGCCCATGACATTGACGGGGTTGACCGCCTTGTCCGAGCTGATCAGCACGAACCGCTCGGCCCCCACCGCCACCGACGCGTCGGCGATGGCCTTGGTGCCGAAGAGATTGTTGGTCACCGCGTGGGCCGGGTGGTCCTCCATCAGCGGCACATGCTTATGGGCGGCGGCGTGGAAGATGACCCGCGGCTGATAGCGTTCGAGCAGGCCCAGGGTCCTGGACGCATCCACGACATCGTGCAGGACGGCCACGCGGTCGATCTCGGGGCGTGACTCGCGCAGCTGGCGATCGACCTCGAAGAGCGCATTCTCGGCCCGCTCCATGAGCACGATCCGCCCGGGCTGGTAGCTGGCCACCTGGCGCACCAGCTCTGAGCCGATCGAGCCCCCGGCGCCGGTGACCAGCACGGTCTTGCCCGTCAGCGTCCGCCCGACCAGCTCCCGGTCGATCGCGTGGGCCTCGCGCCCCACCAGCCGGGCCAGGTCGATTTTGGGCGCGCCCATCGTCACCGCGGCCGGCGCCGAGGCGTGGACCACCGGAGCGCAGTGCAGCAGCTCGTCGAGCGGGGGCACGAACCGCTCGATCACCCCCGCACGGTGCAGCGACACGCTGATCGGACGCCACAGCGAGCGGTCAGCGGTGGGCAGCGTCACGATGGCGCTGGTGATCTCGTGGGCCGCGCACACGCCGATCAGCTCGTCCATCCCCCCCAGCACGGACAGATTCCCGACCGATCCTGGCCGATCGGGTTCGATCAGCACCACGCCCACCACGCCCGAGCCCTCGCCCACGGCCTCCAACTGGCGCAGCAGCAGCCCGCACGCGTGGGCGGAGCCCACGATCAGGGATCGCTCGCGGGTGGTCGGCTCGGCGAGTTTCGGCGTCCTGGCGGGGTCGATCATGCCCCGTCTATCGGCGAGATCTCCCCGCCGGACCCCGATTTTCGCACCCCGGATCCCGATACCACGGCAAGATCGCGTGTATCCTGCCGGTATGCTCACCCGAATCACCGGCCTGCTCGAATCGGTCACCGAGGACGCCATCCCCGTCGCCACCGTCATGGTCAGCCATGGCATCGCGATGGAGATCCTCATCCCGCCCTATCTCGCCCGCACCATCACCCCCCATATCGACGCACCGGTGACCTTTCACACCCGCCTGGACCTCGAGGCCCACGGGCAGGGGACCAGCTTCGTCCCCCGCGCCATCGGCTTCGGATCCCCCGCCGAGCGGTCGTTCTTCGAGGTGTTCACCTCCGTCAAGGGTGTGGGAACGCGCAAGGCCCTGCGGGCGCTGGTCGAGCCGCCGAGCACCATCGCCGCATTCATCGTGGGTAAGAACGCCAAGGCCCTGACCCAGCTGCCCGAGGTCGGCAAGCGGACAGCCGAGCTGATGATCGCCGAACTCAGCGGCAAGATCGACAGGTTCGCCGGCGAAGCCATCCTCGACGCCACCAACCCGCGGCGCCACCCGCCCTCAAGCCACATCGAGCACCGCGACATGCCCCGCGCCGCCGTCGAAGCCATCGCCGCCCTCATGGCCCTGGGCGAGCAGCGCTCGACCGCCGAGCAGAAGGTTCAGATCGCCCTGACCAAGGCCCCGGCGGACGCCGATGTCGATGTGCTGGTGCAAACGGTGTTTGGGGGATAAGAAGAGACGAGCCATGAGCCATTGGCCACTTGGGGCTCGCGAATCACGATTCCTGTTCATTTGGAACCCCTAGTGGCTGGTGGCCGGTCCCTAGTCCCTTCAATCCGAAGGATTGACATGCGTTACGCGATGATCATGGCCGGCGGCTCGGGCACTCGCCTGTGGCCCATGTCCCGCGAGGGGCAGCCCAAGCAGCTGATCGAGTTCATTCATACCGACGACGGGCGGACGGTGTCGCTGCTGCAACTCGCCGCCGAGCGGGCCGCCGGGCTCACCCAGCACAACAGCGTCTATATCTGCACCGGCGAGCGGTATCGCGAGCAGATCATGGCCGCCATGCCCGGGTTCGACGAGGAGCACATCCTGGGAGAGCCCCAACCACGCGACACGGTCAACGCCGTCGCCTTCGCGGCGATGGTGTTCGCCAGGACCGATCCCGACGCGGTGTTCAGCGTGCTCACGGCCGATCAGCTCATCGAGCCGGCCACGGTGTTCGCCCAGGCCGTCGAACTGGGGTATTCGCTCGTCGAGCAGGACCCGACGCGCCTGGTCACCTTCGGGATCAAGCCCGACCACCCGGCCGTGGGCTATGGGTATATCGAACGCGGCCCCGCGCTCAAGGACGCCAGGGGCGATGCGATCGACGGCGCGTTCACCGTCGCCCGTTTCGTGGAAAAACCCCCGCTGGAGAACGCCGAGGCCTTCTTCAACTCGGGACGGTACGACTGGAACGCGGGGATGTTCGTGTTCCATGCCCGGACGCTGCTCGACCTGTACGAGCGCTTCATGCCCAAGAACGCCGAGCTGCTGCGCCAACTGGCCAACGCGTGGGGCACACACGCCCAGCGCCGGGTGCTCGGCGAGGTCTATCCCAAGCTGGCCAGAACCAGCGTCGATTACGGGATCATGGAGCCCGCTTCCCATGAGCCCGATGTCGCGATCGTCGGCGTCCGGATGGACATCCGGTGGCTCGATGTGGGCTCCTGGCCCGCCTACGGCCAGACCCTGCGGGCCGACGGGAACGGGAACCGGGCCGCGGGAGTCCGGCTCGCCGCCTTCGACGCCCAGAACAACCTCGTCATCGCCGAGAACGATCCCGATCACACCATCGCCCTCGTCGGCTGTGAAGACCTGATCGTGGTGCGGACCAAGCAGGCGACGCTGGTGATCCCCCGCGACCGGGCTCAGGACATCAAGAAGCTGCACGAGCGGCTGCCCGATCATCTCAAATAGCGCTCTCCCCACCGCGCCGTTTTATACCGACTGCACCTGCGGCGAGCGTTCATGGAGCCAGTGGTCCAGCTCGTGGGCGCGGACATACTCGAGCACCGTCTCCGGGTTCGAGAACCGCCCGAGGATATCGAAGCGCGAGCCCTGCTTGCGCACCTTCACCCTGGGCGAGGCGCGCCCCTCCATGCCGAGGTGGTCGTACACCGCCCGCATCGGCTCGGGCGAACCCAGCTGGCAGTACTCGATGGACTGGTGCGGCTTGCCCTGGACGGACAGCAGCCCGTACATCCCGTCGTAGACGCGGTCCTCGAAGCGCGCCCGGCGCTCGAACTCGTCGGGGATGAACTCCACCCGGCGCGCCTCGTTGGGGGAGGGCTGGCCCGCGACCTTGCGAAACTCGCCGGTGAGCACCGCCTTCTTCCAGGAGCTGTAGCGGGCCAGCTTGTTCTCGCGCCGCAGCACCACCACGCCGATCTCGGGGTCCGAGCACATCAGCTCCATCGCCGCCTGATTGTGGTACAGGAACAGCTTGTAGCCCCACATGCTCTTGTTGGGGTAGCGCTGGGCCACTTCGCGGGTCATGGCCGCGTAGAACCCCAGCGGGTCGGCGTTCCGCTCGGCGATGGTGGGAAAGCCCGCCACGGGGAATCGCAGGTACATGTCGTCCTTGTGGTAGATCTCCCCGAAGCAGACCGACTGCCTGGTGTTGAGCAGGTCCACGAGCAGATTCGAGCCGCTCCGCTCCATGCTCAGCACGACGAACTTCTTCATGCCTCGAACACTCCCGCCATCCACGGCCTCGTTCCGGTTGCCCAGCCAGCATCGTATGCGCTCCACCCGCTCGCGCCACCCGCCCTTGGGCCGTCTTCGCCCCCCATCGGGGCAACCGGGCGCCGCCGAGACGAGAACCTCGCCCCCTGTTTCTCCGCCCGCAACCCGATCGCGACCCCGCGCCCGCTGGAACCCTCCCTATCATGGTCCATGCGGATCTTCGCCATCGATCTCGGCGACCAGCGGACGGGGCTCGCCCTGGCCGACCACATCACCGGGATCGCCACCCCCGTGGGGCTGATCGAGACCCCCATCGAGCACGACCAGGGGCGGGCGCTGCTGGGCGAGATCATCCGCCAATTCAATCACCAGGCCGGGGGGCTCGATACCGAGATCCTCATCGGGCTGCCGCTGAACATGGACGACAGCGAGGGACCGCGCGCCAAGCTGGTGCGACGGTTCGCCCAGCGGGTGGCCAACGGCACGGGGCGCACCATCGTGCTGGTGGACGAGCGGCGCACCTCGCTGGACGCCGACGAGCAGATGGCCCGCTCGGGGCTGACGCACAAGCAGAAGAAGCTGCGTCGTGACGCGATCGCAGCCGCCCAGATCGCCCGCTCGTATCTCGAGAACCCCGGCGTCGCCGTGGAGCGTCTCGACCCGATGTGCTACCGGGGCGCGACCTGAAGCCTCCGAGTGCGAAGGCAATCGCCCCCGCCCCCGTGCGTTCATCAGCGGAGTGACCAACACATGCCCATCCCCACGCTCGCCATCCTGCTCGCATCGACCACGCTGCTCGCGGCGCCCGACCAGAGCGCGCCTCCCGCGCCCGCGTCGCCCCAAGACGGCGACAAGGCCCAAGCCCCGGCCGGGTACGCCTCGGCCCGCGCCCTGCTCGATGCGCTGGCCGAGCGCGACAAGTCCACCGGGACACTCACGGGCGCCGTCCGCTACACCGTGATCAACGCGCTGCAGAACGACAAGCAGATGCGCTACGGGAAGCTGGCCATCCTGAACCCCGAGAACGACGCGGAATCTCGGCCGCCCGAACCCGGCCAAGCCCCCGACGGGCGCAAATACGCCGTCTCCTTCACCACGCTCGAGATCGACCAGCGCCAGGAGAAGATCCAGGAGCAGTACATCTTCGATGGGCGATGGTTCGTCGAACGCCTCCCCGAGGAGAAGCAGTTCAACAAGCGCGAGCTGGTCCCCGCGGGCCAGACCCTCGACCCCATGGAGCTGATGCGCGACGCCCCGTTCTGGGTGTCGCTGGGACGCGATCAGGACCGCCTGCTCGCTTCCTACGACGCCGAGATCGAGCCACGCACCGAAGGCCTGCTCGACAACCCCGACTTTCCCGAGCTCAAGTTCCTCGCCGACCTGCCTCATGTGCTCCACACCACCCAGCTCAAGCTCACGCCCAAGCCCGGCTCCGGGTTCGAGGACGACTGGGAGTGGGTCCGCATCTGGATCGACAACGACACCCTGCTGCCCTCGCTCTACATCAAAAGCGAATGGACGGGCGACCTGCAGATCGTCGAGCTCTTCGGCGTCAAGACCAACGAACCGATCCCCGCCGAGGTGTTCGACACCACCAGCCCCCCCGAGGATTCGGGCTGGCGCGTCCAGATCTCCCGCTGGCGGGGCGATCAGGACCAAGCCGGCGAGGAATAAGTCATGGTCCACCGCCGCGTCGCCATCTCCACGCTCGCCGCGTTCGCACTCACCGCCGCGTCCACCCGCGCCCGGCCCCAGCTCCCCCCCGCCACCGATCCCACGCCCCCCATCGCGCCCATCGCGCCCGAGAACGCCCATCCCCAGGCCCAGCGCCTGGGCGTGCCCCGGGAACTGGGTCATATCAGCGACGCCCTGCGCGAGCTGATCACCGCCGACTACCTCAGCGAAGACGAACGCGCCGCGCTGCGGGTGGAGCACGGGCTGTGGACCGAAGACGACCTGCTTAACCCCGAATACGCCGCCAAGGCCGCTCTGGCGGTCGGGGCGTACAACCACCCCTTCCTCCGCGATCCCGCCGCCGACCCATTCGAACGCGCCCGAGGGGCGCTGATGCGCGGCGAACCCCGGTCCGCCCTCGACGCGCTCGACGAACGCTCCGGGCCCGAGTCCCCCTCCACCCTCAGCGTGCGGGCGCAAGCGCTGGAGATGCTGGGACGAACCGACGACGCGATCAACGCGCTGACCCGGCTTGAGGACCTGCTCGCGAACACCAAGCTCGACGACGCCGACGAGCTCGCGTGGGGCGTGCGGGGACTCATGCGGCTCACCCGGCTGCGCGGCCCCCAGGGCGACGCCAAGAGCGAGTATCAGAACCTGGCCAACCTGCTGGCCACCGCGCGAGACGCCATCGACCGCACCAGCTGGCGCGTGCGACTGGTCGAGGCCCGGCTGCTCTACGCCCACAACAACTACAAGGACGCCCAGAACGCCGCCGTCGAGGTGCTGCGCCTCCACCCGCGCAACGCACAGGCCGCGGCCCTGATCGGTAACATGGCCGTCGATTCGTTCGACTTCGACACCGCCGACGAGATCGCGGGCAAGCTCGACGCGATGGCCGCCGTGTTCAACGGCGACGATCCCCAAGACCCGCCGCCGACATTGGACTCGGCCATCATCCGCGCCCGCATCGCCCTGCGCCGCAGGGACCCCGAGGGCGCCGAGAAGGCCCTGGACCCGATCCTGGCGGCGATGCCCGAGCAGCGCGACCTCATGGAGCTCAACGCGGCCGCGGCGGCCGCCGGGTTCCGGATGACCTCGGCCCAGCGTCTGCTCGATCAGTACGACCGGCTCTCGCCCGGATCGCCCTTCGCGCTCATGCGTGTGGCCGAGATCCTCGGCGAGTACCGCCAGTACGACGAGGCGCAGGAGATGTACCAACGCGTCATGGATCGAGCCCCGCACTGGGGCGAGCCGCGCCTCAAGCTCGGGCTCATGCTCGTGCAGGCCGGCAAGGACGACCTGGCCAAGCAGACCCTCACCGACGCGCTGGCGCTCGACCCCTTCGATGTCCGGGCCCGCAACTCGCTGACGCTCGTCACCGAGCTGGCGTCCTACGGCTCGGTCGAGAGCGAGCACTTCATCGTCAGGTACAAGGCGGACCACGCGGGCGGGGCCGACGCGTTCGTCGCCGCCGAGATGCTCCCGATCCTCGAACGCATCAACGCGAGAGTCACGGGCGACGCGCCCGGGGGCAACGACTTCCAGCCCGACCAGAAGACCCGCATCGAGCTGATGCCCGACCACGAGTGGTTCGCCGTGCGCATCGGCGGCATGCCCTCGATCCACACCATGGCCGCCTCCACCGGCCCGGTGATCGCGATTGAAGCGCCGCGTGAGGGACCCAAATCGTCGGTCGGCGCCTACGACTGGCCCCGGGTGCTCCAGCACGAATACACCCACACCGTCAACCTCGCGCGGACGCACAACCGCGTCATCCACTGGATGACCGAGGCCAACGCCGTCTTCAACGAGGACCAGCCCCGCTCATCCCAGACCTGGGCGCTCTTGGCCAGCGCCTACGAAAATAAAGAGCTCTTTGACCTCGTCGACATCAACACCGCGTTCGTGCGACCCAAGAAACCCACCGACCGCGGCCTGGCCTACGCGCAGGGCGCGTGGATGTTCGAATACATCATCGAGCGCTACGGCAAAGAAGCCCCGCTGGCAATCTTCGACGCCTCCGCCGCCGGGCGCGACAGCGTGGACGCCTTCGAGGAAACCCTGGGCGTCACCCCCGAGTCGTTCCTCACCGAGTTCCGCGACTGGGCCAAACAGCAGCTCCTCTACCGAGGTCTCATCCTGCCCGACGGCGTCCCCGACATCGAGGAACTCTTCGGCGTCAACCAAGACGACCCCGCCCAGCAGCAGCTCGGCAAGGTCCCCACCCTTGAGGAGATCGGCGAACAGCTACATCTCTATCCCGACCACCCTCAACTCGTCACTCTGGCGCTGGGCTATGCCCTTTCGGGTGCCGCGGAACGCCTCAGCGATGAACAGGTCAGTCTCTTGCAAATGGCGATTCGCGTTCTCCCCGCCAACGACGCCCCCCACCGCCGCCTGGCGCGCCACTACCTCGCCAGCGAAGACCCCGCCGAGCAACTCAAGGCCATCCCCCACCTCGAATACCTCGACGCGCGAGAGATCCACTCCCCCGCCTACGCCGCCCGGCTCGCCCTGCTTTACGCCCAGACCAACGAGCCCGCCAAGGCGATGGCCAAGGCCCTGCGGGCCGTCGCCATCGCGCCCTTCGACGCCGACCAGCGGGAGCGGGCCGCGCGGGTGGCGCTGCTGACGGGGGATATGGAGATGGCCGAGCATCAGCTTGAAGCGCTGATCGTGCTTGAGCCGGATCGGGAGATTCACAAGCGGCGGCTTGAGGCGCTCAAGAACAAGATGGGCGAGTAAGTCCGATCACAGCGCAAGCGATCAACCGTACCTCGCCTGCACTTAGTGATCCGATATCGCATCCCCCACGGCCGTAGCCGACTCATGGCAATTTGCCAAGGAATCGTTATCAAATCCCAGATTTCACTCTCGATCGACTCCAATTATGCCACCGCACACCTACCACTCACGCGATCTGACGCACCGCCCGCATCGTCCCGTCGATCGCGCCCAGATCCTCCATCGCGTCATCACTCTCCGGCTTGATCGCCCCGCCCTCGCTGTCCCAGCCGGTCCAGCGCTCGAACCGGTCGTGCAGGTCCTGAGCGATCTGGGCGTTGGTCAGGCCCCGGCCCTTGTAATCGATCGGCCTCATCACCCGCACGCGGGTGTTCGAACGGGTCCACAGCGAATCCCACGCGCTGGGGGCCTCGCTGGGCGTGCCCTCGATGATCACCGGCAGCACCCGCGCCCCGCTGCGCTGCACCAGCACCCCCACCCCCGGGGCGAAGGGCATGAGTTTCTTGGCAGGGCGCTCGATACGCCCCTCGGGGAAGATGCCGATCACGCCGCCACTGTCCAGATGCGCCCGGGCGCGGCGCAACCCCGTGCGCCCGTGGCGGTTGCGGGCGATGAAGATCACCCCGGCCCAGTTCCAGAACCAGTTCATGCCCCGCAGGCGCATGTCGTCGGCCATCAGCCACTTGATCCTGGTCGGCACCGCGCAGCTCACCAAGATCGGGTCTACGCCCGCGGTGTGGTTGCACACCACGATCATCGGCCCGCCCAGATCATCGCAGGCCCCGTCCTCGGCCTCCGCACGCAGATCATGCACGCCCCGGGCGTAAGCGAACCCGATCAGATACAGAAACCCATCGAGCGGGGGCAGCGCCGGGGTCCAGCGCTGGCCGTAGACACGCCCCGCCGCGAGTGCAGTGACGAGAGCAACGAGCGCGCCCAGTATGACCCACAGCGTGATCAGCATGCACCGATATGTTAGCATATACAAATCTCGGGTTCCACGCGACTCGGCAAATTGCACGCATTTGAGTCCAATTCTCCATCGGTTCCCCGATCACGCCCGCTTGGGCCCCCGTACAGTTCCCATATGAACGACCTCTGGGAGTCCAAACGCGCCGACGCGCTGGGGCGCGTGGCCCCGCTGCCCTCGCGCATCCGCCCGCAGCGCCTCGACCAGATCGTCGGCCAGCGCCACCTGCTCGATCCGGGCAAGCTGCTGCGCCGCATGATCGAGGCCGACGCCCTCACCTCCGTCATCCTCCACGGCCCCCCCGGCACCGGCAAAACCACCCTCGCCGAGGTCATCGCCAAGGCCACCAGCCGGCGCTTCATCCGCGAGAACGCCGCATCCGTGGGCGTCAAGCGCATCCGCGAGATCATCGACGAGGCCTACCGCGTGCTGGGCGAGTCGAACAAGCGAACGATCCTGTTCCTCGACGAGATCCACCGCTTCTCCAAGTCGCAGCAGGATGTCCTGCTCGCCGATGTCGAGAAGGGGCTCATCACCCTCATCGGCGCCACCACCGAGAACCCGCTGTTCGCCGTCAACGCCGCGCTCAACTCGCGCTCGACCCTCTTCCGCCTCGAATCGCTCAGCGAGGGCGAGACCATCGAACTGCTCCGCCAAGCCGTCGCCCATCCGGCCGCGTACCCCGACATCGACATCACCCTCACCGACGAGACGCTGCGCGTGTGGGCGATCAAATCCGAGGGCGACGCCCGGCGCGCCCTCACCGCCCTCGAAGTCGCCGTCCTCTCATCTCTTGACGGTGGCACAGGCGTTCCGCCTGTGCATGGCGCAAAGCGGACCATCCTCATCGACAAGCAGACCGCCGAGGACTCGATCCAGCAAAAAATCGCCATCTACGGCGACGACGGGCATTACGACAGCATCTCGGCGATGATCAAATCCGTCCGGGGCTCCGACCCCGACGCGGCGGTCTACTGGATCGCCCGCATGCTCGACGCCGGCGAGGACCCGCGTTTCATCGCCCGCCGCCTGGCGATCCTGGCCAGCGAGGACATCGGCAACGCCGACCCGCGCGGCATCATGGTCGCCCAGGCCGCCTGGGACCTGGTCGAACGCATCGGCATGCCCGAAGCGCGGATCACCCTGGCCCAGTGCGCGACCTACCTGTCCTGCGCACCCAAGTCCAACGCGTCGTACCTGTCGATCGAGTCGGCGATGGCCGATGTCAAGGACGGTCGCGTCCTCCCCGTCCCCATGTACCTGCGCGACAAGAACACCTCGCCCCAATCCACCACTCCCGACGGCGCGGGCAAGCGCGTCAAGGAACTGCCCGGCGAGAAGTACGAGTATTCCCACAACGCCGAGGGCCAACTCACGGGCCAGGACTACCTGGGCGTCGAGAAGGTGTACTACGAGCCCCGGGACATCGGCAGCGAGAAAGCGCTCAAGGCGTTTCTCGACGAAGCGCGGGCCCGCAAGCGCCTGCGCCAGGAGCACGGTCCATCCTGACCCGCTCATTCCTACCATCAACCGTGCCCGCCCCCGCCGACAAACCCGCCCTCCGCACCGCGCTCAAGTCGCGTCTGGCGATGATCTCGCCGGATGAGCGGTCCCGGGCCGCCGACCTGGTTGCGGAGCACCTGCTCGGTCAAGAAGTGGTCCAGACAGCCGACACCCTCCTCGCCTACGCCGCCCTCCCCGAGGAACTCAACCTCGACCCGTTCATCATCTCCGCCATCGAAGCCGGCAAACGAGTCTGCCTGCCCGGCGTCGACTGGGAGCGCAGGGCCCTCACGCCCCGGCTGATCGAGAATCTGGACGCCGACCTCGAAACGGGCCGATACGCCGTCCGGTCCCCGCGCGCGGGGCGGCCGATCGTTCCACTCGGCGAGATCGACCTCGTGCTCGTCCCGGGGCTGGCCTTCGATCCTCGGGGCGGGCGGCTGGGACGCGGGGCGGGGTTCTATGATCGACTGATCGCTGAGTTCCACGGGGCCAACCACCACCCCCGCCTGATCGGGGTGTGCTACGAGGGGCAGATCGTCGAGCGCGTTCCGACCGAGGATCACGACCGGCGCGTGGATCGGGTGATCACCGAACAGGGCCCCTTGAAGGGCGTATAAGTCCACCCGGCGCACGCACGCCGTCGAACGCAGCAGGCCGCCGAGCCCCACCCGAACCGATTCTCTTCGAACAAGGACCCACGGATGAGTCTCCCCAGCCAATCCTCTCGCAACGCCACCCGCTCGTCCCAGGTCCACTATCGCCGATCCCGCGGCACGCCCCTGCGGCGCGTCGCCTCCGTGGGCGCGGTGCTCTTCGTGCTGGTGCTCGTCTGGTTCACGCTCATCCGCCCGCGGGCCAGCAAGCTCGCCGAGCAGGACCAGCCGAGCCAGGCGACCAACACCAACCAGGCCGACGGCGCCGCCCCCCCGCTCGCCAGCAACCAGCCCGCGCCCACCCGGACCGGGAATGAGCCGACGATCATCAGCAACTCCCCCGCGCGCCCCCTGCCGGGCTCGGGCGACCGCCCAGACCCCGAGCGCGACATCGACCGCGCCCTGGGAACCAGCAACGCCGGCGCCCGCCAGACGGGCGGCCCGGCGAGCACCGACATCCTCGCCTCGGCCGCGCAGCAGGCCCAGCAGAACAGCCAATCGACCCAAACACAGACCCAGACCCAGACGCAAACTCCCCAGTCCCCCGACCGCGGCGCCGCGCCGCAGGGCAGCCGCCCCAGCGCTACCGCCGGGATCCGGCTCCAGCTCGACACCGCGCGCCGGCTCATCGCCGAGAACGACCGCGTCGGGGCCCGCGCCCTGCTCTCGCAGACGCTGATCAACGCGGATACCTCGCCCGCCGAGCGCCAGATGCTGCGAGACGAACTCACCGTCCTCAACCAGCGGCTGGTCTTCTCGCCCGTGGCCGATCCGCGCGACCCCATGACCGAGACCTACCAGGTCCAGCCCGGCGACTCGCTCTCCAGGATCGCGTCCAAGCGCGAGCTGGCCACCCACTGGAAGCTCATCGCCCGCGTCAACCAGATCGCCGATCCCACCAAGATCCGCCTGGGACAGAACCTCAAGCTCGTACGCGGCCCGTTCCACGCCATCGTTGACAAGTCCGACCACCGCGTCGACATCTATCACGGCTCGCCCGCCGAGCCCGCCTCGTGGATCTACATCCGCTCGTTCGATGTCGGCCTGGGCACCGACGACGGCACCCCCGTGGGCGAGTTCGTCGTCTCCGAGAACAAGCTCGAGAACCCCGGCTGGGTCAACCCTCGCGACGCGCGTCAGCAGTACGCCCCCAACGACCCCGACAACCCCATCGGCGAGTTCTGGATCGGCCTCACCGGCGTGGGAAAGTACAGCGGGCTCACCAGCTACGGGATCCACGGCACCATCGACCCCGACTCGATCGGCGGCGACCGCTCCATGGGCTGCGTCCGCCTGGCCAGTGGCGACATCGACATCGTCTACGAACTGCTGGCCGAGCATATCAGCCGCGTGCTGATCGTGCCGTGAGCTTCACATCTTCACGAAGCACCGCGTCCAGTTGTTCACGCGGGTCAGGAACACCTTCTTGTCCGCAATGAACTCGTCCGTCGCGTCCCGCGCCCCGTGGCACCAGCCGTAGTCGTCGATGATCACCACCCCGCCGGGGCTGAGGTGGTCCCAGGAGACCTCCAGCTCGTGCTTGGTGGTGTCGTAGGTGTCCGTATCCAGGCGAAGGATCGCGATCCGGCGATCCTTGATCGTGGGCACGAGCACCTTGAGCACATCGCCCTGCACGATGTCCACCCGGGACTGATCGCAGGGCACCGAGCGGATGTTGGCCTCGGCCTGCTTGAACCAGTCGTTCTTCCCCTTGCCGGGGTGGCAGACATCCTTGCCCTCGAAGTCGATGTCGTTGTCGCTGCGCCGCACGAAGCCGCGGAAGGTGTCCACGGCGACCACGCGTCGCTCGTCCAGCCCGCCGCAGCGTGAGAGCGTATGGGCGGCCATCATGATCGAGCCGCCGTAGAGCACGCCGCACTCGATGACATCGCCCGCCACGCCCTTTTCCGTGATGTACCGGCACGCGGTGTACAGGTTGTACAGCGCCGGGACCGAGACGCAGGTGTACTCCCAGACATCCTCAAGAAGCTCCCAGAACTCCCCCTCGATGACATCGGGGTTCTGCTTGCGATGCTTGGCCAGATCGAACGGCGGGCGCTTGCCCGGAACCCATGAGTTGAGCGAAAAACGACGGGCTTGCGCGGCTGGGTTCACGGGACAACTCCGATCAAAGGGACATACGAGATCAGCCCCGCCACCCCTTGAGATCCGATCACAAGACGAGGGCCCTGCTCACGATAACGGGCCCATCGCGGGCCTTCCAGACGCGAGGGGACATTTTCTCTACTCCCCCAGCCCCGTGATCGACAGTTCCCCCGCCGCCTCGTCGGTCCGCGCCGCCTGGATCAGGCGCTGGGCGAACTCGCGCCGCCCGGGGACCATCGCCACGCTCAGATACACGGGATCGAAACCCTCGGGCAGCACCATCGCGTGCGGCCACCGCTTGCCCCGCACCAGCGCGGGCAGCCCCTCGCCGGCGGGTCGCGCCGGCTCGAGCGACACCCTGTATTTCCCGAAATCCACGCACACCCCGCGCTGGCGCAGATCGAACCGCTCCACCCGCGCATCCCCCGAGCCCAGCAGACCGTAGCGGAAGATGTCCAACCGCCCAGGCGCCAGGCGAAGGTACGCGGGCCACAACAGCTCCGCACCAAGGACGCCCCCCACGATCGCCGAGCACACCACGCCGTACCCCGCGAACGACGAGAAACGCAGCACCCCCCGCCACCCGCCCAACAGCAGGCTCATCGCGAAGACCAGCGTCAGCAGTGTGAGCAGCCCTACCCCCACCGCCGTCCACGCATAGCGCCGATCGCGAACGATGCCCAGCCACGGGCGGCACACGATGGGCTCGAACCCGCCGCGGATCATCCCGAGTTCATCGGCATTGATCGGCGTCTCGGGCGCCCCCATCGCCAGCCCTGCCCAGCGCATGAGCAGCGCGTCCCGCCGACGCCGGGGAATGATCGCCCGCACGCGATAGCGCGTGTCGGTGTGCTTCTCGAACCCGTGCTCATGGCGAGCGGGGCCGCCGCTGACACGCATGAGCAGGGCGATCGCGGGGAATACCAGCCCCGCCGCCACCAGCCCCGCGATCACCCCCGCCCCCCATCCCGTCATCCCCAGCATGTCGCGCAGCAGGAAGAACCCCGCCACCGGGATCAGCATCACGATCCCCATCGACTGGGGGAGGATCAGCTGCGCCATCGGCACCGGCGAGCGCGCGCACGCGAACTCGGCGCCCGGCTTCTCGGACACATGCAGGCCCGCGTCGAAATCGGGCGTTTCCGCTTCGATTCCCGGGTTTTTCATGTCGCACGCCCCCCTCTTTCATCCGCAGTTTGTCGCTCCCAAACCCAGCAATCCCGCGCTTGGCAACCTAGAATATGTCAGCCCGAAAACCCCGGTTTCCGGGGCCGCAAACTGCTGCCATCGCAGCGCCGTCGCCCCCGACCCGTTCACCGTACTCGCCCGTCCCGCCGCCCGGGTTCCGTCGCCCGCCGCGTCGCCGAGGATGCGCCCCAGACAGCACACCCATGAGTGACCAGCAAGCCCAGCACGCCCCCAAGAACGCCTACTCCTCCGACCAGATCAAGGTCCTTGAGGGGCTCGAAGCCGTCCGCAAACGCCCCGGCATGTACATCGGCGGCACGGGCCTCAGCGCCCTGCACCACCTCGTCTATGAGGTGGTGGACAACTGCATCGACGAGGCCATGGCCGGCTTCGCGACCTTCGTCTCGGTCATCGTCCAGGCCGATGGCTCGGTCAAGGTCACCGACGACGGGCGCGGGATCCCCACCGATCCCGTCAAGCACGACGACCCCACCCTCAACGGCAAGCCCGCCGTCGAGGTCGTGCTCACCAAGCTCCACGCCGGTGGCAAGTTCCAGCAGGAGGGCTCGGCCTACAAGGTCTCGGGCGGGCTCCACGGCGTGGGCGTCTCGTGCGTCAACGCGCTCTCCTCGCTGCTCGAGGTCGAGGTCTGGCGCGACGGGGAGATCAAGGCCATCGCCTTCGAGCGCGGCGTGGTCAGCGAGCCGCTGCACGATGTCGGGCCCATCCCCGCCAGCTCCGAGCGTAAGTCCGGCACCACCGTCGTCTTCAAGCCCGATCAGCAGATCTTCCCCGACACCACCTTCGACTACGCGATCCTTTCCCAGCGCCTCCGCGAGCTCTCCTACCTCAACCCCGGGGTGACGATCCGGTTCACCGACGAGCGCGTCGGCGCCGACGGCAAGATCCGCCACGAGACCTTCAAGGCCGACAACGGGCTGCTGGAATATGTCGGGCACCTGATGAAGGGCAAGAACGCCGTCTCCTCGCCCGTGTTCCTGCGCAAGGAGATCGAGGCCGAGTCCACGATCTGCGAGATCGCCCTCCAGTACCACGACGGGTACAACGAAACGCTGCTGACCTTCGCCAACAACATCCACAACGCCGACGGCGGGACCCACGCCCAGGGCTTCAAGGTCGCCCTCACCCGCACGCTCAACACCTACGCCAAGCGCTCGGGGATCCTCAAGGAGAAGGACCCCAACCCCACCGGCGACGACCTGCGCGAGGGGCTCATCGCCGTGGTCAGCGTCAAGCTCCCCGACCCCCAGTTCAACAACCAGCCCAAGGAGAAGCTGCTCAACCCCGAGATCGAGGGGTTTGTCTCGGGCGCGGTCCAGGAAGCCCTGAACAACTGGCTCGAGGAGCACCCCGCCGAGGCCAAGAAGCTCTGCCTCAAGGGCATCGTCGCCGCCCAGGCGCGCGAGGCGGCCCGCAAGGCCCGCGAGCTCACCCGGCGCAAAACCGCACTCGAAAGCGGGTCCATGCCCCACAAGCTGCGCGACTGTAAGACCAGGGACCTCGATCAGGCCGAGCTCTTCATCGTCGAGGGCGACTCCGCGGGCGGATCGGCCACCCAGGGACGCGATGTCGAGACCCAGGCGATCCTGCCGCTGCGCGGCAAGCTGCTCAATGTCGAGCGCGCCCGCATCGACAAGGTCCTGGGGTTCGAGGAGATCCGCACCCTCATCGCCGCCCTGCGCTGCGGGATCGGCGCCGATTTCGACATCTCCCGGCTGCGCTACGGCAAGATCATCATCATGACCGACGCCGATGTCGACGGCTCGCACATCCGCACCCTGCTGCTGACCTTCTTCTTCCGCCACATGAGCGAGCTCATCCGGCGCGGGCATATCTACATCGCCCAGCCCCCCCTGTACCAGATTATCAAGGGCAAGAAATCGCAGTATGTGCTCAACGAACGCCGCCTCGACAGCGTGCTCACCGAGCTGGGCCTCGACGGGTCCACACTCCTGGTGCGCGACATCGAGCACGCGCGCCCGGGCGAGGAGCCCGCCATCGTCCGTGAGATCTCGGGCAACGACGCCTCACGCCTGGTCCGCGCCCTGACACGCCTGGGCGAGCTGGCCGAGATCGCCGAGCGGCGCGGGATCAAGTTCATCGACCTGCTCGAATCGCGCCGCGAGGGCAGGCTCCCCACGCACAAGGTCGCCACCCGCGCCACCGGCCACTACGCCTGGTCCGAGGCCGAGGCGCTGGAGATCATCGCCCGCAGCGGCTGGCGCCACGCCGACGACATCGAGGAAGAGGACGAGACCGCCCCGGTCGCCGACGATCCCGACACGCCCGTCGCCACCGTCCGCGAGCTCCACGAGAACAAGGAGCTGGCCGTCATCTTCGACGAGCTGGCTTCGCTGGGAGTCGACATCAACGACTACGGGCTGGTCCAGGAGGAATCGGTCACCGGCGAGCGGATGCCGGCGCGCTTCGCCTGGTCGACGACCAAAACCGGGAAGGTGGCCAGGCCCGCTGATCCCTCGGAAACCATCGAGGACGGGACCACCCCCACCAGCAGCGACTCGTCGGCCCGCATCGTCGAGGCCGAGAACATCCCCGCCATCCTCAGCGCCCTGCACGAGATCGGGCGCCGCGGCATGGAGATCAAGCGCTTCAAGGGGCTGGGCGAGATGGACGCCGAGCAGCTCTGGGAGACCACCATGGACAAGTCCGTCCGCGCCATGTTCCGCGTGCAGTGGGACCAGGCGGGCGAGGCCGACAACCTCTTCTCCCTGCTCATGGGCGAGCAGGTCGAACCGCGGCGCAAGTACATCGAGGACCACGCCCTCGAGGTCAAGAACCTCGATGTCTGAACGCCGGCGCCCTCACGCCCCGAGCCCCCGTCATTCTCGGACCACTCTCCACCCACCCCTCGAACCGGGGGCTTGTCCACACGGCTCCCGATCCGCCAGCGTCCGCTGTCGCCCGCGCCCGTGGTTTCGCGTCCCTCCCCGCCAGACGGACTCATTCCCGGCCTCCGCCGAGCCGATGAGCAGCGGTCCGAACACACGCCCTCCGCTCGCGGGGCACACCGGGGTCACGACCATGCCCACACGCAAAACCGATTTCGTCGCCCTCAACAAACGCAACTCCCTGGGGATGGACACCCATGTCTACGCCCAGCTGCTCAAGAAGCTCAACGACGCCGAGCAGCGCCCCGACCCCCGCAAGCCCGTCAGCCGCAAGCACACCCGCCTCGAGTACACCGACCCGTACCTCGAGCTGCGCCTCATCTCGCCCGACAGCGCCAGCCGCACCATCACCGTCGCCTCGCGCAACATCTCCCGCAGCGGGATGTCCGTGCTCCACTCCAGCTTCATCTACCCCGGGACCGGGGTCAGCTCCAACCTGCGTCGCAGCAACGGCTCCACCCTGCCGCTGCGCGGCAAGGTCGTCCGCTGCGAGCACCGCGGCGGGGTCGTGCACGAGATCGGCATCCACTTCGAGCAGGAAATCATCGTCCAGGAGTTCCTGCGCCCCGACATCAACGACGCCGTTCGCTCCTACGAGTCGGTCAGCCCCGAGCTGCTCACCGGCAAGATCCTCGTCGTGGGCAGCGACACCACCATCATCCCCCTGCTCCGCGAGTACCTCCAGACCACCTGCATCAACTACGGCTTTCTCGACAACGCCCCCGACGCGCTGGCCAAGGACCTCACCGAGTTCGCGCTCGTCCTCTGCTGCCTGGAGCTGGGCGACATCGGCGGGCCGCAGTTCGTGCGCCAGCTCCGCGAGACCGGCTACGACAAGCCGGTGATCCTCACCGGCGCCAGCCGCGACGAGTACACCCGCAACCAGATCCGGCTCTCCACCGCCGACATGTTCGTCCCCGCGCCGCTGAGCGAGCGCGACCTCATGTGCGCCCTGGGCGAGTACCTGCTCACCGAGTGGTCCGAGCGCACGCTCAAGACCGTTCGCTCGGGCATCAGCCGCGAGACCGTCGAGTGCCTGAACCGGGAGCTGGCCCGCCTGGGCGCCATGATCGACCAGCAGCAGCAGAACGCCGACGCCGTCGAGCTCTACGCCACCTGCACCAAAATCCGCTCCATCGCCCCCCTGCTGGGGATGAAATCGCTTCGCGACCTGTCGCTGAGGATCGGCGAGGAGATCGCCGCCAACGGTCAGCCCGAGAGCCAGGCCCAGGGCCTGCGCGAGATCAGCCGCATGTGCTCCGGCGCCCCCCAGGCGGCCTGAAATCACCGCCACGATCCCCGATCCCGCCATCGCCCTCCAGCGGGCCCCGCGCCGCGCCGATACTGGCGTGGAGACCTTTCCCGCCTGATCGGAACCGACCGTGCAGCAGCCAGACAGCCGAAAGATTAGACGGAGCATCACCCGCTTCCGGCGCCTGGCGCTGGTCAGCGCCGCGGCGATCATGGTGCTCAACCTGTGCATGGTCTACCGCATCACCTCCGTGCTCGACCACGGCTCGGGCACCAAGATCAACATCTCGGGACGCCAGCGCCTCCTGTCGCAGAAGATCCGCTCCGCCGCCTTCGAGATCGACAACGCCGTGACCGCGTCGCGGTGGGACAAACTCCCCTCCCTGCTCGCCGATCTGCGCCAGAGCACCGAGCGCCTCGAATCGGCGAACCTGGCGCTCTTCGGCGAGGAGGCCCGGGCCCGGTTCTTCGACCAGAGCGACACGCGCGCCGCCGACCTCATCGACTCGATCCGGCTTCCCCTGACCGGGATCGTCGGCTCCTCGCTCGAACTCCAGAAGCTCACGCAGAACATCATCCGGCGCGCCCCCTACATCGACCAGGCGACCATCGAACGAATCCGCTCGGCCCGGACCGAGATCGCCCGCGACCAGGGACTCTTCCTGCCCAAGATGGACTCCATCGTCAACCTCTTCGAGGAGTCCTCGCGCGCCGAGATCGCTTCGGGCATCCGCCACGCCCGCCTGGGGATGATGCTCCTGCTGGGGGTGCTGGGCGCCACGGTGGTCTTCATCATCGAGCCCACCATCCTGATCATCCGCAGCCAGCTGCGGGACCTCGACCGCGCCACCCGCCACGCCAAGCGCGCCGACGCCGTCCGCTGGCGTCTGCTCACCAACATGGGCCACGAGTTCCGAACGCCCATGAACGCCATCATGGGCTTCGCCGAGCTGCTCGGCGAGGGCGCCCTCTCCGACACCGAACGCTCGCGCCTGGGCAACTCGATCTACGAGTCCAGCCTCCAGCTCACCCGCCTGATCGAGACCATGCTCGACATGTCCGCCATCGAATCGGGGCAGCTGAGCACCGTCGAACAGCCCTGCGACCTCCAGCAGCTGCTCACGCGGATCAACATCGAGGCCCGGTTCCGGGCCGTGAGCAAGAGCCTGAACCTGACCCTGGTCATCGAGGACGACTGCCCCAGGCGCATCACCACCGACCCGCGCCGGCTCGAGCAGATCCTGGGCAAGCTCGTCGACAACGCCGTCAAGTTCACCCAGCGCGGCGGCGTGGTCATCACCGCGGGCATGCGTGAAGGCCACGAGCCCCCGCTCCTGGCCATCACCGTCGCCGACACCGGCATCGGCATCGGCGAGGAGCTGCTGGGCGCCATCTTCGACCCCTTCGCGCAGGGGGAGGACGACCTCACCCGCAGCTTCGGCGGCGCGGGGCTGGGGCTCACCATCGCCCGCGACCTGGCCCGCGCCCTGGGCGGGGACATCACCGTCCGCTCCACCCCGGGACGCGGCTCCGTCTTCACCCTCACCCTCCGCACCACGCACGCCCGGGATCCGGGCGCCCACGAGCCCGACACGCCACGCGACCCCGACCATGCCTCGGCGCTGCGGGGACGGCGACTGCTGATCGTCGACGACGCCAAGGACAACCGGCTCCTGCTCCAGCACATCTTCCGGAACACCGGCGCCGACATCGAGTTCGCCCACGACGGCAAGCAGGCCATCGCCGCGATCAACGCCGCGGCCCAGCGCAAGCAGCCGTTCGAGCTCGTGCTCATGGACATGCAAATGCCCGTGATCGACGGCTACACCGCCACCGCCACGCTCCGAGAGCAGGGCTTCACCACGCCCATCATCGCCCTCACCGCCCACGCGCTCGAAGGCGACCGCGAACACTGCATCAGCGCCGGCTGCAACGATTACATCAGCAAGCCCGTCAACCGCGCCAAGCTGCTCGACGCGTGCCGGGCCCTGCTTCAGGCCCATCCCCACGCACGAGCATTTTCCCCGCGCTCTACGGCCGCCTGAGCCCTCCCGCGCCCACCCAATAAAAAAGACACCCAACCCTCGGTCGCCACGCTGTTCGACGCCGATCGACGCCTCGGTCATCACCCCGGGCATTCCTCGGGGCATCGCCCGGTGATGGCGGGGAATCCGCCGGTGATAGGCGGGGGATCGCAAGGGTGAACGACGGGACTTGAACCCGCGACTTCCTGGACCACAACCAGGTGCTCTACCGACTGAGCTACGTCCACCATCTCCCGGACAAGAACTTTCGTCCGTTCGGGACACAAAATATAGCACCCGACGCGGCCCAAAGTCTGCTCCCCGGCGTCGAGTTTTGTCAACAATCGCCGCCTCACGGGCTAGGATTCCAACCAGACCAGAAGGTGCGAAATCTTCTCGTCTCGCGGGAAAAGCATCGATACCACAGCAAGCCGCGCCCCGTCACGCCCCGGGCGGCACGCAACGATCCAGGAGACAGGCATGAGCACCGTCACCAACCAACCCGACCTGGCGCCCCAGCGCACCCACACCAACTGCTGCCCCGCCCGGCTCATGGAGCTGGTCATCAAGCGGGGAGAGGGCATCCTCGCCGCCAACGGCTGCGTCTCCGTCAGCACCGGCGACCGCACCGGGCGCTCGCCCAAGGACAAATACCTCGTGGATTCACCCGCCATCCACGACCACATCGACTGGGGCAAGGTCAACCAGCCCATCACCGAGGCGCGCTTCGACACCGCGCTGGACATCGCCAACCGGTACATCAACGCCCAGGACGAGGTCTTCGTCTTCGAGGGGTTCACCGGCACCGATGTCAGGCACCGCCTGGGCGTCAAGGTGATCACCACCCTCGCGTGGCACTCCCTCTTCGCCCAGACCCTCTTCATCCGTCCCGGGTCCGCCGCCGACGCCGGCGACGGCTCATGGTCGCACGACTGGACCGTCATCAACGCCGGGTGCCACAAGCTCACCAAGCCCGAGCAAGAGGCTCTGGGCGTCAACTCCGAGACCTACATCGCCCAGTGCCTCGAGCGCCGGACCGTCGTCATCCTGGGCACCGAGTACGCCGGCGAGATGAAGAAGGGCCTCTTCTACGCCATGAACTACGACATGCCCGATGTCGGCGTCTTCCCCATGCACTGCAGCGCTAACATCGACAAGGACGACCCGACCAATGTCGCCCTCTTCTTCGGCCTCTCGGGCACCGGCAAGACCACCCTCTCCGCCGACGAGCACCGCGCGCTCATCGGCGACGACGAGCACGGCTGGGGCCCCGAGGGCGTCTTCAACTTCGAGGGCGGCTGCTACGCCAAGGTCGTCGGGCTCACCCGCGAGAAGGAGCCCCAGATCTGGGACGCCATCCGCTTCGGCTCCGTCCTCGAGAACACCGTCATCGACGAGGGCACCCGCGTCCCCGACTACGAGGACATCTCCATCACGCAGAACACCCGCGTCACCTACCCCGTCGACTTCATCCCCGGCGCCAGGATCCCCTCGATCGGCGGCCACCCCAAGCATGTCATCTTCCTCACCGCCGACGCCTTCGGCGTCATGCCCCCCGTCTCACGCCTCACCCCCCAGCAGGCGATGTACTACTTCATCAACGGCTACACCTCCAAGCTCGCCGGCACCGAGGCGGGCGTCACCGAACCGGTGCCCAACTTCTCACCCTGCTTCGCCGGCCCGTTCATCCCGCGCCGCCCCGCCGAGTACGCCCAGATGCTCGCCGACCGCATCGAGCAGCACGGCGCCCGCGTCTGGCTCCTCAACACCGGCTGGACCGGCGGCCAGTACGGCAAGGGCGGGCAACGCTTCTCGCTCAAGTACACCCGCGCCATGGTCAACGCCATCCTCAGCAGCAAGCTCGACACGGTGAAGACCACCGAACACCCCGTCTTCGGCCTCCACATGCCCACCAGCGTCCCCCAGGTCCCCAGCGAGGTCCTCGACCCCAAGAGCACCTGGAGCGACAAAGACGCCTACGACGCCCAGGCCTTCAAGCTCGCCAAGCTCTTCCGCGAGAACGACGCCAAGTTCGACCTCCCCCCCAACATCCTCTCCGGCGGCCCCAGGGCCTGAGTATCGTCTGTCACACACAAAGGCCGCGCCCCCGGACGCGGCCTATTTCTTTCTCCTCCCCCGGGCTTCCGGGGGAGGTGCCAAATCCCCGAGGCGGAGGGGGTCTCCATCTCCGACCGATCGCCTCTTCCCCAATGGCCGATGGCCAGTGGCTAGTCCCTTCTTCCCAACTTCTTCATCGCCCGCCCCAGCACCCAATCCGTCATCCCCGGCGCCATCACCCCAAGCCCGAACGCCCATCGCGCCGGCGCGCTGGTCCACACCTCGCCCCTGGGCCGGCGCAGGCACCGCATGATCGCCCCCGCCACCCGCTCGGGCGATTGCATGAACCGATCGCTGCTACCGGCCAGCCGCAGTTTCCCGTCCTTGCTCTTCCTGGCCGCCTCGTCGAAGAACTCGGTTCTGGTCCCCACCGGATGCACGCTGCTCACATGCACGCCGCTTCCCCACAGCTCCAGGCGCATCGCGCGGCAGAAGTGGTCCTGCGCCGCCTTGGTGGCGCCGTACGCCCCGTAATACGGCATCCCCATCTTGCTCAGGCAGCTCGACACCATCATCGCGTGCCCCGAGCCGCGCTCACGGAACCGGGAGAGCATCGGACGCACCAGGTGCAGCGCCCCGTAGAAGTTCACCTCGAACATCGCCCGGATGTCCTCGATGGGCATCGTGGCCGTCTCGACCTCGAGCCCGTAGCCCGCGTTGGCGATCGCCGCATACACCGGCCCGAACGCCTCCTCGCCCCGTGCGATCAGCTCGACGCTCGACTTGGGATCGGCCACATCCCCCACCACAACGACCGCACGGCCGCCAACCCGCTCGATGCGTTCGCTCACCTCTTCAAGCTTCTCCAAACGGCGCGCCTGCAGCGCCACGGGCATCCCCGCTTTCGCGCACGCCACCGCCATCGCCGCGCCGATCCCGCTCGACGCGCCGGTGATGACCACGGGCTTGCCCCGCAGCTCGATCACACGCCCCTTCCCGCCCCGCCGACGCGATCAGTCCTCGATCGCCTGCTTGACATTGTGGCTCGCTTCCTGCAGGTCCTTGCCAACCCCGCTGACCGTGTTGCACGCGCTCAACGCCGCGATGGCCGCCGCGCTCAGGAGGATCAACATGGCCCGCGTCCGCTTGTATTCACCGTTCATCGTCACCGACTCCTTGCGCTGTCCCCGCCCCCGGGGCGGTGGTGGACCGGGCGATCAACCAGCCCAGCTCGTCCATCCGCATCCATATCGACCACAGCCCGTACACCGCTGCACCCGTGACCGTCATCGACCCCACCCGAAGCGCCCCGCCGCCCCAGCTCCCCGCCTCGCCCATCAGCTCCCGCACGCCCCAGACCACCAGCCCCATCACCAGCGCCCCGGCGACGATCTTCCACGACGCGGCGGCGATCCCCGTGCCCAGTGGCCCCGTCCCCAGCGAACGGTTGGCGGCCCGCATCAGCAGCAGGGCCTGGAGCACCGCGCAAAGAGCCGTCGACCACGCCAGCCCCGCCTCCCGAAGCCACCAGATCAGCGTGCAGTTGCCCACCACATTGATCCCCACCATCACCAGCGCGATCCGCATGGGGGTACGCGTGTCGCCCGCGGCGTAGAACGCGCGCGTCAGAAGCTGGTTGAGCGAGTACGCCCACACCGCCAGCGCGTACCCCGTCAGCACCGCCGAGGCCCGGAACACGCCGTCCTCGCTGAACCCGTCGCCAAGCCCCGAGTACATCACCCGGATCAGCGGCTCGCCCACGATCAGCAGCCCCGCGCTGGCCGGGATCCCGATGAACAGGCTCAGGCGCGCCCCGCGCCGCAGCATGTCCCCGAACCGCGCCGGATCCCCCGCCACCCGCGAGAGCGCCGGGAAGGCCGCGGTGGCCACCGCGATCCCGAACACCCCCAGCGGGAACTGATACAACCTCTGGGCATAGAACAGGATCGCGTTGGACGCGTCATCAAGCGGGTAGGCACGACCGAAGACCGTGTCGCCCACCCAGATGGGATACATCGCGACCAGGGTATCGACGAACGAGTTGAGCTGCAGCGTCCCCAGACCCACGATCACCGGCAGCATCGCCAGCAGCATCGTTTTCGTCTCGTGCCGAGCATCGCGGACCGCCCGCGTCCAATGCACCAGCCCCCGCAGCGCCCACAGCGACCAGAGCACCTGCAAGAGCGCCGAGAACACCGCCGCGATCCCGATCGGGTACGCCCACGCCGCCGCGCTGGCCCCGCCGACGAAAAAATACGGGAGGGAGGCACAAATGATGCACAGGTTCAGCAGGATCGGCGCCGCCGCCCACGGCCCGAAGCGACCGTGGCTCTGGAGCATCCCCCCCAGGATCGCCGCGATGCAGATCAGCGGCATGAACGGCAGCATCACCATCACCAGCCGCAGCGAGTACCCCCGCGCCGGGTCGCCGTCGGACCACAGCACCACCGCCAGCAGCCCCAGCTCGATCACCACCGTGATCAAACCGGTCACCAGCGCCAGCATCCCGATCGTCAGCGACGCGAAGGCGTCGGCCTTTTCGCGGTCGCCATCGGCCATGCGGGTGTACTGGGGCAGGAAGGCCGCCGACAACGCCCCCTCGCCGAACAGGCGCCGGAACATGTTGGGCACCGCGAAGGCCGCCGCGAACGCCGAGCCCACCGCCGTGTCCCCGAACACCCGCACCGTCACGACATCCCGCACCAGCCCCAGCACCCGAGACACCAGCGTCAGCCCCGCCACCGTCCGCGTGTCACGCCCCAGCGACGCGTCCCCCCCCGTGCTCGTTTCAGGCGTGCTCACCGGGTATCAATCGACCATTCCGCCCGCCAGAGCGCACGAAAACGCCCACTCATGGCGGGCAACTGGGTCAGAGAGCAAGTGATCACAAGTCGATCATTGAGCAGAACAACGAACCAAGCATAACATATCGGCGGAACCCGGGCTTTTTAGTTCGCACTGGGCATCGGGAACGCTGGTGTGCGAGCCAGCAGATCCTCGATGCTCGCCGGCACGGCGAGATCGTGAGCGTGTGCCCATTGGACCCAGGGTTTCAAGAGGTTCGCCTTCGATAGATCACGATATTCACCCTCAGGCATGCTGAGGTCGGTTGTCAAAGTCAGCACAGTTTCGGCGTACGCATCGGCTTTGTGTTCAAGTTGCTTCCAGAGCCTTGCCCATATGTCCGCGTCTGCTCCGACCTTGTTGTAAATCACCGCGAGAGCCCAGGATGATTCGGGGCTCAAAACCGACTCTGGTCCCCCGGCAGCCCAGAGAAGAAGCAACTCCGGATCGTGCCGCGCATCCTGCAGGTCAATCAATCGCTCGAAGTCAACTGGTCGCCGCCCACTCGGCGCCCGATGTCCTTGTGAAGTCTCGTAGCGTCGACTCCAGTCGAGCAGCTGCTTCAATGCTTGAATATCCTCTGATCGTCCCCGAGCCGCAAGTAATGCGATGTCTGAGAGTTGGATCTCTTGGAGTTCTTCAGCGTTCGATACTCGGTGAAAGATGACCGCGAAATCCTGATCGGAGACTTGCTCGTGGAGTCTGAGATTCCAGACATACGCCGGGTTGCCGCGGCTCGCCTCGAGTGCACTCAGGATATACAATGACTTGTTTGATGAATCGGGCAGCAGCTTGATGGTCCGAAAGGCATTTTCAATCGAAGATGCGGAAAAAACTCGCATCTTTAGCGCGAGCGTCAGCAGGTCTTCGGTCGCTTGTTGGAGGGCCTGATCCGATTGTGCCTGAATCTCCAGCGAGTTGTTCGCCAGTTTCAGCGCCCTGATCGCTCCCGTCTGGGCATGATATACATCGAGCCAACTCGGCGATTGCTCGCGCTGCATGCGCAAGAGCAGCTCACGCGCGTCATGGAGTTGCGCCATGATCTGTTCGCGATCGAGCGATTGTGACTGTGATGAAGAGGCATCTTGGGGCTGTGCAGCAAGATACATTGCCGAGGCTGCACGGGCCGGCGCGCTGAGCGTGGTGATGAGAGTCGCTAAAAGTAGGATCACACGACGAGGTTTAGCGATGCCAGTCATTGTAATCTCCTAACAAGAGCTTTCGTGAAACTTCGCCGAGTTCCGCCCCCTGACCGGTGTTTGTGTAGGTCCCTGCTTGCACGCCTGGAAGAACGGCGGCTCTACCCGCTGGGGGGACATTGTCACCGCTCACCATAATGTGGGGATAGGTGTACAAATCGGATACATGCTCGCCTCCCGTACTCGAAAATGTACGGGCTGTCACTCCGCTCCCGTAAGTTCGATTTGCGAAACTGCCTTGATTGCTCATCGTGACCAAGTTATAGTTGAATCTGCCAAGATAGTGTCCCATTTCGTGTTCCAATGTGAGCCGGCGAAGGACTTCTGCCGCATCTCCGCCGCTGCCACCCGGCCCAGCCCCGTCATTCACCAAGATCAATGGGCCAAGAGCGGACGGCAGCGCGGCGTGCGGGTCTCTTGTTGCGCCGAAAAGTTGGCTGGCATATGGATCATTTCCCGGAGCGAAGTAGTTGCCACTGAAATATACATTGATTGACGCAGGATCGTAGTAGACTTGCCCGGTTGAATATATTCTCGAATAGAGTGAGGTTATTTCTGAGCTTATTCTGGACTGTATGCCTGGGTCGGTCATGCCGTGGACAATCCCGTCCCAGGTCACTTTGGTAGCCGTTCCGTACAATAAGGGCGCGTTCGCGGTAAAGGTGTTGATGATTGTCGTGATTTCAGTATTGTCAAGTTGGCACCCTTCGTTTGAGTCAGGGTCGACATGGCTATCCCCATTCGGGCCAATGACCCGATATACTTTGAGCGGGATCGTGTTGGGGGGTACGGAGGCGGTTCCTGTTCCGGAACAGGCCGTCAGCAGCAGTAGGGGAATCGCCAGAGCCAATATAACCGCATGGCGGCTCAGACGGTCTACGCTTGATATCATGTTATTCTCCGATACTAATCACAACGAAGGCCGTGCCATTATCCGAGGCTTCGATCGTGCGCAGGTGGGTGTATCCTGCGTCATCCAAGAACGAGTCTGTCAGCATGATGTTCTTCGCATTTTGCGTGCTATATCTCACACGCCCACCCAAAATCCCCTCATGGAGAAGTTCAACACCACGGATACGATCGACCTCGTCGCCCTGTGCATCTACAGTGAAGATGTCGACGCTGATGCTCGCGGGCTGGCCGGCATCGGTGAGCATGTTCGATTCGACATCCAGGGTTACTGCGTAGATTGATCCGCTCGCACTGAGAATGCTGTCGTCTGACGGCACGGAGGGCAGTGTACTGACAGGAAATATGTTCAGATCGCCACTCACCTCGCTGATGAGGTCTGCGTCGGTGCCCGCCGACCACCCGCCGGGGTAGTACATGGTATGCCACTTTGCAGCCTCGGCGGTAAACCCAAGGGCGACTGTCCCGTTGACTTCGATCATAGTGTCGCCGCACCCTTGGTTAAACGCTACAAGGAATGCGGAGACATCAAAGAAATCAAGGGTATCATTGCCCGTAATATCTGCTGCGAGGTCCCCACTTGAATAAGCGACGAGGAATGCCGAGATATCAAAAAAATTCAGACTTCCATCGCTATTAAAGTCGGCGACACATGGATTCGGCGTGATGAGCTGGAATGACCCATTCAATGTGCCGTTCGGAGCAAGCATGGCGGTAACCGTGGAATCAATATCCCCCGACTTCGATACCGTCTCGCCGGAGCCGAGCACGACTTGTGCGGTCCAGGCATCGAGGATCGTTATGTCGGCGCCGGAGTAAGTTGTTGTAAAGAGAGGTGAGGTGCCGCCACTTGAGCTGTATGATCCGAACCAGATCCCTGTCGTTTCGCTGTTGAGTTCGTAGCCAGGCGTTTGCGGGGATACACTGAGCTGCACTACGGTACCAAGCTCGCCACCGGATGGTGTCACGATAAGGGCAGGTTGTGCTGGTGCAATGTCTGTGATGGCTCCAAAGGATAGGATGATGCATTTCATCCTCGGATGCCCGGCCTTCTGCATGATGGCCAAATTATTCCTTTGCCAGACGCGCCACAGCTGAGCACCGATCCCAGATAACCCACAGGATCGCCAAATCGCATCCGTCGGCTTGCGGGCGGCGGAAACCTTGCTCTGTTTCTTTCTGACCATCGAAAACACTCCGAAGCCGACCACCACGGCCTGGCTACGAAGATCGTCGTCATCTTTGAGCGCGACGCAAGCCTGAAATGGAATAACTTGACGAAATTATTCGTCAAGCTCCCTCGCCGCAACTTGAACGGGTGACCCGATGGGAAATAGCAAGTGAGGGATGCCCCGATGCGAGTCCCCGAGCCTCGGGAAGGGACGCCATCGAACCACCAACCCGAAGCTCACTGCGCTCGCATCGGGCCACCCACCCGACTTCGCAGGGCGTTCCTGTGCCGCGGGCCCTCACGGTTGCGGGTCGATTGATTCGCCCATGAGCCCGAGAAACACCAGAATATCATCGGCATCAAATAGGCCGTCGAGCCGGAAGTCCGCCCGTTCGTCGCCATCGATGGCTCGGTGAATAAACTCGGCGACATCAAAGAAGTTGACGCGCCCGTCGCCATCAAGATCCGCCGGGTCCGCCGCCGTCCTCGCCACCCGCAGTCCATCGGAGGTCACCGCCACCTCTGCGAGCGGATACGCCCGCCGATCCAGATCGTACTCGTTCACATCGTACGGCTCGTTGTAAAGCTCCATCGTCCAGTCAGAACCGCAGATGGCCCGCCAGTGCTGCACGCAGTGCGTGCACTCGGTCTCGATCCACTCCGACTCGCCCCCCGCCATGTCCAGCAGCCCCCACGGGCTCGGCTGATCCTGAAACGAGCCCACATCCAGCGGGAAGCCCGAGACATCGTGCGACGGGCGTGAGTTGCGCTGCCCGCCCTCGCCGGGGAACCCCGGGCGCAGGGCGTGGTCGGTCCCGTTGGGATAGCGCCAGTACCCGCCCTCCCCGTCATTCTTCTCGGGGTCCCAGTACGCCGCCTTGGTCCACTCATCGATGTTGGGGATCCAGAACCGCGCCCCGGGCGAGCGCACCCATTGCAGTTCGCAGTCGCCGCTCTCGGCGCACCCGAAGGTCGAGACATCGTACACGCCGGTCTCGAAGGCCCACGCCTCGTTCACTTTCCCGTGGTGCAGCCAGTTGACATACCGGGCCGCGTACTCCCAGCTCATCGTCGCCGCCTGCTCGGGGCTGTGCGATCCCAGCGACACGCCGTCGCGCGTGACCTCCAGCGAATGCCCCTGGAACTGAAAGAGCTGCTGGGGTCGTCCCCGAACTGGGCGTAGAAGAACGGCAGGTACGCCTCGGCGAACTCGGCGTACTCCCCGAGCGTCGTTTCTAGTCGCGACATCCGGAACACATACTCCACGCTCCCCCACAACGGGTGCGGCGGGAACTCCAGCTCGTCGCCCGCGATGTCCCGGTTCCCGGGGTCCCCGATTGTCATCCAGCGAGAAGTGCCATCTTCTCCGGCCATCACGCCAGTCGTCACCATGCCCAAAGCCATGACCATCAATCCACACCGCATCCAAAGCCTCCTGACATCACCCCCAGACCCCGGTATACCACATCTCCATCCCCCGCGCACGGCTTTCCCGCATAAAACATCCATCTTCTCACAACACCCACACTCATATCGCAACAACGGCCCCATTCGCCCACTTCCCTCCCCTCTCCGCTCGCTTTCTCCCCCCCGCCCCCCTTCAATTGCCCGGGACGATGACACGCCGACCGGAGCACGCCATGCTGATCGAGATGCATCTCGCCCGAATCCTCATCCGCGAAACCTCGCCCGCGCAGATCATCGAGCTGCGCGAGGTCCATCCCCTCATCGCCGACGATCCACGCGCCTTCCCCATCGTCATCGGGATCGCCGAGGCCGTCGCCATCGACCGGCGCCTGTCGGGCTTCGAGACCGGACGACCCATGACCCACGACCTGCTGGCCAACACCATCGAAGAGCTCGGCGCCACACTCGACTCCATCGCCATCACCGACATCGTCGACGGCACCTTCTACGCCACGCTCAACCTCACCGACCGCGACGGCAACAAGGTCGAGATCGACGCGCGCCCAAGCGACGCCATCGCCCTGGGGGTCGCCACCGACGCCCCCATCTATGTCGACGACACCGTCATCGACAACGCCGTCATGCCCCCGCTGGATGACTTTGAATAAAGGGGGACAACCTCGCATGACCGATCCCAACGCGCCCGCGGGCCACGATGACCACCGGGCCCACTTCCCCGCCGGCGTCGAATCGCCCCGCTACCTCACCCACGACATTCCCCCCATCGGCGGCCGTCTCAAAGAACGCCCCGAGGACTTTCTTGTCGAGGAGATCCCCCTCTACCCCCCCGCCGGCCACGGCGAGCACATCTTCCTCTTCATCGAGAAGAAATCCCTCACCACGCTCCAACTGCGAGACGCCGTCGCCCGCCATTTCCGCGTCGACCGCCGGGCCGTGGGCCACGCGGGGCTCAAGGACAAGCACGCCATCACCCGCCAGGTGATCTCCGTCCACGCGCCGGGCAGATCCCCCGAAAGCTTCGCCAGTTTCCAGCATGATCGGGCCAGCGTGCTCTGGGTGGACCTGCACACCAACAGGCTCGGGCGCGGCCACCTGGCCGGCAACCGATTCTCCATCAAGGTCCGCGGCGTCGATCCCCTGTCCGTCCGCCACGCCCAGGCGGCGCTGAGCCTGCTGGCGCGCCACGGCGCGCCCAACCGCATCGGCGAGCAGCGATTCGGCTTCCTGATGAACAACCACCTCGTTGGGCGGGCCCTGATCCTGGGCGACCACCGCCACGCGCTGGACCTCATCCTCTCTCCCAAGCCCGGCGCGCCCAGGGGCACCGTCGATGCCCGCAACGCCTATGCCGAGGGCGATTTCCGATCCGCCTTCGAGCTCATGCCCAAGGTGTTCAAGGTCGAACGCAACGCGCTGCGGGCGCTCTCCAACGGGGCCGCGCCCGACCGGGCGATCCGGGCCGTCGATCCGACGGCGACGGGGTTCTTCATCTCCTCGTTCCAGTCGGCGGTGTTCAACCAGGTCCTCAACGACCGCCTCGAATCAGGGACGCTGGATCGTCTTCAGGCGGGCGATGTGGCCTTCGTGATGAAGAACCGATCGGTCTTCGATGTGACCGCCCAGGAGCTCGAACACCGTGGAGAATCGCTCGAACAGCGTCTGGCGGGCTTCGAGCTTTCGCCCTCGGGGCCCATGTGGGGGACGACGATGGCCCGGGCGCGGGGAAAGATCGGGGAACTTGAGGCCCAGTCCCTTGCCATGACGGGAGTTACGCCGAAAGATTTGGAGTTGTGCGAGGCCCGCGACAACCCGCCCATGATCGGGGGGGACCGGCGACCGCTCCGCATCCCGGTCATCGACCCCGAGGTCGAGGGCGGGATCGACGAGCACGGCGCCTACATCCGGTGCGCTTTCGAGCTGCCTCGGGGGTCGTTCGCGACCACGGTGATGGACGAGCTGATGAAGTCACCCCTGCCGGGTGCCCAGATCCCCCCAGCGGGTTCGGAGAACGAAGATGGATCATGACATTCGACTCGTCTGCTTCGACTGGGGCGGGGTGATCCTCAGGATCTGCCGCTCCTGGGAGGAGGGCTGCAAGGCCGCGGGGATCAAGGCCCCGGCCAAGAAGGTTTCGGCGCTGTGCCTGGCCAAGCAGGACGCGTTGTCGCTGCGCTTCCAGACGGGGCAGATGAGCGACAAGGCCTTCTTCCGCGCCATCGCCAAGGAGTCGGGCGAGTTCCATTCGATCGACGACATCGCCGCGGTGCACCACGCCTGGCTCATCGAGGAGTACCCCGGGATCGGCGCGCTGATCGAGGAGCTCAACGGGTTCGGGGATCTCTCGACCGCGCTGTTCTCCAACACCAACGCGTCGCACTGGGCCAGGATGGAATCCGATTTCCCGACGGCCTCGATGATCGAGCACAAGCACGGGAGCCACCTGTTCGGCCTGGCCAAGCCCGACGAGAAGGCGTTCGCGGCCTTTGAGCGCCGCGTCGGGGCAAGCGGGGAGCAGATCCTCTTCTTCGAGGACACCCCCGCCCATGTCGAGGCGGCGCGGAGCTTCGGGTGGCGCGCCGAGCTGATCGATCACCAGAAGGACACGGTGAAGCAGATGCGCACGCATCTGGTGGCGTACGGGATTCTGTGAGTTCGGGTGTGATGGTGGTGCTTTGAATCGCCTCGCGGGAGCGGGGCGGTTGTTGTTTTTGGGGGAAGGGACTGGCCACTGGGGACTGGCGACTAGGGGGAGAAAGAGAGGTGGAGGGGAGAACTGAAGACGCCCCTCCGTCACGCTGCGCGTGACACCTCTCCGCGGGGTGCGGGGAGGAACAGGAGCGCATCAGAGCAGCCAGGGCTTTGCGGCGGGTTTCGAGGAGCCTTGCCTGGATGGCTTGGTTTTTGACGGCGGTGCGGGATTGGGCGAGGTCGTGGGCGGCGCGGGATTTGGAGAAGGGGAATGCCGGCTCGCAAGACCCGGCTCGGCGAGCCGGGCCACCGGTGGAGGCGAGATTGACGGTGTCGTTGATGAGGTCGCGGAGGGCGGCCTGGGTTTGGGTGCGGAGCTCGTCGTTGATGGCCGCGCGTCGGGTGGCGTTGATGCGGGCGATGTGGGCGAGCTGTTTGCGGCAGGGCTCGGAGCGGGTCAGGGCGTCGAGCTGGTCGAGGGTGAGGCCGTGGAGCTGGCAGATGGCGATGGGGGTCATCGCGGGGTTGAGGAGGTCCTGGAGGAGAGAGGGGGAAAGAGAGGGACTTGCCACTGGGGACTGGCCACTCGGGGAAGATGGAGAGGGAGAGGAAGCGGTGATTGTAACCGTGTGCATGATCGCCCCTTTCGGCTTGCGGCTCGAAGGTGTGGGGTGATGGATGCGGTGATGTGGGAATTGTACTGGGTTGTTTGGGCGGCTCAAGGGGGGAGGCGCGCAGTGACGGGATTTTGCGCACGGATGCGGTCGGTATGGGGGGTTTTTGAACGCGAAGGGCGCGAAGGGGGAAGAGCGGGAGGGAGGGGACTGTACGCAGAGGTGGCAGAGAGCGCTGAGGGCGCAGAGAAGAGGGGGAGAGGGGGCGGGCGGCGGGTTGTGCCGTGCTTTGAGACGGAGGGCAACGCACGAATCGGGAAGTTCGGGGATCCTGCTTTGCCCTGCGGGTCAAAGCAGGGCACGGGAGGAGAAGGGCAGGGCACCCGGCCAGCAGGGATCGGGCGTCGGGGGGAGCGGAAGAGAAGACCCCCTCCGTCGGCTGCGCCGACACCTCCCCCGTCAGGACGGGGGAGGAACTGGAAGCTGTGATTGTGTCTGTGCGCATGATCGCCCCTTTCGGCTTGCGGCTCGAATGTGTGGGGTGATGATGCGGGGTTGTGGGGATTTGTACTGGGTTGAGACCGCGGCACAAGGATGAAGTTGGTTGTGCGCGATTGTTGCGCACAAAGCGTGTCATCGCGGGAAAGGGTTTGAACGCGAGGGGGATGAACAGGGGACTGAACGCAGAGGGCGCAAAGGTCACGCGGAGGGCGCGGAGAAGAGGGGAAAGGGAGAAGAGGGGAGTTCACCACAGAGGGCACAGAGCACACAGAGGGGAGACAGAGGGGGGGGAACACGGGTGAGGGGTGGCCCGATGCGAGGCGGAGACGAGCTTCGGGGGCGGGGGCTTTGGGACTGGGGCCCGAGGCTCACTTAGTTCGCATCGGGGCACCCGGCTGGCAGGACTGTGCCCTCCTTCGACGCGCAGCGCGAAGGAGGTGGAGGTGCTTGTGGGTCGGGCTGATCGGAGGCGTGGGGCGGGGAGAGCGTGGTTGCACTTCTTCCTCCTTCGCCCTTCGGGTCGAAGGAGGGCACGGGAGAGGGAAGGGAGGCACCCGGCGGCCCGAAGCTCGCAGGCTCGCATTGGGGCACCCGTCACTCAGAAACAATTAATTAACCGCACTGAAGACTGGAAGATCTATCTGGAACTACCGGCTGATACTGATCATCACTGCACGGCTCGAATTTACTTGGCCAACAAGCATGCAACTCACATAATAATCTTTGCTGCTTTGGCGCAGGCGGATGATTCACATGCGAAACCTCGACTGATAACCATCCGCATTCGCCTAGCAGCTTCCATGAATCACCCAGAAGATATCTTGGCATATATCCAACAATATAGCGATCAATAGTCCGTAGAGCAAGAGCCGTCCGGTCTGCCTGATTTTGCATATCCCACATAACTAGAAGCGGTTCTTTCATAACTAGTTTACTAATACGCCGTTGCGATTCATCAGGCACATACTGAACTCCATGTACCAAGAAATGCGATGTGAAACATCCATCTCCATCTTTATAAGGCTCTAAATACAACTCAATTGAATCCGTAGCCCTTCGCCCACCACTACGGGCCAAGATATCAAAATCAGCAGCTCCAGGAACAAGACCTAATCTTTGCAAGTATTTATCATAATCTGGACGAGACTTCTTCATTACTCGATTTGCAAAAACTGAGAACAGGCTGTTACTGCAGTACACTTGATTAATTTCAGGAAATTCAGGCAATAACGAAAATCCCCGACTGATTGCTTTGTGAACACCCTTTAAATAATAAAAACAATACGCTGGCGATTGCTCTGAAAATACAAGTTTGCCGAAAGAAAAATATTCTCTGCTTTCTTGATCTTGCCAAGCTACGAACAGCGATTTGACATTCTGCTGACTCATGCCAACTCCTGCAGGATCCGAGATCGATTCAGACAAACCAACGACATCGTATGCTCAGCGACTTCAGGAGTCATCCGAACGAGTGGTACTCTTCCCACCACTTCCCTTAGCTCACTCTCTTCAACAACTGCGAGTTTTTCAAGCCAATAGTTTAACGCGCGGGGCACAAATTTTCCATATTCCCGCAGTGCATTGATCGGCGATAATGGCGTGTTATCACCAGGATTCTGATACAAGGCAGATTTCGCTCTCGAAGAGTATCTCCCTACCCAGACGCCCAACCCCTGAGCCTTCACGATGCCTTGGATCCTTTGCGGCAATAGCTCTCGCCCCAGTGACGAAGCGTGATCAAAACTAGGACTAAGATATGCCATTTTATTACTAATGGATGGAATATACTGAACAGCCCAATTTTCATGATGCCTATCAGTATTTCCAATCAATGCATCAAGCATTAAGTAGCCGCAAAACATATGCTCTGCGCCAGAAATCGCACTAGGCATATCAGCACCTAAAGGAGCCAGAAATCCATCTCTACGCAGTATGTCATACACTCGACTTACAGTGTGATCAGACACCCTAAATCTCTGATCTTTCGGATAGACAGAATCACACAGGTGAAACAACAACTCATTGCCATGAAATAACTCAGATTTCTGCTTTTCATCCAGATCGCCCACACCTAGGTGTCTCGTAAAATCCCTAGATATTGTGCCGTAAGCTCCATTATGCTGCGCAAGTCGCACTTTAGCGGATGGAACGCCCAATACAACTGCGAATTCATGGGCAAGTTTCTCTGCCCAATCTTCTCCAGTAATCTGATCCCCATTGACTCTTGCAAATTTAAATAGCCATCGGGCACCATCTTCAGGATTTGTACACCAAAACTTTTCTTTAGTGCCCATCTGCTCATGGGTTAAAATTGAAGATTGATCAATCTCTACGATATGATACACGACATTCTCGCTTCAAATGTTCACCGCCGCAAGTACACTCTCCGCTGCGTCTCCCCCCAGATTGATCGCCACCACCCATAGTGTTCACCCCTTCAACTCGTCATACACCGCCCCGATCGCCCTTGCCCGCGCCTGTTCGAATCCCAGGCCCTCCATGAAGTCCCAGGACATCTCGGTGATCTGATCCTTGGGCGTGCCCTTGTCGATCTCGGCCTGGACGGCGGCGATCAGGGCCTCCAGATACGCGATCTGGTTATCGATGGCGGTGGCGTCGCCCACGAGGCCGTGGCCGGGGACGAGGGTGGTGGTTTCGTTGCAGAGTTTGCGGGTCTGGGTGAGGGCGTTGATCCAGCCCTTGGCGGTGGCGCCGCCGGCGGGGTCGAAGAAGGGGTGGAGGGTGTTGAAGACGAGGTCGCCGGTGTGGATGAGGTTGTGGTCGGGGAAGTGGACGACGAGGTCATTGTCGGTGTGGCCCGGGCCGAAGTGGTGGGTGGTGAGCTTGACCTCGCCGATGGTGAGGGTGTTGCCCGAGGCGTCGATGGCGATTTTGGGGAGGGCGGTGGAGTCGGTCCAGGTGGGGGCCGCGTCGGCGGCCTGCTGGGCCAGTCGGATGAGTTCATCGGGGAGGTTGTGCTCGGGCGTGTCCTGGCCCTTGAGCTGGTCGGGGCCGGACTTTGCGGCCTGGACATAGTCGTTGAACTGGGCCTTGATGCGGGGCAGGGCGTTCTTGTGGGCGTAGGCGGCGGCGGCGGCGGGGACGATGATGGGGTTGCCGGCGGTGTGGTCTGGGTGATGATGGGTGTTGATGAGGGTGAGGTTGAACGAGTCGCCCCGGGTGTCGGCGCCGATGAGCGCGGCGGCGTCGAGCTTGAGGGCGCCGGCGTAGGCGGGGAACTTGGTGTCGATGAGCAGGGCCTTGCCCCGGGAGACGAGCAGGAGGGAGTTGCCCCCGCTGGATTGGTCGACCAGGGCGTAGAAGGCGTAGGCGGGGTCTGGCTTGTCGGAGGGGATGAGCGGGGCCCAGTTGAGGATGGTATTGACGGGCTGTGGGTCGGGGGCGCCCAGGATGCGGGCGAGCGAGGGGGCGGCGGGCGCGCCGGCGAGGGCGGCGAGGGCGAAGGCGGATGCGGCGGAGGTCTTGATGAAGGCGCGGCGGGATTGCGCGGAAACGAGTGCGGCGTCGTCGAGGGTGGAGGGTGGCATGGCGTACGCTTCCTTTTGGGAGGGAGTGTGGTCCAATTAGGGTACGCCTGCGGGCTCGACGGGCAAGGGGGGCGGGCTATGATCGGGAGAAAGCGGTGTTTGGGCCGCTTTTTTGCGAACATGTACCCCCTGGCCCCGCGAGGCCCCTTCCAGAAGCGAGAGATGCGATTTATGAAAGCGAATGAACTGCGACCGGGCATGGCTGTTGATCTGAGCGGGAAGCTGTATGTGGTGACCAAGATCGGGCATGTCAAGCCCGGCAAGGGTCCGGCGTACATCCAGGCGAAGATGCGCGCGGTGGACGGGTCGGGGATGACCGAGAAGCGGTTCAACGGGGCCGACGCGGTCGAGGGGGCGACGCTGGACCGGCGCGAGATGGAGTTCCTGTATCCCAACGGCGACGGTGGCGGGACCTTCATGGACACGAACAACTTCGAGCAGGTGGAGCTGATGAAGGGGCTGCTCGACGACGCGCTGCTGTACCTGGCGCCCAACGCGACCTGCACGGTGCTGTTCAACGGCGACAGCCCCGTGGCGGTGGAGCTGCCCTCGATGGTGGTGGTGACGGTGACGGACACGCCTCCGGGGATCAAGGGGGCGACAGCGACCAACCAGCTCAAGGAAGCCGAGTGCGACACGGGGCTCAAGACGCGGGTGCCGCCGTTCATCACCAACGGCGAGAGGATCAAGGTCTCGACGGAAGACGGTTCGTATATGTCGAGAGCCAACGAATGAGAGGAAGGGATTAGGGATTAGCCACTAGGGATTAGGGGAAGAGTAAGAATGGGAGACTTGGGGGCGGACATTGTGTTGATGGGGCTTCGGGGGTGTGGGAAGAGCACGCTGGGGGGGCTGCTGGCTCGGCGGCTGGGGCGTGAGTTTGTTGATCTTGATGATGTGACGGCGGAGATCATGGGCGCGAGCGGGGCCGGGGAGGCGATCGAGCGCGCAGGGATGGACGCGTTTCGGGCGGCGGAGGGGCAGGCGCTGCTGAGCGAGTTGAAGGGGGACGGGCGAATCATTGCGCTGGGCGGGGGGACGCCCACGGCGCCCGGGTGCGCCGAGTTGCTGCGCGGGGCGCAGGGGCGCGGTGTGTGCCGCGTGGTGTATCTGCGCGGGAGCGTGGAGACGCTGCGGGATCGGCTGCGGGTGGGGGAGAACGCGGATCGGCCGTCGCTGACGGGGGGGGAGATCGTCGATGAGGTGCGGGCGGTGTTCGATGCGCGGGACGGGTTGTATCGGGATCTGGCGGAGAGCGTGGTGTGTGTGGATGGGGTGGGTGAGGGATCGCTGGTGACGGCCCTGGCGGCGCTGGTGCGGGCGGGGGTTTAGCGAAAGTTTGTTGGAGATTCGATGGATTGCCTGTATGGTGAGGTTGGGGAGGGTGTGTGTCCACCCCCAATTGATCAACATGCAGGAGGATTTGTCATGGGAAGTATTGTTCGCGGTGTGATGATTTCGGCACTCGGGATCGCGTGTGTGTCCGGTATGGCCAGCGGTTCTAGTCAGGGGCCACGCGGGGCGGGCGCCAACTGCGGGGCTTCACTGCGATCGGCCGTCGAAATCGAAGCGGCTCGTGAGGTCGCGGTTACGGGTAGCACGGCGTTTGTGCTGACAGGCACCTCCGGACTCTTGAGCTTCGATGTGAGCGATCTGTCGAATCCCATGGCGCTTGATACGGTGTCGCTGGGTCCGTTCACTAATCAGTTGATCGTCGATGGCGATACAGCATACTGCCTTTCGCTTGATACGCACCTCTTCACCGTGGACATCAGCGATCCCGAAAACATGGTCTTACTCAGCGACTTCGAGATATCTAAGCCAGGATTTCTGCTGGCCACTGGCCTAGCGATCCAGGATGGCGTTGTGTATATCATGGCTAGCAACAAAATGTTCATTATTGATGTCAGCGATCCATCTAATCCTGTTTTGGTAGATGAACTCGTCGCACTGACAACTGATGTAGCAGTCTGGGAGCAGATTCAAATTCAGGGAAGTTACGCCTTTATTAATGGGGCGTACGATATCGGACATACAGGTGAATTTGCCGGTGGGATCGGTATCTGGGATATCGCTAATCCCATGGATATAACGCTGGTCGGGTATGTGGCCACGCATGTGGAATCTTTCGCTGTCCAAGGTTCCAACTTGTACATCGACTCGCCCGGGCTCGTGATTGCGGATATCAGCGATCCCTCGGATCCCGTGATTGTTTCGGAGCAGACCGCGGCGGGTCCTGATATGGGCGTGTCGGTTGATGGAAACTTTGCTGTCTACGAGGACGACTACTTCAATGTCGCTGATCCCGAGAACCCGTACAGGCTCTACCACTTCAGCGCCTTTTCACGTTACATTCAGATGAGTTTGCTTGAGGACAATGTGGTCTACGCGATCACCAATGCGGGGTTGGAGATTTTGAACATCGACGACTGCGGCATGGTCTGCGATGCTGACCTGACGGGCGACGGGCGCGTGGACTTCTTTGATGTCTCCCTGTTTCTCCAGTTGTTCCTGGCGCAGGATCCCGGCGCAGATCTGAACGGAGACAGCAGCTTCGACTTTAACGATGTGAGCGTGTTCCTGGATCTGTACGCGATCGGGTGCCCGTAATCTGCGTGACAACCATACAAGTGAACGCGGCGGGTTCTCAACCCGCCGCTTATTTACATGTGCTGTGAGATCTGATGTCAGATTGACGCGTCAACGGCGCGGACGGCGGCGCAGAGGTTGGCGATCTTGTCGTGGTTTTTGACACCCGGTTTGTCTTCAACGCCTGTCGAGACATCGACGGCGTAGGGGCGGAGGGTGGTGATGACCTGGGCCACATTGGTCGCGTCGATGCCGCCGGCGATGATGATGGGTTTGGGGTAGTTCGCCAGGTGGGGTTTGAGCTTTGACCAGTCGAAGCTGGTGCCCGCGCCGCCTTCTGAGCCGTCGATGAGCAGGGCGTCGACTTCGTCGACTTTGGCCCAGCGTGTGAGCTGGGAGTTGATGGTGGCGTCCTCGTACTTGAAGGCCTTGATGACGCCCGGGCCGCAGGCGGCGACGACATCGGTGGGCTCTTTGCCGTGGAGCTGCATGGTGTGGGCGGGGCAGCGCTCTTCGAGGTCGCAGAAGCGGTCGACATCGAGGTCCCGCACCACCCCCACCGTCGAGACAAAGGGGGGCAAGGAGAACATGATGGCGGCGGCCTTTTCGGGGTCGATGTAGCGGGGCGAGTCCTTGACGAAAACGAATCCGATGGCGTCGGCGCCGGCGTTGACGGCGGAGAGGGCGTCGGCGTGGGTGGTGATGCCGCAGACTTTGACGCGGGTGCGGTGCGCGGTGATCATGGGTTGGGCTCGGTGCTTGTGGGGCTCGTAGTGTCCGGTTTCAGGGCGCGGATGGCCGCGAGCTCGGAGTCGATGAGGGTCTGGGTCTCATCGTCGTGGGAGCGCTGGTCGAGCTCTTCGAGCAGCTCGATGGCGCCCACGCGGTCGCCCAGCTCGTGGGCGCGGGTGCGGGCGATGAGGATGGTGATGACATGTCGTTCGGGGTCGGCGGGGTAGGCGTCGAGGAGTCGCGCGAAGGCCTCGGCGGCGGCGGCCCGGTCGCCGCGCTGGTAGAGCGTGTTGGCGAGCTGGTACTGGGCGTCGCGGTTCATGGTCATCGGCAGTGGCTTGTCGCCGTGCTCGGCGAGCATGGCCAGGTACTCGTCGGCGGCCTGATCGGGCTGGGCGGTGGCCAGGAGCGAGCCGATGTGGGCTCGGCGGCGGGCGATCTCGCCGGCGGCGGGGTCGTGGCGATGGGCCTGGTGACGGTCGGCGCGGACACGGGCGGCGGATGCATCGAACCGCTTGCCGACGCCGGCAATGGCGCGTCGGCGTTGATGGTGGCGGGCGATGGAGAAGAGGTCGTAGGGCTGGCGGGGGATGACGCGCGTGACGATCAAGGTGAGGGCGACGGTGATGCCGAAGGCGTACCCGCCCAGGTGGGCGAGATTGGCGATGCCGTTGTCCGGTGAAAAGACGGTGGAGAAGAAGTCGAGGACAATGAACATCCCCACCAGCCACCAGGAGGGGATCATGAAGATCCCGATGAAGATGAAAAAGACGAATGCCCTGATGTGCGTTCTGGGGAAGAGAACGAGGAACGACCCAGCCACGGCGGCGACGGCCCCGGAGGCGCCGATGGCGGATGCGTGCTCAAGGGCGATGTGGGTCAGGCCCGAGGCGGCCCCGCCCAGGGTGTAGAAGGCGACGAACCCGACGCGTCCGAAGCGGTCCTCGACGGGGGGGCCGAAGACGAGCAGGAAGACCATGTTCCCCAAGAGGTGCATGAACCCGGCGTGGAGGTAGGTTGAAGAGACGGGCTGCCAGAAACGGAACCCGTCGCGGCTGATGGCCCCGGCCTCGGCGATGCGGCTGGCCAGCTCGGGCTCGGCTCTGGCGAGCAGGGCCATCGCGATAAAAACGCCGATATTGAGGGCGATGATGGCGTGAGTGACGACGGCTTTTCGCTCATTGGGGCGGTCTGTGCCCAGTGGGATCAACACGGGGGGATGGTACGCCGATGAAAGGGTTGCTGCCTATAGTCGTGTCCGGCCCTTTTTCACGCCTGGAACGGGGAAAAGCGCGGATACAACGCTATTTGAATCGCATCGCCGCTAAGAAGGGACTAGCCACTAGCCACTCGCGTTTCCAAAGGCACGATGACCGAACATTGGAAACCCTCATGGCTAGTTCCTAGTTCCCAGTCCCTAGTCCCTAGTCCCTAGTCCCTAGTCCCTAGTCCCTAGCCCCTAGTCCCTTCTTAAAGGACCCTGACCATGAGCACCGCAGAAAAAACCTTCTCCAAGGGCCTTGAGGGCGTGATCGCGGCCCAGACCGAGATGTCGTTCATCAACGGGACCGAGGGGATCCTGGAGTATGTGGGGATCGCGATCGGGGACCTGGCCAAGAACAGCTCCTTCGAGGAAACCGTCTTCCTGCTGTGGAACAAGCGCCTGCCCGCCCGCGCCGAGCTTGACCGCTTCACCAGGGAGCTGCGGGCGAACTACACGATGTGCGACGCGATGAAGCGTCGGATCAAGGCGTGCCCCAAGGACGCCGAGCCCATGCATGTGCTCCGCACGCTGGTGAGCTCGATGGCGATGGACGACCCGAGCCCCAACGAGAACAGCGTGGAGGCGGCCCGGGTCAAGGCGCTGCGGATCCTGGCGACGACCCCGGCCGTGGTGGCGGCCTTCGACCGTCACCGGCGCGGGCTGGAGTTCATCGAGCCCGACACCTCGCTGTCGTTCGCGGCCAACTTCCTCTACCTGCTCAACGGCGAGAGGCCGACGACCGCGATGGAGCGGGCGTTCGACATCTGCATGATCACGCACGCCGACCACGGGTTGAACAACTCGACCTTCGCGGCGCGGGTCATCATCTCGACGCTCAGCGACATGTACTCGGCCATCACCGGGGCCATCGGCTCGCTGCGCGGCCCCCTGCACGGCGGGGCCAACGAGGGCGTGATGAAGATGCTCAACGAGATCCCCAGCGTGGACCAGGTCGAGCCCTACATTATGAAGAAGATCGCCAACAAGGAGCGGATCATGGGCTTCGGCCACCGGGTCTACAAGGCCAAGGACCCGCGGGCCGCCGAGCTGATGACGCTGGCCAAGCAGCTGGCCGAAGACACGGGCAACAGCGACCTGTACGAGAAATCGAAGAAGATCGAGCAGATCATGGAGCGCGAGTACGCGGCCAAGGGAATCTACCCCAATGTCGACTTCTACAGCGCCACCACCTACCACTGCATCGGGCTCAAACTGGACCTGTTCACGCCCATGTTCGCGCTGTCGCGCATCGCGGGCTGGAGCGGGCATGTGATCGAGCAGTTGGGAGACAACCGGCTTTTCCGCCCGACGACGGATTATGTGGGGCCGCATAATGTGGCGTATGTGCCGATCTCGGAGCGTTGAGCAGCACACAAAGCTGGATTTGAAGCCCGCGCGGGAGCGTGGGTTTTTTATTGAGTGGCCTGATGCGAGCGCAGTGAGCTTCGGGATGGTAGTGCTTGCGTGTTCGACCCCAAAGCTCGAAGACTCGCATCCGTCTGGCAATGGTGTGTTTCTTCCTATGAGGGCGTGGGACCCCCGAAGCTCGCTTCGCTCGCATCGGGCCACCCGGCCACACGGCGGTTGGAAGACCCCTGCGCCTCGGGGACTCGGCACCTCCCCCATCGGGACGGGGAGGAGATGGGATCAGCCGTCCTGTTGGCGGGTGGGCATGGTCATGGGTTTGGTGAAGTTGGTCCAGATGTCTCTCGCTTCGTGTTCGCAGGCGGGGGTTTCCTTGCCGCCAAGGAGTTGGCGGGTGCGGGCGATGGCGTGGCCGAGCGTCCAGAGCGTGTTGGCGGCGAGGAGGCCGGCGCGGCCGTGGTGCTTGTAGTAGAAGCGGGTGCGGGAAGCGAAGTGGTACCAGGGACGGCGCTTGCGCTGGCTGGCGAGCACCTTGGCGGGATTGGAGCGGCCCCGCAGGTGAACGACGCGGGCGGTCGGGATGTTGAGGACCTCGTGGCCGGCGTTCCTCGCACGCCGGCAATAGTCGGGGTCGTCGAAGTAGAGGAAGAAGCCCGGGTCGAGGGTCCCGATCTGCCTGAGGACGCCCGTGCGGATCAGGGCGCAGGCGAATGAGGTCCAGTCTGGACGCGTGGGATGGTCGGCGACGGGGATGGCGATGACATAGGGCTTGAGGAGTCTGGCGATGACGCCGAGCCCCGAGGCGTAGACCAGTTCGGCGGGGGGACGGAAGTGGCGGAAGCAGCTGATCTGCGCCGTGCCATCGGGCCACTCGAGGCGGGGGCTGATGATCCCGGCCTCGGGGTGCTCGTCGGCGGCGGCGAGCAGTTCTCCGATCGCGCCGGGGCGGACGATGGTGTCGGCGTTGAGCAGCAGGACATGATCGGGCGGGGTGTCCCATTCAACCAGCTCGTCGAGAACGGCGTTGTTTCCGCCCGAGAAGCCGCGGTTGGGGTCGACGCTGGTGACCTGGGCCCAGCCCGACCAGCCTTGGTCCCTGATTGCGTCGTTGAGGGTTTCGACCGCGCCCCCGCCGGTGCCGTTCTCACAGATCGCCACGGCGACGCCGGGGTTCGCTTCGGTTTCTGGGGCCAGTGACTGGAGGCAATCAATGCTGAGATCGGCGGCCCGGTAGCAGACGATGACGATCAGCATGCGCTCGGGGCGCAGGGTGATCGGCGGGGTTGGTGGCGGGAGCGGCTCGGGGGACCGCGGGGTCATCGCACCGGTTCCTGGGCTTGAACGATCTGGGCGATGGAGTCGCCGATGCTCAGCGAGGCGGTGGCGGCGGGGCTGGGGGCGTTGCAGACATTGACGACGCCGCGCCCGCTGGTGATGGCGAAATCGTCGGCCAGGTCGCCGGTGGGTCGCATGGCCTGGGCGCGGACGCCGGCGCCGGCGCGGCGGATGTCGGCCATCTGGACCTCGGGGATCAGGGTCTGGAGGCTGCGCAGGAACGCGGCCTTGCTGGCCGAGCGGTGCATCTCGGAGGCGGCGGTGCGCCAGTGCCTGGACGCGAACTTCCAGAAGCCGGGGGTGGTGAGGGTCGAGCCCATGTCGCGCAGGCTGATGTCGCGCCAGCGGTAGCCCTCACGCGACAGTGCGAGCACGGCGTTGGGGCCGCACTCGATGTCGCCGCTCACCATGCGGGTGTAGTGGACGCCCAGGAAGGGGTATCGCGGGTCGGGGACGGGGTAGATGAGGTTGTTGACGAGCTTTTTCGCGTGCTCGCTGAGCATGTAGTACTCGCCGCGGAAGGGAACAATGCGGACATCGGGCTTGACGGGCGTGAGGTCGGCGACGCGGTCGGAGTGGAGCCCGGCGCAGTTGATGATGCGGCTGGCGCGAAGCTCGTGGTTGGGCGTGGTCACGCGGAGGGCGTCGCCGTCTTCGATGACCCCGGTGATGCGGGCGCCGGTGCGCAGCGACCCGCCCCGCTCCACGATAAGCCGGGCGAGGGTGAGGCAGACGGCGGGGTAGTCCACGATGCCGGCCTCTTCGACATGGATGGCCCTGATCCCGGCGCAGTGGGGTTCGAGCTCGCGCAGGCGTTCGGGCTCGATGAGCGAGCATCTGACGCCGTTGCCCCGCCCGCGCTCGTAGACGCGCTCCAGGGCGGGAAGCTCGGATTCGCTGGTGGCGACGATGACCTTGCCGCAGATCTCGTGGGCGATGCCGTGCTCCTGGCAGAAGGCAACCATGAGCTTGAGGCCCTTTCGGCAGTTCTCTGCTTTGAGCGAGCCGGGCTTGTAGTAGATCCCCGAGTGGAGCACGCCCGAGTTGTTGCCGGTCTGGTGGGCGGCGACAGTGGGTTCTTTTTCGAGGACCGCGACGCGCCAGGCGGGGTTGCGGTTCATGAGCTGGTGGGCGGTGGCCAGGCCGACGATGCCGGCGCCCACGACGACGGCGTCGTAGAGCGAAGCGGGCGCGTCGGATACGGGCGAGGCGGGGATGGGAGCGGCGGCGGTGCTCACGCGCTCACCCCGGCGAGTCTGGCCTTGTAGTGCTCGGCGAAGGCGTCCCATGCGGCCCGCTGCGACCAGCCGGGCGCGATCCGGGTCGCGGGGTGGGTGTTGACGCGGATCATGGGCTCGGCGAAGTCGGTCTGCGCGGCGAGGTTGAGTTCGCACGGGAGATCGAGGCGGGCGCGCATCTCGGCGGCCAGGCGCTGGGCGAAGGCGCCCTGGGATTCGATGTAGCCCGAGGGGTTCATCCTGGTGAAGCCAGGGGTGTCGGGGAGCGAAGCGGCAAAGGCGGCGTAGCAGCGTGCGAGCAGGTCGATGTGGATGTTATCGCGGGTGTAATCGGGGGTGTTGACGCCGGCCGCTTTGCCCGCGAACCAGGTTTTCATGAGGTAGGCGGTGAAACGGGGCTCCTCAAGGGGACCGAAGGGGTTGGGGATGACCAGCTTGCCCAGGTGGAGGTTTTTTTCGTGACACGCGTGGCGGAACACCTGTGCGGTGAGGGCCTTGGAGAGACCGTAGGCGGAAAAATGCGGCAGGTCGGCGTCGCCCGCGCCCTCGCCGCCCTCGAAGACGCTGCCGGTGAGCAGCACCCGCTTGCCGCCCGAGGCCGCGAATGCTTCGAGCACGGCGCGGAGGTTTTGGGTGTTGGAGCGCAGGGCCCCCACCACATCGAATGCGGGGTTCTTGTAGTCGGTGACATTGGCGCCGTGGTGGGCGAGGAGGTCGAAGCCGCCGGAGGCGAGTTCAAGGAAGCGATCGTCGCCGAAGGCGGTGTCCCAGACAAGAGTGTCGGCGTGATTGGCCACGAGGTCGACGCGCTGGCGGCGGAGTGCGTCGTCGGCGTAGGCGTCGATGCTGGCGCGGGTCATGGTGGCGGTGACGGAGCAGCCCGCGTCGGCCAGGGCCTTGACGAACCAGGCCCCGGTGAACGAGCTGGCGCCGGTGAAGAGGACTCTCATGGGTCTCGCCTTTCCCTTGCGAAAAGACTCACTTCAGGTGGATCTCGGGATTGAAATCGGGGTGGGCCTTGTCCTTGTCGGACAGGATTGTCGGCTGCTGTGGCCATTCGATGTTGAACCTGGGGTCGTCCCAGCGGACGCCGCGCTCGTCCTGTGGGGCGTAGTACTCGTCGACGAGGTAGATGGCTTCGGTGTTGGGCTCGAGCGTCAGGAACCCGTGGGCGCAGCCCTTGGGCACATACATCATCGAGCGGTTCTCGGCGGTGAGCTCGGCGCCGCAGGAGACGCCGAAGGTGGGCGAATCGGGGCGCAGGTCGAGGATGGCGTCGTACAGGGCGCCGCGCACGCAGCGGACGACCTTGGTCTCCTGGTGGGGCGAGAGCTGGTAGTGCATGCCCCGCAGGGTGCCCTTGTCGGCGCTGAGCGAGTTGTTCATCTGGACGAAGTTGGTGACCAGGGCCTGAGCGGCGAACTCGCGCTGGCAGAACATGCGTGCGAAGAACCCGCGTTCGTCGCCGCGTTTTTCCAGGTCGATCAGGTAGGCGCCCTCGACGGGCAGCTCGTTGAACTTCATGTGGGTTTCCCTCTTGTTGTGCGTGCGTGGTCAGGCGCGTTCGGCCATCCCGAGCATGTCCAGTCGGTCCCGCAGCGTGCGGAGGCGGACGAACTGCTTGCCCTCGAAATCCGACGCGCTGAACCCGTGGTCGACCATCTGGCGGTGGAGCTCCTCCATGCCGGTCTCGAGGGTGTACTGGGGGCGGAAGTCGGGCAGGAGTCGGTTGAGCAGGTCGAACTTGACGCGGTAGTTGCGGGGGTCGTTGCCGACCTCGCCGGTGAAGACGACCTCGGCGGTGGGGATGAGGCGTTCGACCTGGTCGGCGACATCCTTCACCTGATAGTTCTGGGCGTTGTCGCCGATGTTGATGGCCTTGGCGTGGATGACTTCCTTTGACGCGTTCATGAAGGCGACGAAGGCGTGAGCGATGTCGCGGCAGTGGACCAGCGGACGCCAGGGGGTGCCGTCGCTCTGGATGCGGATCTGGTTGTAAGCCAGGGCCGAGCCGAGCAGATTGTTGACGACGAGATCGATGCGGAGCATGGGTGAGTGGCCGAAGGCGGTGGCGTTGCGGAGGAAGGCGGGGGTGAAGCCGTCGTCGGCCATCTGCGAGACGAGGCGCTCGGTCTCGATCTTGGACTTGGCGTAGGCGGTGAGCGGGTTGAGCGGATCGCCCTCCTCGAGGTCGAGCTTCTCGCCCTTGCCGTAGACCGAGCAGCTCCCCGAGAAGAGGTATCGCCCCACGCCGGCGGCCTTGGCGACGCGCGCCAGTTCGACGGAGCCGTCGAGGTTGACCGATTCGGTGAGGCCGGGGTTGAGTTCGCCCATGGGGTCGTTGGAGATGGCGGCCAGGTGCATGACGCAATCGTGGCCGTCGAGGTCGGACTCGGTCAGGGCGCGGACATCCTTGCGCAGCTCGCGCTGGGGCTTGCGGAAGTCCCGCCAGGCGCAGCCCTCGTAGAGCCCCAGGTCGCAGCCGGTGACCCGGTGGCCCGCTTCGAGGAGCAGCTCGACGAGGTGGACGCCGATGTAGCCCAGATGGCCCGTGACAAAGACTTTCATGTGATCTCGATCCTTTCTCAGCGCGCCCTCACGGCGCGATTCATTCGACCTTCCAGGGGGCGCCGCCGCTGGCCCAGAGTTTTTCGAGGTTGTCGCGGTCGCGCTGCGTGTCCATGCACTGCCAGAACCCGTCGTGGCGGTAGATGTTGAGCTGGCCGTCGCGCGCCAGCTTCACGAGCGGGGTCCGCTCGAGCACGCATCCCTCGTCTTTCGAGAGGTAGTCTAGGAATCCCCGGCGGAAGAAGAAGAACCCGCCGTTGATCCACTTCTCCTCGAAATCCGGCTTCTCCTCGAAAACAGCGACGCGTTCGCCCTGGAGCTGGAGCTCGCCGAAGCGCGAGGGCGGGTTGACGCCCAGCACGGTGCCCAGCAGGTCGTGGCCGAGATGGTACCGGAACTCGCCGGTCAGGTCGGCGTCGGTGACGCCGTCGCCGTAGGTCACGGCGAAGTGCTCGCTGTTGCCGAGGTATTTCTCGGCGGCGCGGGCGACGCGACCGCCGGTCATGGTGAGCTCGCCGGTGAAGGCGAGGGTGACCTCCCAGTCGTCGGTGTGGCCGACGCTGTGGATGGTCACCTCGTTGTTGGCCAGGGCGACGGTGAAGTCGCAGCTCAGGGCGTGGTAGTTGAGAAAATACTCCTTGACGACCTCGGATTTGTATCCCAGGCAGAGGACGAACCTGCGGAAGCCGTGGGCGGCGTACGAACGCATGATGTGCCACATGATGGGCTTGCCGCCCACGGGGACCATGGGCTTGGGCATGAACTCGGTCTCTTCCTTGAGACGGGTTCCCAGCCCGCCGCAGAGGACGAAGACGGGAATGTCATGTGTGGCGGTCATGGGTGCTCCTGGCGATGGATCGGCTCGGGGGACGGAGGCGTTGAGTCCGGTGGGCGGTTTTCGAACATCGGGAAGCGGACGCAGAGGCGGATGGGCGGGGTATCTTGTGGGGTATTGAGGCGGATTTCCTACGCCTCGGGTTGTTTCAGGGTTCTTTGTGGTGGATTCCGGGGGCGCATGGCGCAACAACCGCCTGCGCGCGAGCGTGCCGGGTAATGGGCTGGTGGTTCAGAGCCCCAGGGCCTTGAGGATGGATTCGAGGACCACGCGGGACCGGTTTTCTTCGGCGGGGTCGAGGTTGATGGTCATCACGGCGCCGGCCCCCTCGAAGGAAGTGGTGATTTTGACCTTGTTATAGGGGGCCTCACGCGGGGCCAGGGCGACGAGGCGTCCGCCCTCGGGGCTGACCGAGGCCTCCTCGATGGTGTGGCCCTGGCGGTAGAGCACGGCGCGGGCGGCCGCGTTGACGGTCTCGATCGAGGTCCCCGGTGGGAGCTCGGCATGGAGGACGCCGAAGCGGTAGGTGGCGTAGATGGGGGTCTGGCCGTGCCAGGCGCGGGATTCACGCAGGGCGGGCAACGATTGGCATCCCAGCGGGGCCGGGACGGCCAGAAGCAGGGATACAAGCAGGATTCGTGGCGATCTCATGGGGATGGTTATCGGTCGCCAAGCGGCGGCGGGGCCAGATGTCGGGTGGGAAACAGGGCGGCGACGGGCCCGGGCTTGACCTGGCGTGGGTGAGCGCCTTGAATCGTGACCCAACGCGCCCGAGGTGGGCGGTCGGTCAGTCTTTTTGTCGGCACAGCGCAGCCCCCAGAGGAGATTTCATGGCGATCCGGATCAAAACTCGCGGCAATGAGAGTGCGGAGCAGATGATGCGCCGCTTCAAGAAGCTTTGCGAGAAAGAGGGGCTGACCAAGGACATCAAGCGCAAGGAATATTACGAGAAGCCTTCCGAACGGCGCAACCGCGCGGTCCGCAAGGCCGCTCCGCGCCGCCCATGACCGGCGGCCTGCGATTCTCAATGGACCCCCGAGAACAGACGCGGGGGTTTTTTTGCACCCGGGGCCGGGGCCCGGTCGAGCCGGTGAGAGGTTCGCTTTCCCCGGAATGCTCACTTTTTCTTGTTTGATCGGATTTTCGGGCGATGACCGATCTTTGCGGGGGCCTTCTTTGGGGTTTGAACATGCTTCTTCCGGCTCGGGGAGCCCCGATGCACGGAGAGCGGATCAGGCGCGGGCCCGCGGCCCGGGCGGGCGGTCGATCATCGGCGTGGGCGGTGCCATCCGCTCGCGAACAACGCACACACGAGTCAACAACGAGGTTTAGCACGATGGGTACACAGTTCATGCCAACACTGGCCGCGATGTCGCAGGTCACTCCGGCGTATTACCTGGCCCCGGTCGGGGGCATCCTGGCGCTGGTGATGGCCAAGGTGTTCCACGGCTCGGTGATGAAGAAATCCGAGGGCACGGCGGACATGATCGAGATCGCCCGGGCGGTCCGAGAGGGCGCCATGGCGTACCTCAAGCGCCAGTACAAGGTGGTCGCGGGGTTCTTCGTCCTGCTCGTCGCGTTCCTGGCCGTCATGTACTTCCTCGGGCTCCAGTCCGGGTTCGCCCTGATCGGGGTCCCGGCGGCGGGGCTCTTCTCGGGCCTGTGCGGCTGGTTCGGCATGAAGATGGCCACCAACGCCTCGGCCCGCACGACCTTCGCGGCCAAGCAGTCGCTCAACGAGGGGCTGACGGTCGCGTTCCGCTCGGGCGCGGTCATGGGGCTCAATGTGGTGGGCTTCGCACTCCTGGATGTCTCGATCTGGTTCGCGATCTTCGAGCAGACCGGGATCGGCGGCGGGATCGCCGAGGTGACCACGATCATGCTGACCTTCGGCATGGGCGCCTCGACGCAGGCCTTGTTCGCGCGTGTGGGCGGCGGGATCTACACCAAGGCCGCCGATGTGGGCGCGGACCTCGTGGGCAAGGTCGAGGCGGGGATCCCCGAGGACGACGCGCGCAACCCGGGGACGATCGCGGACAATGTCGGCGACAATGTCGGCGATGTGGCGGGCATGGGGGCCGACCTCTATGAATCATACTATGGGTCGATCCTGGCGACGATGGCGCTGGGCGCGGCGGCGGCGATGACGCTGGCCAAGGGCGACGCGGCCGACACGCTGGGGATTAAGCTCACGGTGGCGCCGATGGCGCTGGCCGGGCTGGGCATCTTCTGCTCGGTGCTGGGCATCTTCACGGTCAAGGCCAAGGAGAACGCGGGTTTCGCCCAGCTGCTCAAGGGGCTGCACAAGGGCGTGCATGTCGCCTCGGCGCTGATCATCCTCGGATCGTTCGCGCTGCTGTGGTTCGTGCTGCGCCCCGAGGCGACACCCGAGCTGGCGGGCGTCACCACCTGGTGGGGCCTGGGGCTCTCGATCTGTTCGGGCCTGATCGCGGGCCTGGTGATCGCCCACGCGACCGAGTATTACACCTCCTACGAGCATCCCCCGACCCGTCGCATCGCCGAGCAGGCGCTGACCGGGCCGGCGACGGTGATCATCGCGGGGATCGCCGAGGGGATGAAGTCGGCCTGGGCGTCGCTGGTGGTGGTGGTGGTGGCGATCATCATGGCCTTCACCTTCGCCGGCGGCGGCGACAGCTTCCTGATGGGCCTCTACGGCGTGGGCATCGCGGCGGTGGGCATGCTCTCCACGCTGGGCATCACGCTGGCGACCGACGCCTACGGCCCGATCGCCGACAACGCCGGCGGCAACGCCGAGATGACGCACCAGGACCCGATCGTGCGCGAGCGCACCGACATGCTCGACTCGCTGGGCAACACCACCGCGGCCACCGGCAAGGGCTTCGCGATCGGTTCGGCGGCGCTGACGGCGCTGGCGCTGTTCGCGGCGTACATCCAGGTTGTGCAGACGCAGATCACCACCCAGGCCGAGTCGTTCTATGACGCGGGCAGCTTTGTCGCCCCCGCCGACGCGACGATGGGCTACGCGGTCTATCAGGGCTACGGCAGGTTCGCGGTGGTCACCGGCGCGGGCGAGACGATGGATGTCGACGGCGGAATGCTGCTGGAGGTGGTCGGCGCCGACGGCCGCCACACCACCCGCCTGCGGGACCTCGAGAAGAACGAGACGGTCGCGCTCACGGGCGCTCACGACTCGCGCTACGAGATTGAATACGAGGGCAAGCGGGCAACGCTGGCCTCGAGCGAGCGGGGTGAGATCAGCGATGTGCTGCGTTTCTACGATGTGACGCTGGCCAACCCCAAGCTGCTGGGCGGCATCTTCATCGGCGTGATGCTGGCGTTCCTCTTCTGCGCGTTGACGATGAACGCGGTGGGCCGCGCGGCGTACGCCATGATGGGCGAGTGCCGACGCCAGTTCGGCTTCATCCGCGAGGCGCTGCGACGCGGGGGCATGAGCGAGGCGGATGTGGCCAACCCCGACAACTGGCCCATGAAGGGCGTGGATCTCGACGGCCATCATTATCCCGACTACGCCAACTGCGTGGCGATCTCGACGGCCGGCGCCCAGAGGGAGATGGTCATCCCCTCGATCCTGGCGATCATCGTTCCGATCGCGGTGGGGCTGACGCTGTCGGTCCCGGGCGTGATGGGGCTGCTGGTCGGCGGGCTGACCTCGGGCTTCGCCCTGGCCGTGTTCATGGCCAACGCGGGCGGGGCGTGGGACAACGCCAAGAAGCTGCTCGAGTCGTACGGCAAGACCACCGCCCAGGACATGGTCAGCGGCGCCGGCAACGCGGGCAAGGTCCCCGCCGAGGTGCGCGAGGCGATCGCGGCTCGCGCCAAGGAGGCCGTCGCGTCCGGTCATGGCGATCTGGTCGTCTACGGCAAGGGCAGCGACGACCACAAGGCGACGGTCGTGGGCGACACCGTGGGCGACCCGTTCAAGGACACCTCGGGCCCGGCGCTCAACATCCTCATCAAGCTGATCTCGATCGTCTCGGTCGTGTTCGCGGGGCTGATCGTCGCCTACGGCGATGTGCTCGGTGGCCTGCTGGGGATCTGATCTCGGTGTGCGACATTCCGAGCTGATTCACCGGCCCCGGGCCTTCCCGGGGCCGGTTTTTTCGTGGCGTGCAACGGCAAACGGCGGGATGCGGATCGGGTGAGCCCATCGCTTCGATGCGCCGGTTTTGGCGGCCCCGCGCTGCCCCCTTCTTGTTGCTGATGTAGAGGAAATCCATATGCGAGCGGATTCAAGCTGATGATCGTGTTCACGGCGCTGGTGCTTATTGGCGTGTACGCAGCTATGGGAATGGGCGTTCGGGCAGTTCCGGGCCAGGCCCGACCTGGCGGCGGGGGTCCGGTTCCGGCAGGGAGCGATGTGGGCGAGCCACGACAACCCCCAGAACGCGTGGCTGGCGTACCAGGATGTGGTCAACAGGTTCATCAACGAGGGCCCGATGGTCATCAGTGCGCTGGCGGCGATGGGAGAGATGCTCACGGAAGCGGGCAAACGCGAGGCGCTGATCCCGGTGCTCGAAGAGGCGGCGCGGCGGGTGAACCGTCCCATGGACATGGCCCAGCAGTTCGCCCAGCAGTCAAACTCCTACCAGATCAACGCGATGCTCATCGCGGAGTACGAGCGAGCGGGGCGGAATCAGGACGCGCAGAGGATCCGCAACAGCATGGGGCTCGGGCGGAAGAACCCCTGAATGGACGGATGGCCTGACGCGAGCGGCGCGGGCTTGGGAGAGGATGGGGTGGGTCGTTCCACGAAGCTCGGTGCACTTCTTCCCGAAGCTCGGGGACTCGCATCGGGCCATCCTGGGGAAGGTATGTGGGCGTGTTAAAAAAGCTGCCTCCAGAATCTGGAGGCAGCCGTAGGATGCCTTTGGCATCTTTGCGTATCGCGGGTTGCGTCAACGGCAACACCGTCGAGCTGCCGCTCTTAGTGGCGCAACCCCTGCATACAGTCATACTGATTCACTGAATCACCTCCTTCGCAAAGCGTCCTCCCAGCCGCCACGGGAGTATTGCCCGCCGCCGGGGTTCTTTTCCCTGCGCCGTCACGCAGGGCTCATCGCCCTCCCGGACCCGCTCGGATGGCAAAGCATCAAGGGGACGAACGGGGAGGTCGTCGCGGTGCGTGAGGGCGTGTGTTGGGGTGGTTCTCAGCCCTCGGCGTCGCCCTCGCGTTCTCGCGATGGGTTTATTATCGACAAGTTCGCGACCGGTGCAACAGCGGATGCGGGATTCCCCGCGAATTAGGTGGAAAACACGAAGGAGAGGTCCCGCCCGATCACCCGGCAACGGGGGAAGCGGGTCGAGGATGAACGCTGGTGACGACGGGGTGGAGTGCGCCAGCGGCGAGCAGACACCCGAGCACCACGCCGACCGAGCATCCATTCGCACACGGCGCTGCGGGCGGCGTGGTCGCGGGGAAAGCCAGCCGAGAAGACCTCGACCAGATGCCATCTTGAGCGTGTTGGAGAACACCGGACCCAGATCGAATCCCGGGAGGCGCTGACTCAGCCCTCGAACTCGTCGAATGCGCCCTTGTCGGCCTGTTCATCGAGGTACTTCTGGAAGTCGCTCATGTTGTAGGAGATGAAGCAGAAGGCGTGGTGAAGGGTGAGCCACTCGAGGTCGGAGTGGTCCTCGGGCAGGTCCTTGCGGATCTTGTTGAACTCGGCGAGGATGGTCTCGGCTTTCATGGGGCGCTCCTGTCTGCCCCGGCTGCGGGGACGGGGTTCATGCGGATCGTAGACCCCCGGGCGCGGACGCCGCGCGCCAGGAGCGGGCGAGCTGGGTGAGCAGATAGGCGGCGCTCTGGACGAGGACGATGCAGGGCCCCACGGGCCAGTCGAGCGCTGCGCCCAGCACGATCCCCAGCGCCGAGCCGGATAGGGCAATGATGAGCGACCAGACGAAGACGGCGCGGAGGTTGCTCGACAGGTTCAGCGCCGCGGCGCCGGGGAGCACGAACACCGCGGTGGCCAGGATCACCCCCACCACCTGCATCGCCATCACCACCCCCACGGCCAGCAGCACCAGGAGGGCGTTGTTCATGCGGCGTGAGCTCACGGCGTAGGCGTCGCAGACCGGCTCGTCGAAGGCCCAGAAGATCAGGCGCCTTCGCAGCGCCCAGAGGACGACGACGATGGCCAGCGTGCAGGCGACGGCGACCAGGGCCCCGGTCCAGTCGGTGTCGAGGATGTCGCCGAAGAGGACCTCCTCGATGACCCCGTGCTCGTCGGCGTGGACCAACCCGGCGCCCTGCCCCGGAGCGTCGTGCGCATGGTGTGGCTCATTGATGGCGAAGAGGACAAAGCCCAGGGCCATCGAGGCGCTCAGGACCAGCCCGATGGCGGTGTCGGTGCGTCCCTTGTGGGCCCGACCGAGGGCGGCGATGAGCAGGGCGGCGCCGACGCTGAAGACCAGGACGATCGACATCTGCGCGAGCCGGCCGGTGGCGGTGAGGCCATGAAAGCCCAGCAGCAGGGCGACGCCCACCCCCCCGAAGGCGGCGTGAGAGACGCCCTGGCCGATGAAGGCAAGACGCTTGAGGACGACGAAGACGCTCAGGGCGGCGCCCAGGATCGCCACGGCGACGGCGGCGATGATCGCGGGGGTGGTCATGTCGCGCCTCCCCCGCTGTCCTCAGGGTCATGGTCACAGGCAAATGTGTGGGGGTGGGTGTGAGGGCGTGAGGGGTCGGGGCATTCTGCGGCCCGGTGGGCGTCGATGCGGAGGTCGCCGAAGATCGGCGCGACATCGTGGGCGAAGACCTGGGCGAGCACGGCCGGGGTCAGGCCCCGGGGCGCGTCGTGGAAGTGGAGCGTGCGCGAGAGGCAGGCGACGCGGTCGGAGACGGCGGCGATGGCGCGCATGTCGTGGGAAACGACGATGATGGTCAGGTCGAGCGCGTCGTGGAGCGTGGAGATCAGCTCCCCGAAGCGCTGCTGGCCCGAGAGATCGACGCCCACCGTGGGCTCATCGAGGACCAGCAGGCGCGGGCCCATGGCGATGGCGCGAGCGATCATGACCCGCTGGAGCTGCCCCCCGGAAAGGGCGCCGATGGGGCGGTGGCGCAGGTCGGTGATCCGGAGCAGGCTCATGGCGCGGACGATCGCGGCCCGGTCGTCGGGGCCGAGGCGCTGCCAGGGTCTGCGCCGGATGCTCAGGGGCAGGGCGATGACCTGCTCGACATGCAGCGGCCAGTCAAGATCCGCCCCGATGCGCTGGGGGAGGTAGCCCACAAGTCCCAGCGCGCGCGCCCGCTGCGGGGTGTGGCCCAGGACGGTGACGGCGCCGGCGGTGGGCTTGATCAGACCGAGGATGAGCTTGATGAGGGTTGATTTTCCGCCGCCGTTGGGGCCGAGGATCCCCAGTCGCGTGCGCGGGGCGACGGTGAAGCAGACATCGGTGAGCGCGGGGCTGGGCTGGGCGTCGATCCCCGACGCCGGGTAGGCGTACGAGACATGGTCGATGACGACGGCCGGGGGCGCGCCGGTGTCGTGAGAACGGGAGTCGGGGGGCGGCATGGGCGATTCTTGAGAATGGATTTGCAAGAGTCAAGCGGCCGAGATCATGGCGATCGGAGGGGCGATCGGGAGGGTGAAAGAGATGACGGATCGCGTGATCGGGTCTAGAATAGGTCGTGATGGGGCGGTAGCTCAGTTGGTAGAGCGCATCGTTCGCAATGATGAGGTCAGGAGTTCGAGCCTCCTTCGCTCCACTTTGATCAAACGCCGGCTGTGGCTGGCGTTTTTTCGTGAGTTGATCGATGTGGCCTTGCGAGCGGTCTGGGGTGCGTCCGCGCGGGGTAACCGAGTCAAACCGCGATGCTCCCAGTACCCGCGGAGTTCACCCCCAGTTCCGTGAGCCGGAACCCATTCACTCTTTCAATCTGCTGCGTTATCAGACCTGATGAGGGCAAAAACTGCCTGATCTGGGGAGAAAACATCACGATTGGGTAGCCGCAGGACGCAAACGCTGTATCTTCGTGCAGGTCAAGATGTTACGGCCAACAACTGAAGAGGAGAACGCGTATGAACTTCCTTTCAACCATGAGTATGGCGGCGCTGTTCGCGTGCGGATCGACCGCGATGGCGGGCATGGTGGTGGATCTGGCGCCAAGCCAGACCGCCAGCGGGCTCAGCGGGATCATGAACACCGAGATGAGCGAGTTGATCGGGACGATCGAATCGGATAAATACCTCGATTTTTCGATCTTTTCAAACGCCGAGGGCGGCTCGTCCTCGCTGCTCTACCAGGGCACGCTGATGACCCGCGTGGTGCGCTCGAACCAGTCGGGCAATCTGCACTTCAACTACCGCATCCTTGACCCGAACACCGAGCTTTCCGGGATGATCTCGCACATCGAGGTCACGGGATTCGAGGGATTCCAGACGCGGGTCGAGTTCCGCAGTGACAGCCCCTCGGCCGGGCTGGAGGGGCCGGTGATGGCCCATCGCAGCAGCGCCGGGAGCATGCTCGATTTCACCTTCGATGGCGGGCTGGACACGGGCGCGTCGCGGTTCTTCTTCGCGATGCTCGATACGGACACCTTCTACGAGGACGCCGCGTTGGCGACGATCTACCTGCAGAGCGGGGAGTCCGTGAGCCTGGTGGTTGACGGGGCCAGCCGGGCCGTGCCCGCGCCCGCGACGCTGGGGCTGCTCTCGGTCGCCGGTCTGTTCTCGTCGCGCCGTCGGCGCGGCGCCAGCTGATGCTCTTGGCACCCCCCAAGCCGCCCTTGACGGGCGGTTTTTCATGGACGATGAGGGGGCGGGAAGGCCCGGCCTAAAAATTACTGGAACTCGCTGGCAAAGACCGGGGTGTGGAGTAGGTTTCACTCAGCGTCGTGGATCTCGGCGCGGAATCCAAGAGGAGAAACCCATGAAAATCACACACACTCTCGGTGCGGCCATTGTGATGGCGACGGGCGCCGCGGCGCTCGCGGGCCAGCCCGTGAATCTTCAGCCCAGCGAGTACGCGGGCGGGTTCAGCGGGGTCACCAATGTCGAGCTTCCCGAGCTGATCGGCTCGGAGTATTACGACTTCTATCAGGATTTTTCGATCAGCGGCGACGCGGGCGAGCTCTATAGCGCGGTGCTGATGACCCGCGTGGTGCGTTCGGACATGACCGGCATGCTCCACTTCAACTACATGATCATGGACGCCGACGAGAGCCTCGCGGGAGCCGTGAGCAACATCGACATCTCGGGCTTCGCCGGCTATCAGACGCGTGTGGAGTATCGCAACGGGGCGGCCGCGGCCACCTATGCGGCCCCGATCGACGCGAACCGTGACGCGAGCGGCGATGTGCTGTCGTTCGACTTTGGCGATTCGTTCGACACGGGCGAGCAGTCCAAGTTCTTCTTCGTCATGCTCAACACGGACACCTTCGAAGCGCCCACCGAGGGCGTGAGCGGCAACGGCGCCACGGCGACGATCTATCTGCGGACCGGCGAATCGGTCACCATCGATGTGGTCGGGGCCGGGCCGGTGCCCGCACCGGGCGCGCTGGCGCTGCTGGGACTGGGCGGGCTGATGGGCGTGCGCCGTCGCCGCTGATGATCCGCCTCGCCATCCTGAACATGAGGGCCGCTCCATTGGGGCGGCTCTTTTTTCGCGCACGCGGTGCGGGTCGGTCGATTCTCGGACGCTTGGCGGTACACGGCGAGGGATGGTGGTGCTGGGCAAGGCCGCCGTGCTCCGGGTGGCGCGGTTCCGCGTCAGGCGTCGTGGCCCGGCGTCGATATGCGGGGCATGAGCACCCTTCCCGCCCCCATGGACGGCTCGCCGCCGCCTCTGAAGCTGTACGACGACGCCCCACCGCCGGCCTCGGTGCGGGCGGGGGCGCCGGGCGCCGCCCCGTGGCCGGCGCATCCGGGCGCGGCCAATCCCATGAGCGAGGCGCACTTCGACCAGCTCTCGCGTCTGTCGGACCTGGCTCGACCGGTCGAACGGGCCATGCGGTACGCGCACTTCTCGGGATGGACGACGCTGCTGGCGGGGGCGCTGTCGCTGCCGCTGGCGCTGCACCGGCCCGCGATGCTCGTGTTCTGCGTGGTGGTGGCGGGGATCGGCACGCGGGAACTGACGCTCCGCCGGCGTCTGGCGCGCCTGGAGGTGCGCGCTCCGCGCCAACTGGCGCTGAACCAGCTGGTGCTGGGCGGGGCGCTGATCTCCTATGCGCTGTTCATGCTCGCGTCCACGCCGGGCAAGGGGATGGTCGAATCGGCGATGGCGACGGATCCCGTGATGCAGAGCACCCCTGAGCTGGGCGGGATGATGGACGAGCTGGTGCGGATGGAGCGGCTGGCCACGGCGATGCTCTATGTGGGGATGATCCTGCTGGCGGTGATCGTGCAAGGCGGCACGGCGCTGTACTACACGCTCAAGACGCGCAAGCTGCGGACGCTGCACAAGCAGACGCCGGACTGGGCGGTGCGCGTGTATCAGACCCTGCACGCCTGAGAGCCGTCGCCGAGGGCCGGGGGGTTCCCCGGTGGGGCGCCCGGTGAACCCTCCGGCGCGCCGTGCTCTATACTCCGGGATCGGGGCGATCGACGTCCCGCGCGAGCGAAGACCCCTGACCCGGGAGCCCGGCGTGCGACAATCGAGAATGGTTCTACTGGTGCTTGTGGCGTGGGCGGGGTGGCTGGCGATGACACTGGGCGGGGTGAGCGCCTGTTCGTCGCCGGGCTCGCCGCGGGACGCGGGAGGGGCGGGGAGGATCAGCAGTGCCGACGCGCTGGCGGACTTCGACCGCGTCTGGGAGATCGTCCATGAGACGCACTTCGACCCCACCTTCAACGGGGTGGACTGGCAGGCGGTGCGCGCCGAGCTGCGCCCCCGCGCCCAGGTGGCCAGCACGCGCGCCGAGCTGCGGATGATCGAGCAGGAGATGCTCGACCGACTGGGGCAGTCGCACTTCGCGATCATTCCCGGATCGGTGGCCGAGCCCATTGGCAAACCGGTTGGCGAACCGGCGGGCGAAGCGGTGAGCGGGGCGGGCGGCAAGGGCGACGAGGAATCGATGCGGGCGCCGTCGAGCCGGGAGGGGGATCGCGGCGGGGAGCGCACGGGGACCGGCACGGGCGAGGGTTCGGACGCCAGGGGACTGGCGCCGGCGGGCAACGGGGACGATGCGCAGGGCGAGGCGGACACGGGGATTGAACTGCGGATCGTGGACGGCCGGGCCGTGGTCTGGCGGGTCCGCCGGGACAGCCCGGCCCAGAGGGCCGGGGTGAGGACGGGCTGGGTGCTGACGGGGATCCGGGAGCGGGATGTGGACGCGATGCTCGGGGATCTGCGCGTCGCGCTGGGGGAGGAGGAGCTGGGAATCCACGCGGTGGGGCTGCTCGGGAGCGAACTCCGCGGGCGCGAGGGGACGGGGATCGCGCTGACCTTCCTTGACGGTCGGGACACGGTGGTGGAGAAGGAGATCGAGCGCGAGGCGATGCCCGGGCAGTTCGTGAAGTTCGGGAACCTGCCGCCCTTGAGCACGCACCTCGACTGGTCGCGCGAGCGGCACACGAGCGAATCCGGGAGATCCTCGGACATCGGGGTGATCCGGTTCAACATCTGGATGATCCCGATCGCGCCCAAGTTCGAGCGGGCGATGTACGAGCTGCGCGACTGCGACGGGATCATCATCGATCTGCGCGGCAACCCGGGGGGGGTGGGCGCGTTGTCGTCGTCGCTGGGGCGGTTCCTGATGTCCAAGAAGGGCTCGCTGGGGACCATGACCATGCGCGGCGCCGAACTCTCGTTCAACATCGAGCCGGTGGTGGTGACGACCTGGGGCGAGCGCCTCGCGCCCTTCACGGGCCCGGTGGCGATCCTGCAGGACTCGGGCAGCGCCAGCACCAGCGAGGTGTTCGCCGGCGGGATGCAGTCGCTGGGACGGGTGCGGGTGTTCGGGACCCGCAGCGCGGGGATGGCGCTTCCCGCGGGGATGGACAAGCTGCCCTCGGGCGATGTGCTGCTGCATGCGATCGCGGATTTCGTGACCTCCACCGGGGCGCGGATGGAGGACGGGGGCGTGGTCCCCGATGAGCGGGTCGAGCTGACGCGCGCCGACCTGCTGGCGGGTGTCGACGCCCCCCAGCGGGCGGCGATGGAATGGATCGCCAACACGAGCCGGTGATGGGCGGCGAGCGCTAGAATGCCTTTGTTACCGGGGGCCTTGCGTGCATTGACACCCATGACCCGGCCCGGGACCCCGGGCGCAAGCCACAAAGGAAAACGACATGAAGATCAGATCCACTTTGCGCGCCGCGGCCCTGGGGCTGGCGATCGCGACCGTCTCGGGGATCCCCGTCACCGAGCTGGCCTGGGCGGAGCCGGCGGTGGAGCCCTCGCATGGGCAGGAGGGCGGGGAGGGGGGCGGGCAGGAGGTCAAGCAGGACGCCAGAGCCATCGAGATCATCGAGAAGTCGATCGAACGGATGGGCGGGCCCCAGCGCTTCAAGGACATCGAGTCGGTCCACCAGACGGGGACGATCGAGGTGGCCTCGGCTGGCATGAGCGGGACCCTGGACATCTTTGTCAAGACGCCCGACCGGTTCCTGATGGTGGTGGACCTGCCGGGCTTAGGCGAGTCGCGCCAGGGGCTCAACGGCGATGTGGCGTGGTCGAGCGATGCGATGAACGGACCCAGGATCCTGCCCGAGGCGGAGACGCGGGATGTGAAAAACCAGGCGGACATCGCTTCGCGCCTTGATTTCAAGAACGACTACCCCACGATCACCTATGTGAGCGAGACCGAGTTCGACGGGAAGAAGGCGCACCAGATCAAACTGATCGACACCTACGGCAAGGAGTCGACCGAGTACTACGGGATCGAGCACGGGTACCTGCTCGGCAGCGAGCAGGTGTCGCCCACGCAGATGGGGCCGGCCAGGACGATCTCGTACCTGCGGGAATACAAGGAGCTGGGCGGGAAGCTGCAGCCGACGGTAATCGTGCAGAAGATCGGCACCACGGAGATCGTGGTCACGCTCAAAGCGGCCGAGTACGGCGCGGTCGAGGACTCAGTCTTCGTGATGCCCGATGCGGTCAAGGCGCTGGTCGAGGCGAGCAAGAAGGATCAGAGCACCGATTCGGGCGATTGATCCCGCTCCGGCGCGCCACGCGTGTTCATGAAACACAGCGGCTCGGTCAGCGCCCGTGGACACGGATCGAGCCGTTGCTTGTTCGGGCGGCGGAGATCACATCCGAATCGCCCACGCGGAGCACGACATTGCGGCTGCTCGATTCCACCAGGCGAGCCTCGTCGAGGTCGGAGACCTCCACGCGCCCGTTGGTGGTGTCGCACTTGAGGATCCCCTCGAACCCCTCGCCCAGGTCGAGATCGATCCGCCCGTTGCTCGTCAGGACGCGCACGGGACCGGGGTTGCCGGCCATGGTGGAGACGGAGGCGTTGGCGTTGGAGGTCTCTGCGCGGATGGGCCCGAAGGCGTCGGTAACGATGATCGAGCCGTTGGATGAGTAGAGCTCGGCCCCGGCGTTGAGGTGCTCGGCCTGGATCGCGCCGTTGTCGGTGCGGGCGTAGATGGGCCCGTCGTGGGTGTCGACGCGGATGGGGCCGTTGGTGGTCTGCAGGTCGGCCTTGCCGCCCAGCCCGGCGATGACGATGGACCCGTTGCTGGTGCGGGCGGTGATGTTCCTGGCGTCGGGGATGTTGACCGAGATCGAAGCCCCCTCGTTGGCGCGGCGCGTGCCCCCGGGCCACTCGACCCAGACGCGGAGGGTGTCGTCGCCCATGCGGTCGGCGTGGACATTGGCAAAGCGGAGGCGTTCGAGGTCGTCGCTGCGCAGGACGAACTCGATGCTGACATCGGCTCGGTCGGTGGACAGGGCCTCGATGGCGCCGTTGGCGTTCTCGATGCTCAGGGCGGATCCGGCGATGTGGGGGACCTGCATGGCGCGGGTCTCGGTGTGGCGGACGGAACCGAAGGTCGAGCAGCCGCCGAGCGTGAGCAGGCTCGCGGCGGTCGCGACGGAGATCGCGGCGGGGATGGCCCTGAATCGGCGTCGGGCGGGTATCGGTGTGGTCGGCATGGCGTGCTCCTCGTGCGCAGTATAGACGGTCGCAAAAACGCGCGTCCTGACTGGGATTGGGACGCGCGAGGGACCGGTTTCGGTCGAGGGACCCGGCTGGGGGGAATCAGACGATCCCGAGGATCTCGAAGCGCTTGACGCCGCGGGGAGCGTTGACGCGGACGACCTCGCCCACGCGGGCCTTCATGAGCGCCTCGCCCATGGGGCTGGAGGCGGTGACCTCGATGATGTCGGGGTCCTCGTTGCCCGAGGCTTCGCCCACGAGACGGTAGAGCTCGACTTCGTCGTCGCCCTCCTCGCGGAGCTTGACGGTCGAGCCGATGAAGACGACGCCGTCGGCCGTCTTGGTCTCGTCGACGACCTGGGCGGTGGCGATGCGGTGCTCGAGGCGCTTGATCTCGGCCTCCTCCATGCCCTGCTGCTCGCGTGCCGCGTGGTACTCGGCGTTCTCCTTAAGATCGCCCAGGGCCCGGGCGTCGGCGATTCGTTCGGAGATCACCGCGCGGTTCGCGATCAGCTCGTTCATGCGTTCCCTGAGCTTCGCTTGTTCGGTGGCGGTGATGACATCCATGATGCGTCCTTCCTGCGTCCTTCGCGTTGAGGGCGGGTCGTTCGAGAGACACTGCGTTGGCGCAGGGTCTATCCTAAGCGTCGTGTGGCTTGCGTGCCACCTCGACGGCGCGGGCGATCAGCAGCAGAGCGACCCCCACGCATGCGATGGCCAGGATCATGCGCCAGTGCTCGGGAAACACACGCGCGGCGGTCCCCAGCTCGCGCCGGTCACGCACGATCTCCAAGACCCCCGTGACCGGGCTCAGCAGCCAGCCCACCCGGGGCCGATCGGCCCCGATCCAGGCCCCCGGGGACCGCGCTGACCCCAGAACAGGGGCGGCGAAGACGATCCCCAGGAAGACCAGCATCCAGACGACACGGACGCGCTCGCCCCCGGCGCGACGCTGGATCGAACCCAACGCCAGCGCCAGAGCCCCGGCGAGCACGAGCAGCCAGGCCAGGCACAGGGCGCTGACGGCGCCCAGGACGGGGAGCGACCAGGACGCCAGGATGGGCAGACCCTGGGGCCAGAGCACGGCCTGTATGGGCACGAAGATGACGACCGCGTCACGGAAGGCGAAAACGGAGTGGTCGCGCGAATCGATGCGCTGCGAGCAGCGGACCATGGGCCAGAGCACGGCGAAGCCGACGACGACCACCGTGAGCATCGAGCGGGCGGCCGGGCGCGTGATGTCGGGGTCGATGGAGTAGGCGCGGGCCATGGAGGAGAACATGAGCACGGTGGAACTCATGAGGTAGACCATCCAGAGCAGGGCCATGACGCGGGGCTCGCCGCGCCGGTGAGACCAATCGCGGTGGCGCGGTGGCGTGTTGCCGAAGATGTCGCGGTCCGGTCTGGCCTCGGGCGACGGCGGGTGCATGAACACCCCGGCGTCGGGTTCCGTTGGGGCGTGCTCGCTGGCCGGGCTCGGGATCATGGGTTCACTGTATGTTCGCGCCGGCGCCCGGGGGGGACCGGCTCATCCTCCTTTGTTGGCGTTGACCATGATGTCGGCGCCGCGGATGTCCACGAGCCCGATCCCGCCGTCGATGAGCCCCACGCGCTTGTAGAGTGCCTTGAGGCGCTCGATCTTGACGCTGGAGGGCTGCTCGCCAGGGCGTTCGCGCCCCGGCCCGGCGCCCCAAACGATGGTGGATCCCCGCTTGGTGATGATCCGGATGACGCCCGACTCGGGGCCATCGCCCAGGTCAAAGCCGGCGATCTGCCCGAGGAGGTCTTCGTGCTGGAGCTGGCGCAGGAGCTTGAGCCCGTCGGCCAGGTCGGCGCCCGGCCACTGCTCTCCCACGCGCGGCAGGGGGGCGTCGGTGTTGGTGAAGTAGTACTGGTTGCTCTCGCCCGTGGCGTAGTCGACGGGCAGGACCGTGCGGTCCCAGTCGATGACGACCTCGCGGGCGCCCACGCGGACGGCGGCGGCGGGGACGCGCCACTGGGCCTTGAGCACGATGCGCCCGTCGGCGGTCCAGGACACGGTGGGCGTGGAGACGGTCCAGCCCGACTCGGCCAGGGCGAGCCCCGCCTCCCTGAGCGGCTCCTGGGACAGCGCCCGCCCGCCGCGCACGGCGCGGGCGACGGCCTGCTCCAGCCGGTCGCGCTCGGCCACGGGCAGCCAGACCTGGCCATTGGCGTTGACGGGCCAGCCGATCTCGACGCCGGGGGTGGTGGGGACGACCGCCTCGGCGGCGCGCCGATCGAGCTCGCCCACGCCCATGGCCGCGCCCACGAAGACGGCGCCCCCACCGATGAACACGGCCGAGGCGAGGGCGATGCGCTTGCGTCGTTCGGCGGCCTGGGGGTTGCTCCGCTTGGCGGGTTTCTTGCGTGTGGTCTTCTTGCGTGCCATGGCGTGGGTCCTTGTGGGGTGTGTCAGCCGAGCGTGGGGATGGGCTGCTCGCGCAGGGCGGCGCGGACAAGGTGGGCGCAGAGCTGGGGCATGGGCATCCCGGCGGCGGCGGCGGCCTTGGGCAGCAGGGAGTTGGCGGTGAAGCCGGGCATAGTGTTGGCCTCGAGCAGGGACCAGTGTCCGTCGCCAGAGAGCAGGAAATCGACCCGCGCCAGGTGGCGCACGCCCAGGGCGGCGCAGAGCATCAGGGCGTGGTCCTTGACGCCGCGGGTGATCTCGCCGGGGAGGTCGGGGTTGACGGTGTAGCGCGTGTCAGTGCGCTGGTACTTGGCGCTGAAGTCGTAGACGCCGCCCTTGGGCGAGATCTCGATCAGCGGCAGGGCCGTGAGCTCGCCGGCGTCGTTGCACAGCACCGGGGCGGTGAGTTCGCGTCCCTTGACCATGCGTTCGACCATGTAGACGCGCTGGGGGTTGGCCAGCCAGTCGGCCGCGACGCACTCAAGGGCCCGGCGCCAGTCGGATTCATCCCCGCAGATATGCAGCCCCACGCTGGACCCATCGGCGACGGGCTTGATGACCACGGGCATCTGCAGGGGGCAGATCGAGTGCTGGGGAAGGCGGACATCGAGCGGGTCGAGCACGACGGCCGCGGGCGTGGGGATCCCGAACCGCGCCGCGATGAGCTTGGCGCCCAGCTTGTCCATGGCCAGGCGGGCGGCCTGTGCGCGGCAGCCGACGAATGGGCGGCCCGAGTCCTCCAGCATCTTCTGGAGCGCGCCGCCCTCGCCGAAGCGGCCATGGAGCGCGGGGAAGACCACATCGGTGTCCCAGGCCGCGATCTCGGCGGGATCGGGGGTGTCGATGATCATCAGGGTGGCGTCGAGCCCGGCCAGCCCGCAGGCGCTGGCGATGGCGGTGGCGCTGGCGATGGAGATGTCACGCTCGGCGTCGGGGCCGCCGCCCAGGACCAGCACGCGGGTCATGGAGCGGCTCCGGGAGCGTGCGGGTTGGCCAGGTGCTCGTGGTGCGGGTGATCGCTCCAGATGACCAGCTCGTTGTGGAGCGGGACGGCGAAGGCGTCATAGACGCGCTGGCGGACGCGTGCGATGAGCTCGATGACATCGCCCGCGCGGGCGCCGGGGACGGTGGTGATGAAGTTGGCGTGGACCGGCGAGACGGTCGCGCCGCCCACGCTCATCCCTTTGCACCCGGCGCGGTCGATAAGCATCCCGGCGCTGACGCGCTCCGACGCGCCGCCGATGTTCTCGATGGGCTCGAGCAGGGTGGGGTTCTTGAAGACGCAGCCGGCCGATTTTTCGCCCAGCGGCTGGGACCGGACCTTGTATTCCATGCACTCGGCGCGGCGCTGGCGGAGCGCCTGGCGCTCGGTGGGGATCAGCTGGAACACGACCTCGGTGACGATGAGGTGGTTGAGGTGCGACTGGCGGTAGTTGAAGTCGATCTGGGCGCGCTCGTAGGTGTGCTCTCGTCCGGCGCGGTCGATGGCGTGAACGGCCAGGACGAGATCGCTGAGCGAGCCGAAGGCGCCTCCCGCGTTCATGATCGCGGCCCCGCCGACGGTGGCGGGGATCCCGGCCAGGGCCTCGAGCCCCCCCACCCCGTCGCGCACGCAGCGGCTGATGAGGCCCGGAAGCGAGGCGCCGGCGCCGGCGCGGACGACGCCCGTGGCGTGGTCGATCTCGACGCGCTTGAATCCCGGGGTCTGGAGCGAGACGACGAGATTGGAGATCCCCTCATCGTCGACGAGCAGGTTGGCCCCCTCGCCCAGGACCTTGAACTCGTCGTCGATGTCCAGGCACGCGAGGAGCTCGGCGGTGGACTGCGGGCGTGCGAAGCGCTTGGCCCCGCCGCCGATGTGGAACCATGTGGGGATCGGGGCGTCGAGCTCGATCCGGGGGTTTTCGGCGGTGGTGCTCACGCGCGGCTCCCCTGCAGGTAGCCCTTGCCGATCTTCCAGACCGGCCCGGCGCCCATGACGACGAGCAGGTCTCCCGGTCGGCACAGGTTCTCGAGCTGCTCGATGATGGCCTCGAAGGGGTAGAGATGCATGGCCCGCACGCCGCGGTCGCGGAGCTTGTCGACCAGGTCGGCGCTGGAGACGCGGTGCTTCTCGATCTCGGAATCGCGGACGAAGTAGATGTGGGGCACGATCACGATATCGGCGTGCTCGAAGCTGGTGGCGAACTCTTCGAGAAAGAAGCGGGTTCGCGAGTGCTGGTGGGGTTGGAAGACGCAGATGAGACGACCGCCGTTCTTGGCGGGGTTCTCCAGCTGCGCCAGGGCGCGGAGGGTGGCGTCGATCTCGGTCGGGTGGTGGCCGTAATCGTCGTAGACACGGACCCCCGCGCGGGTGCCCAGCAGCTGGAGGCGGCGGTCGAGGCCGCGGAACGCGCCCAGCGACTCGGCGAGCGGCCCCGGATCGGCCCCGGCGCTACGGCCCAGCGCGAAGGCGACCGCCGAGTTGAAGGCGTTGTGCTCGCCGGGCATGGCCAGCGCCCAGCGGTGGGTCGAGCCGTCGGGCCCGGTGACGCTGACGCGCCCCGTGGCGGTGTCGTACCCCACCACCCAGTCGGCCGCGGGGTTGAAGCCGATGGTTTCGACCGCGCACGCCAGCCCCGCGGTGACCTCGCGACGGTGGGCGCCGTCGTGGGCGATGATGAGCTTGCCCCCCTGCTCTTGGGGCGCGATCAGGCGGGCGAACTCGGCAAAGGCCTCGACGACGGCGTCGAGCGAGCCGTAGATATCGAGGTGGTCGGCCTCGATGGAGGCGATGGAGGCGATCGTGGGTCGCAGGTGGTGGAACGAGCGGTTGAACTCGCACGCCTCGGCCAGCAGGATCCCCGCCTGGCGGGCGCGGTCCCCTGCGGGTATGTCGTCCCCGCCCACGCGGTAGCCCACCGGGGTGTTGGTGTCGCTCAGGCACCCGCGGGCCAGCTGGGCGCAGGTGGCGCCGACGATGACCGAGGGGTCGAGCCCGGCGTCGGTGAGGGCGCAGCCGAGCATGGCGGTGGTGGTAGACTTGCCGTGGGTGCCGGCGATGGCGATGCCGGTGCGCCCGTTCATGCAGATGCCCAGGGCCTCGGGGTAGGTGATGACGGAGATCCCGCGCCGGTTGGCCTCGACCATCATGGGGTGGTCGGGCTTGATGGCGGCCGAGGCGATGACGGCCTGGGTGTCGGCGGGGAGATTGGCGGCGTGCTCATTGAACCCGACGTGGACACCCGCGTCGGCCAGCGCGTCGGTGACGGGCGAGGGGGTGGAGTCGCAGCCGGCCACGGTGAGCCCCGCGTCGGTCATCAGCCGGGCGAGCGCGGACATCCCGCAGCCCCCGATCCCGATCATGAAGGGGCGGTCGGTGCCCAGCTGGGCGATGAGGCGTCTGGTGCGGTCGGTGCGTGGCACGCGGTTGGGCTCACTGATCGTCGCGCTCCCGGTGTCGGGGGCTTGCTGGGGTTGCGATATGTTCGATGCGGCGGGCGTTTTCACCATGCAAGGGTATCGTCACAACCGCGCCGTGGACACCAGTTTCCCGCGCGAGCGCCGCGTGTCGCTTCTTCCGCGCCCGCGGCGCTGCTGGGAGGTCGTCAGGCGTTCGCGGGCGGGGTGAGGGGCGATGGCCCCAGCGTCTGGGTGGTGAGCACGCCCAGGTCGCGACGGCGGAGGTAGCCGTTGAGCTGGGCGAGGGTGACCGCGTCGAGGCTCGCGATGATCTCGTCGAGCGAGCGTGCGCGCCCGAGGTTGACCATATCGGTCGCGATCGCCGCCGCGCGGGCGCGTGTGGACTCGCCCGAGAAGACGAGCCTACTCTTGAGGCCGGTCTTGGCGCGTGCGAGTTCGGGGGCGGTGACATCGCCGGTGTTGATGCGGCGCAGCTCGCCCATGAGCACATCGATCGACTCCTGGGCGCGCTCGGGGGTGGTGCCGACATAGTTGGAGACGACGCCCCGGTCCTTGTCGGCGCGGTAGCCGCTGGAGACGGCGTAGCAGAGCCCCCGCTTCTCGCGGACCTCGGTGAAGAGCCGCCCGGACATCCCCCCCGAGAGCACGGAGATGGCCAGGCGTTCGAGGGTGTGGTCGGGATGGTCGATGGTGGGCGCGTCGTGGACGATGAGGACCTGCACCTGGGCCGAGTCCTCCTCGATGTGCGCGTAGCCGCGGGGCGCGGCGCCCCGCGCCCCGGGCTGGTCCACGCGCCCGTTCCAGCCCTGATTCACCGGGCCGAACTGCTCCACGATCGCGTCGTGATCGAGGTCCCCGGCCACGGCGACGACGGACCCGGCGGGGAGGGCGTGGGCGCGCCACCAGGCGCACAGATCGTCGTGCGTGAGGGCGGTGAGCCCCTCGATGGTGCCCAGCGTGTCGCGGTTGTAGGGCTCGGGGAGATGGCGCTTGCGGGCGGCCAGGGCGGTGCGCTGGTGCGGGTCGTCGGCCAGCGAGGCGATGGACTGGAGCGCCAGCTCCCTGGCGGGGGCGAAGGAGGCCCGGGCCATGCGAGGGCGGAGGACGGTGTCGGCCAGCAGCGGCACGGCCTCGCCGATGCGGTGGGCGAGCATGGAGGCGGTGACCTGCATGTAGCGGGTGGAGTTGTCGATGTCGCGCAGCGCGCCGGCGCGATCGAACGCATCGGCCTGCTGGCGCGAGTCGAGATCGGCGGCCCCGCGCATGAGCATCTCGGCGCAGACGCCCGAGGTTCCCAAATTGTGGATATCTTCGAACACCGCGCCGGCGGGCACGAGCCAGCGGATCGCGGCCGACTGCACCCCGCTCATCGCCTCGGTCACGAGCGTGAGGCCGTTGTCGTATGTGTGTGATCGGATGGCTGCGGCGGCGCTGTTCATGCGTGCTCCTCGGGCGCCGCCGCGGGGCGTCGCGGCGCGCCAAGCGGTGATCGGCGATGCGTCTGGCGACCGGATTCTTCCCGAGTGGTCGCGCGAAAACCGGTCGGGCGTCAAAAGAATTGAAACAGAAATCGCACGGAACGGCGGCGATTGCGCGGCGAACTGCACCGAACGAGTGGGGAAAGTGCGCGTCGGGGTTGCGATCGCCGCCGCACCGGAATCCTCGGACGCGACCGCGCCCGGGCGCGCGCCGAGCCGCGCGCCGCCGGAGATGCTCGCGCGGCCCTCGCGACACCATGCCGTCGCTGCGCGCTGGCTCATCGCACGCGCTGGCGCGCGGTCGGGCGCGGCGCGAAGCGCGCGCACGAGCATGGCGCGCTCGGGGCGCCGGCGCGGGCGCGCGACTCGCTCATCGTGGCGCTCGTGCGCGTCCCGGAGGAAGATTCGTGTGCACGGCGCGCGTTGTTGAGGTATGCTCTGCATCGAAGCACAGCGCAAGGATCGCGCCGGTGTTTGCAGAAAACTCGCGCAACGCGCCGATGTGTTGTGTGATTGGATTGACAAGCGTTTGTAGGGAGTCGATATTCACGGTGAACAATCGGCTTCGATGTGAAGCAACTCGGACCAACGAGGAGACTCGAAATGGCAAAGACAGCCACCCGTAAGAAGACGACCAAGAAGAAGGCGACCCGCAAGAAGGCCGCCAAGAAGACCATGCGGAAGAAAGCCACCAAGAAGAAGGCGACCAAGAAGAAGGCGACCAAGAAGAAAGCCGCCAAGAAGACCACCAAGAAGAAGGCGACTCGCAAGAAGGCCGCCAAGAAGAAGGCGACGAAGAAGAAGGCCACCAAGAAGAAGGCCACCAAGAAAAAGGCCACTCGCAAGAAGGCCACCAAGAAGCGCGCCACCAAGCGCTGATTTCAGGCTTGCCACGGCCGGGTAAGGTGTTGGCCCGGTAAGTTCCAGGACACTACAAACGCGCGGGGCCGATCGAGAGATCGGCCCCGTTTTTTCGTCGTGAGAGCGGTTTTCGGGGGTCGGAAGGGGGTTTTCAGGCCGCGGGGTTCCTGTGGATGAAGCGGTCGGCAAGCTCGATGTCGGCGCCGTCAAAGGGGTAGTGGGTGTCGAGCCCGCGCCGCAGCGTGGTCAGGTCGCAGATGGCGAAGGTGCACAGGTTGGGCAGTCGCCAGCCGACGAATCGCAGCGCGCGAGCCAGCGCCTCGCGGGAGGTGGCGAACTGGATCTCGTCGCCCAGGTCGGCCACGGGGATGAGCCCGAACTGCCAGGCCTGCCTCTTGGTGATGAGCTCGAGCAGGGCGACATCGATCTCCATGGCGGCGGGGTCGACGCGCGGGGCGATCATCGCGTACTGGGCGGCCCAGGCCTGCTCGATGTCGCTGGGCGAGACCCCGAAGTGCTCCTCGGCGATCACGCCGAAGGGGCGGTGCGATCCCCGCTGGATAGCGAGGACCTCGTCGCGCTGGGCGGCGGTGAGGGCGCCCTGCTGGACCAATAACTCTCCGAGTCGGATGCTCATGGGTTTCTCCGATCGCCCCGGGACGGCGAAGACACGCATATCAGCGCCCCGGCGCGGCAGCTCCCTCCCAGCTTCGGTTTGAGTCGTCGCGTGGTCGAGGTCGGCGGGCGGATCCGGGGACAAAGATCGTCCCCGTGCTGTCGCGGTCGTCCCAGGCGTCGCATCGGGAAGATGGGTCGCGGATATCGCGGAATTCCCGCCGAGATTGCTTGCACGCGCGCCGCCCCCCGCGTGGCGGGTCCGGGAATACGCGGGCCGCCGCGTGGGAGCCGCGGTGATTATTTGCCCACGCAGAAGGTCGAGAACACGCGTCCGATCACCTCATCGGGCGAGATGTCGCCCACCAGCTCGCCCAGCGCGTCGAGCGCTTCGCGCAGCCCCAGGGCGACGAGCTCGGGCTGGGCGAGCGACCTCTCGCCCGGGTCCAGGTGCGCCAGGGCGCGGGTGATCCCCGCTCCCGCATCGCGCAGGGCGCGCCGGTGGCGGGGCACGAAGACCCCCACGCCCGTGCCCGATCCGCCGGCCACGGCGTCGGCGACGGCCCGGCGCAGGGCGTCCAGACGCGAGCCGTCCAGGGCGCAGACCGCGATGGCGCCGGGCGCTGGCCGCGGCGCGGGCAGGTCGGACTTGGTGCGGACGCGCACCACGGGCGCGCCCGCGGGCAGGGGCGGGGGCGGCCCCTCGAAGCGCCCGCTCGGATCGCACCAGAGCACCGCATCGGCTCGCGCGATCAGCTCCCGGGCCTGTCCCTGGGCCAGCCGATCGACCGCATCGATCGCGGGTTCGCCCAGGCCGGCCAGGTCGGTGAGCTCGACGCGCCCCGATCCCGGGGCGTCGCGGGAGAGATCGAGCGTCTCGGTGATGGCGTCGCGGGTGGTCCCTGCGCGCTCGCTGACCACGGCCCGGCGTCGGCCCAGCAGCGCGTTGAAGAGCGAGCTCTTGCCCGCGTTGGGCGCGCCCATCAGCACGACGCGGGGAAGGTCGGTGCTGACGCGCTCGCCCGAAGCGCCCCCGAGCTGGGCGCGGAGGGCCGCCCCGAGGTCGGTCAGGCGCGCGTGCAGCTCACCCGGGGCGATGGGGATCACGTCCTCCTGGTCGGAGAAATCGACCCCCGCCTCGACCAGGGCCAGCAGCGTCGCCATCTCGTCGCCCCAGGCGGCGCACCGGCGGGCGTAGGAGCCATCGAGCAGGGCGGCGGCGGCGGTGAGCGCGTCGTCGTGCTCGGCCCCCACGCGCAGGGCGACGCCCTCGGCCTGTGTCAGCGAGAGGCGCCCGCCGAGGTAGGCGCGGGCGCTGAACTCACCGGGCTGGGCGAGGGTGATGCCGTCGTCCCCGAGGATCGCCTCGAGCACGCGGTTGGCCAGGGCGGGATTGCCCGGCAGCAGCAGCTCGAGGGTGTCCTCGCCGGTGTAGCTGCCCGGAGCGGGGAAGAAGAGCGCGAGCGCGGGCAGCGAGCGGGCGGCGTCGAGCCTGACGCGGGTGGGGTGCGCGCCGCGCCGCGTGAGTTCGAGATCGCACGCGTTGATCGCCCAGCGGCGCACGCCGGGACCCGAGAGCCGGATCATGGCGCGGGCGCCGACCCCGGGCGCGGTGCCGATGGCGGCGATGGTGGCCATGTGGGCGTCGCCCGCGATGTCGGCCATGTCGGTGATGTCGGTGATGTCGGCGCCCGTGGGCACGGTGAGCCCCCCGGGTTTACTTGCCGCGCCGGTTCTGCTTGGAGAAGGGGTTGGGCTGGGCGGGGCCGCGCTCCTTGAGGTCCTTCTGGATCTCGGCGGCCTGCATCATGCGCTGGACGAGCCCCGGGCCCTTCTCACGCTTCTGGGCGCGGATGTTCTCGATCTCGAGCATCCCGTGCTTCTTCATGTGGGCGCGGATCCACTTGTTCTCGAGGATGCCGACGGTCGAGTTGGTGATGAAATAGAGCGCCAGTCCCGAGGGGGCGGCGTACATCATCACCGGGAACATGACGATCATCATGACCTTCATGAGCTTCTGCTGGGACTGCTGCTCGGGGCTCATGGTCGCCTGGGGGGGCGGGGTGAGGTATTTCTGGTGCATATAGAAGACGACGCCGAGGAGGATGGGCAGCACATTGACCGAGCTGACCGAGCCCCAGAGCGGGAAACTGAAGTGCATCGCGGCGGGCAGGGGGATGGCGCCGTCGGGCGCGGAGAGGTCATTCATGAAGCCCCAGTGGAACCAGTCCTGGAAGATGCCGTAGAACGCGGGCTCGTGACGCAGCTCGGTGGCGTAGAAGAGGGTTGCGTAGAGGGCGTACCAGACCGGCGACTGGAGGAACATGGGCAGGCAGCCGAGCATGCCCGCGGGGTTGAGGCCCTCCTCCTTCCAGAGCTTGGCCATCTCCTGCTGCTGACGCTTGGCGTCGTCCTTGTACTTCTCCTTGATGGCCTTCTGCTTGGGGGCCATCGACTGCATCTGGACGCTGAAGCGCTGGACGCGGATCTGGGACCAGCGGGTGACGGGGTGGAGGCAGCTGCGCACGAGGAAGACGAGCAGGATGATCGAGATGCCCCAGTCGCCCACGATCATGTGGAATGTGCGCAGCACACCGATGAGGATGTGTGTGAGCCACTGGAAGGTGCACGGCGCGCAGAAGCCGCCGAGATTGGCGACGACCATCTCGGGCATGTTCAGGGCGGCGATGACCGGCTCGGTGCTCATGATGGGCTTGTTGCGCATCCCGGCGTAGACGCCCAGATCATGGCTGGAGGACTGGCCGGGCGCCAGCTCGCGCTGCTCGCCCACCAGGCGCAGGAGTTGGACTGAATCCATCGAGGTGGCGTAGGGGTCGAGCAGCACGCGGTCGATGCGCGCGTACCCGGTGAGCAGCTTCTCCTCGGGGCTCTTGACGGCGCGCGGGTCGAACACGGGATGGATCACCACGGCGAAGTAGCGGTCGGCCAAGCCCAGCCAGCTCAGGCGCTGAGCGCCGGGCAGGATGTCCTCGTTGGGCCAGACCTGCATCGCCGGCTCATAGGCCTTGCCGAACCGGGTCTGGGTGCGCGGGCCCAGCAGCTTCGTGCGGCTGCTGAGCCGGTCGTCGACGGTGACGATCAGCGAGGGGCCCTGCTGCTCGGGCGGGAGCAGGTACCCGTAGCGGACGCGGCGCCGGTCCCCGCCGTAGGTCGACTCGGCCCGGGACATGTCGATCATCCCGGTGGTGTTGGTGCTCACGCGCAGCGGGGCGTCGCCCAGATTGGTGAGGGTTTCGGTGAGGATAAACCCGTGGGCGCCGTTGGGTTTAATCGTGAAGCGGCGCTCGATGCGCAGGGCGGGCTGGCCCTGCGCATCGTCAATGATGGCCTCGAACCGGCCCGGGGCGGTCTGGGCCCAGACCGGGGCGTCGATCGAGCCCGAGAGCTGGACGGTGGTGTCGTTGACCTTGACGGAGATGGCCGCGAAGGGCACGGCGTGGACGCCGGCGTCGCTGACGATCTCCTTCTGCAGCGTGACATGCTTCTCGAACTTGACGGTCTCGAACTCGTCGGGGAGCCTGATGGCCGACACGCCCGCGCCCAGGGGGGTGAACGAGAGGTAGGTCTTCTGGGCCTCGTCGTCGAGATCGCCCAGATCCTCGAACCCGCCCTCGCGCGGGGCGACAACGCGCGCGGCGTACGCCGGGGGCGAGAGCGCCGCGGGGGCCTGGGGCTGGGGGGCGTTGGCGGCGGGGTCCCCGCTGGCCGGGGCCTCGCCGGTCGATTCTTCGGGCGCGCCGGCTTGCTGGTCCTTCGTCAGGCTCACCCTGGCAAGCCCGGCGCCGCGGTTCCTCGCGGGCAGTGCGGCGCTGAGCGCCAGCACACCGGCGAGGATGAACAGCCCCGTCAGGAGCGCGGGCAGGAGTGTCGTGCGGACGGGGGCGAGCATTCGTGGATTCATGCGGTCCGATTCTGCGTGTGCTTCGGCGTCGCGCCGGCGCGTTGGAACGCCGGGCGGGTGAGGGATTATCTGCCTTCGAAGAGCCTCTCGCCCAGCCAGTCGTGGAGCTGGGGGATCGACTTGATCTTGTCGGCGGTGGCCTTGATGTCGTACCCGACGCGGACGAACTCGACCTGGCCGGGCGAGAGGATGACATAGCTGGCGCGCGGGTCCATGTCACGCGGCTGGCCCACCGAGCCCACATTGATCACCGCCTTCTCGTCGGCGATGAACTTGAACACGGGCTCGTCGCCGATCTCGCCCGGCGGGTAGAAATCGGGCTCGTTGGAGAACACGCCGGGCACATGGGTGTGGCCCACCAGCGCGACCCTGTCGACCCGATCGAAGATGGCCTCGATCTTGTCGGGCGAGTCGTTGACATCGTCGGGGAAGATGTACTCGTTGATGGGGCGGCGTGGCGAGGCGTGGACGCAGAGAATGGGCAGGTCGTCGCCGCAGAGGTTCTCGACCGCCCGGACCCTGAGGGCGCCCAGGAACTCGTACCGCTGGGCGCGGAGGGCCTCGTCGGGCTCGGCGTCGAACCGCTCGCGGGTCCAGAAGGCGGCGCCCTCGGCGGTGGCGTTGAAGTTGGTTGGCTCGTAGAGCACCCCGAAATCGTGGTTGCCCATCAGGGCCCAGGCGCAGTGCTCGCGGACGAGATCGACGCATTCGAGGGGGTCTGGGCCGTAGCCGACGATGTCGCCCAGGCAGACGATCTTGTCGACGCCGCGCGCCCCGATGTCTTCGAGGACTTTTTTCAGGGCGGCGGCGTTGCCATGGATGTCGCTGATAACGGCTGTGGGCACGACGGATGTCTTTCGGGAACAAGGATTTGCGGGCGTGGGGCGCCAATGGGCTCGGTGGGTGAGGCGGGAACTGTAGAGGCGGCGCGGCGTGCGGGCAATTGCTTCTTGCGTGTTCGTGGGGTCTGATTTCTCGCCCACGCCGCGCGGGGCGTATGATGCGTCCGGGCCATCTGGCCGATGAGACAGGACGCACCGGAGGGGCCCCGGAACGGTTTCTGGCCGGCAGACCCGCGTTCCCCGCCCGTATACGCATGTCAGGGAAAGACTTATGCCCGCAGCCTCAGTCAGCTACCAACGGACCCGCGAGATGACGATCGACGAGCTGTTGCTCGAGAACCGGATCGTGTTCCTCGTGGGTGAGATCAACCACGCCTCGGCCTCGCGCGTGATGATGCAGATGCTGTATCTGGAGAATCAGCGTCGCAACCAGGAGATCAACTTCTACATCAACTCGCCCGGCGGGGTGGTGGACGACACGCTGGCGCTGTACGACACGATGCGTTTCCTGAGCTCGCCCATCGCGACCTACTGCATCGGGCGTGCCTACTCGGGCGGGTCGGTGCTGCTGACGGCCGGGACCAAGGGACGCCGCTTCATCCTGCCCCACGCCAAGGTGATGATCCACCAGCCCTACGGCGGGATCACGGGCCAGGCCGAGGACATCCGGCTCCAGGCCGAGCAGATCATCAAGAGCAAGCGCATCCTGATCGACATCCTGGCCCGGCACACGGGCCAGACGCCCGAGAAGGTGAAGGAAGACTCGGAGCGGGACATGTACTTCGACGCCCAGGAGGCCAAGGCGTACGGGCTGGTGGACGAGGTGCTCACCGAGCCGCCCGAGGAGCTCAAGACCGGCGCGGGCGGGGCGGGGAGCGGGACGGGCGGCGCGAGCTGACCCCACCAACCCGACGCGTTGACGCTCTCCCATCCACGAACACCCCCACCGAGAGGTGAACACGATATGACAACCCCAAGTGCACAACTCGTTCCCATCGTGATCGAGCAATCCGGGCGCGGCGAACGCGCCTACGACATCTATTCCCGCCTGCTCAAGGACCGGATCATCTTCGTGACCGGCGGGGTGATGGACGAGATGGCCAACCTGATCGTGGCCCAGCTGCTGTTCCTGGCCAATGAGGACGCCACGGCGGACATCCACCTGTATGTCAACTCCCCCGGCGGCAGCGTAACGGCGGGCCTGGGCATCGTGGACACCATGAACTTCGTCAAGCCCGATGTGTGCACCTACATCATCGGGCAGGCCGCCTCGATGGGCTCGGTGATCGCCGCCTCGGGGGCGCGGGGCAAGCGCTACTGCCTGCGCAACGCACGCAACCTGATGCACCAGCCGCTGCTCTCGGGGGTGATGGAGGGGCAGGCGACCGACCTGGAGATCGAGGCCAAGGAGATGCTGCGACTGCGAGAGCGCCTGTACCGCATCTACGCCCAGGCCACCGGCCAGTCGCCCGAGAAGATCCACCGCGACTGCGATCGGAACCTCTGGCTCGACGACCAGGAGATGATCGACTACGGGCTGATCGACCAGGTGCTCGAGACCATGCCCGTGCACGACGAGTGAGGGGGCGAGGGTCGCAACCATGAAAACCCGCGGCGGGCCGCGGGTTTTTTTCGCGCCCGGCCAGTGCCGGGTCGCGGATGGCGTGTTGTGGTATATTGATGAGGCACGCACACCTGTTTTCGAAAGGAACCCGCCATGGTCGAGCTCACGGATCTCTGGCTCCCGATCCTCATCGCGAGCGTCAGCGTCTTCATTGTCAGCGCGGTGTTGTGGATGGCGCTGCCCCATCACAAGGCGGATATCCGGGCGGTGCCGCCGGCGAGCCCGCTGCCGGGGGCGATCGCCTCGTCCGGGCTCGCGCCGGGGTTCTACATGTTCCCCCACAGCGAGGACTGCAAGAACATGAAGTCGCCCGAGTTCCGGGAGAAGTGGGAGGCGGGCCCCTGGGGGACGATCAACATCCTGCCCCACGCCCCGCGATTCGGGATGAATCTGCTCAAGACCTTCCTGGCGTTCCTGGTCATCTCGGCGCTGGTGGGGTACCTGACGGGGCTGGCGCTGGCGCCGGGCGAGGACTTCGCCTCGGTGTTCCATGTCGCGGCGATCACCGCGGTGCTGGGCCACTGCATGGGCGGGCTGGCGCACGCGTTCTTCATGGGCAAGCCCACGCGCTTCATCGTCACCGATTTCATCGACGGCGTGGTGTACGCGCTGGTCACGGCGGCGGTGTTCGCGCTGATGTGGCCCGGCGCCCCCGTGCTCGTCGGCTGAGACTCAGTCAAACGCGACGAGCACGCCGATCTGGTCGGGCTCGCCGGCGGCGCGGAGGGCGCTGATCGCGTCCTCGAAGCGGAACCGGCGCGTGACCAGCCCCGAGAGGTCGATGTCGCCCGAGCGCATCGCGTCGAGCCCCTCGCTGATATTCCCGCAGCGGGCGCCCAGCAGGCGCAGCTCGCCGGCGGCGATGGGCGCGTAGTCGATGGGGACGGGCTCGCTCAGCCCGGGCAGGGGGTCGCCGACGAGCACGATGGTCCCCAGCGGACGCACCATCGAGATCGCGTTGGTCAGACTCTGGGGAGCGAGGGTGGTGTCGATGACGACATCCTGGTCTCCCCGGCGCCCCACCTCGTCGAGGTGGCGGTGGCGGATGCCCCACCTGGCGCACAGCTCGAGCCGATCGGGGAGGACCCCCAGCAGACGGACCGAGGCGTTGAGCCGGGTCATGACCTGGGCGCACAGGAGCCCGGAGAGCCCCTCGCCCAGCACGGTGATGTACGGCTTGCCCTCGATGTGCACGATCTGGGCGGCGTGGATCGCGTCCGCCAGCGCCCGGGCGAACACGGCCCGGTCATCGTCGATCGCATCGGGGACCGGGGTCAGGTTGCGCGTCTCGAGCACGAATCGCTCGGCCAGGCAGCCGTCGCGACCCCGCAGACCCAGGATCCGGCGCTGGGGATCGTGGTTGGACAGCCCCCGGCGCGCCAGGGGCGAGGCGGGGTCGGCGATGTTGATGTTTCCCACGACGCGCCGGGAGACAAAATCCCCGTCGTCGGCCCGTTCGACCACCCCGACGAACTGGTGGCCCAGCACCCCGCTGAAGTCGATCTCCCCGCGGCAGACGGCGGTGTCGGCGGGACCGATCAGCACACGCGTGGGACGGATCAGCGCCTGCCCAGGCCCCGCGACAGGGTCGGGGGCGGAGCGGTCGAGATAGACCTCGCTGTTCTGGCGGCGGACGGCGATCACGCGGGGAGTATCGAATGAAAACGGGCCCCGGTGCACCCGCATCGGGGATTCGGAGCGTTCTCGGACCTCCCCGGCGCGTGCGCGGCCGATCAGTCCTCCATGACTGGGTCCATGCCCACGGGCATGGAGGTGGTCTCGTTGGGCGGCGGCGGGATCAGCGGGAGATACTCGATGATCTTCTTCTTGCGGCTGAACACGGGGTAGGTGTAGGGCTGTGCCGCGGTGAAGAGGTCGTCGATGTTGCTGTTGTACCAGTCCAGCCAGGCGCGCCGGTCGAGGGCGAAGTTCTGCCCGGTGAGCGTCAGAAGCGAGTGCTGCACGCGGTTGTTGACCGCCAGTCGCGGGTCGCGCAGGGCGTCGATCAGCTCGTGCACCACGCGGGTGGAGCGGTACTGCCCCAGCGCGTCGGCGGCGGCGGCGCGCACATCGGTATCGGTCTCCTTGGAATCGTCGATGTGCTCGATCAGCGGGTCGATGGCGGCTTCGCTGTGGATGCGTTGCAGGGCGCGGGCGGCCTCGACGCGCACGAACTCGTCGTGGTCATCCAGGGCCCGGATGATCAGCGGGGCATGGACGGGATCCCCGTGACGCCCCAGGGCGCGGACCGACGCCGCGCGGACCGACGGGTCGGGGTCGTCGGCGCCGTCGATGTACAGATCGAGGTAGACGCCCCCGCCGCCGAAGTCCGCGCCCGAGAGCAGGGTGGTGCCCTTGTAACGGTTCTCGGCGCTGTAGGGATCGGTGGCCATCTCGGCGGCCTGGCCCGGGGTCGTCTGGGGCACGAAGACCTGCAGCAGCGACTTGCTCCCGCGCGGGACATCGTCGAAGGCCCCGCAGCCCGACAGGGGAAGCACGAGGCCCATCGCGATCATGGGAAGGACCGCAGCGCCAAGAGTTCGAGGATGGGGACGGGTGTGCCGCATACCTGATTGTATCGAGTCAACGCGGGTCGTGGCATGAAACGGTCCGATCCCGCGCCGGCTTTCAGGCCCCGGGCGACCCGGGCCAGGCGCCGGGGCCACGCAGCGAGACGGGGGAATCGAGAATCTCCCGCACGACCAGCGCCTGTCGCACCCGGGCCCGGCTCGCGAGCATGTCGCGGACGCCGCGGAGCGCGGAGGGGGCCTTGGGCGCCACGGCGGCGCCCACGGGCTGGAGCAGCGAGGCGTGCGCCGCGGGTGGCCGCTGGCGCCCGACCGCGTTGCGGGATTGCTCGATGCGGCGCGCCTCGGCGGGCGCGGGGCGCGGGCGGCGCACGGCCGGGGCGGTGGGGCCCCGTGGCGCCGAGGCCGGTTGGTGCCCGGCTCCCTTGAGCGTGGGCATGCGCGTCTTGAGCGCCTTCTGGGCCGGGGCGGCGGCGGCGCGTTGCCCCGGGCGGCCAGAGCCCGGCCCGGGGCGACGGGGCTGGGCAGGGGGCTGGGAAGGGGGTCGCGGGGAGCGTGCGGCGGGAGCGGTTTGCGCACGGGGAGCGGGGGCGCGAACGGGCGGGCGGGACGCGGGACGCGGCGTGGGCGGCGAGCCCGGCTGGGGGCCGGCGCGTTTCTCGCGCATCGCCTGGAGCTGCTGGATGCGCTGCTGGCGGAGGGCCTCGATGCGGGCCCGGCGCTGGTCCTCGGTGGCGACGGGCGGGTTCTCGACGACCGCCTGCTCGGGCGGTCGGCCGGTGCGCAGGGCGTCTGCCTGCTGGCGGGCGGTGCGGAGCTGGGCGTCGCGGCGCGCCTTCTGCTCGGCGGCCTTCTGCTTGATGCGCACGCTGGCGTTGATCACAAAGGCGATGATCGGGATCAGGAGCCAGGAGTTGGCCGCCAGGAATCGGAGGAACTGGTTCATACGCGGGGAGTATATCGCGCCGAGCCTAGTCGCGCTCGCTCAGGGATCGTGGGCGCACAGCACGGCGTGGGCGCCGGGTATCTCGTGGCGCACGATGAGGACCTCGAACACGCCCGAGAGGCCCCCCCCTGTCAGGATGGACCTGGAGTCGCCCTGGCCCTCAAGCGTGCCGCGGAGTCCCAGCACGATGGCGCGGTCGGCGAAGCGGGCCGCCAGGTTCAGGTCGTGGATCACCACCCCCACCCCAACGCCCGACTGGGCGAGCTGACGCAGGGCGTGCATCGTGAGCAGTGCGTGTCGCGGGTCCATGGCCGAGCAGGGCTCGTCGGCGAGGAGGTAGGTCCCCCTGCGCGCGCCGAGCTGGACCCAGGCGCGGGCGATGGAGACGCGCTGCTGCTGACCGACGCTCAGAGAACCATAGGGCTGGCGGGCGATCCCGCGCAGCTCGAAGCGGTCGAGGGCGTCGTCGATGTGGTTCTCGTCCGAGCCCGATGCGTATGCGCCGAAACGCACGACGCGCCGGACGGAGAAGTCGAAGGCCAGGTCGGGGCGCTGCTCGATGAACGCGATGCGCCGGGCGCGGGCGTGGGGGCCGATGTCGGTCAGGGGCTTGCCGTCGAGGAGGACGCTCCCCGATGTGGGGGTGCGCAGAGCGGCGAGCAGGCGCACAAGCGTGCTCTTGCCGGCGCCGTTGGGGCCGACGATCGCGGTGAGCGCGCCCGCGGGGATCTCGCAACTCACCGATCGCAGCACGGGTCGCGAGCGGGCGTAGGAGAAGCCGATCTTTCGGGCCGCGAGGGGCATCGGGCAATCGTACACGCGTGGGCGTTGCGGCGGGGACGGCTCAGCTACTGTTGGGCATGGACGATGCGGGGAAAAATCACTCCAAGCCACGCTCGACGGTCGCGGTGACCGGGGCGACGGGGTTCGTCGGGGTGCACATCGTGCGCCGCCTCGTTGACGAGGGGCACGCGGTGCGTGCTCTGGTGCGTTCGACGGCCAGGGCGCGCGACAGGTTCCCCACCGCCATGCTCAACAGCCGGGCCATCACGCTCTGCGCCGGGTCGCTGAGCGACCCCGACGCGCTCAACGCGCTGGTCAAGGGCAGCGACGCCTGCATCCATCTGGTCGGGATTCTCCGCGAGGGGCGAGGACAACGCTTCGAGTCTGTGCATGTGGACGGCACGCGGTCGATCATCAATGCGTGCAAGGACCACGACCCGAGGATGCGCCTGGTGCACATGTCGGCGCTGGGGGCGGGGCCGGACCCGCGATCGGGCTACCGCGACACCAAGCACCGCGCGGAGCAGCTGGTGCGCGCCTCGGGGCTGCGATGGACGACCGTACGCCCCTCGCTGATCCACGGCCCCGGCGGCGAGTTCACCGGCCGCGCGGTCGCCTGGGCGCGGGGCAAGGCGGCGCCCTTCGTGTTCCTGCCGTATTTCTCACGCTGGAAGCGCGGCGGTTTCGGCTTCGAGGCGTCCGTGGTCGCCCCCGTGTTCGTCGGGGATGTGGCCCGGGTGTTCGTGTCGGCTCTTGAGTTCCCCCAGACGGCGGGCCGGGCGTACGATCTGACGGGCACGCAGACGGTTTCGTTCCCCGACATGCTCCGGGCGTACGCGGCTCACCTCACGCCCAGACCCCGGAGCCGCGCGGCGATCGGGATTCCCTGGCGGGCGGCGGCGCTGGCGGCGCGTGTGGCGGGGGCGGTGGGGCTGGGGGGGCTGCTGCCATTCGACGAGGGGATGGCGATCATGGGCGCCCGTGATTCGGTCGGCGACAACGCCCCGCTGAGGGCGGATTTCGGCTTCACCCCCGAGCCATTCGAGGCGGCGCTGAGCCGGTACGCCGATACGCTCTAGGATTCTCCCGCTCTCTCTCTTTCTCTCTTTCTCGTATCACCGGTTTTACCGCACACGGATAGGACACACATGACAGGTCAGTTCCGAGACCGCCTGGTCTCACACATTTCGCACGACGGCTACGAGCCCAAGCCCATCCCGCTGGTCGCCAGGGAGCTCAACATCGAGGATGTCAGGGAGTTCGGCTACGAGGTGCGCGAGCTGGCCGAGGAGGGGGTGATCGATCTCGACGAGTCGGGACGGATCCAGCTCCCGTTCCGCCCCGACGAGGGGGAGCTGATCGGGCAGTTCCGCGGGACGCAGTCGGGCGTGGGCTTCGTGATCCCGGCCAAGATCCAGCACGGGTCGGACATCTTCATCCCGCCACAGTTCACCAACGGGGCGCTCAGCGGCGACACGGTGAGGGTGTACTTCGAGCGTGACCAGCGCCGGGAACGCCGGCTGGGAACGCTCGAAAGGCAGTACCAGGGCGAGGTGCTCGACATCGTGGCCCGAAAGCGGGCCAACTTCACCGGCGAGATCGAGAAGCGCGACGGCAAGTGGATGGTGTTCCCCGACGGGCGCGAGCTGACCGACCCGGTGATGATCCGCGACGCCGAGTCAAAGAATGTGCGGGACGGCGACAAGGTCGTCATCGAGATCATCGAGTACCCCGAGAACGGGCGTCTGGCGGTCGGCGTCGTCACCAGGGTGCTGGGGGCGGCGGGCGAGCCCGATGTCGAGACCCAGGCCGTGATCGCGGCGTACTCGCTGCCCAGCAACGAGTTCCCCGAGGCCTGCGTGCGGCAGGCGCGCGAGGCGACCCGGCGCTTCGAGGAGGAGATGGACCTCTATGAGAGCAAGGGCATCGGGGCGCTGGACATGCGCCGCGACCTGACGGGCGAGTTCATCACCACGATCGACCCGCCGGACGCCAAGGACTACGACGACGCCATCTCGCTCAAGCGCCTCGACAACGGCGGCTGGGAGCTGGGGGTGCATATCGCCGATGTGGCGCACTATATCGAGCCCGGCTCGCCGCTGGACATCGAGGCCAAGGAACGGGGCAACTCGGTCTACCTGCCGCGCCTGGTCATCCCCATGCTGCCCGAGGTGCTGTCCAACGGCATCTGCTCGCTGCAGGAGGGCGTGCTCCGCTACGCCAAGACCTGCGTGATCCGCTATGACCGGATGGGCAATGTGCAGTCGCGCGGGGTGTGCCAGTCGCTGATCAAATCCAGCAAGCGGATGACCTATCTTGAGGCCCAGGCGCTGATCGACGGGGATATGGAGGAGGCCAGGAAGCACGCCAAGACCGACACGCCCCACAGCGAGCGGCTGATCGAGAATGTCAGGCAGATGGAGGAGCTGGCCAAGCTCATCCGGGCTCGGCGACACAAGGCGGGGATGATCCACCTGGACCTGCCCGAGGTCGAGCTTGAGTTCGACGAGAACGGCAAGGTGGTCGGGGCGCACCAGGAGGACGACGCCTTCACGCACACGCTCATCGAGATGTTCATGGTCGAGGCCAACGAGGCGTTGGCGACGCTGTTCGAGAGGCTCGAGGTGCCCATCCTGCGCCGCACGCACCCCGAGCCCACGCCGGGCGATGTGGACGAGCTGCGCAAGACGGCCACCGTGGCGGGGTTCAAGATCCCCAAGTCCCCCACGCGCGAGGAGCTGCAGACGCTGCTGGACGCGACGGCGGGGACGACCTCGGCGCGGGCCGTGCACATGGCGGTGCTGCGGACGATGACCAAGGCCGTGTACTCGCCCGCGCTGATCGGGCACTACGCGCTGGCGTCGCACGCGTACGCGCACTTCACCAGCCCGATCCGGCGCTACCCGGACCTGACGCTGCACCGGGCGATGTGGGCCTACCTCAAGCGCACGGGCAACGGGGAGAACCGGCCGCAGAACGACGGGGCGTGGAAGAACCTGGGTCGTGAGCTGCGTGACGACGACTCCTGCCCCGACCGCAACGAGCTGGCCGAGATCGGGGCCCACTGCTCGGCCACCGAGGTCAACGCGGCTGACGCCGAGCGGGCGCTGCGCCAGTTCCTCGTGCTGCAGCTGATGGAGGAGCACATCGGCGAGGAGTTCGAGGGGTTCATCACCGGCGTCTCGCCCAAGGGCGTGTATGTGCAGATCGAGAAGTACCTGGCCGACGGGATGGTCAACAAAAGCGACCTGCCCGGCGACACGACGCGATCCAAGCAGCCCCCCACCTGGCGGATCGACGACCGCACGGGGGCGATGGTCGATCAGCACAGCGGGCGGAGCTACTCGATCGGGGACCGGGTGACGGTGACGATCGCCAATGTCGATCTGGCGCTGCGCCAGATGGACCTGGTCGTCGCCGACGGCAACCGACGCGCGGCGGGCAAGAAGAAGGGTCCGGCGGCGAACCTGCGCCTTGGCTCCGAGACCCACGGCGGGATCGGCGAGACCAAGGGCGCCGGGTTCAAGAAGGGCCCCGGCGGGCAGCGGAGAAGCCGCAAGTCGAAATCGCGCGATAAGGGAAAGACCGATTACCGGCGTGACGCGTCGGGCAAGGCGGGGCCCGGGGAGAAGAAGAAGGGCGCCGGCAAGGGGAAAGGGAAGAAGAGATAAGCGGACCAAGGTGGCCCGGAAGCTGAATGGGCGCCCTGAGATTAGTGATCCCAGCCGAGGGATTGGGCTTCGTGGCGGGTTCCTCGGGGATCAGTGATCATCGCCCGCGGCTGCTCTTGGGGTTGGCAGGCGCGGGCCGTGCCGATCGGGCCAAGCAGGGGCATCGGGGCATCCGTGACCGGCTGGTCCGGGGCAAGCGCGATGAGCAGTTCGTGGTCCTCGCCCTCGCCAGCGGCCTGCTTCCAGTCGGGACAATCTGAGTTGATGGGGAGCTTGGCCGCGTCGAGTTCGATGACCACGCCCGAGGCCCTGGCGACGCGGTCGCTGTCGCGTCCCAAGCCGTCGGAGAGGTCGATCATGGCGTGGGCGCTGACACTGGCGGCCCACTGTCCCGCTTCGAGGCGCGGCTCGAAGGTCAGGTGTCGGCCCGAGGCGAAGCTGCCGCCGACTGGCCCGGTCAGGTAGAGCCGGTCGCCGGGCTTGGCGCCCGAGCGGAGCACGGGCGCATGAGCGTCGAGCATTGTCCCCCCTACCGTCACGGTGAGGGTGAGCGGGTGCTCGGAGCTGGCGTGGCTGGCGATGTCGCCTCCGATCAGGGGACAGGCCCAGTGGCGGGCCCATCGGCTCATGGCGTCGAAGAGAGCGTCGGCCTGTGCATCGCCCTGGGGGAGAACGGCGGCGGCCATCGCCCAGTCGGGCTGGCCGCCCATCGCGGCGATGTCGGAGACGCTGCGGGCGATGGCCTTGCGGGCGACAAGGTCGATGTCTGTCCCGGGCTCGAAGTGCCGGCCCTCGACGAGCTGGTCGACGGTGAGGAGCTGGAGATCGCCTGAGGGCGTGCCGATGACGGCGCAATCATCACCCGGAGCGACGATGAGGCGGCTCGCGCCGAGTCGCAGGCCGACGGAGCGGGCGTAGATGTGTTGGTGGAGCCGCGACTCGTGCATCGGGTGATGCTAGGAGCAGCGGCGAGGAGCGAATCAGCTCGTTCTGGTCTTGCATGTGCTCTTGCCCAGAGCCCGATACAGGGCGCAGTAGCCGCTGAGCCCGGAGACGACGAGCCCGGCGCCCAGGAGGGCGGCGATCACGCCTGGGATGGCGCCTTGGCTGGCGTTGAGCCAGATGAAGGCCGCGCCGAGGATGGCGATCCCCAGCGCGATCCGGAACATTCGGTCGGGGGCGCTGACATTCGCTTTCATCGCATGCTCCTTTCTTCGTCGGATGGAAGGTTCGGATCCGTGGAGGGTTCAGGCGCTCGCGGACGCATCGGAGTCTTCGAGCACGCGTCCGGCGTACTCGTTCATCGCGTCGCGGAGCTGCTCGAAACTATCCAGGACATAGACGATGTCCTGGAAATGATCGATCTCGAAAGGGGTGTTGATGACGCGCTCCATGTCGAAGCAGCGCCGCTCGATCTTCCCCTCGCCCTTGCCCTCGGGGGCGTTGAGGGCGTATTCCGATTCGGAGTGGGAGGAGATGGTGCCCGAGCCGTAGATCTTGAGCCGGTTGTCCTCGCTGATGAGCCCGAACTCCACGGTGAACCAGAACAGCCTGGCCAGGGCGGTCTCGTGCTCGGGCCCGGCCAGCAGCGCGGCCTTGCCATAGGTCTGGAGGAAGTCGGCGAACACCGGGTCGGCGTGCAGCGGGACATGGCCGAATACATCGTGGAAGATGTCGGGCTCGGGCAGGTAGTCCATCTGCTCCTTGGGACGGACGACGATGGTCGAGGGGAACTCACGCCTCGAGAGGCAGCTGAAGAAGGCCTTGGCCGGGAGGTAGCCGGGCACGCCGTGGGACTGCCAGCCGGTGAGGGGGCGCAGGTACTCGTTGATGCCGGTGATGGTCTTGGAGGGGTCGTAGGGGTCGGGGGCGGTGCCGAAGAGCAGGGGAACGCGCTCGGGGTTGAGGTTGATGGCGTTAAGGCCGGCCAGGTAGGTGTTGGAGGCCTGCTTCTCGAGCACGCTCCAGCGTTTCTCCCAGAGGGTCTTCCAGACGAGGTGATTCTCCGGGGAGTACTTCTCGTAGGCCTGGTGCACATAGAACGAATCGGTGTCGATCTGCTCGGGAGGGAGGCCAGCCGAGGCGTCGGCGGCCTTCTGGGCACGCTCGAACTCATCGCCGTCGATGATGTTGTGATAGTGGATATCAGCGCGCACGATGGAGCCTCCTGTCGTCTCTCGGCGAGGTCGGGTCGAGGTCGGCTGTGGGCATTGTATATGCTCTGGTCCTCTTTTCCAGCATGATTTCACCGCGCCTCCGCTTCCCTTCCCCAAAGAGGGGTGAGCATCCCGGGAGGGAGCCCGAAATTCAGCCCCCCGTGCTGGACGACGGGTGCGAGTCATGGGTCTATAGTGCTGACCCCTCGGGGGCCTGTAGCTCAGTTGGTAGAGCGCACCGCTGATAACGGTGAGGTCGACAGTTCGAGTCTGTCCAGGCCCATTGGATCATCTTGCAACCAGCGCCAGTTTTCGGCATAACTTCTTTCCCCAACGACTTCGAGCACCCCGACGACGGCTCATCCTCCCCGGCCTAGATTGCCCCATTGCGTCAAGGGCCTGGCCAGATGATGATCGCGTGGCTGCTCATGGCGGCCCAAATCCTCTTTATGCTCGGAGTTCCTGCCGGGTTCATGATTTGTCGCGAAGAGAACGGCTCGTCGCATCTCGGATGGGTCATGTCGGGGTGCTGCCCGGACGGTGAATCGAACGCGCCCAAGGCACAGGGCAGCACGGCTGGCGAACGCTGGCGGAGTGACCCCCCATTCTCGTGCTGCGACGACTCGGCGTGTATCGAGAACGCTTTCGATCTTGAGCCCGCCTTGTCGGGCTCGCGATCGCGCTGGCAGGCGTTTATACCCGCCGCTGCACCGGCCTCGCTTCCCCGCGCTGCGCTGGCGGTGTCCCCTTCTCGGGCCGGTCCGATCCTGGCCGCCCCTGGCACGGAGGGACCGCCGAAACAGACACGCCTGGCGGTCCGCCGTAGTGCTTAACCTCTAGTTTCTGAGCTGATCCCAAACACGGAACCGCCGCGCACACGCGGCGGTGGTGATCTTCTCGAAACACCAGAGGCCTCGATATAAGCATCTTCACCGGCTTAACGCCTGGGCTGTGCCTGCTGCTGGCCGCCTGCACCAGCCCCCTGGAGCGGACCTGGAACAATCTCTGGTTCGGCGGTGAAAAGCCGATCAAGGACACGGTGCCGGATAGAGGCGGTCGAAACTGAGCAGTTGAGAAAGGTCAGGCCAAACCCTTCCCACTCCTCGTGCAGGGGGCCTTGGCCCGCGAACGGATGTCCTTGTGCTCAGCCGGTCACAGCGTCGCGTCGTAGCTCGCCGCGTCCATGCATCGGTCAAGCGTGCCGCGGTCGCTGATCCGCAGCTTCACCAGCCAGCCGGCGCTGTAGGGGTCGTTGTTGACCAGCTCGGGCTGGTCGGCGAGGCGCTCGTTGACCTCGACGATCTCGCCCCCGGCCGCGGAGTAGATGTCGCTGGTCGTCTTGACCGACTCGACCTCGCCCACCGAGTCCCCCGCCTCGATCGCCGTCCCCACGCCCCGCATCTCCACGAAGGTGACATCCGTCAGCTGATCGACGGCATAGGTCGTCAGCCCGATCGTGACGACATCGCCCTCGACCTTGTGCCATTCATGCGACTCGGAATACACGCGATCGTTGGGGGTGCTCATGGCCGAGGGCTCCTGCAAAGGGGTTGAGAACGGATCAGCCCCCCATGCTAGACCCGGCGGGAGGCGGTTGTCACGCCCGATGCCACTGGCCCGAGGCGAACGAGTTTGCGGCATGCACAAGACCAGTGGCCTGATGCGAAACCGGCGAGCTTCGGGGGCGGGTATTCATCGCCGGGAAGTGACGCCCGGCGGACTCCCATCCCGGAGCTCACTTCGTTCGCATCGGGTTACCCTTGGTTCCCAAAGCCCAACCTTGTCCGGGTCGAGCCGCCCGTGCTTACGACACCATCTTGATCGATGACACGGCCAGGATCAGGGCGATGGCGAGCTTGAGGTGAGGGAGCCGGAGCTTGTGGGCCACGGTCGCGCCCAGGTAGGCGCCGATGATCGCGCCCATACCCATGGGGATCGCAAAGCCCAGCGCGCCGCCGATGCTCAGGCCCAGTCCCGGCAGGGCGGAGAGCTTCATGCCGGCGCCGACGATCGAGGAGATCATCATGGCCCCCGCGGAGGCGGCGATGGCGTGGCGCAGGGGCAGGCCGATGAGCGTGAGCAGGGGCACGAGCAGGATTCCGCCCCCGATGCCCAGGTAGCCGGCCACGGCCCCCACGAAGACGCCCACGAGCACGATCTTGTAGCGGGCGGGGCTGGGGGCGTCGTCGGGGCGGTCGGGCGCGCCCCGGACCGTGGTGACGATGTTGTAGACGCAGTAGAGCCAGATGAAGGCGGCGAAGCCCCACAGCGCCCACGAGCCCTTGCTCTGGTTGGAGAGCAGCACGCCGCTGATCATCCCCACCACCATCGAGGGGATCAGGGCGATGAGCACATCGCGCCGCGCGGCCTTCTTTCGGGCGTGCAGGACGCTGGAGCTCAGGGCCACGATGACATTGACGCACATGGCGGCGGCCATGTAGACATGGTGCTCGGTCTTGTGTTCCTGGTCGCGATAGCCCCAGAACATGGCCAGGGCGGGGATCATGATGATCGAGCCGCCCAGCCCGGCCAGCCCCCCCACGCACCCGGCGGTCAGCCCCAGGAGGGCTCGGAGGAGGAACTGGGTCGGGTCCATGAGGGGCATCCCTGGAAGGAGGGGTCTGATCGGGCCGCCGGACCCATCGGGGAAAGGGTTGAGGGTATGGGACGCGGGCAATGCCGTCAAACACGGGTATGCCGGTTATGACGCCGGGTTGCCGGACCGATTGCGATTGGGACCGGCAATCGGCTGTCCCCGGGCGTCATCGTGGGTACACTTGAGCTCCAGAGGCAGGGATTGCCACTGCGAGCCGAGTGCGGGATCTTCGCGGGTCTCACACGGTTTGCTTCGGACGGAGCCGTTCACCTTGACGCGACCTCGAAAGCGGGTCGCGGGGTGATCCCAAACGAAGACACGAACCGAGGCTCACGCTTTGCAGACCCAACCCCAGAACAAGAATCGTGCTCGCACCGGCCGCGTCGTCCACGGCGAGATGACGCTGTGGATGTGCGCCCTGGCGCTGGTGGTCACCAGCGCGATCTTCGCCAAGGAGCGGGGCACGCTGCCGGCGCTGGCGCAGGTCAAGTCCGAGAGGACCCAGAACCACGCACGCCTGGAGACGGTCGCCCAGGAGACCGCCGTGAACGAGGAAGCGATCGCCCGGGCGATCGAGTCTTCGCTGGCGGAGCCCGAGCCGACCGTCGCCCAGGACATCGAACAGGTCCCCGCGCAGGTTCAAGCCCAGGTTCAGGACATTTCGATCCGCTGGTTCGACGGCAAGGCGGTGCGTCCGGTGCGGACGATCTACATGACCGTGACGGGGTACTCGCCCGACGCCCGCTCGTGCGGGATCTACGCCGACGGCAAGACCTCGACGATGCACAGCGTCTGGACCAACGGGATGAACCTCGTGGCCGCCGACCCGCGGGTGCTGCCCTACTGGTCGATGATCTCGATCCCCGGCTACGCCGACGACTCGGTCGTGCCCGTGCTCGATTGCGGCGGGGCGATCAAGGGCAACCGCCTGGACCTGCTGTACCCCACGCACGAGCTGGCGCTCCAGTGGGGCATCCGGCAACTTCCCGTGACGGTGTGGGAATATGTCGAGAACGGCGCCCAGTGATCGGCTGACCGATGTTTTTCCCCGGCAGCAGTCCGGCGTTGATTTCGCACACCTGACACTTCTCAGCTCCGTAGTGCTGCTTGTCTTGCTGGCGTTCACAGCATTGCGGCGTCGCACTTTCCTCGGCATCGCGCAGGGATATCTGCTGCTGGCCGCCTTCGGGCTCGTTCTCTTTAGAATCCTTGCGACTGATACGATCCTGATGTACGCATTAGCGTGGGTGTTCGCCCTGTCGGGGATTCTGGCTTATCGCATCGCGTCATATCAAGACGAGCCATAAAACATTGTCTCGGTTTTCTGCCCGCGAACAGAATAAAACAGAACACCCCGAAGGGTGTCCTGGAGAGATAAACAGTCCGAGTCAAACGAACCGGCTCAGCTGCGCCGACGCACGCGTCGGTAGACACCCAGGCCCGCGAGCAGGCCCATGCCGGCATAGGCGGCCGGGGGCAGGGGCACCACCGAGACGGCGGTGAAGAGCAGGTCGTTGTAGCCGGTTGTGTTGCCCTCGGGGTGGACCCAGCCGCGTCCGACCCAGCTCGTGCTGTCGCCATCGATGCGGAACCCGTCGGCGAGGAAGCGGAAGGTGTCGCTGCCGTCGGACATGGCGAAGAGGTCAAGGAACTCCCCGTCGGCCAGGGGCGAATCCCCGGTGGTGGAGACGCCCGTGAGGCCGCCGACCATGTTGCCCGACTCCATGTTCATGTCCTCCCAGCCGTTGCCGGTGGCGTCGACCGAGTAGGTGAGATCGAGCATGAAGGTGCCATAGTCGGTCCCGCCCGTGGCGCTGTTGCCGTGGACAAGGCCCTGGATGTTGATCTGCAGCCCCGAGCCGGTGTCAATGACATTGAGCTGGACCTGCGACTGGCCCGAGCCGTTCTCGAAGCTGAAGGTGACCGGGTCGGCGCTGGTGAAGCTGTCGAGGCGCAGGCCGTAGGCCTGGGGATCAACGAGCCCTCCGGGATGATCGAACAGGTTGAAGGTGTTGATGACGGTCCCGCCGGCTCCCTGGACATCGGACATGTCGAACTGGACCTGGCCCGCGTACGCGCTCATGGTCAACGCGGTGAGTGACGCTGCGGCGAGCTTGATCGAAGTATTCATGAGTTCTCTCCTGTGTGAAAGAGGTTGGTGTGTGCGGTGTCATGGGACGATTCTCCCACGCTTCCAAGCCGCATCGTACACCATGATTTTGGGCGCTCAACCGGCGATCATTTCTCCGGTGAATCGCGGGTGAACAGTGTCTAAAGAAGCTTTTAGCCGTGCGCGCCGCGCCCCGCTGGGGCCCTGCAAACCGGGGGAGCGGGTGCGGAACCGGCGTGTGACGCGCCCGCAAAATTATTTGTTTTTCATCAAACTGCTTCTTGAAGATCGGGCGATCATCGCGACGAGCCCAGCAGCGCCCGGATGGGCGTGCGGTTGAGCTTCATCGCGCTGGGAACGGCGGCCACGAGCGACAGGACAATCGCCGCGCCCCAGGCCACCGCGATCGCTCCCAGCGGGATCGCGTTGGCCAGGTCGATGCCCACTACGCGCCGGTTGACCTCGCGCCCGCCCCAGGCGGCCTGGATGCCCAGGGCGGTGCCCAGGACGCAGGCGGTCAGGGCGATGATGATCGCCTGAGCGCAGATCAGGCGCACGAGCTGGCCCCGGGAGGCCCCGACGGCCCGCAGCACGCCAAGCTCGAAGCGCCGGGCGTTGACCTCGGCGATGATCAGGTTGGCCACCCCGAAGCAGGCCACAAGCATGGCCCCGATCGCCACCGTTGAGAACACCACCAGCGTCGAGGTGAAGACCGCCTCGATCTGCTGACGGATGACGCGTCCCGAGCCCACATTGAGCACGCCGGCGCCCAGCAGGGCCTGTCGCATGCGATTGACGGCCTCCTGGTCGCCCATCCGGCTCACCATCTCCTCGTCGAGGTCGATCTGGATGAGCTGGACGCTGGTCATGCCGAAGTGCTCGATCAGCTCGTCGCGCGAGCCGAAGACCGAACCGATGGCCTGGTTGACGAAGTTGTCGCCCAGATCGAAGTACTGGCTGACGAGTTCGAGCCCGGGCGAGGTGACGACGCCGACGATCTCGAAGTCGTGGGCCGCGTCCGCGCTGTCGGTGCAGGTGAAGGTGTCTCCCAGCCCCAGCCCGCGCGCGACGAGGAACTCGCGCGCCACCAGGACCGCCCCGCCCTGCTTGAGGCGCTCGATGGCGGTCTCCCGGTCGCCCTGGACGAACCCGAGCTGGGCCATGGAGAAGAAGGCGTCGGGCTCGAAGCCGATGAAGTTGGTCTTGTAGGACGAGAGCCCCTTGACCCCGAAGGCGTCGGTGCGGACGGGGAACAGGGCGATGGCGCAGGTGCGGTCGACGAAGGGCAGGTTGTCGAGGATGCCTTGGGCCTCGGGGCCCAAGGGCAGGCCGTAGGCGAAGGCGTCGGGGAAGCGCATCTTGCCCAGCCAGTCGCGCATGGCGGCCGAGCCGTTGGCCCAGATGCCGATCATGAGCGCCAGCCCGGTCATCAGGGCCCCGGCGGTGAAGCCGTGGCGGTAGGGCGTGGCGCGGACGGTGCGCCCCAGCAGCGCGCCGGGCAATCCGAGCGCTCTGGAGATGGGGACCGAGGTCAGTCGCGCGATGATCGTGACCAGCGGGACCGAGACGAGGAAGTAGCCCAGGAACATGGCGGGCAGGCCCACGCCCAGGTAGGCCCAGAAGAAGAAATCACTCGCGCCCAGGGTCGTGACGATCAGGGCCATGGTCAGCATCCCCGCCAGTCCCAGCAATCCCACGCGGACGATGCCCCCCCGGGTCTGGGGGGCGGCCCGGAGGGTCATGGCGCGCAGGGGGGACAACGACGCGGCCCGCCACGCGGGCCACATCGCCCCGATCAGACCCGCGCCGATCGCCCCGGCCACGGTCAGCGACAGACTCAGCGGCGGCGCCACGAGCCCCTCGGTCATCTGGCGGTGGAACACCCGCGAGAGCGCGAACGCCAGGGAGATCCCCGCGGGGACGCCCACGATCACCCCCAGCCCCGAGACGATGACGCCCACAAGCAGCTGGGCCAGGGCGAGCTGGTCGCGACGGGCGCCGATGGCGCGCAGGACGGCCAGCGCGCGCTGCTGCTCGGCGACGCCGGTGGTCAGGCCCGTGGTGATGATGAAGGCGGCCGAGATCAGCGAGATCACCGAGATGAGCACGAAAGCCAGCGATGACGCCCGCATGTTCCGCTCGACGCCCGAGGTGATGCGTCCGGTGGTCTGGAGCATGACCCGGGGCATGACCTCGGCTTCGTGGGCTCTGACGAAGGCCTCGGGGTCCAGCCGATCATCGAGCTTGAGCTCGATGTCGGTGAGCTGATGGGCGCCGCGGTTGAGCGCGTCGAGGGTCTCGTAGGTCGTGAAGGCGATGGGCTTGCCCCCCAGCGGGGCGGGCTGGGCGATGCCCACGACGGTCAGGGTGCGGGCGCGCCCGAAGAGCTTGGGGACGACGAGCCGATCGCCCAGTCGCACCCCCACGCCCAGGTTCATCGTCCGCGCCCGCTCGGCGTCCCCGGCTTGGTCGCCCGGGGCCGGGGCGGGGCGATCGAGGTACGCGCCCGGGTCGGCGAAGAGATCGAGCCCGATCCCGTCGTCGGGCTGGCGCTGGCTCTGTTCGACGGCGGCCCACGACAGGCGCTGGGCCGTTCTCAGGTCGATCGTGATCTCGTCGAGCGCCCGGGGGTATCGGCCCGAGATCAGCTCGATGGGGCGGCCCTCGAACTCAACGGAGGGGTCGATGCCGTTGACGAAGGCGTTGGTGGCGTAGCGCACCTCGATGGCCCGCTGGGGGCCGTCGGGATCGAGGGGGTCGGCCGGGCGGAGCGTGGGGAGCTTGACGACCAGCGAGAGTGTGTCCTGGAGGCGGGGCAGGGCGCGCTGGACGCCGGGCCAGGCCCTCGCGGTGTCGAGCACGGACGCGTCGAAGGTGTCGCCCACGGCCGGGCGCAGGCGGACCTCGGCGGCCCCGATCTGCGTGTCGATCTGGGCGCGGAAGGCGGCGTTGAGCGAGGCCATGGCGCAAGCGATGGCGCTGACGAGCACCACCGACAGCCCCACGGCCCCGGCCAGCAGCCCCACGCGGCTACGGCGCGCTGAGCAGATGCTGCGTGCGAGTCGCAATGCCGCCCGCATCGAGCCCTCCTTCCGCCTGCGCGTGCGGGTTGTCGATGGCGCCGACGATCAGGCCGTCGTTCATGACGAAGATCCGCCTGCAGTAGCTGGCCGCCTCGGGCTCGTGGGTGACCATCACAACGGTTACGCCCTGCTCGCGGGCGATCTGGCGCAGCATCGACCACACCCGCGCCGAGGCGTTGGTGTCCAGGTTCCCGGTGGGCTCGTCGGCGAAGACCACCTGCGGCTTGTACAGCAGCGCCCTGGCGATGGCCACGCGCTGCTGCTCGCCGCCCGAGAGCGCTTCGGGGCGGTGCGAAGCACGGTCCCCCAGTCCCAGCTGCTCCAGCAGCTCGCTCGCGCGCCGGGCGAGGGCCCTGGACTGATCGCCGCCCAGCAGCCCGGGGAGCTGGACATTCTCGAGGGCGGTCATCGTGGGGATGAGGTTGAACGCCTGGAAGATGACCCCGATCTCCCGGCGCCGGAAGGCGGTGGCCTCACGCTCGCTCATGCAATGGACCCTGTGCCCCGAGACGACGATTTCGCCGCTGTCGGGCCGGTCCATGGCGCTGAGCATGTGCAGCAGCGTGGACTTGCCCGAGCCCGAACGCCCCATGACGGCGTAGAACCCGTGCTCGGTGATCGAGAGGTCCACCCCGCGCAGGGCGTGAACGAGCCGATCGCCGATCGGGAAGGTCTTCTTGACGCCGGTGCAGCTGATCATGGGGGATGTGAACCTCCGGCAAGGGTAGGCGCGTCCCCCGTAGGCGCAAGCGGAGGGGAAATCGAGGGCCGCCTGGGTCCGGGTCCGCGGTTCGTCGTTGATGGCGACGGCGCTTAGGCCGCGGCCCGAAGCTCGCGGACTCGCATCGGGGCGCCCGGCATCCAAGACCCTGCTTCAGCCGCGCGGAAGCAGGGCGCCCGGCTGACAGAACTGGTTTTGTGCCCTCCTTCGCTCCGAAGGACGAAGGAGGTGGGAGTGCAGGTGGGTCCGATGTTGAGGGAATTTCGTGGAATGGATACGGTTGCACTACGACCTCCTTCGCTCTTCGAGTCGAAGGAGGGCACGGCACAGACAGAGTCAATCTCGTACGATACTGAGATGGGAGCCCCTCGGTTTGACATCCCAAATCAGGCGCGGTTTGTGACCTTTTCGTGTTACCGTCGGCAGTTGTTGTTCGGAGAGGATTCAACACGGGATCTGTTCGTTGAGCACATTGAAGCGCAGCGGCAACGGCTGGAGTTTGATGTGTTTGCGTATGTGGTGATGCCCGAGCATGTGCATGCGGTGGTCCTGCCTCGGGACGGCAAGATTGGGCCGGTGCTGAGGGGGATCAAGCAGGGATTCGGGCAGCGGATGATCCGGTCGTTTCGGGACCGGGATGACCCGGTGCTTGAGTATCTTGAGGACTCCGACGGTCTGGTTCGGTTCTGGCAGCGGGGCGGTGGTCACGATCGGATTGTTCGTGATGATGAGGCCATGAGAAACCATATCGAATACATCCACTTCAATCCGGTCAAGAGGGGGTTGGTGGAACGGGGTGTGGATTGGAAGTGGTCGTCGGCTCGGGATTATGCCGGTGAATCGGGGGTCGTGGAGATTCGGAAGGGATGGTAGAACCGTGCCCTCCTTCGCTCCGAAGGACGAAGAAGGTGGGAGTGCAGGTGGGTCCGATGTCGAGGGAATTTCGTGGAATGGAAGCCGTTGCACTACGACCTCCTTCGCTCTTCGAGTCGAAGGAGGGCACGGAAGAAGGGGAAGGAGGGCACCGGCGCATAAGGGCGGTCGGTGTGGGGGATTTTTGAACGCGAAGGGTGCGAAGGGATCGAAGGGGGGAAGAGGGGACTGAACGCAGAGGACGCGGAGGTCACGCAGAGGACGCGGAGAAGAGGGAGGGGGAGGGTGCTGTGCTTTGGCCCGCAGGGCAAAGCACGATTCAGGAAGTTCGGGAATCCTGCTTTGCCCTGCGGGGAGAAGGGCATCTGACGGGTAAGCAGGGCATCCAGATGGGAAAACCGTGCCCTCCCTTCGACTCGAAGAGCGAAGGAGGTGGTGGTGCAAGTGATTTGGTTGGTAAGAGGTTGTTGTGAAAAGGAGCCCGTTGCACTTCGTCCTCCTTCGCTCTTCGAGTCGAAGGAGGGCACGGAAGAAGGGGAAGGAGGGCACCCGGCGGAGTCGCAGGAAGATAAGACAAATTCGACTTAATCAACCTTCCTGAGATTCTTTGATCTCTGCTCGCCCCGGCAACCATTTTTCGACAAGAACCCTGGCTGTTGGGGGTGCCTTGGCTCCCCACTGATTAGTGAGCGCATAGGTCTTTCCTCTATGGTGGAATAGATCTGCTGCATCGACATAGTACCTACGGAGTTCTTTGTATGTCCCGCGCGAGTTCTTGATCTTGCTTGCCAGATCAGCGAATACATCGGCACTGACTTCGCCGTCAACGATAAGCCATCGTGTACCAGCGCTCGGCATGTCGATCGAGATTTCATCTGGAGTCGCACCGGCTGCAATACATGCTTTGACTACCTCGAAGATCAGTCGTCGCTTTGGAAGTTTGTCGTACACAACCCCATCAATCTTAAGATCGTATTTCGTAAAATCTGGATTAAAATTGGAGAGTTTTCGTTTCTCGATAGCCTTTTCTTTGATACGAGTTTGGTAATCTGAAGCCTCCGGAAGTGGAACAATCTGATTGATATCAAGGAACAGATCGTGGCCGTGCCGGTATGGCTTGATGCGCATACAGCGTATGTCAAGATCCCTCTCGTTTAGCCAGAGTACGGAGCTTGTGATTTCTTTGGAAAACTCTGCCGACACCAGAATAATCCGCACATCATTTGCGAAGCCATCTTCATCCGGCTCTTCCCAATCTAGGAACCGCAAGATATCGGCTTCGGCTTCATCGGCGCTTTGACCATTCGATTTTAGGTAGCTGGAATGTGCTTCGACCGCATTTACAAATGTCATCGAAGAGACCATTGCTGCGTACCGTATAGCCTGCAACTCCATATGCCCACCATCTTCGGTACGCTTGATTTCTATAACTACAAGATTTGCATCTTGATCAATGCACAACAAATCGATCCGCCTTCGCGAGTCTTCCCAGTTACCGTATTCCTCCGTTAGTACCATGAGCGAATCATCGATAACATCGATTGACATCTTGAGCAATCGCTGGAGATCGCTTCGTTCACGGATACCTTCGGCTTGAAAGGAGGTTTGTTCCAGTGGACTCAGGGAATCAACATTAATGTTATACAACGCCAAAATAACTCCCTCTTCTTTACCCCACCGCCGCCACAACCTTCTCCGCCGCATCCCCCAGATCCCCCGCCGCCTGCAGCGTCGGCAGGTCCCCCGCCGCTTCTTCGAGGATCTTTCGGCCGGCGTCCACATTGGTGCCTTCCAATCGGACCACAAGCGGGATGGTGAAGCCAATTTCCTTGGCGGCGTTGACGATGCCCTGAGCGATGATGTCGCACTGCATGATGCCGCCGAAGATGTTGACCATGATGCCCTTGACGGCCTGATCGCTCAGGATGATGCGGAAGGCCTCGGTGACGGCTTCTTCGGTGGCCGAGCCGCCGACATCGAGGAAGTTGGCGGGATCGCCGCCGACGAGTTTGATGGTATCCATGGTGGCCATGGCCAGGCCGGCGCCGTTGACGAGACAGCCGATGTTGCCGTCGAGAGCGATGTAGGAGAGGCCCATCTTGGCGGCTCGGACCTCGGCGGGGTTGTCCTCGGAGGGGTCGTAGAGCTCGGCGATGTCCTTGTGGCGGAAGGTGGCGTTGTCGTCGAAGTTGAACTTGGCGTCGATGGCGATGACCTGGGCGTGGGGGGAGGGGGAGGGGGAGGAAGCCCCCTTGGAAGACACAGGCGGGACGCCTGTGCCACCGGGGCTTGAGCTATTGGAGGGCTTGGTGACGACGAGGGGGTTGATTTCGGCGAGGGAGCAGTCTTTTTCGATGTAGAGTCTGGCGAGGGCGAGCATGATTTTGGCGGCCTGGTTGACCTGCTTGCCGCTGAATCCGAGCTTGAAGGCGACCTCGCGGGCCTGGTAGGGCTGGAGGCCCAGGAGGGGGTGGATGGGGGTTTTGATGATGGCGTCGGGGTTTTCGTGGGCGACCTGTTCGATTTCGACGCCGCCCTCGCGCGAGGCGATGAGGACATTGCGCCGGGTGTTGCGGTCGGTGGTGATGGCGAGATAGTACTCGTCGGGGACCGGTTTTCCGTCTTTGGTTTCGGGCCGGTCGGCGATATCGACGCCGGCGGCGATGAGGAGCTTGTTGACCTCGAGGCCGTCGGGTCCGGTCTGGTTGGAGACCATGCGGTTGGAGAGCATGAACTTGGCGGCTTCGAGCGCTTCGTCGGGGGAGTTGACGAGCTTGACGAAGCCGGCCTTGCCGCGTCCGCCGGCGAAGACCTGGGCCTTGACGACGGCCAGCGTGGAGCCGGATTCGGCGGTGATGGCCTTGTAGGCCTGAACGGCCTGCTCGGCGGAGGTGATGACCCGTCCGGCGGGGACGGGGATGCTGTAGGAGGCGAGGAGGTCGCGGGCCTGGTATTCGTGGATCTTCATGGGGGGCTCCGTCCCGGGAGGGGTGTGCGTTGGGTTGGTGGGTGTATGGTAGTCTGGAAGTACGAGTTGGATGAAAAAAACACCCGGCGAAGCGGGTGTGGGGGTTCGTCAGCGTTAATGCATCAATCAGAAGAGCGAGCCGAACCAGCCAGCGACCTGGGCAACTGCCTGGACGATCTTGATTTGAGTGGGCGAGATACTTCCGCTTCCGGAGTTCGCGTTCGCCTGATCTTGAATTGTTTCGTTAACCTTGTCAACGGCGGCCTGAGCCACATCGGTGACCATCTGGACCGCTTCTTGGCCTCCGTTGGCAATCTGACCGGCGGTTCCCTTGATCTTGATGCGGAACTCAGCGTGAGCAGAGATCGAGTTTGTTGGGAAGCCGGTTTCGCCTCCAACACCACCGGTGATTTCGACTTCGATTTCGACATTTTCCCAGTCTTGATCACCCCCGCCACCCTCAGAGGCCGCGTACTCGCTGGGGGATGACAATGGCATCCCATTCACAATTTCATAGATCATCTGATCAGACATGCCCTTGGACTGCAGGAACATGACCAGAGGAGCCCCGTTGACGACATCGCCGTTATCGTCATATACAGTGTATTGGATCGGATTAAAATATGCGTTGTACGCCGTTGGCGGGGTGATATACAGGATGGCGGGCTCAAGAAGGCCCGGATATTGCGAATCGATCTCCGTGTCGGTCTTTCCTTGCTGACGCAACGACTCCACGAGCGCGACGCCAGCAGTGCCGGATTCGGTCGAAGCCTGGCGCATGGTCTTCGTAGGCTGCGGGGCTGAAACCGAGAACTCCTCCATTTGTGCATATGCGCCAGATGGATCATACATCAGGGAGCTGGGGAGCGGCGTCGAGCATCCGTCGTCGATGCAAAGTTGAAAATCAATCTCCGTTTCCGAGACTTCATAACCGTAAGAATTGGTAGCGAAATAGCTTAGTGCTTGCCAGACTTCGGGCGTCTGGAGGACATACTCAAGATGAGGATCGTAGTCGGGGTCGATGGAGGTAGGATCGTCCGACCATGCCCCGAATGTAAACTCTTCCCAACCCGCGCTGGCTGTGCTCGCATAGCCATAGGCCTCAAGATCGGATGTCGGAGACGCCGATCGATAACCAACCGCACTGAGGTCCCACGACCCTGCCTGATTTGCGTTGGGAGTAAATGTCGCCTCGAGGTTCGTATGCAACGGGGGCAAAACAACCGCCTGGTTTTGCGCTACGGCTTGGCTGCAGGTTGTTACGCATACAACTCCTACGAGACATTTTTCAATAATACTCATCGATTTAATCCTAAGAAAAGCGAGTTCCTGCAAAGCTCGCACAAGATCCTATCGCTGCATCCGTCTCATATCTTAGCAGATCCAGTCGCAGGGGCAAACTGGCCAGAATTGGGCGGAATTCGCCATCCACAGTGTCAGTGGTTGCGCGCTAGCTTGCGATAGAGGTGATAGAAGCCCAGGGCGCCGGTGGTGGTGATGGCGAGGGATATGGCGAAAGTCCAAGAGCCCTGGCCGGGGTATCGCGACTCGATGAGGTTATAGACGGCGACGCCGGCGAAGGGGGCGGTGAGGCCGCGCAGGCCGGTGAGGGTGACATGGATGGCCATGTAGTCCTGTGATTTTTCGGGTTTGACGAACTGGAGGTGCCCCAGGTTCCAGGCGAGGGCGCCGCCGCCGAAGGCGACGCCTCGCAGGACGGAGGCGGCGTAGAGGAGCCAGAGGGTGTTGCTCTGGCCCGAGACAAGGGCGAGGGCCATGGAGCCAACGAAGAGCCAGGAGTGGATGGCGCGGAACTGGACGATGTGGACGCTGTCGAGCAGCTTGGCCCACAGGGGGATGGTGAAGGGCATCATGGCCAGGGGGATGACCTGGGTGAGCAGGATGCCGGGGAGGTAGTCGAGGTCGAACTGCTGTTTGGCGATGATGACGAAGGGGGTCCAGGACATGATGTTGCCGAAACCGACGAGCAGCTGGCAGAGCTGGTAGGCGCGGTAGTCGGTGTCGTCGATGAGGATTCGGGCGAGGGCGGAGAAGCCGTGGGTCTTTGTGGTGGTGGCGGCGGCCTGTTCTCGTTCGGCGCGGAGCAGTGCGCGGTGGCCCCTGAGGCGGACCTTTGCGAACGCGGAGACGCCGATGAGCGCGATGAGGCCGCCGATGGGGATGAAGATGCGGAAGGCGTTGTCGTTGGCCTGCATGGCCAGGCCCAGGCCGATGGAGATGAGCGAGGTGATGGTGACCGAAACGGTCTGGAACTTGCCGGTGACACGGGCGCGCTGGGCGGTGTAGTTGACGCCCCACACGGTGGCGCGGACGGTGACGATGCCGGTGAGCAGGATCCTGGCGGCGAAGGCGGCGGAAACGAGGAGGATGAGGCCAGCGGGAGTGCGCGGCGAGATGGCGATGAGGGAGATGGCGATGAGGATGCCCAGCTGGAGAGCCGTGATGAACTGGATCTTGTGGCGCCCGCGGGCCAGGGCGGCCCAGAGGAACGAGGTGATGTTGGCCAGCGCGGGGGCGGCGATGAGGGCGCCGGCGAAGTAGTTGAGGGCGTTCTCGGGGACGACGCCCTCGTAGAGGGCGCGGACGATGAAGCCGATGACGCCGCCCTCGGTGGCGGCGATGGCCCAGGGGAGAAAGAAGGAGGACCGCAGCTCGCGTGCGTAGTTGGCGCGCGAGAGCCAGGGCATGGCGGAGGGGTGGAAGGAGAGGAAGGCGTAGGCGATGAAACGGACGGGCGTGGCGACGCGGCGGAGGAGGGGGGAGGATGTGGGAGCGCGGGGGAGGGGCACGGGGGGATTGTTGGCGAGGGGGCTGAGAAAGGTGGGTTCGGGGAAGAGAAGAGTTGAACGCAGAGGACGCGAAGATCACGCGAGGTGCGCAGAGAAGAGGGATAGAAGTTGTGTTGAAGACGATAATCTGTTATACTGGCGGAACTTGAAATAAGGAGAGCCGCTGATGTTGATCTTGCATGTGCTGATGTTGATGACGGTTCTGGGGTTGGTCGGGAACGACCCTGCGGGATTGGTTGCGGCTGAGCACGCGGGCGAGGGCTCGCGGATTATTGCTTCAGTGGGAATGCCCGGTGTCACGAAGTGCGTTTCGGTCGAAGGTCGGTACGCCTATGTGGGGTACCGGGGCGGCATCGAGATATTCGATGTCGCGGACCCATCGAACCCGCTGCCGATTGAGACGCTTGACATCGGCGGTGATGGTGGTTATGTCAATGAGATCCGGATCGACGGCGATCGCGCGTATGTCTCTGCGAGCTTCAGCGGAGTGTTCGTGCTCGACCTCACCAGCCCGGAGCATCCGGTGATCCTGAGCCGGCTCGACAACCTGGGCGAAGTCATCGGCGTCGATGTGCATGGGGACCGGCTGTATGTGTCGGCCACCGGCAGGGGCCTGCTCACCTTTGATGTGGATGAATCGGGCAACTTGTCCCTTGTTGACCAACGCCGGGTGTCGCTTTCGGGGCAAAGCGGGCCGACAGTGAACGCGATGTTTGTCCAGCGGGTCGGAAGAAGTATTTATGTGAGCGGGCGGCGCATGGGCCTCGCGATCTTTGAGCCGCTCGAAAACAATCATCTCCGAGATGTGAGTGTCACCAAGACGGCGGACGAGGCGTTCGGGTTCGAGATCGTGGGCACGACGGCCTATATCTGCGATCAGGACACGGGTTTCACCACGATCGATGTGAGTTCGCCCCGCTGGCCGCGTTATCTGGCGACGCTTGAGCTCCCGGGTTTCGCGTACGATGTCGATGTCGAGGGGACTCGCGCATATGTTGCGAGCACCGAAGGGGGGATCCATGTCATCGATGTGTATGACCCGGCGGCGCCCATGCTCATCGAGCAGGTTGATGGCTTCGAGTGGGCGATTGATATCGATGTTGTCGGTCGCTACGGATATGTCGCTGACGGCAGGGGAGGGGTCAAGGTGATCGAGTTCGCGCGTGACTGATTGTGTCGGTGAGAACGGGACTGTCGCCCCCCTCGGCGTGGGGGCTTTTCTTTGCGCCTGGTGGTAGGATTGGCCCATGAAGATCCAAAGAACTTCTTCCGGCGCCGAGGTGGCCCTGGGTGGTGGCGAGGCGCTGCCCATCCGCCACATCTTCGCCATCGGACGCAACTACGCGGCTCACGCCCACGAGCAGGGGCTCGAAGCGCCCGAGCATCCCATGGTGTTCACCAAGAATATCGCCAGCGTGTGCCTCGACGGCGACGACATCGTCATCCCCCCCATCGCTGTCGATGAACGATTCGGGGGCAACCGGACGGATTTTGAGGCGGAGCTGGCGGTCTTCATTGGCGAGCACCCCGGGGGCGCGTCCTGCAAGGATGTTTCGCGGGACGAGGCGATGGGGTTCGTGCTCGGGTTTGCGTGCGCCAATGATGTGTCGGCGCGGTGGTGGCAGAAGGAGGGGTCCGGGGGGCAGTTCTGCCGGGGGAAGGGGTTTGATACCTTCTGTCCGATCGGGCCGCGGGTGGTCACGATCAAGGAGCTCGACGAGGCGGGGCTGGATGTGAACGACCTGGCGATCTCGTGCCGGGTGAACGGGGAGACGATGCAGTCGGCGCGGACGAGCCAGATGATGTTCCCGGTGGCGGTGCTCATTGAAGAACTGAGCAAGGGCACGACGCTGGTCCCGGGAACAGTGATCCTGACGGGGACGCCCAGCGGTGTGGGGATGGCCCGCTCGCCGCAGGTGTGGCTGGGGGAGAGGGACGAGGTCGAGGTGGAGATCGAGGGGATCGGGGTGCTGCGGAACCGGGTGCGGTGTGGTTGATTGGGATTCGTCGAGCCACGGGGCTCGGAACCCTTATAATGGGCCGTGCATGATCTGAATCCATCTCGACGGTCGGATGTATTCCCGATTTCTTTCGCGGCGTTGCTGGTGTGCGTGCTGCTGGGGCTCCTCTCGCGGTCGGCGTGGGCGAGGGACGCTGGGGCCAGCCCCGATGCGGGTGAAAAAATCGCCCAGGTGACCTCGATCCCGGCGGCGCGGCAGGCGGACAAGGTGGCGGTGGTCACGGTGCACGGGGCGATCGACGCGGTGACGGCGCTGAGCGTGCGCCGGCGGATCGAGGCCGCCGAGAAGGCGGGGTTCGACGCGATGGTCTTCGAGATCGACTCGCCCGGGGGGGAGCTGGGGGCGGTCCTGGAGATCTCCAACGCGATCAAGTCGTCGTCGATCACAAACACGGTGGCGTGGGTGCACCCGGACGCGTACTCGGGCGGGTCGATCGTGGCGTTGGCGTGCCGCGAGATCGTGAGCGGCAGCCCGGGCTCGTTCGGTGATTCCATGATCGTGGACTTCGGCACGGGGCGGTTGCGGACACTGAGCCCCGACGAGCGGACCAAGCTGCTGCCGCCGCTGATGGCGGAGGTGACCGACTCGGCTCGTCGCAGCGGGTACGATGAATATCTGGTGCAGGCGATCGTGGTGGACGGGATTGAGCTGTGGCTGGTGGAAAACGCCGAGACGGGGGAGCGTCTGGCGATCAACGAGCAGGAGTACCGGATGCTCTTCGACGGCGAGCCGATCAGGGGCAAGCCCATGCTCGCGGAGGTCAAGGGCGGGGTGAAAACCTACCGGTCGCCTTCGCAGAAGAGCGCATCGTCTGACACGGGGGCGTCTGGCGACGGGGCGGCCGAGGAGTGGGCGGAGGGTGACGGCGACAAGAGTGATGCGGCGGGCCCCACGGGGGCGTTGCCGGAGGATCCCAACGCCTATCGACCCGCCAGCGAGACGCTTCGGGATATCGCCAGGGAGATGGCTCGGCGCGATCCGAACGCCACCGAGCAGGTGGTCGGGCAGGAATACCCTTCCAACCGGGTGGTGATCACCCCCGCCGACAAGGGGAAGTATCGGTTCATCGGGTATATCACCGACGGCTCTGCGGCCATCGTGATGCGTGAAGATCAGATGGATTATTTCGGGTTCAGCAGCGGGATCGTTCAGGATGAACAGGACCTTGCAGCGTTCATGGGCGCCAAGCAACTCGTGAGGTTCAATGAGAGTCCCACCGAGAAGCTGGCGCGTTTTCTTTCCAACATCTATGTGCGCTATGTGCTGATCGTGGTGCTGCTGATCTCGCTCTTCGTGGAGATGGTGATGGCGGGCACCGGGATCGCCGGGGCGGTGGCGCTGGGAGCGCTGGTGCTGCTGCTGGGCCCCAGCGCGATGATCGGGCTCAGCGGCTGGTGGGAGGTGATCGCGATCGTGGTCGGGATCGTGTGCCTGGCGCTCGAGGCGTTCGTGATCCCGGGGTTCGGCGTCTGCGGCGTGATCGGGTTCGTGGCGCTGTTCGCGGGGCTGGTGGGGACCTTCGTGACCTTCGGCGGGACGATGTCGACGCCCGAGATGCAGCGGCAGCTGCTGACGGGGGCGGTGACGGTGCTGCTGGCGCTGGTCACGGCGGGGATCGGGTGGTGGCTGATCATCCGCAACGCGCGGAACCTGCCGCTGTTCGACCGGCTGATCCTCAGCGGGGCCTCCGGCGTGGGCGGGACGCCCGCCAAGTCGATGCTGCACGCGATCAGGGTTGACGATGGGAGCGTGCGGGTGGGCAGCGAGGGGGTGACGACGACGCCGCTGTACCCGCTGGGGCAGGCGGAGATCAACGGGCAGATCGAGGATGTGCACGCGGCGTTCGGGTTTATCGAGCGGGGCGTGGCCGTGCGGGTGGTCAAGAAGAGCGGGCTGCGGATCGAGGTCGAGGCGATCGACGAGACCGGAGCGAGAGACGGGCACGATGGCGGCCAGGGCGATCGCGTGGAGCATGCGTGATGGACAGTCTGCTGCTGCTGGGGATCGGGCTGCTGGGGCTGGGCGTGCTGCTGATGGTGCTCGAGGCGTTCGTGCCCTCGGGGGGGATCCTGGGCATCGGGGCGCTGGTCAGCGCCGCGGCGGGGATCGTGTTCCTGTTCAAATACGACACGACCTGGGGGCTCACGGGGCTGCTGGCCACGCTGGTGCTGGGGCCGATGATCTTCTTCTGGGCGCTCAAGATGCTGCCCAGCACCCCCTTCGGTCGCACGATGGTGGGGCCGAGCGGGGAGGAGATCGCCGAGGCCAAGGCCGAGCGGATCCGGGGTCAGCGGGCGCTGCGCGAGCGGCTGCTCAATCAGGAGGGCGTGGCGCTGACGGACATGCGCCCCAGCGGGGTGATCGAGGTGGGCGGCCAGCGGCACGACGCGATCGCGCAGGGGGGTGTCGTGGACCGGGGGCAGCGTGTGCGCGTGGTGAAGGTGAACGGGATGACGATCCTGGTCCGCGGCCGAACGACCTGAGCCCGGCTCGACGGCGAGCGTCGCGAGTTCGGGGCGTGTATGATAACTCTTCGAGAGACACACGCGCTGACGCGCGCCTGGGACCCCGCCCCCTTTGGGGGCTCTGGAGGCACGGATGAACCCGCTTCTGATTACCGGTATCGTGGTCGTTTCAATCGTCGTGCTCGTGCTGTTCGCGGTGCTGTTCAACTATTTTCAGCTGTGGTTCCAGGCGCTGCTCTCGGGGGCGAATGTCAAGCTCTTCGCGATCATCGCGATGCGGTTTCGAAAGGTGAACCCGGCGATCATCGTGATCAACAAGATCCGGCTGGTCAAGGCGGGGATCGAGGACATCGGGACCGACGCGCTCGAGAACCATTATCTGGCCGGGGGCAATGTCAGCAATGTGGTCAGCGCCATCATCGCGGCGTCCAACGCGAACATCGAACTCGACTGGGGCATCGCCACGGCCATCGATCTGGCGGGACGCGACATCCTCGACGCGGTGAACACCTCGGTCAATCCCAAGGTCATAGACTGCCCCAACCCCCAGCTGGGTCGCAACACGATCGACGCGGTGGCCAAGGACGGGATCCAGCTGCGGGCGCGGGCCCGGGTGACGGTGCGGACGAATCTTTCGCGCCTGGTGGGCGGGGCCACTGAGGAGACGATCGTGGCGCGTGTGGGCGAGGGCATCGTGTCAAGCATCGGCTCGGCGGCCAGCCACAAGCTGGTGCTCGAGAATCCCGACGCGATCTCCAAGGCGGTGATCGGACGCGGGCTCGACGCGGGGACGGCGTACGAGATCCTGTCGATCGACATCGCCGATGTCGATGTGGGCGAGAACATCGGCGCCAAGCTCCAGGAGGACCAAGCCCAGGCGGACACCAAGGTGGCCCAGGCGCTGGCCGAGAAGCGGCGGGCGATGGCGGTGGCCCAGGAGCAGGAGTTCCGGGCCGAGGAGCAGAAGAACCGGGCGCTGGTGGTGCTGGCCGAGGCGGATGTGCCCAAGGCGATGGCCGAGGCGTTCCGGGCCGGGAACCTGGGCATCATGGATTATTACCGGATGAAGAACATCAACGCGGACACCTCGATGCGCAGCTCGATCGCCGACGATCAGAAGTCCTGACCTGCGAGCGGTTTATCGTTTCGTTTTAGGGACTTGCACGGCGTCTCAAAGTCTGTATCTTATGACAAGGCGTCGCGGCATGCAGCGCCTTGTCTTTTCACATGATGATACAAGAGCCGGGGGTGGACGATGTCGGAACATCAGAAGGTGTGCGTGCTGTGCGGGCAGAGCTGCGCGGGGCAGGCGAGGATCAGGAACGCGAAAGGCCAGTACGCGCACCGGGCGTGCGTCGAGGCCAAGCGGGAGCATGAGAAGCCCCGGGAGCCCGAGCACCACGATGCGCTGGGCGGGGACATGGACGACACCCTGGACGAGATGGCGGCGTACGAGCAGGCCGGGCCCGAAATCGCGGCGGGCTCGGGGTCGGCGTGCCCCGGGTGCGGGCATCGGTTGGCGCAGCGCGCGGTGGTGTGCATGGGATGCGGGTACGACATACGCTCGGGCAAACAGCTCAGGACCAGCGCCGCCAAGGAACGCCGAGAGCGATCGGAGAGCAGTATTGCACGAGCAGGCGGCGCGATGGCCAGCTCGGTGATGTCAGCGCTGGTGGTGCCCATGATCTGTGGGTGCGTGGCGGGGATGGTCGGCGCGGCGATCTGGGCCGGGATCTCATACGGCACCGAGCTGCAGTTCGGCGCGCTGGCCTGGGGCCTGGGCGGGCTGGTCGGCATCGGGGTGAATCTGGGATCGCGCGATACCGGCGGTATGTTCTACGGACTGATCGGAGCGGCCATCGCGCTGCTGGCCGTGCTAGCGGGCAACTTCCTCACCGTCTCGCTGCTGGTCGCCAAGTACATGGAACTGATGGAGCCCGACGAGGTGCCATACGAGATGGTCATGCAGGTGCTGGTGGACGAGATCGCACTCGAATGGGTCGAGGAAGATCGGGAGATCCGCTGGCCCAAGGAGTGGAAAGCATGGGATCAAGCGGAATGGCCCGATGACTATCCGCGTGACCTGCGCGTCGAGACCGAGACCCGCTGGGAGGGGATGGCCCCCGATCAGCAACTGGACCGGCGCACGGCGATCGCAGAGGTTACCAAAGCCAACTCGCAGTTGATCGAGAACGCGGGCTTTTCCGAGATCATGTCTCGGCCGAGAACGGTCATCTGGACCCTGTTCGCGGTGTGCACCGCGTTCATGGTCGCGGCGTACGAGTAGCTCTGGAGCTCACTCGATCACGATATCGACCGCCAGCCGCACGGTCCGCGGCCTGAGGCACTCGGTGTCGCTGCAGGCCTGGAAGGAGATTCCCAGCACGGGCTTGCCCGGCGTCGCGCCGATGCCGTCCGCCTTTTCCAGGGCGATGTCGAACTCGACGCGCCCGCCGTGGGCGTTGAAAACCCCCACCGCGTCCACGCCCATGGGCTCGCCCTCGGGATAGTCGGCGTAGACGGCGACGCCCTGGCCCGAGATGAGCCCAACGCGAAGGGGGAGGAGGGACCTGGCGGCCTCGCTGTCGCCCGGGTCGGCCGCGACGATGTGGTGCGGCGGCTCGATCTCCAGCGCCACACGCATGGAGGCGGGGGCGTCGTCGGTGACCGTGAGGGTGTCGGTGGTGACGAAGACCTTGACGGGCGATTGCTCGCGCCGCCCCTCATCGGCGCCGGTCTCACCGGGGGCGACGAAAACGATGAGCCCCTCGTAGCCGGAGCGGTCGCGGAGCATGGCCAGCAGGGCGCGGGTGCTGTTGATCGCGCCCAACGGGTTGCCGGCAAGCGTGGGGGAGATCGAACGCAGCAGGTCGGCGGCTCTTCTCCGCCAGACCTCCTCGCCGGTGACCCGCCCCAGCTCGATCAGGTTGTGGAGCATCACGCCCGAGGCGCTGGGCAGCGCCCCGTCGTGGACCGAGCGGGCGCGGACGAACAGGTCGGGCTGGTGGGCGCGGGTGTCATGATACGCGCCGGTGTCGTCGGCGAAGAGGGCGTGGGCCTCGTCGGCCAGGGCGGTGATCTCGTCCAGCGGGAACAGACTACGGGTCGCGCTGTGGGCGTGGAGTCTGAGCATGGCGGCGATGAAGAAGGCGTAGTCCTCAAGCAGGGCGGGGATCGAGGCATGGCCATCGCGCCAGGCGCGGGCGAGCTGGCCGTCGCCGGTGCGTATCGAGCCGAGGATGAACCGGGCGGCGCGGGCCGCGGCGTCCAGGTACTCGCCCCTCCCGAACCGGGTCCCCGCATCGACCAGCGCCGCGATCAGCAGCCCGTTCCACGACACGAGCACCTTGTCGTCGAGTGCGGGCTGCTCGCGCCGGCCACGGGCCGCGAGCAGAGCGGCATTGAGGGCGTCGAGCCCCGCCGGGAGCGGCCGGGATGGGTCGGCCAGACGCAGCACGAAGCGCGGCAGCTCGTCGGGGTGGTGCGGGTCCCGGAAGTTGGGCGAGGCATCGAGGCCGTAGAGTTCGATGGCCACCGCCAGCAGGTCCGGGTGGTCGGCGAGGGCGGACTCGATATCTTCGCGGGTCCAGAGGTAGTTGAGTCCTTCTCGGCCATCGACCTCGGCGTCCTGGGCGCTGAAGAACCCCCTCGCGCCGGGGTTGTTCGGGTCGGTCATCTCGCGCAGGGCGTAGTCGAGGGTGCGCTGGGCGACGCGGGCGTAGGAGGGTTCGTCGTAGACCGCCGCGGCGCGGGTGTAGACGCTGGCGAGCTGGGCGTTGTCGTAGAGCATCTTCTCGAAGTGCGGGACGGTCCAGAACTCGTCGACGCTGTAGCGGTGGAAGCCGCCGCCGATCTGGTCGTGGATGCCGCCGATCGCCATGGTGTCGAGGGTCTTGCGCACCGCCAGGTCGATGGCGCCGCGGGTGCCGGCGTCGGCGACCTCGCGCATATCGAGCAGGAAGTCGAGGAAGACGGGCTGGGGGAACTTGGGGGCGTGGGAGAATCCGCCGTGGGTCCGGTCGAGGCGCGACAGCAGCGCGGTGGCGGCGGCGGTGATCTGGGATTCGCCCACGGGGACCGGAGGGGTTTCGGCGGCGACCTGCTCGGCGACGGCCTCGGCCAGGCGCTGGGACTGTTCGATCACCTCGTCGCGGCGCTGGCTCCAAGCATCGGACAGGCCCCGCAGCAGGTCGGGGAACGCGGGCCGCCCGTGCATGGGCGCGGGGGGGAAGTAGGTCCCAGCGTAGAAGGGCTTGCGGGTGGCGGGCTCGAGGAAGACGGACATGGGCCAGCCGCCGGATCCGGTGAAGATGGTGGTGGCGGCCATGTAGAGCTCGTCGAGGTCGGGGCGCTCTTCGCGGTCGGCCTTGATGCACACAAAGCGCTCGTTCATGACCGTGGCGATCGCCTCGTTCTCGAACGATTCACGCTCCATGACATGGCACCAGTAGCAGGTGGAGTAGCCGATGGAGAGGAAGACGGGGACGCCGCGCCGGCGGGCTTCGGCGAAGGCCTCGTCGCCCCAGGGAAACCAGTTCACGGGGTTATGCGCGTGCTGGAGGAGGTAGGGGGAGGTCTCGCCGACGAGGCGGTTGGTGTGGGGAGCGTTGGGCATCGGGGGATGGTAGGGGGAGAAGACTGAACGCAGAGGGCGCGAAGTTCACGCGGAGGACGCAGAGAAGAGTGTTATGGGAGAAGGAGGCGATCCTCCAAGGCGTTCTTTCGCGAAATTGAATCGTGATAGTGATAGCCGTTACGGTCGTTTGTGTAGGCAAAGGTAAGCGGTATAGGACGCCCCTTTGGATCAACGGACCAAACACTCCGAAATGCCTCGCGTGCGGTGAGTCGGGCCATCACGAAGGTTGGCAACCCGTTGTGGTCTTTGAGTCGCTCTACATACAAGACCGCCTTGCTCCAGTCTGGGCTATCGGTGCTGTAGACATCATTGTACTGATCGACACGCGTTTGCAGGGCGACGACATCCAGGTTGAAATCAAGTTCAGTCTTGGGAACACGGACAAAGCTCTGGCCTGAACGAGCGTCCACGGTCGAAACCTCTCGATCGAGTTCATCTTGAGAACACATGATCAGACGATCGGGCAGTGTGACCCGTTCACCTGATTCAGACAAGAACTCCCTTGAGGAGTCTTGCAGTTGGGCTGCGTAGTTGAACCCCCAAGGAATATATACCTCAGGATCGATCGCGACACCATCTGACCAAGGTATAGGCGGATGAAAGAACAATGGCCATACCGGCTTACTGATCAGCGCGAGCAAGCCCAGCGAGATGAGCACCAGAATCAGACATCCGAAAAGAGGAATCTTTGATATATTCATGATCCCATCGTACACGAGTTCTTGCACCAACCTCAGCCGGCAATGATGTACTGACGCATCGACTCGACCTCGATGGACAGATCCGCGTTGACGGCGGCGTTGAGGTCGCCGATGGAGATCATGCCCGCGAGCGATCCCCTGCTGCTCGCGCCGGTGTCGATGACCGGGATATGGCGGATCTTGCGATCGGTCATCATCTGTCGCGCCTCGTCGAGGTGGGTCTGCGGCGAGCAGGTGATGATCTCGGCGGTCATGACCTTGGAGACCGCCGTGGCGGCGGGGTCGAGCTGGGCCGAGACCACGCGGGTGAGAATGTCGCGCTCGGTAATGATCCCGGCGGTGCGGCCCAGGGTGTCGGTGACGATCAGGGCGCCGATGCGATACTCGTTCATCAGGCGGGCGGCGCCCAGGACGCTGTCCCCCTCGCCGATGGTGTAGACGGGGCCCGATCGGCGTCCTCCCGCGTCATGCGACGCCCGGCGGTGCTTGTCGTTGAGCAGCTGCGCGACGGTGATCATGGCGTGGCCTCCTGAGCGGGTGCTGGGGCCATTATCACCGATCTGGGAGCGGAATGGAAGGGAAATCTAGGAGAAGACGGAACGCAGAGGGCGCAAAGATCACGCAAAGGACGCAGAGAAGAGGGTTGAACGCGAAGATCTCGAAAAAGGGGTAGGTGTCGGGTGCCCGTACTCGCCGTCTTGGGCGCAGTGTGGTCGGGACCAGCCGGTTCAGATGACGCGCGTCGTGTCCACCCCGTCACGATCTTCGATCTTCCAAGCACCTATGCCTTCCCGTCAACCGCATTTGCCCAACGCTCGATCCTTTGATCCCAGTTCAAAGTCATGCTGCAATTTTACATCGTCGAGCGTTCGAGGCGTTCGATCGACCCGTCGTTCTTTTCAATGAGGATGATGTCGGCCTCGTCGAGGAAGAGGCCGTGGTCGATGACGCCGGGGATGTCGTTGAGTTCGGTGGCCAGTTCGAGCAGGTTCTCGTCGCCCCGCAGGCTGACATCGAGGATGAGGTTGCCGTTGTCGGTGATGAAGAGGCGACCGTGCATGTCCTGGCGGACGACTCCGCTGATGCCGATGCGGCGCAGGGCCTTTCGCGTGGAGACGAGGCCGAAGGCCATGACGGCGATGGGCAGGGGGGTGTTGGTGCCGATCTGGTGCTGGGCGACCTTGTTCTGCGTGACCATGTAGACGGTGCGTAGGGAGGCCCAGCTGATGATGCGTTCGCGGGTCATGGCCCCGCGCGAGCCCTTCATGACCTGCATGTGGCGGTCGACGGCGTCGGCGCCGTCGATGAGGATGTCGAGTTCCTCGAGCATGGCGAAGTCGGTGATCTTGAGTCCCAGCGAGCGGGCGTGGTCCTCGGATTTCTCGGAGGCGGCCACGCACTCGATGTCGAGCCCCTCGTCGGCGACGCGGTGTGCCAGGGCGACGATGCCCCGCGCGGCGGTGCGCCCGGCGCCCAGGCCGACCTTCATGCCCGAGCGGACCGTGGCGACGGCGGCGTGCGCCAGCGCGTCGGTGATCTCCTGCTGGGTGCGTGGTTCACTCAAAGCGGATCCCCTGTGCCAGTGCAAGTGTATCTCCGAACCCCGTGGTGCATGTCTGGCGTCGCATGTACATCTTCCAGGCGTCGGAGCCCGATTCGCGTCCGCCGCCGGTATCCTTCTCGCCGCCGAAGGCCCCGCCGATCTCGGCGCCCGAGGTCCCCAGGTTCACATACGCCAGACCGCAGTCGCTGCCGGCGCCGCTGGGGTCGAGGAAGCGCTGGGCGGCGTTGGACGAGCCCGCGAAGATGGCGGAGCTGAGCCCCTGATCGACGCCGTTGTTCATCTCGATCGCCTCGTCGAGTGTCTTGTAGGTGAAGACATACAGGATCGGGGCGAAGGTTTCCTCGAGCGCCACGGGCAGGTTGTTGCCCTTGGGCGCTCGGATGATTGTAGGCGTGACGAAGTGGCCGCCGGAAAGCTCGCCCTGAAGGCCGCTCACGCGCGAGCCGCCGGTCAGCAGCGTCCCGCCCTGCGCCTGCGCGGTTTTCACGGCCTGTTCGTAGGTGATCACCGCGTGCTCGTTGATCAGCGGGCCCATGAGCGTGGCGTCGCTCAGCGGGTCGCCGATGCGGACCGTCTCGTACGCCCTGACGAGACGGGCGCAGAAGTCGTCGGCGATCGATTCGTGAAGGATCAATCTGCGGCTGGTGGTGCAGCGCTGCCCGGCCGTACCGACCGACCCGAACACCGTCGACTTGAGCGCCAGGTCCATGTTCGCGTCGGGCTCGATAATGACCGCGTTGTTTCCCCCAAGCTCGAGCAGCGACCTCCCCAATCGACCCGCGACCACCGAGCCCACACGCCTGCCCATGCGGCACGAGCCCGTGGCGGAGATCAGGGGGTAGCGCCGATCGGCGATCAGCGACTCGCCCACAATGCCGTCGGTGCCGATGAGGAGCTGGAAGAGGTGCTCGTGACCCATCTCGGTCGCGACCCGCTGGGCGATGTCGTTGGTGGCGATGGCGATCAACGGCGTCAGGAGCGAGGGCTTCCAGACGCAGGTGTCGCCCGCGATCGTCGCGAGCATGGCGTTCCAGCCCCACACGGCGTTGGGGAAGTTGAAGGCCGTGATGATGCCAATGGGTCCCAGGGGGAGCCACTGCTCCTTCATCGAGTGCTCGGGGCGTTCGCTGGGCATCGTGATGCCGTAGAGCTGGCGCGAGAGGCCCACGGCGAAGTCGGCGATGTCGATCGTTTCCTGGATCTCGCCGATGCCCTCGCCCTTGATCTTGCCCATCTCCAGCGCCACCAGCGAGCCCAGGTCCTCAAGCACCTCGCGGTAGGCGTTGCCGATGCGTCGCACCAGCTCGCCGCGCTTGGGGGCGGGGACTTTTCTGAACTTCCTGAACGCCTCGACGGCGTTGGCGGTGATCCGCTCGTAGTCGTCCTCGCGGTCGAGCTTGACCCCCGCCAGCGGCTTGCCGGTGGACGGGTTCATCGAGAGGACGATGTGGTCCTTCTCAGGGGTCTCGTCGCCGCGGGGGCGGACGATGACGCGGGGATGGGAATCGAGACCGAGTTTGGTGAGCAGCGCATGGGTCATCGGTCAACCATATGCGATCCGGGTGGATTTGTGCGGCCGCGCGAGCGGGAGAAGGGGATTTCCCACGGAGCACACCGAGATGAAGTCCGAGCGGAGGCGGAGCGGTGGCCGAGCGGGTATCGTGGCCCTGCATGACGCGTATGGGTGAATCGGATCAACATGAAAGGCATCGGCGCCGGCGCGGCGTGGCGCTGCCGGTGGCGCACCTGATGGCGCTGGCGCCTCTGGATGTCTGGGTGCGCATCATCCGCCGCTCGGGCGGGGTGGGCCCGCGGTACTGGGCGCGGTTGGGATTCGTGCTGTTCACGAGCCTCGTGGGCACGGTGTGCACCGTGCACGAGCGGACGCTGCTGGTGCTGTGCTGGCGCACGCCGATGGGGCGCCGGTCGGTGGAGCGGCATCGTCCCGCGGTGGTGGTGATCCTGGGGTACTACCGCTCGGGCACGACGCACCTGCACAACCTGATGAGCTGCGACGAGCGGTTCGTCACCCCCCGCTGGCGCCAGTGCCTGGCGGGGCAGGGATTCTGGGTCGGGTGGTTGGTGATGCGCTTTCTCCTGGTCCCGTTTCTCGGGTCCACGCGCCCCCAGGACGCGGTGGGGTTCGGGCCCGAGTGGCCCGGCGAGGACGACTTCGCCCTCTGCGCCTGGGGCGCGTGCAGCCCGATCCCGGGGCGGCTGATCTTCCCGAGCCGGTGGGACGACTGGTCGCGTTGGCACGCGCTGGAGGGACTCAGCGACCGGGAGCTGGCCCGCTGGCGCACGCGCACGCGCCTGTTCGTGTGGAAGATCACGCGCGGACGCCGAAACCGTGGCGGGATCGTGCTGCTCAAGTCGCCCAGCCACACGGCCCGCGTCGCGGAGCTGGATCGGCTGTTCGGGGGACGGGTCCGCTTCGTGCACCTGGTGCGCGAGCCGGAGGCGGTGATCGAATCAAACATGCGCCTGCACCACGCGCTATCGAAGCACCTGCTTGAGTGCGCGCCCGACGCGCGAACGACGCGGCGCAGGATCGTTGAGCAGTACGCCGCCACCGAGGCGAAGTGCTTCAGCGAGCTCGCGGCCCTGGGCGGGGACCGCTTCGTGCGCGTGCGGTACAAGGACCTGCGCGCCAACGGGATCGCCACGCTCCAGCGCGTGTATGACGCGCTGGAGCTGGGATGGGACGAGAGCACCAGAGCGGCGGCTCAGCGGTATCTGGGGTCGCTCGGGGTGTACGAGACGCACCGTGAACCGATCGACCCGGGCGTGGTCACCGACCGCGAGCGGGAGATCCGTGCCGAGATGATCGAGCGCTACGGGCTCGATGCGCCGGCGATCGCGGCGGGAACGATCGCGCCGGGCAAGCCCGTGCCCGCGCGGGTGAAACGCGGGGCGTGGGCGGCGCTGGGGGTCATGGCATTGTGCTGGGGTTTCTGGCTGGGGCTGGTCTGGGGGCAGCACGCGCTCAACCACGATCTGCGCCCGCGCATGGTGCCGCTGGTCTGGCCACTGGGCGCGGCGATCGGCTGGGGCGCGCGGCGTGTGAGCGGGCGCGGGACCACGGGGCTGGGGATCTGGTGCGCCGTGCTGACGGTGGTCATGGCGGCCACGGTGCTCTTCCCCGTCAGCGTGACCAACTGGAACTGGGCGGCCGACGACGGGACCCGGGCGTGGCTGTATCACAACGCCAAAAGCGCGTACGAGGGGCTGGCCAGCGTGTCGAGCGTCGTGCTGGTGGTGCTGGGGGCGATGACGGCCTACCGGCACGCCAGCGCCGACGGGCCGCTGGCGCCAGGGACTTAAACTGACCGGACGAGACAGGACCGCCCGGATCGGCTACGGTGGGTGCATGATGCGCTTGGTGCTGGTGTTTCTGGGAGGCGGGACGGGGGCGGTGCTCCGCTACGCGGCGGGGCTGCTCGTGGGGAAGCTGACCCCCGTTGGAGCCGACACCCCCCACTGGCTGACCATGTACCCCGTGGCCACGCTGATGGTCAACCTGCTGGGATGCGGGCTCATCGGGCTGGCCTGGGGCCTGCTGGGAGACCCGCAGGATGGGAATCAGGCCGTGCGTCTGGCGCTGGTCGTGGGCGTGCTGGGCGGGTTCACCACCTTCTCCACCTTCGGGTGGGAGACGCTGGATCTGCTCACCGCGGGACGAACCGTGACGGCGCTGGCATATGTGGTGCTCAGCGTCGGTGTGGGATTGCTGCTGGCCTACAGCGGGCATGGGCTGGGCGCGGCCCTGCGCTGAGTGCGTCGAGAGAAAGGGAGCGATGAGCGGGATGTTGATTTATGTGATCCGGCACGGGAAAGCGGAGGCCGAATCCGAGAGCGGTCGCGACGAGGACCGGATGCTCAAGAAGAAGGGTCACAGGCAGGCGCAGTGGCTGGCTCGGACGCTGGCGGCGGGATCGCACGCGCCAGCGCTGGTGCTCAGCTCGCCTTTCGCGCGAGCGAGGGCCACGGCCGAGCCGATCTGGACGGCTCTGGGGCAGAAGCCGCAGATTGACAACCGCCTGGGAGCCGATCGGCTCCTCAGTGATGCGCTCGATGTGCTCATTGATGCGCGCGGCGCGGGGGCCGTGGCGCTGGTGGGCCACAACCCGACCTGCGCCCACCTCGTGAGCATCCTGTGCCACGGGCTGGCCGCGACGCCCGGCGGGCACCGCACGGGGGAGATAGCGCTGGTGCGGGTCGAGGGCGAGGAACTGATCGGCAGGGGCGAACTGATCGAGCGGATGCGGATGGACGGGGAGTGATCGCGTCCTTGAGCGGGGCCCGGTGCGAGTCCTCAAGCTTCAGGGATCGCCGCCCCCAGGCCATCCCCCATGCCCCCGCGAGAATGAGGCCCGGCGAAGGCGGACCTTCGGGATGACGGAGGGCCTCATCGACACGGACACAGCCGTCCAAAGCTCTGCGCCTCACTGCGCAGATTTGACGGGGCCAACTCCAGCATTGCCCCACAGCCCACCCTCACCTCTTTCCTTTGCCCCTTGCCCATTGCCCATTGCCCCTTGCCCATTGCCCATTGCCCATTGCCCATTGCCCATTGCCCATTGCCCATTGCCCATTGCCTACTGCCCATTGTCTGCCCCCTCGTCCCCTCCTCCACGCTCCTTCTTCCCCAGCACATGCTCGGTGAGCCAGCGGTCGATGCGGGGGATCTGGGTGGGAAGGCCGGCGAAGATGAGCTCGTGGCCCAGGGGGTAGGTCCAGCGTTCGGGCTTGGCGAGCCGCTCGTAGAGCGTGTCGCCCGTGGCGGTGGGAACGGCCTTGTCGCTGGTCCCCTGGAGCATGAGCACGGGGATGTCGCTCATCTCGGTGGCGGTGTGGTAGGCGTCGAGATCGGATCTGGCGAGGTACTTCTCGCTCAGCTCTTCGAGCTGGGCCCGCGTGGGCATGCCCACGCGGGCGGGGTTGGAAGGGTCGAAGTCGATGATCAGCGCGTCGATCCAGTCGCGGTAGTTCGACTCGACCATGATGCGCAGAAAGTCCGCCCCGCCGGCGATCAGGACCGCGCCGTCGTAGCGCTTCGGCTGGTAGGCGTACACGGTGGGCAGCGACATCGCCCCGCCGCTCATCCCCACGAGCACGGTCGGCTTGGCGGCCAGAGCGGGGCGCGAAGCGACCACATGGTCGAGCGCGGCGCTGGTGGCGTAGGCGCACTCGGCGACGCGGTCGTCGCTGACCCGCGCCGCACGGGCAATCACGGCATCCTCGAGCCCCTCGACCATGGGCAGTCGCAGGTGCTGGGTGAAACGAGAGGGCTGCGAAAGCATCCGCAGCACGGCGTAGCCCTTGTTGTGCCAGTACCGCTCGCAGGCGTCGACGATGGGCTCGGGGGTGCCGAAGATCCCCGGCAGCAGCACGATGGTGCCCTTCGCCCCCGACCCCGATGACCCGTCGGCGGGGGTCTGGTTTTCAGTGCTGTGGGCGGCCTTGGGGTCGCGGTAGGTGAACCAGGTGCGCTGAAGCGCCACATGGTCCTGGGGCGTCTCCCCGGCGGGCTTGTCGGCCTTGACCGTCTCGGCGCTGACAAAGCGGAACGCCATGTCCGGCGGGTCCTTGGGCGGCTGTTCGGCGCGGGTGTCGGTCATGAAGATGAACGAACCGGGGCCCTCGGCCTTGAACTTGAAGCCGTCCTCCATGCCCAGCGCCCCCGCCAACTGAGCCGCGTCCTCGTAGTCCTGAGGCGTGGCCCGCCCCTCGTGGTAGCGAGAGAAGTGGATGGGCATCAGCGCCTCGTCGGGGTCCATGTCGATGATGATTCCCCGGCGCTCCGGGTCGTCGCCCCAGCGCGACGGCCAGCGCGAGTCGGTGGCGGTGGCGAGCGCTTGGGCGCCCTCGGCCCCCTGGGGGGCGGTCGCCTCGGTCTCGGCGCTGGGCGCTGGGGTCTCATGACGGGTCGGCTCGTCCCCGTACCCGCCCGAAGCGCGGGAGAGCGAGGCGCGCTGCACCGATCGGCACGCCCAGAGCGGCGACGCGGCCGACAGGGTCAGAAGCAGAAGGATCACGGTCTTGGACTGGTATGGCACGGTGGGCAATCTCGTTCTGTGGTGGATCGGGGCCCTCCCCCCGGTCGATGATACCGGATATCGTCCGGCTCGCCGCCGATTTTCCGTACGCTTCCTTGTTTGGATCGGATCATATGAACCACGAAACCCACGAACGGCCCGACGCGACACCCGATCCCCGCGTGCCGCTGGTGCGCTGCGGGCTGGGGGGCGTGCTCATGGGCATGGCCAACCTCGTCCCCGGGATCTCCGGGGGAACCATGCTCGTGGCCAGCGGTATTTACACGCTCTTCATCGACGCGGTGTCGGACCTCTCCCGCCTGCGCTTCTCACGCCGGGCGATGCTGGTGGTGGGCTGCGTGGTGCTGGGCGCCGGGATCGCGATCGGCGGTCTGGCCGGGGCGATCCACTACGCGCTGGTCCACCACCGCTGGGTGATGTTCTCCCTGTTCATCGGGCTGACGCTCGGCGGCGTGCCCATCCTGCTCAAACTGGCCCGCCCGGTGAAGAAGGACACCTGGGCCGGGATCATCGCCGGAGCGGGGTTGATGGCGGCGCTGGTGGTGCTCCAGGAGATTGGCGGGCAGGGCGCGGGGCTCGGTGGCCCCGTGTGGCTGGTCATCGCCGGGATCCTGGGCGCCAGCGCCATGATCCTGCCGGGGATTTCCGGCGCGTTCCTGCTGCTGCTGCTGGGGCTGTACGAGCCGATCATCTCGGCGGTCAAGGACTCGGTGGACGCGCTGCGCGCGGGCGATGTCTCGGGGCTGGTGGACCAGATGGCCGTGGTGATCCCGGTGGGGATCGGCGTGCTGATCGGCGTGGCGCTGGTGAGCAACGCGCTCAAGTGGGTGCTGCACCGCTACGAGCGTATCACGCTAGGGGTGCTGCTGGGGCTCATCATCGCGGCCCCGGCGGGGCTGTACCCGTTCCGCGTCGGGGTGGAGCCGCAGATCGGCGACACGATCAAGGGGCGGGTCGTCACCCAAGAAAACCTCGACGACATGCGGGCGCCCGACAACGCCAAGGAATGGGCGCAGCGGGCGTTCACGCCCAGCGCGGGGCAGGTGGCCGGCTCGCTGGGACTGATCGTGCTGGGATTCGGGGCGACGGTGGGGATCGCGCGGCTGGGGAAGAATCAAGAGTAAGAGTTCACCTCAGAGCACACAGAGCACACAGAGAAAGAAGACAGAGGAAGAAAATTAAAGAAGATGGGGATTGGGGGAAAGGAGGGAGGATCTTGCCGCATGGATGGGCGCCACTACTCGCCGTCTTCGGCGCAGTAGTGCTCTTGGATGGCTCTAGAAGACACTACTGCGCCGAAGACGGCGAGTAGTGGCACCCAAAATCTGATCCCAATGCCTATTGCCTACTGTCCATGGCCGCGCTCCCCTTGAGCCACCCCCCGTGCTTGGGTCGATTGGTCCGCAGCCCGTACACCACCACCGCGATCCCCACCAGCAGCGTCGCCGCCGAGTAGACCTGGCCTCGGGTCATGAATCCGAACTGGGCGACGCCCGCGTCGGGCAGGCGGATGAGGTCCATGGGGATGCGCCCCAGCGCGTAGGTGATGCCGAACGCCCCGGCGACGATGCCCGGCTTGCGGGGTTTGGCGGCGATGATCCAGACCACCGCCATCACCAGCAGGCCGTCGAGGCAGGCCTGGAAGATCTGGGAGGGATACCGCGCGGCGATCAGGGGTTCGAGCTGGGCTTTGAGGGCGTGGTCGCCGTGCTGGATGAGACCAATTACGCGCTCGTATCCCAGGGTCCAGTTGCGGTCGGTGGCGAGCATGTGCTGCTGGGCGATGGCGACGATCTTCTCGAACTGCTCGGGGGTCTGGGCGAGCTGGTGGTCTTCGAGGGTGATGATCTCCTGCGGATACCGCACGGCCCACCATGGGGCGTGCTGGCCGGGGTTGGCGACGATCGCGCCCAGGAGCTCGGCGTTGATGAAGTTGGCGAGACGCCCGAAGAAGAGGCCGAAGGGGGCGATGAGGGCGGCGGTGTCGAGGGTGCAGATGGGGCTGGTGCGCCCCTCGATGCGCCCGGTTTCGGATTTGAAGCCGCGAGAGACGCGCCAGCAGGCGAGGGCGACGCCAATGATCCCGCCGTGGGAGGCCATGCCGCCGCGGTTGATGGCCAGCACCCCCCACCATGGCGGGGCGCTGGTGAAATCGGTGAGCAGGTGCGGCTCGTAGCCGATGACATAGAACAGGCGCCCGCCGACCAGCACCCCCACGATGAAATACATCATCGCATCGCCGATGCGCGCCAGCGGGATCTCGGTCGCGTGGCGCTTGGCCAGCAGGCGCAGCATGAGGAACGCGACGACGAAGCCCAGGGCATAGGACAGCCCGTACCAGCGCAGGCCGAAGGTCGGCGTGAAACGCAGGGCGAAGGGGGACAGGTCGTGGAACCAGCCCCCAAGGTCGGTCGTGGGCTGGGTCAGGGCGGTCTGGGCGAGGGTCAGCAGGTGCATGCAGTCTCGATGATGGAGGGGTCGGGCCTGGGCGGGTTGATGCCGAAGAACGAGCGGGTGTTGGCGTCGAGCTGATCGTGGAACTCGGGGAACGGCACGCCCCGGAGCGTGGCGATGAACTCGGCGGTGTAGCGCGCGTAGCCGGGGAGGCAGGGCCAATGCCCGCGCTTGGGAACGGGCGAGAGGAACGGCGCGTCGGTCTCGACCAGGATCCGATCGCTGGGAACGACTTTGGCCGCGCGGGCGACATACGACGCGTTCTTGTAGGTGACGACGCCGGTGAACGAGATCGAGGCCCCGAAGTCGAGCACCTTCTTGGCGTCGTCGGGGGTCCCCGTGAAGCAGTGGAACACGAACCGCGACGGGTCCAGTGTGGTCGCGCGCAGGATCGGCAACAGATCATCGAACGCCTCGCGGCAGTGGACCACGATCGGAAGGTCGATCCCGTCACCCCTGCACGACTCAATGAACGCCAGCTCGGCGGCCAGCACCCGGTCCTGGATCGCCCGGGGGGGCTTTTCGTGCTTGTTGTCCAGCCCCAGCTCGCCCCAGCCCACGCATTTGGGATCGCGGGCGATGGCCCTGATCGCGTCCCAATCGTGCGGCTCCTCGTGGCTGTAGAGCGGGTGGACCCCGGCGGTGCACCAGACATGATCGTGCTCATGCGCCAGACGCAGCGTGTCGTGGGAATCGACGGTGGTCGTCGCGATCGAGATGACACCCGTGACGCCCATCGCCCTGGCCTGATCGAGGACCTCGTCCAGACAATCGGCGTATTCGGGGAAAGTGAGGTGCGCGTGGGTGTCGATCATGCCCAAATATAGGGGAAGTTGGGCGGCGCGGCCCGCCGGCGCGCACCGACCGCGAACAATCGGCCATGACCAGCGAGCACACCGACCGCATCGACGAGTTGCCGGCGCTCCCTCAGCGCCCGCGTGACGGGCACAAGGGGACCTTCGGGAGTGTGGGGATCATCGGCGGCCGCGCCGGGACCCATCACGACGACGAGCTGACGGCCACCATGATCGGCGCGCCCGCGCTGGCCGCGATGGGGGCGGTGCGGAGCGGGTGCGGGCTGGTGAAGATCGCCGCTCCCGAGCCGATCCTCGCCCATGTGCTGACGCTGGCGCCATTCGCCACCGGCCTGGTGCTCCCGGTCGGCATGGCCAACGCCGTCATCGCCGCCCACGCGGCGGTGGCGCTCGACAAGCTGGTGCGGACCTGCGACTGCGTGGTCGCGGGCGTCGGGATGGGCGCGGGAACCGAGACGGCCCAGATGATGCTGCGCCTGCTGGGGCAGGAAGACACGCCGGTGGTGATCGACGCCGACGGGCTCAATGCGCTGGCGGCGGCGCCAGACTTCGCGCGCGATCTCCGCGCCGGAGCGGTGCTCACCCCCCACCCGGGCGAGGCGCGTCGGCTCCTGGAAGCGTTGTCGATCAGGGGCAACCCGGCGGGCGACAAGGCCGCCCGGATCGAGGTGAGCGCCAAGCTGGCGAGGCGACTGGGCTGCGTGGTCGTGCTCAAGGGCATGGGGACGGTCGTCAGCGACGGGCATCGAGCGTGGGTGTGCGCTCACGGGAGCCCGGCGATGGGCGTGGGCGGGACGGGCGATGTGCTGGCTGGCGTCATCGGCTCGTTCATCGCCCAGACACGGAGGCAAGCACGATTCGACCTCATGACGGCCTCGGCGCTGGCGGTGGAGGCGCACGCGCTGGCCGGGGAGCGCTGGGCCAGCGCGCACGGCGCCAGCGGGGGAATGATCGCCACCGAGCTGGCCGACGCGCTGGTGGGGGTCGTGGAATCGCTGCGCCGGTGACCCCGGCTCGTGGAGGGCTACTTGCCGAACTGCGGCTCCAGCGAGCCCTTGATCATGCCCCGCATCATCTTGATCTGCGCCTCGCTGAGCCCTGTGTCGGCGGTGTCGACGGTCATGGCCGTGGTCCAGGTGGTCGATGTGTGCTCGTACCCCATGTCCAGGATCGCCCGCTCGAGCCCGGGCATGTGCCCGGCGCCGTAAAAGACGCCGATCTCGCGATACTCGGGGTGCTCCCGGAGGGTCTTGCCCAGCTCCTCGATCACGACCGCGTTGCGGTCCTCGACGATGACCTTGTTGAGCGCTTCCTGCTGGTCCAGGACGCCGGTGGTCTCCACCAGCGCCAGCATGTCCATCATCACCAGCTTCATCATCGACGAGAGTTGGGGCGAGCGGGAGACGAAGCCCAGCACGAAACCCATGATCCTGGCCGAGAGCGACTCGCCGTCGAGCATCTTGAGGAGTTTCCCGCTGTCCCCGCTGGCCGCCAGGGCGCGCTGGAGCTGGGCGATGTCCATGTCGGCGTTGATCCACTCGGGGTTGGTGGTGTCCATGGCGTCGAGCTGGAACTGGACGCGCAGGGCGCGGGCGAGCTGGGTCTGGATCCCCTCGGGCGCGTCGTCGCCGCCCTGGCCGGGGTGGTATCGCGGTGTGCCAAGCGTGATGTCGGCGTCCGCCCCCTCGCCCTCGGGCTGGCCATCGGCGCCCAGCGAGGTGAAGCTGATCTCCCGAGCCGCGCCGGGCCCGACGCCGGTGTCGGAATGGGCCAGGGCGATGGGGTTGCCCCAGGCGTCGTCGCGGACCGAGCGGACGATCGCGGCGATGCGCGGGTCGTCGGCGGCCAGCAGCTCGGCGAACGAGCCGGGCAGCTCGCCCGTGTCCGCGTGGTAGCGCGCGACGACCTCGACGAGCAGGGCCAGACGGTCGCGCGTGGCGTCGGCCTTGGCCGCGTCGGGCAGCTCGGGGTCGATGGGGTCGAGCCCGGCGGGCTTAACGCCCTCGAACAGGACGGTGTCGTAGCCCCCCAGCCGGGCCTGCATCGCGGCGTAGAACGGGGCGTCGGCGATGTGAATCGCCGACACCAGGTGGATCACCGCCCCGGCGTCCGAAGAACCGCTCTTTGAGACCGGCTCCAGGGTATGGGTCGCCATCTCCAGCGTCACCAGCCCCGGCTCGGGCTCGGTCACCCGGGCGAAGGGTTCCGCCCCGGTGGCCAGGGGAGCCAGGAGCCCCGACAGCATCAGGGACAAAAGAACGAGCGGCCGGGCAGATTTCATCGTCATCGGGGCCTCCTTGGGAACGGGATGATACCGGTTGATTCCCGCGCGGGGTGCGGCAATCTCGGGTGATGGGCAGGTGGGAGGGGTTGCGAAAGTGTTTCCATCCGAGAAAACAAGTGTTTACCGTGTCCGTTTTTCTTTGCTATCGGAACGAAGTTGTCCTTGTGATGATTCGATGGTCTGGTTATCATCGCGGTTCGGAGGTCACTACACATGCACACACGCACAGGTATCGTTGTTCTCTGCTCCGGCTCGGCGCTGGGGTTCGTCGCATTTCAGGCACTGGGCGCGATGCCCACGCCCGACGGCGTCCGCCGCTCGGTCGTGCAGCGTCACCACATGGAGCGCCAGAGCTACGAAGCCCCCGGCGTGATGCGCGGCGTGGGCCCGGCGGTGTATCCCAACGAGTTCCGCACCATCGACGGCTCGGGCAACAACCCCAACCACCCGCTCTGGGGGGCCGCCGCAAACGACATGATGCGGATGATGCCCGCCGCGTACCCCGTTGGCGCCGGCGAGATCCCCGCCCGGGCGGACGGTCCCAGCGCCCGCGCGGTGAGCAACGCCGTCTGCGCCACGGATCTCAACCTGCCCAACTCGGTCAACGCCAGCGATTTCCTCTGGCAATGGGGCCAGTTCCTCGACCACGACCTCGATGAGACCCCCGTGGTTGGCGTCCCCTTCGACATCCCGGTTCCCGCGGGCGACCCGTTCTTCGATCCCGACAACACCGGGACGGCGGTGATCGGGCTGGACCGCTCAGCGTACCACATCGATTTCGACGGCAACCGGCAGCAGATCAGCGGGATCACCGCCTTCCATGACGCTTCGAATGTGTACGGCTCGGACCTCAACCGCACGATGGTGCTCCGCGCCAACGACGGAACGGGCAGGCTGGCCACGGGTCCCGGGGACCTGCTGCCCTACAACACCACGGGCCTGCCCAACGCGCCGGTGAGCTTCGATTCGCGTCTGTTCGTGGCCGGCGACATCCGCTCCAACGAGCAGGTGTGCCTCACGGCGATGCACACGCTGTTCATGCGCGAGCACAACTACTGGTGCCAGCAGCTGGCGGCCCAGTTCCCCGACGCCAGCGGCGACGAGCTCTTCGAGCGCGCCCGGGCGATCGTGGCGGCGGAGGAGCAGGCGATCACGATGAACGAGTTCATCCCCGTGCTGCTGGGCGCCGACGCCATGGGCCCCTACCCCGGCTACGACCCGAGCATGGTCCCGATGGTGAGCAACGAGTTCGCCACCGCCGCCTTCCGCATGGGGCACACGATGCTCCCTTCGAGCCTCAAGCGCCTGCACGCGACGGACACGCCCGCCTTCGGGGGCGACCTGCCGCTGCGCGACGGGTTCTTCAGCTCCACCGAGATCGCGACCTTCGGGATCGACGCGCTCCTTCGCGGGCTGGCCTCGCAGCCGGCGCAGGCGATCGACACGCTCGTGGTCGACGATGTGCGCAACTTCCTCTTCGGGCCTCCCGGCTCGACCGGCTTCGACCTGGCCAGCCTCAACATCCAGCGCGGGCGCGACCACGGCATCCCCGATTACAACAGCCTGCGTGAGCTCATGGGCTTCCCCCGGGTCACTTCCTTCGACCAGATCAGCGCCGACCCCGCCATCAACGCGGGCCTGGCCTCGGTCTACGAGAGCGTCGACGACATCGACCCGTGGGTGGGCCTGCTGGCCGAGCCCCCGGTGGGCGACGCGATGGTGGGCGAGACGCTGCGGGCGATCATGATCGACCAGTTCACCCGCATGCGCGCCGGCGACCGGTTCTGGTACGAGTCGTACCTGCCCAGCGAGATGGTGGACATGGTCAACCAGCAGACGCTGGCGGTGATCATCCGGCGCAACACGGGCATCGGCGCCGAGCTGAGCGACGATGTGTTCCACGCGGTGGCGCCCTGCCCGGCGGATGTCAACAACGACGGCGTGATCAACTTCTTCGACATCAGCGCCTTCCTCAGCGCGTTCGCCAACCGCGAGGCCCGTGTTGACTACAACGCCAACGACGGGGTCTTCGACTTCTTCGATGTCACCGACTTCATCAGCTATTACAACGCCGGCTGCCCGTAACGGACACGCCCCGGCATGACACACGAAAAACCGGCGCCGGGCGCCGGTTTTTCTCATTCACCGGGGGTGAATGAGGAGGGGGATCGGTGACGCGGGCTCAGGGGCAGCCCGCGGAGAAGGCCGAGAGGTACGCGCTGACATCGAAGAAGTCGTACAACCCGTCGCCGGTGAAGTCGGCGTCGGGGTCCTGGACGCTGAAGGCGCTGAGGAAGGCGCTGATGTCGAAGAAGTTGAGCAGGCCGTCGCCCGTCAGGTCCGCCGCGCACGCGGCCGCGGGGGCCAGGGCGATGTCGCCGGGCTCCACGGGAGGGAACCCCTCCTGGTTGTTTGGCCCGAAGCTCCCGCCCAGCGTGTACGACGAGCCGTCGATCGCGAAGGTGTTGATCTGGCTGAAGTAGTTGGGGAAGATCCCGTAGCCAACGGCGGCGTGGTATCCCAGATCGTCCCGCGACCAGTCGATGGTCATGCCCTGGCTGAAGTTGTTGTCCTGGGGCAGGGCAATGAGCATGGTCAGGGGATTGGCCACATCGTCGGTGGTGTAGATCGCGTCGGAGTTCTGGTCCTGAAGGTACATGTTCCCCTGCGAGTCGAAGGCGAAGCCGTTGACGCTGTGGGGGGTGCTCAGCCCCGAGAAGAGCCCCAGCGGGGTGACCGCCCCGGTCCCGAGGTTGATCTCGTAGAGCGTGGTTATGGAGGCCTGCCGGGTGTTGACGCCGTACATCTTGCCGTCGGCGGGGTTGAAGGCGATGTCCTGGAGACTCTGGAGGCTCACCCCCTGGGCGGTGGCCTTGCCGGTCTCCAGATCGACGAGGTAGAGCCCGGATGCGGCCCCGCCGGTCGACTTGTAGAACGAGGCGTACGCCCAGAGGTTGCCGTCGGCGTCGAAGTCCATGCCGCCGAATCCGATGTTGCCGACACCCATCGACCCCACGACGCTGTACCCGCTGGGGGCGGCGGGGTCGAAGCGGATCAGGTCGTCAGACTGGTCGGGGTTGTTCGAGAGGCTGTTGGGGGCGTAGGCGACGGGTGCGTCGCCCGCGTGCGCCAGCGCGGCGCACGATCCGGCGGCCAGGGCCGCGATCAATGAGATGCATGGTCTGCGCATGTCATCTTCTCCTTGTGTGGGTGTGATTGGGCTTGGATCAGGCGCGCCGGCGACGGGCGGCGCCCAGAACGCCAGCACCCAGCAGGGCCAGGGACGCGGGCGCGGGGACATAGTTGACCTGCATGTCGTCGAAGACGATGGGGCTGCCGGGGTTGGCGGCCGAGTGGATCACGACGCGGCTGAAGGCCTCGTCGGAGTGCCAGCCGTACCACTGCCAGTCGTTGAGCGGGATATCCAGTGCCTGGGTCTCGATGAGCTGGTCGTCGGCGCCAAAGAAGCTGATGTTGCCGCCGCTGAGGATGTCGGCGGTGCCGATGTATCCCCCGAAGTCCGTGGCGCCCTGGCTGAACTCGAAGACAGCCCACCCGGTGGGCATGCCGCCCATGAAGTTGCCGTTCCAGGGGAAGATGGACTCGTTGGTGAGGAAGCTGGTGAGACTCACGGCGGCGATGACATTGCCCGCCAGCTCGTCGGTGAGGGTGGCGGTGCCATCGAAGATGGGGACGGGACCCGGCACGCTCCCGGGCATGCCGATGAGCTCGAAGGTCTCGAAATACTGCCCGGCGAAGGGGTCGTCAATGCTGGTGACGGCGGCCGAGGCGCTGGCGGTCAGCGCGGCGGCGACGAACAAGGCGGGGACGGTGCGGTTCATGACTGCTCTCTCCAAGCGGGGATGGGAATGAACGCCGGCGGCGTCCGGTGGGAGGGCGTATCGCCCTGGCCGACGCATGGGATCATGGGCTCGGCGCGGGCGTGCTCTCGACGACTGAAACCCCAGACTACCGGGTATTTTTCCTCCATGCAAGTCTTTTTGCGACAGTTCGCAGAAATATCTCTGCGAATGTTCATGGATGTGGTATGCTTGGCCCCGCTAGGGCTTCCGCCCGGCCTCGGACCCGGACCAGTTCCTGATCCCGATCCCTCACCCCTATTGTTCACCTCGAAAGATGACCCAGGCCCCCACTCCCGAGTCCCGACCCTTCTCCAAGGACGCCCACGAGGTGGTGCGCGGCCTGCGCGGGGCGTTCTCCGAGCTGCTGCTCTCCATCGGCGCCGATCCCGGCGCCCCCGGGTCGATCGGCGAGCACCTGGGGCTCAACAAGACGCTCGCGTGGAAGATCTCCAAGATCATCGCGGCCGACGACCCGGCGACGGCCCTCGAGCAGATGCCGGGCCCGCCGGGCATCCGGATCCTGCTCAAGGGGATCGAGAAGACCAAGGCCCAGGCGCCTTTGGTGCAGACGGCCCGCGACGCGATCCGCGAGTACGAGCGCCTGATCGAGGTGCACTCGGGCGACCGGGCCACGCTGGAGATGCTCGGCAGCGGGCTGGCCACGCGCGGGCGCCAGGCGCGCGACGAGCAGCATCGCAAGCTGCTGTTCCAGGGGGCCAGCTATGTCTGGGGGGCCCAGGCGAGCACGCTGCTCAAGATCGGGCTCATGATGCCCGGGCGGCGCGAGGGGTGCGTGGACCTGGCGGCGGTCAACGCGTTCATCGATTTCCGCCGTCTGCGCCCCGATGTGACCTGGATCATGTCGCGCCGTTCGAGCACCAACGACGACGAGCGCTCGGGGCGCGTGTTCTCCAGCGAGCCCATCGATCCCGCCTTCGCCGGCGACACGGTGGCGCCGCTGATGGGTGATTTCTGCTCGCAGCCGCTGCCCGAGTTGCGCCGGGTCAGCGACGAGCACGCGACGACCTTCGAGCTCACCGAGGGTCGGGTGGGCAACACCGGGGCGCTGACCTGCGTGGCGGGGACGATCCACCGCGACCTGCCGCTGTACCGGACCGACGACAACACCAAGGGCTGCAACACGGCGCGCTGCGAGGTCCCGGCCGAGCTGATGATCGTGGACATGCTCTATCACCGGGATTTCGCCTTCGCCATCCCCCCCGCCATCGAGCTGTGCTCCGATATCGGGGGCATGACCAGCACGCATGTGCGCACGCGCCTGCAGCTGCACGAGCGCCTGATCGACCTGGGCGTGAGCGCCAACCCCGCCCCGACCCCCGAGTACGCCCGGTATCGCGCCCTGATGCGGGCGGTGCTGGATCGCACGGGGTTCGCCTACGGCGACTTCCACGCCTTCCGCATCAAAGTCGCCTACCCCGCGTTCCCGACCGCGCTGGAGATGAGCTACCCCCTGCCCCAGCGCCCGTGAGCCCACGCCCGGAACCCCGAGGGCTCCGAGATGGACGCGTTCACGCCTGCACGAGCCCCTCGCGGATGGCCCAGCGGGAGAGCTCGACGCGGTTGGCGCTGTTGGTCTTGCTCATGGCCGAGGCGATCTGGTTGTCAACCGTCTTGGGCGAGCGGAAGACCTTCTCGGCGATCTGCGGCGTGGTCATGCCCTGGGCGACCAGGCGCACGATGGTGAGCTCGCGCGGCGAGAGGGTGAGCACCTTGGGCTCGACCTGCGCGCCGGCCCCGTCCGTCGTCAGGCGGGCGCGGACCTCATCGGAATACACGATATGCCCCGTGACGACGGCCTGGATGGCGTCGACGATGGTCTCGGCCGGCTCGTGCTTGGTCAGGATCGCGCGGGCGCCCAGGCGCGCGGCCCGGGCGATGTGTACATCGGTCGGGTACGCGGTGAGCACCATCAGCTTGGCGCCGGGGAGATCGCGGATCGCCTCGGAGGCCGCCTCGAGCGGGTCGGCGTCGGGCATCTCCAGATCGCAGAGGACGACATCGGGGCGGCGCCCGCGGATTTCCTCAGCGATGTGGTCCGCCTCGTAGACGCGTCCCACCACCTCCATGCCCCCGGTGATGCCCAGCAGCGTGGCGATCGCGTCGGCCACGATCTTGTGGTCATCAATAATGAGCACACGGGTCACCTTCGAGGATTGGGATCCGACGCCGTTGTCTTCGCTGGCCATGTGGTTTTCCCCTGGGACTGGAATCGGTGTAGATGATGAAGCGGGCCGGCTCCCCGCCAGTAGCATAGCATGATTGTTAGGGAAATCGCCTCAACAAACCACCCAAGTTCTCAGATGATTCCGCCCAGCCACAAATCGGTCTTTGATCCACGCGGCGTACGGGGCCATCTGGGACTGGTGGCGGTCTTCGCGGCGGCCTTCATCCTCGCGCAGTGCCTCGGGTACATGTCGCGGTACGGGGCGGTCTCGATCAGCGTGATCTGGCCCCCCACCGGGGTCTACGGCGTGACCCTGGCCCTGGTCCACCGTCGCCACTGGCTCTCGATCCTGGGGATGATGCTGCTGATCGACACGCTGGGGAGTCTGGTCACATCGGGCTGGTCGTTCGAGCAGAAACAGATCGCGTTCCTGGCGCTCAAATCGCTGGTGAACCCGGTGACGGGGGTGGTGTTCGCCTTGATCGTGCGCCACGGGATGCCCGGGGGCGATCCGTTGTGCGGGCCGCGGGAGTTCTTTATCTATGTGTTCGTGGCCATCGGGTTCAATGTGCTGGTGGTCTCGCTGGTGGGGTGGCTGCTGGTGGCGCTGCTGCTGGGGGTGGAGGATGTAATCCCCAAGTGGCAGCAGTGGAGCTACTCGGACATGACGGCGCTGCTGACCTTCGCCACCCCGGCACTGGTGCTGTCCCACCGCCCCGAGCTGCTGCGCCGCCCGGACAGGCGCACGGGCGAGGCGGCCCTGGTGCTGGTGCTCTTCACGCTGGCGTGCACCATCCTCTTCGCCAACAACCACGACGAGAACCCGTGGATCCAGCACTACCAGCTGATCGTGCTGCTCCCGATCTTCGCTTGGGTGGTGGCCCGCTTCGGGCCGGTGATGATGACGGTGATGACCAGCGTGCTGGCCCTTGCGGTGCTGCTGGGCCTGGCCTCGGGGCTTGGCCCGTTCGACTCGGAGGGGCGTCCTGACGCGGAGAATGTGCTGGTGGCCCAGGGCCTGCTGGTGCCCGGGATGCTGGGTCTGCTGTACATTTCCTCGCTGCTGGAGGGACGGCGGCGACAGTTCGAGCAGGACCTGCGGACCGAGCAGCGGATGCGACGCCTGGACCGGACCGAGACCATCGGGACCATGGCCGCGGGCGTGGCGCACGACTTTGGGAACCTGGCGATCGCGATCCGGGCCTACCAGGCGACCCTGCGCGCCCAGGTGAAGGACCCCAGCGGCGCGGTGCGCGAGGCGATCACCGGGCTGGGCGAGATCGCCGACGGGACGCAGTCGCTCACGCGTTCGCTGATGAACTTCGCGCGCGATGAGGATGATGAGGCGGAGACGGGCTCGGCGGTGACGGACCTGTGCGTGTCGGTGCACGCGTGCGTGGCGGCGCTGTCGCCGCTGATGGGGCGAGCCCACCCGCTGCGGGTTGATGTGCCCGACGAGCCGGTCTTCGTTCGCGCCACGCGCGGCGATCTGCAGCGCACGCTGACCAACCTGGTCGTGAACGCGGGGGACGCCTCTCCCACGGGCTCGCGGATCGAGATCGGCGTGCGCCGGGACGACGGCGACGCCCTGCTGACGATCGCCGATCACGGCAAGGGGATCCCTCCGGAGGTGCTGGTGCGGGTGATGGACCCGTTCTACACGACCAAGCCGCGGGGAAAGGGCACGGGCCTGGGGCTCTCGGTGGTGGCGGGCGTCGTGCGCGACATGGGCGGGACGATCGACATCGACTCGGCCGTGGGGCAGGGGACGACGGTGACCATCCGAGTCCCGATCGTCGACCCCCCACTCGGGTCAGCAACCGGCCATGCCAGCGGCGCGGTGAGCTAAAGGGCGACCGCGTTCAGGCGCTCCGCGGTCAGCTCGGCGCCCAGGAGCTCGATGGCCCGGGTGAGAATCTCGATCGACTCGTGGAACTCATCGAGGTGGATGCGCTCGACGGGCGTGTGATCGAGACCGCTGTCACCCGGGCCGTAGGCGGCGATGGGGCAGCGCCAGATCGGGGCCACGACATTCATGTCGCATGTCCCGGTCTTGAGCTTGGGCCTTGGCGTGAGCCCCCGGTTCCTGATGGCGGTCGAGAGGGCGCGCACGACGGGGTCGGCGCGGTCGGTGGCGTGGGCGAGTTCCGGGGCGTCGAAGCGCAGTTCGATGGCCAGATGCTCCCCCACGCCCGGCTGCCCGTCGCGGATCTCGTGCAGGACCGCCACGAGCCGGTCGGGGGGCATGTCGATCGGGAGTCTGAACCCCGCGTGGAGTCGGGCCCGCTGGGAGAGGCCGTCGCCGGTGGAGTCGATGCCCGTGAGCGTGGCCTGCACCCGGTCGAACGCCCGTCCGCGGCCGTCGTTGAACGACCCGAGATGCGCCTGCACGCGCGTCCAGAACGCGAAGAGTTCATCGGGGGCGCTGGGCTGGGGGCCGGCGCTGTGGGCGTTGGGGCAGGCGGCCCGAGCGGTCAGCAGCAGGCGCCCCTTGTAGCCCAGGGTGATCCCCGACGAGCCCGAGGGCTCACCGATGACGCAGGCGTCGGGAGTCCAGCGGGGGGCGAGGTGGCGGGCGCCGATCGACCCCGCGGCCTCCTCGCCCACCGCGCCGGCGACGCTCACGCGGACATTGGGCGGCAGCTGGGCGCGGGAGGCGGCGATGAGCATCGTCGCCAGCGGGCCCTTGGCGTCGACCGAGCCGCGCCCATGAAGAATGCCCTCCTCAACCCTCACACGGATATACCCCGGAACCGTGTCGATGTGGCCGAGGAGGGCGATATGGATGGCGTCTCCATGGGCGCTGGCGGCCCGGTCGGCGATCGCGTTGCCTGCCTCGTCAATGCCCGCCGTCAAACCCAGGGCGCGTGCGTGGCGCACGAACACCTCGGCGGCGGGGCGCTCGTCGCCCGTGACGCTGCGGGTGTCCACCAGATCGTACAGGATCCGGGCTTCGGGCGTCAGGCCGGGTTGGTCGGTGGGTGGAATCATGATTCATTCCGCTTATCGGTCGGCGCCCACATGCTGAAAGAAGGTCGTGCCCGCGCCGCCGCGGGCACGCTCGATGGGACGAGCACCCCCGGCGTTGGCGATCACGACGCGCGCCACGCCCGCGGAGAGCGCTTCCTCGGCGGCCAGGACCTTGTTCTTCATGCGACCCTTGGCGGCGGCGCGGGCGGTCCCGAGCCCGTCGGCGTCCACGCCCTCGATCAGCGAAGCGGGGTCGGCCGGATCGCGCAGCAGCCCCGGCACATTGGAGAGCAGCAGCAGCTCGTCGGCGTGGAGCGCCGCGGCGGTGGCGGCGGCGGCGCGGTCGGCGTCGACATTGATCGCGACTCCCTCGGGCGTGATGGCCGGCGGGGTGAGCACGGGGGTGCGGCCCAGGTTCATGAGCGTGCTCAGAAACGCCGCATCGACCGACTCGACGCGCCCGGAAAGGTCGTCACGGATGATCATGGTGCGACCGTCCTCGACGCCCCGGATCGCGTCCTTGCGCCTGCCGATCCAGATCCCCGCGTCGATCCCCGAGAGCCCGACCGCGTCGACGCCCGCGCCCCGCAGGGATTCGACCACCGCCTTGTTCACCTTCCCGCAGTAGACCATCTCGAAGATCTCCAGCGTCCGGCGGTCGGTGCGGCGCGACTGACGCCCGCTGGGGCTGGTGATGGTCCGGGCGGGGTGGCCAAGGGCGTGGGCGAGCACATTGGTCGCGTGCGAGCCGCCGTGGACCAGCACGACGCGAATACCCGAGCGGGTCAGCTCGGCGATCTCCGGTGTCAACGCGGTGGGGTCGATGCCCTCGCCGCCTCCGACCTTGATGACGATGGTGTATGGGGTGTCGCTGCGCATGGTGGTTCTCACTCACTGTTTCATTGTGGGATCAGGCGGGATGCAGGCCGGGGAAGGTGAGCCCGGATGTTTCGGGCAGCCCCAGGGCGATGTTCATGGATTGAATCGCGGAGCCGGCGGCCCCCTTGACCAGGTTGTCGATGGCGCACAGGGCGACGACCCGCCCGGAACGCTCGTCGATGGCGAAGCCCACATCGGCGTGGTTGCTCCCCACGAGCACGCGCGGGTCGGGGAACCTGTGCGGCCCCTGCCGATCAGCGACGATGCGCACGAAGGGCTCGTCGTTGTACGCTCCGCGGAAGAGCTTCCAGAGGTCCTTGGTTTCGAGGCGCTCGGTCGTGTCGATGTGGGCGGTGCAGAGCACGCCCCGGACCATGTCGATGGCGGTGATGGTGGCGTCGATGTCGGAGAAACTTAGGTTCTGCTCGACCTCGGCCAGATGGCGGTGGCCGCTGGCGCTGTAGGTGCGGGCGGTGCGGGCGCGGACGGGGTGGTGCGAGCCGGCGCCGGGCTCGGCGCCGGCCTCGGAGGAGCCGACCTTGACATCGGCGATGGCCCGCCGGATAAGCCCCGCGTCGGCCAGCGGCTTGAGGGCCAGGGTCATGGCCGTGGCGTTGCAGCCCACGCCCGAGATCAGCGGCGCCCCGGGCAGGTTCGCGCGGTTGACCTCGGGAAGCCCGTACTGGGCGCTGGCCAGGGCGATGGGGTTGGGGTGGGCCTGGCCGTACCAGGCCCTGTAATGATCCGCGTCGCGGAGGCGGAAGTCAGCCGAGAGGTCGATCACCAGCGGGGCCAGCGCCCGCCAGCGATCGATCTCGGTGGCCGCCTTCCCGTGCGGCATACACAGGAACAGCACATCGCACGCCTCGATCTCGTCGGGGGTGCGGAAGAGGGTGTCCAGGCGCCCGCGCAGGTTCGGGTGGGCGCGGTGGACGGGCAGTCCATTGAGCTGGCGCGAAGAGACCTGGGCCAGCTCCGCGCTCGGATGCGCGAGCAGCAGGCGCATCAGCTCGCCGCCGGTATAGCCGCTGGCGCCGACGATGGAGACGCGGATCCCGGTCATGCGGGGGCCGCCTCGCGTGCGCCCGCTCGGGCCGACTCGGCGATCCTGGCCGCGTGCCGGGCCACGAGGCGGTGGATGTCGGCGCCGGTGGTGATCGTGGAGTTGCGGAACTCCATCGAGTGGTTGAGCTCGTTGACCAGCAGACCTCGCACGGGGCATTCGAGCAGATCGACGGCCGCGATGTCGGCCCCCACGCAGGCCACGGCCCGAGTCGCCAGATCGGCCAGCTCGTCACAGACGGTGATCCCCGTGGCGACGGCCCCACGGGCGGTGTTGGTCACCCAGTGCTGGCTGCGCCGCTCGATGGCGGCGATGGCGACGCCGCCGACGACGAACACCCGGATGTCGCGTCCGGGCTTGTCGATGTGCTCCTGGGCGTAGACCACATGGTGGTGGACCGAGCCCAGCACCGACCGGTGCTCGAGCAACGCCTCGGCGCAGTCGCGGTCGTTCACCCGAGAGACCAGCCGCCCCCACGATCCCACCGCGGGCTTGAGCACGCAGGGGTAGCCCAGCCGCTCGATCGCTTCGAGCCCCGATTCCTCGTCGAGCGCGACCCGCACCTCGGGCGTGGGCACGCCCCCACGCAGCAGCGCCAGCGTGGTCGCCAGCTTGTCGGCGCACAACGCAATGGCCGACAGCGGGTTGATGCACCGCACGCCCAGCGATTCGAGGATCCGCACGCTGGTGAGCGTGTTGGTCAGGCTCAGCGAGCGATCGAGCACCGCGTCGTACCGCCCCCACTGGCCCAGTTCGCCCGGGTTGAAGACAACCGGGCGCAGGTCGACGGGGGTGGCTTCGATGCCCAGGTCTTCGAAGGCGTCGAGCAGCATGCGCTCCTCGGTGCGGAGTCTGGTGTAGGTCATGGCGATGTGCATGGGGTGTTCCTTGAGCAAAGGGGGATGGGAAGAGAGGCAATGGGCAATGGGGAATGGGGAAGAGGGAAGAGGGGATGTGGTGCGCTTGTGCTTTTTCTTCTTCCTCCCCGCTCTTTTCTCTTCTCTGCCTCTCTTCTCTGTGTGCTCTGTGGTGGGCTCTTGCTCTGAGCGGAAAAGCAAGAGGCGGTTGTTACTCGCCCCAGTCTTCCTCGACCTCGGGCGCCACTTCAAGCGTCAGCGGGCTGGCGCCGACGACCTCCAGTTCCGCGCCGCAGTCGGCGCAGTGGGCGATCTGGCCGCTGAGTGGGGAACGGTCGAAGGCGATGGCGGCGTCGCACTCGGGGCAGGCGGCGGTGAGGGCGGTGGTTGTGGCGTTGGTCATGGCTGGGTCTCCTGTGGGTTTGAAAATGGTTTGAAAATGGTTTGAAAATGGTTTGAAAACTTGAAACGGACAAAGAAAAACACCCCTGAGCGTGCGCGTCAGGGGTGCGTGTGTTCGGTTCTGGCTTGATCGGTGGTTTAGAACCCCGTCTCACAGACCCAAGCGACAATCGCGGCCCCGACGCGTGCGGCGTCTTTGGCTTTCGATTTGGTCGCTTTGATGGTCATGGGCGGGTTCATGGGCGCGTGGACAATAGTCTGTATCGGAGATCGGTCAAACCGGATGCAGAAATTTATTCATTCGAGGCGGTTTCCTCCCCCCGCGGCTCAGAAGAAGGAACGGGCTCCACCGCTTGGAGGGGCGGGGCGTGGAGGGTCAGCTCGGCGTCGCCGGTGATCAGACGCGCGTCGCGCGAGTTGAAGAGCCAGTTCCAGAACCAGCTGAACATGACCTGGATGCGGTTGCGGAAGTTGATGAGAAACGCGATGTGGATCGCTCCCCAGACGAACCAGGCGGGAAAGCCGGCGAGCTTCAGGTGCGGCAGGTCGGCCACGGCCCGGTTCTTGCCCACCACCGCCAGCGCCCCCTTGTCCTTGTAGACGAACGCGGGGCGATCATGCCGAGCGACTCGCCCGGCGATCTCGTCGCCGATCAGGCATCCCACGAAGCGGCCCATCTGCATGGCCGCCTGCGCCACGCCGGGCACGGGTTTGGTCTGGCCCGGGCACACCACATGCGCCAGGTCCCCCACCACGAACAGCTCGGGATGGCCCGGGACGCTCAGGTCCGGGTTGACCATGACGCGCCCGCTGCGGTCCAGCCGGGCGCCCAGGGACTCGGCCAGGGGGTTGGCCTTGACGCCCGCGGCCCAGAAGACATTGTGCACGGGGATGAACTCGTCGCCGATGAACACGCCACGCTCGGTGACGCCGGTGACCAGCGCGTGCAGACGCACCTCCACGCCCATCCGGCGGAGATACCGCGCCGCCTTCCCGCTGAGCCCGGCCGGAAAGGTGGGCAGCACGCGGTCCTCGCCCTGGAAGAGGATCACGCGGGTGGTGCGGGTGTTGATGTTGCGAAAATCGCGCGGCAGGGTTCGGGCGGCGATCTCCATGATCGCCCCGGCCAGCTCGACGCCCGTGGGCCCGGCGCCGACGATGGCGAAGGTCAGCGCCGCCCGGCGCGCCTCCTCGTCGGCCTCGTACTCGGCGTTCTCGAAGGCGAGCAGGATGCGCCGGCGCAGCTCGGTGGCGTCCTCGAGGGTCTTGATTCCCGGCGCCAGCGGCGCCCAGTCTTCATGCCCGAAATAGTCGTGGGTCGCGCCGGCCGCCAGGATCAGGTAGTCATACCCGATCCAGGTCTGCCCCAAGCGCAATCGTCGCGCGCCGGAATCGACCCGCCGGGCCTGGGCCAGCACCACCCGGCAGCCGGGGATGTCGCGGACGATGGAGCGGATGGACGCGGAGATCTCCGCGGGCGAGAGCGAGGCGGTGGCCACCTGGTAGAGCAGGGGTTGAAAGACATGGTGGTTTCGCCGGTCGGCCAGGGTGATCTGGAACGGGGCGCCCGGGCGAGAGCGGGCGATGGCCTTGGCCGCGGCCAGACCGGCGAACCCCCCACCCACGATCACAATCTGTTCGTGCTCCCCGCGCACCGGGCACCTCCCGGTGGAACTTTAGCGCCGCCCCGTGGCCGACCGCCGTGGGAAAGGATGGCCGGGCGGCCAGCGTTGGCGCGCCGGGGGGAGCGGTGACGGCGGTGGCGGTTTTCAAGCCGTGCTTTTCAAAGTAGTGAAAGAAAATTCATGGTCATTGTTCGCCAAGTCGGCGGGCCTTTGCGCGGCATTGCGTTGGGATGAGGTCCGGGCGGGTTGCCCAGAATCGGCGTTTGGGCATAAGATGATCCGCTATGCGCATTCTCATCATCGAAGACAATCCCAAGATGGCCGGTGCGATCAAGAAGGGCCTTGAGTCGCACGGGTTCGCCGCCGATGTTTCCCATTCGGGTTTCGAGGGCGAGGATCTGGCGGTGATCGAGTCGTACGACCTGATCATCCTGGACCTGATGCTCCCGGACCGGGACGGTGTTGATGTCTGCCGCAACATGCGTCGGCGCTGCGTCGACACGCCGATTATCATGCTCACGGCGCTCTCGGGAACCGACGACAAGGTCGCGGGGCTCGACGCGGGGGCCGACGATTACCTGACCAAGCCCTTCGAGTTCGAGGAACTGCTGGCGCGCATCCGGGCGCTGCTCCGGCGCGGCGAGGCGAGCGAGGGCCGGATTCTTGAGTGCGACGACCTGGTGCTGGACCTCTACACGCGGGTGGCCAGGCGGGCGGATACGGAGCACGAGCTGTCCAACAAGGAGTACGCGCTGCTCGAGTACCTGATGCGCAATCCCAACCGGGTGCTCAGCCGCACGCAGATCACCGAGAAGGTGTGGGACATGAACTACGAGCCGGGCAGCAATGTGATCGATGTGTACATCTCGTCGCTGCGCAAGAAGATCGACCGCGGGTTCGAGCGGGAGCTCATCCACACGATCAAGGGCGCGGGCTATCGTTTCGGCCTGATGGAATAGCGTGCCACAGCGCATCGTCAAATATGTGCGTGAGAGCCAGAGCATCACGATGCGTCTGCGCCTCACGCTCTGGATCGCGGCGATCTTCACCATCATTCTCTGGGTCACGACGGGCGTCTTCTGGCTCTACCAGCGCTCCTCGATCAACCTGATCTTCAACGACATGCTCTCGCAGCGCGGGGCCACGCTGGCCCAGCAGGTCGCGAGCAACCTGCCGGGAATCGACCGCGCCCGGCTCGATTACCTCGCCGGCGAGGTGATGCGGACCATCGAGTTCGAGACGGTCGTGGTCGATGTCTTCACCGCTTCGGGCGAGCACGCCATCAGGGACGCCTCCCCGCTGGTCGATCCCTCGACGCTCCAGATCCAGGAGTCGCTCCAGGAGCCCTATCCGCTGCTGATCCCCGAGCCGCGCTGGTCGCCGGCGGTGCACTGGCCCGACAAGAGCAGGCGCCGCGCCGTGCTCGTGGGCGTGGTCGGGGGAGACGGCAGGTACTACTCGGTCATGGTCGCCACCACGACCAGGTTCGCCAGCCAGCAGCTGAGCGTGGTCCGCGGGGTGCTGCTCTCGGTGGCGCTGGTGGCCCCGCTGCTGGGTTGCCTGAGCGGGTGGTTCATCGCCGGCATCGCCGTGGCCCCTTTCGCCGCCCTCCTGGACCTCATCCGCCAGCTCGGCCCCGAGTCCCTGGGCAAGGCCCTGGTGTACGACACGGACAATGCGGAGATCCAGGAGCTCGTGGCCGAGCTCGAGGATTCGCGTCAGCGGATCCGCGAGGCCTTCGCCGCCAAGGAACGGTTCCTCTCCAATGTGTCGCACGAGATTAAAACCCCCATCGCGGTCATGCTCGTTGAGTCGCAGACCATCGACCTGGAGGGCCAGAGCCAGGAGATCGCCTATTTCGTCAGCTCGGTGAAGGAAGAGATGTCGCGTCTGGGCAGCCTGGTGGAGAGCTTCCTGACGCTCACTCGCCTCGAGGAGGGGCACGGCAAGGTGCGGGGCAAGACCTACGCCGCCAACGACCTGGCCATGGACTCGGTCGAGCACTGCGCCGTCATGGCCAATCAGGCCGGGGTGTGGCTGCGTCCACGCCTCTTCAGCGACGAGGACGCTCTGGACACCGCCGTGGCCGGCGACCCCGAGCTGCTCACCACCATGCTCGACAACCTGATCCGTAACGCCATCCGGTTCAGCCCCCCACAGGGGGGCGTGGACATCGCGCTGGGACGCGACAACGAGTGGGTCGAGTTCGCCGTCCGCGACGAGGGGCCGGGCATCCCCGAGGACCGGCTCGAGACCATCTTCGACCGCTTCGCCCAGAGCGGGCAGCGCCGCGGACGCGGGCACGGGCTGGGCCTGGCCATCGCCCGGGGAATCGCCGAACTCCACGGCGGGACCATCCGAGCCAGCAACCTGCCCAAGGGGTGCGAGTTCCGCATCATCCTGCCCCGCGTCGATCCGCTCTGATCGCCCGATAATCTTCTCTTTCCTCACACCGAACCCGCTTGCCAGCCGCGAACGGGCTTTCGAAGGTTGATAAATTAAGTTTCATCTTTATTTTACGCACCCCTCATTTGGGGCTTCATACTTCTCATGGAGGTCTCTATTTTCCAATGCGATTGCGTGCGCTCCTGCTTATCTGTTGCTTGGTGGCTGTACTGAGCGGGCTCGCCCTATTTACGCCGATGCGGGGCTACCCGGGCGAGTGGCTTGATGCGATGTTCCTGGCGGCGGTGTTGATCGCCCTGGTGGTGGCGCTGAGCATGCTCGTTCGGGTGGCCACCAAGTCGTTCCAGGGGCGCATCGAAAAGCCGGAAGAGGATCGCCCCAAGCGCAAGGGCTGATTCCCACGCATCCCCGGGACCCTCCTGAGGGCCCCGAAGCCCGTTCTTTGAAAATGATGCCCGTTTCATCTGGCGGTCATCTTGCGCTCAGCCCCCGACCCCAATGTGTGGGTGTGAAGGACGAGGGCCGGGCTTCACCCATCGATGGCAACCACGCGGCCCATACGAAAGGCAGCACCATGTTTACTCCCAATAAGACCCTGTACACCAAGATGAGCATCGCGGCACTGGCCCTCGTGATGACGGCCGGGACCTGCGCGGCGATGGCCCCCGAGCCTGAGAACAACACCCGTCCGCGTCAGAACGACCCGGCCAACGATCGCGACCAGAGCCAGACCACGCGCAACCGCGATCCCAACGCCCGCAACCAGAGCCAGAACCCGCGCCAGGGCCAGCGCGACTACAACTCCCCCAACGCGAGCGACATGTCGATCCTGCATTTCGCCGAATCGGGGACCCTCATCGGCAGCAACCTGCGCGACACGACGGGCAACGATGTCGGTTCGATCGATGACTTCATCGTCGACCGCGGCTCGGGCCGGATCGCCTACGCGGTCATCACCAGCGGCGACTTCTGGGGCATGGGTGGCAAGCAGTTCGCCCTGCCCTACAACCAGCTCCATTACCTGGCCCCCAACAAGGCCTACTCCACCGAGATGACCAAGGAGCAGGTCCAGCGGCAGACCGAGTTCCTGCCCAAGGACTGGAACGACCTGACCAAAACCAGCTGGATGGACAAGCTCACCGACTGGGGCGACGATGGCGACGACCTGCACGCCAATCGCGACGAGATGATGCGCGAGCGCATGGCCAAGGGCGACAAGACCGACATCAACGGGCGCGTCACCCGCATCGACCGCATCACCGAGAACGGCGAGGACATGACCGTGGTCTGGGTGACCGACGAGAGCGGCAAGAACCAGGAGGTCGTGCTCGGGCCCAGCTGGTATGTCATGGGCATGGACAACGGCATCCGGCGCGACAACGAGATCGAGCTCAACGCCGTCGAGTACGACGGGCGCTGGTACGCCACCAACGCCAGCGTCGACGGGCGCGACCTGCGCCTGCGCGACAAGGAGGGCAAGGGCTACTGGAGCGCCGCCGACCAGCAGGCCAAGCGGTACTTCCTGCTCAGCCAACTCAACGGCCACCAGGTCGAGGTGGCCGGCTCCACCGCCGGCGAGGTGCAGAGCACCGTCGTCGAGGTGCCCTCGGGCTATGTCGCCATGATCGGTCTCGACCCCAACGAGAACCTCTTCGGGATGGGCGACGATATCTCGCTGATCCCCTTCTCGGCCGTGCATGTCGGTCCCAAGCTCGATGTGAGCATCGAGGGCAGCTCCGAGCAGATCCAGCGTTCGCTGATGATGCCCGAGAACCTCGACGACCTGCGCACGCCCAGCTCGGTGGCCCAGGCGTACAACGCCTTCGGCGTGAACATGCCCGAGTTCTCGCCGCGTGACCAGGACGAGGCGATGCGCGGCGCCGACCGGGGCATGGACCGCTACCAGCGCGACAAGATGAACCGCGACGGCATGGACCACAAGGACATGGACCGCAACGACAAGGACCGGACCGGGGCGGGTCGTGACGACATGCGTGGCGACGACATGAACCGGGCCGGCGACGCGTGGTCGCGTGACTCCAAGTGGACCAAGACCTTCGCCAAGGGCGACAAGGTCACGATCGAAGGCGTGTACCGCGGCATGAAGTCCACGAACCTGGACAAGGGCGCTCCCGACGCCCAGGTGCTCGTGATCGACACCGACGCCGGGCGCAAGAATGTCATCCTCGGCCCGAGCTGGTATGTCGACAAGCAGAAGATCGACCTGAACAACGGCGACAAGATCAAGATCACCGGACGCCAGGCGAACTACAACAACGGCGACTGGATCGCCGCCACCGACATCCAGCACGAGCAGGACAGCTGGCGCTTCTGGGACAACGACTCGCCGTCGTGGACCCGCTGACCGATCCCGCCCGCACTGGGCGAAACAATACACCCCGCCGCGTGCGAAAGCCCGCGGAGGGGCTTGTAGGAACACTTCAGCGCCGGGAGGCAAGGAGCGGGCCAATGCGCGGCGGCACGACACGGCACGAGCACGAGCACGAGACAACGATCATCGACAGCGAGACCATGCGTCCCATCGGGCACATCAATCTCGAGACGCTCGAGCGCCGTCACCATCACGACGAGAAGCTGACCCCCGAGGAGCTCGAGGAGCGCAAGCGCGAGATCCACGACATCTCTCCCGAGGGGACCCCGGCCCACCCGGAGTTCACCAGCCGCGGCGTGATGATGCTGATCCTCGGCTCGTTCCTGATGATGATCGCCATCTCGATCCCCGTGTACGCCTTCTGGGGCTTCGCGGCGGGCACGGTGGTGCTGCTCTTCCTGCTCTCGATCGCCTTCTTCGGCAACCCGGTCATCTGGGCCATGCTGCTGCGCGCCTCGGAGCGACACGAGGTCGAGGAGATGCATCATCACAAGGCCTGAGCGTGCGATGAGCGACAAAGATCAAGCCATTTTCACGCGTCGTTCACCGGGTGCACAGGCCGGCGACGCAAGATAGACATAGATGCGATCCGGGTTCGGACCGCACGACTGCACGGAAAACAAACGCAAAAGGAGCAAGGACATGACATCCATGAGCAAGACAGTCAACACGGGTCAGAGCACGGACAACCGCGGCGGCCAGGCGATCCGCGAGGGCCTGACGGAGGTCAAGCGCGACGCCGCCACGCTCAAGGACGACCTGGGCGTGCTGCGTGACGACGCGAGCGAGCTGGGCTCGCACGCGACCCGCCACGCCATCGAGGCCGTCCGCAGCGGGGCCCACTCGGCGGGCGACCTGGCCCACACGGCCGGCGAGACCGCCAAGAAGTATCACACCGCGATGCGCGAGCAGGTCTCGCAGCGCCCCACCACCGCCATCCTGCTGGCGCTGGGCGTGGGCGTGATCGCCGGGCGCATCCTCTCGGCGAGGCGCTGACCGATGATCTTCTGGCGCATGAAAGAGTTGCTCGAGGGCTCCGGCGAGCTGCTCCGAGCCGAGGCCGAGTTGGCGAGCATGCGCTTCAGGCGCATGCTCGTCGGCTCGGTGCTCGTCTTGCTGGGGGGAACCATCGCTCTGGCTGGCCTGGCGAGCGTGGCGGCGGGCATCGCCGTCGAGATCGCCGGGCGCCTGGGCTGGAGCGCGGCCCTGGTGATCGTGGGCGGGGGCGTGACGCTCCTGTGCCTGATCGGCTGGCTGATCGCCGCCACCGCCGGCGGCCGTTCTCCCGAGTCGATCGAGGAGCAGATCTTCCCCGAGACCAATTCCGCCAAGGCCGAGGCCAGGCAGGCCAAGGCGCGCATGGCCGACGCCGCGACCCCGGGCCCGACCACCGTCCCCCCGCCCGGTGGTGAATCGGTGATCCACGAGCAGGTCGAGGAGATCAAGAACCACGCCGTACGCTTCGCCAGCCACAACCCGCTGCTGGTGGGCAGCGGCGCGCTGCTGGTGCTCTCGGTGATCGGGCCCAGCCGCACACTGCGGATGATCAGCCGGGCCGCAGCCGCGGCTGGCGTCGTGGGGACGATCATCGAGATGCTCGGGGACGATCGCCCGGCGCCGTCCAAGCCCCGCACGGCGCCCGTCAATCCGCCGCAACACCCTCCGGTCCGATCCGCTCACGATCAGGCCACCGCTCCCCCACCCCCGCCCGGTTCGCCTTCAACCAAGCCACCGCGCCGTTCCTCGTCCGCACCGGCGGCGCCGCCCCAGGTCAAGCCCGCGCCACGGGCCGCCGCGGCGTTCTGAGCCGCAATACATTTCTCCTCACACCCTCACCCCGTGCGTGTCATTCGATGCGTACGGGGTGTTCCGTGCACGCCCGCTCAGGGAACGCGGGACGCGGAACCGCTTGTCTCGCCGTGCCCTAGCGGACCATCTCACCAACACATACACCGACCCGGATCCAACTCGATGATCATGCTCTTGCTGGCCCGGGACCCAAGAATCATGGGTGCTTGATCGCGGCCGAGGGACTCGGGTATGACCCAGGGCCACCGTAATGCTTCGCGTCGCTCTGCGGGCGGGGGGGACCCCGCGCCAAGGGCTCGCATCCCAGACAATCCGCCGCTGATCAGGGCTCGTCAGTCCAGAGTCTCGGACACGATGAGGACCTGCAAAGGAACGCCGCAGGAACCACGCTCCGCCACCGGTGAGGGCGCTGGCAAGCCGAGAAACGAAGCTTCAGGCGCTCCGCGGATCGACGCCGAGGATCGGCGCGGCGGGATCGGCATGTGTTCTTGAACGGCGTGCTTCATGCCCACCCCCCATACCCGCAGGCCCATCGCCCCAGCGTCGCGGAGAAGCGCACAAAAAAGGTGACGAAGGCAACAAGTGCACTTCGTCACCGGGGGGACGGCTGGTAAGTCGAGCTCACGGGCCCGGTCAGGCCCGGGCGTCCCTCATGTCTCGGATCTGGTCGTGTCGCGCCTTGACGCCCGCGTACTGCTTGGTGAGCAGGTCATTGACGGCGCTGCCGGCGGTGTGCTTGAGCGTGTCCTCGTAGCGGTGCTTGATCGCATCCTCACCGCGCTCGGCGTCGGCGAGCACGGTGTGCTCGTTGCCACCCGTGACCGTGCCGCGGATATCCAGCCACCAGCGGTGCATCATGCCCGAGGCCGAACCGGAGTCCTTGGGCTCCTCGTTGTTGGCCCGGACGATGTCCTTGAGCTGGGTGGCGTACTGCTTGCGCTCGGTGGCGCACTGGCGGAAGAGATTGGCGACCCCGGGGTTCTCGATCTTTTCCGCGGCTTCGGTGAAGCCCTTGGAGCTGTCGATATTGATCTCGATGAGATCCTGAATCCCCTTGATCGAATCTTTGTTGAGGTTGGTGACGGATTCCATAAGTTGCTCCTTCGCGGCGTCGTGTGCTGGGTTCGGTGTCAGAAAGAATGGTTAGGGAACATCGTCCACCGTGTTGTCGTCCACCGCGTCATCGATCGCGTCTCCCGCGTCGTCGGCGGCGTCGTCGATCGCGTCGCCCGCGTTGTCCGCGGCGTCATCGATGTCCTCGCCGACATCCTCGGCGGAGTTGTACCCGTCGTCGCAGCCGCTGAGCGAGAAGCCCACGGGCATGCTCAGGGCGACCACGCCGCAGAGCGGGAGCAGATGCTTGGCTTTGATGCGTTTCATGGCGTGCTCCTTTATACCTTGACCCTGTTGCCGCCACGGACCAGGCCCGCCAGCAGCGAGAGCAGGAACAGGACGATGAAGACGAAGAACAACACCTTGGCGATCGTGGCGGCCCCGGCGGCGATCCCGCCGAACCCGAAGACGGCCGCGATGACGGCGATGATGAAGAAAGTAAGCGCCCAACCTAACATGGCTTTATCCTTTCCAGACCCCGCGGGGTCCAATGGGACTCTGATCTCTGGCTCGGGGTTTCTCCCGTTGTCATCCCTACATTCCCGTGCTCAGATGAGCGTGGTGTGACGAGGGGATGAATCCCGATTTATTCTGAAGCCGTCCTCAGTCGTTGGCGTCACGGGCGGTGTCCGCTACCGCGTCGCCAGCGGCCTTGACATCCTCGCCCGCGCCCTCGACCGTGTTGCACGCCATCAGCACCAGCGGTGAGGCGACGATCATGGTCACCACCGCCAGCGAGGAGAGACGAACGAGTTTCTGCTTGATCGGATTCATTGCTGATTCCCCCTTTCATGGGTTGCAGATCTGGGAAACTGCCCTTCTGCGATGGTGAGATATTCGGTGCGCGGCGTATAACCTGCCTGAACCGGGGATGAAACTCGGTTTCATCTTGAAAAAACGCCCATATCCCGCGAAAAACAAGGAACTGAGAAATCAAAAATGATACGCGCAGAGCGCGTGTCAATGAGATGTTCGCTGTCAACGAGCCCGGAAAGGACGAAAGGGTGAACCGTCAGCCGTGCTCGGGACGCCGAGGGGTAAGAAACTCCGCGATGCTCTGGATCACCACGAAGAACAGCGGGACAAAGAAGATCGCCAGGAAGGTCGCCGCCAGCATGCCTCCAATCACGCCCGTGCCGATCGAGCGACGCCCCGCCGCGCCCGCCCCGGTCGCCAGGGCCAGCGGGGTCACGCCCAGGATGAACGCCAGCGAGGTCATGATGATGGGGCGGAAGCGCAGCCGGGACGCCTCCACCGCCGACTCCACGATCCCGCGCCCCTGGCGGCGAAGCTCGATGCAGAACTCGATGATCAGGATCGCGTTCTTGGCCGACAGGCCCACCAGCGTGAGCAGCCCGATCTGGAAGTAGATGTCCTGCGAGAACCCTCGCAGCCAGATCGCGATCAGCGCGCCCAGCACCGCCATGGGCACGGCCAGGATCACCGCGATGGGCAGCGACCAGCGCTCGTACTGGGCCGCAAGCACCAGGAACACCACCAGCAGCCCGAACGCCAGCACCAGCGGCGCCTGGTTGCCCGCCTTGATCTCCTGGTACGAGGCGCCGGTCCAGTCGATGCCGTACCCCGCCGGCAGTGTTTGCGCGGCGACGCGACGCACCGCGTCCATCGCCTCGCCGCTGCTCTTGCCCACCGGCGGGGCGCCCGTGATCTCGATGGCGGGGTACCCGTTGTAGCGGCTGTAGACATTGGGCCCCACCGTGAACTTCATGTCCACCAGCCCCGACAGGGGGGTCATCTCCCCCTGGTCGTTGCGCACATAGATATTGTTGATGTCCTGAGGGGTGCGCCGGAACTCGGGCTCGGCCTGAAGCTGCACACGCCAGATCCGACCGAAACGGTTGAAGTCGTTGACATACAGCGAGCCCAGATACGCCTGCATGGGCTCGAACACATCGGAGAGATCGACCCCCATGATCTGGGCCTTCTCGCGGTCCACATCCACATACACCTGCGGCAGCGCCAGGCGCAGCGAGGAGCTGAGCCCGGTGATGTTCGGCTCCTGACCCGCGGCGGCGATGAAGTCCTGGCCCACCTGCGCCAGCTCCTCGATCGTGCCGCCCCCGCGCTGCTGGAGCTCCACGGTGAACCCCGCGCGCCGTCCCAGCCCTCGCACCGCCGGCGGGTTGATCGCCAGCACCAGCCCCTCGTCGATGATCCCGAACAGCTTCTGGCTGTCGGCCACGACATCCTCGACGCTCACCCCCAGCCTGGCCCGCTCCTCGTAGGGCTTGAGGGGCACGAAGATGATGCCCATGTTGGTGCTGGTGATCCCCCCGTTGATCAGGTCGAACCCTCCCAGCGCCACCACATGCTCGACCGCCTCGTTCTGCAGGTAGAACCGCTCGGCCTGCTCGATCACACGCTGCGTCTGGTCCAGGGAGGACCCGTCGGGCAGCATGACCACCGCGAACAGGTACCCCTGGTCCTCCTGCGGGAGGAACCCGCCGGGGACGGTGGTTGAGAGCTTGTAAGCGAACAGGCACAGCATCGCGAAGATCACCAGCGTGACCAGCGAGCCGCGGATCGCCAGCTTCACGCCCTGGGCGTAGCCGCTGGTCACCGCGCCGAAGAACGAGTCGAACCATCGGAAGAGGAAGAACTTCTTCTTGCCGTGACCGGGCTTGAGCAGCAGGCGGCACAGCGCGGGGCTCAGGGTCAGCGCCACCAGCCCCGAGATCGCCACGGATATGGCGATGGTCACGGCGAACTGCTTGTACATCTGCCCGGTGAAGCCGCCCAGGAACCCCACGGGCACGAACACCGCCGAGAGCACCAGCACGATGGCGATCACGGGCCCCGTCACCTGGCTCATCGCCTTGACCGTGGCCTCTTGCACGCTCAGCCCCGGCTCCTCGCCCATGATGCGCTCGATGTTCTCCACCACGATGATCGCGTCGTCGACGACGATGCCGATGGCCAGCACCAGCCCGAAGAGTGTCAGCGTGTTGATCGAGAATCCCAGCGCCAGCATCCCCCCGAAGGTCCCGACGATCGCCACGGGGACCGCCAGCAGCGGGATCAGCGTGGCGCGCCAGGACTGGAGGAAGACGAACACGATCAGGAGCACGAGCGCGACCGCCTCGAGCAGGGTGTGCACGACCTCTTCGATCGAGGCGCGCACGAACTTGGTCGTGTCGTAGGGGATGTCCCAGGTGACCCCGCGCGGGAACTCCTCCTGGGCGCGCTCCATCTCGGCGCGAAGGGCGTCCATGGTCGATAGGGCGTTGGCGTTGCTCTGGAGCGAGACGAGCATCGTGGCCGTCGGCTTGGCGTCGAGGCGACCGAAGAGGCTGTAGCCCTGCGAGCCGAGCTCGACGCGGGCGACATCCTTGAGGCGCACCATCGCCCCGCCCGGATCGGCGCGCAGGATGATGTTCTCATAGTCGCTGACCTCCTGCAGCCGCCCGCGGGTGATCACCGGCAGCGTGAGCAATACCTCATCGCCCGAGGGGCGGGCCCCCACCGTCCCCGCCGGGAACACCGCGTTCTGGTCGCGCAGCTTGGCCGTCACATCGGAGATCGTCATCCCCTTGAGCGCCAGGCGATCGGGGTTCACCCAGATGCGCATCGAGTAGTCCTTGTTGCCGAAGGTGGTCGCGTCGCCCACGCCCGGGACGCGCCGGACCCGGTCGAGCAGGTTGATCGTCGCGTAGTTGCTCAGGTAGAGGTCGTCGTACTGCTCCACATCCGACTGCAGCGACACCACGCCCAGGATGCTGCTCGACACCTTCTTGACCGTCAGCCCCTGGCGCACCACCTCGCCCGGGAGCTTGGTCTGCGCCACCGCAAGCCGGTTCTGGACCTCCACCCCCGCCAGGTCCTGGTCGGTCCCGATCTCGAAGGTCACCGTGATCTTGCACTGCCCGTTGTTGGACGACTGGCTCTGGAAGTAGATCAGGTCGTTGATGCCGCTGAGCTCCTGCTCGATCGGCGCCGCCACCGACTCGGCCACGGTCTGCGCATCGGCGCCGGGGTAGGTGGCGCTGATCTCGATCGTGGGCGGAACGATCTCGGGGAACTGCGCCACCGGCAGCACCGCGATCGACACCGTCCCGGCGATCAGGATCAGCAGCGAGAGCACGATCGAGAAGACCGGGCGGTCGATGAAGAATCTCGAGATCATGAATCCGCTCCATCGTCCCCCGACGGCTCATCGCCACCGCCGCCGGCGGGGTGGTCACCGCCCTCTTCGGGCCGGATCGTCACCACCGATCCCGGGCGCAGCTGCAGCAGGCGCGAGGTCACCACCCGGTCCCCGGGCGACAGCCCCTTCTCGATGATCCAGTAGTCGTCGCCCGACCAATCGCCGGCCGTCACGAGTCGCGTCTCGATCTTGTTCTCGTCGTTCACGACATACACGCTCATCCCCGTGGGGCTCTGGAGCACCGCGTTCTGGGGCACGCGGATCACCCCCACGCGCGCGATCCCCAGGGGGCGAACATGCACGAACTGCCCCGGACGCAGCGAGCGATCGGGGTTGGGCGCCGTGGCCCGGACCACCGCCGTGCCCGTGGTCTCATCAATCGCCACATCCACATACCGGATCAGCCCCTCGTGGGGGTACACGCTCCCGTCGGCCAGGACGATCTCCACGGGCATCTGCCCCTCGGGGGGGGCGGTCACCTCGCCGCTGGCCACCTGACGGTTCCACTTGAGCAACTCCTGCTCGGTCACCGAGAAGCGCACCTCGATGGGATCGACCTGGCGGATCACGGCCACCAGCCCGTTGGCGCCGGAATCGACATAGCTGCCCACCTCCTTGAGCGCCTCGCCGATCATCCCCGTGATGGGCGCTTCGATGCGGGTGTACTCCAGGTTGAGCTGCGCCGCCTCGATCTCGGCACGGGCCATCTCCATGTCCGCCGCGGCCACCGCCTCCTGCTGCTGCCAGTCCTCCAGCTCGCCCCGGGTGGCCGACTGCCGCTCGGTCAGTTCCTCGAACCGGTTGACCTGCTGCACGGCGCGCTCGTGGGTCGCGCTGGCGCTGGCAAGACGCGCCCGCGCCGTCGCCAGGTCGGTCTCGAACGGACGCGGGTCGATCTGAAACAGCGGCTGCCCTTTCTCCACGCGCGTCCCCTCCTCGAACTGCTGCTCGAGCAGATACCCCTCCACCCGCGCACGGATCTCCACCACCTGCGAGCCCACCGTGCGGCCGAGGAAACTGGGGTGCTGGGGCACCGTCTCGTACTCGACGGTGACCGTTCGCACGGGCAGCGCGGGCGCCGGCTCCGCGGGCGCCTCGTGCCCGGGCGCGGTCTCCAGGCGGCTCCACAAGAAGTACCCCGCGCCCAGGACCAGCAGCAGCACGATCAGCGGCACGCCCTTGCGCACGATATGGCCCATCAGGTCCCGGTCGCTGGGGGTGCGGCTCGTGTCGGTATCACTCATGGGTCCTCGCCTTCTGGCTCGCTCTGGTGTCATGCTCCGCCGCGGGGGGCGTGTACAGGCTCGCGTGCTCGTCGAACGACCCGCCCAGCGCCCGGTACAGCGTCAGCCGCTGTCGCAGCCGGTCGGTGCGGACCTGCAGCAGGTCGATTCGGCTCTGGAAATCCTGCCTCCGGATCGTCGTCAGGTCCACGATCGACAGGATCCCCGCGTTGTAACGGTCCTCGCCCACGCGGCTGGCCTCCCGCAGGTGCTCGGCGGCGACGCTCAGCTCATCCTCGCGCTGCGCCAGGTACCGCTCGCTGCCCAGCGCGTTCTCGACCTCCCGGAACGCGTCGATAGCGGTGGCGACATACCCGGCGACCGCCTGCTCCTGCTGGGCCGTGGAGATCTCAACCTGCGCATCGAGCCGGCCCGCGTTGAAGATGGGCGCCAGCAGCCCGGCCCCGATCGACCAGATCTCGTCGGTCGGGTCGAGCACCGCGCCCAGCGAAGCCGTCAGCGTCAGGCTCGGGAGCCTGGCCGCCCGGTCGCTCTGGACGCGCGAGAACGCCGCGGCCACGCGCCGATCGGCCGCCACCAGGTCGGGACGGCGCCCGACCAGCTGCGAGGGAACCCCCACCGCGATCGCACCGGGGAACGGGGGAAGCGTGTCGATCGTCGCCAGCTCGGCGCTGGGATACCGCCCCAGCAGCGACTCGAGCGCCCGCGTCAGCTCGTCGATAGCGCGCAGGTCGTCGCTCACCGCCGCCCGGGCGAGCGCGACATTCGACTGGGCCAGCTCCGCGTCGAGCTGCGTGCCCACCCCCGCGTCCACCTTGTCGCCCGTGACGCGGGCGGTGCGCTGCTCGGTCTCCAGCAGGATCCGGTCGATCTCCAGCTTCTCGCGCGCCTGCACGCTCAGCAGCCACGCGTCGACCACCGCCGCCGCGATCGACTGGCGCGCCCCGGCGTAGTCCGCGCGGGCCGCAAGGGCCGAGTATTCGGCCGCCTGCGCCGACGCGCGAACCCGTCCCCACAGGTCCAGCTCCCACGACGCCTGCGCCTCGATCGAGTACTGCGAGCTCGTGATCGGCTCGCCCGCCCCGAAGGCGCGCTTGGAGCGTGAGGCCTCGCCCACCGCGTCGATCCGCGGCGACAGGAACGAGCGGGCCGAACGCAGCCGCGCCCGCGCCTCGTCCCAGACCGCCGCCGCCCGCCGGAGATCCGGGTTGTGCTCGACCGCCTCGCGCGTGAGCGCGACGAGCACCGGCTCGTTGAACGCCTCGACCCAGCGATCCCGCGCCGTCCCCTCCGGCAGCGACAGGGGGTCCCGGGCCGCAAAGGTCTCCCGCGTGGGCGCCTCGCGCCGCGCCAGATCGGACGGGGGACGCTCGGGGGTCGCACACCCGATCAACCCCCCCACGGCGATCCCCAGCAGCAGGGCGGGCGGTCGCCCGAAGGCTCGGAACAACGAAACGGGTCTCACCATGCTGGTCCTGATCCACCCGTGGCGGGGTTTTCTTTCGGATGCGGTGGAGAAGGTAGAGATTGAATAGGGATTTGAAACGGACATTTGAATAATGAGCATAGCCACGCTAGCATCGAAGGCAAATCGGGCCTTGAAGTTCTCTTTCGAGGCATGCCGCTGGGCGTCTGACGAGACGCCCAGCGGCACCAAACCCGAACATCAACCCCTTCCCGCATGGCCAACAAAAAAAACAACTGCTCCTCGCAGGAGACCCAGCGCAAGCTGCTTCAGGCCGCGGGGGAGGTCTTCGCCGAACACGGGTTCCACTCGGCCACCATCAAGGAGATCACCCGGCGCGCCGGGGCCAGCATCGCGGCCGTCAACTACCACTTCAACGACAAGGGCGAGCTCTACGAGGCCGTGATCCGGCGCATCGGCGAGGAAGGCCGCTCGATCATCCCCCCCGAGGACGACCCCGACGCCGACGCGCGCGAGCAGTTCCTCACCTTCGTCGAGCGTCTCTGCTCGGCCATGCTGGGACGCCCCAAGGAGGCATGGAAGAGCATCCTGCTGGCGCGCGAGTTCGCCCACCCCACCGAAGCGCTCGACTCGCTGCTCGAGCATGTGATGCGCCCCATTAACCGGCGCCTCTCGACCATCATCGCCCGCGACACGGGCCTCAGCCCCGCTGATCCCCGCATCGGGCTGGCCGTGGCCAGCGTCATCGCCCAGTGCGTCTACACGCTCCAGCACCAGGACCACATCGATCGCCTCCACGCCCAGATCCGTTCCAACACGAGCATCGAGCGGTACGCGCGCCACATCGCACAGTATTCCTACGCGGGCATGGCGCCCCTGCGTGCGGCGCGCTGATCCCCACGCTGTCCCCATTTTGCACCCCACCCAGACGAGCGACCGCCCCCGAACCGGGGTGGGCCGGTCTTGCGCGGAGGGCGAATATCCTCCCGCTCATGCCGGTTTCATCCTGAATCAATGCGCGGAGGGTACACAAAGGGGCGGGAACTCAGACCCGATGGGTGCTCATGGATGACAAACCCCTCAATCAGGCCGAACTGCTCATGCTCGATTTCGCGATCCGCACCGGGATCGACACGGACCAGCACCCCGAGAAACGCTACCTCTGGACCGACGCCTTCGCCGTGTTCAACTTTCTGAGTCTGCACCGGATCACCGGCGACGAGTCCCATCTTCATCGCGCTGTGCGTCTGGTGGACCTCGTGCATCACACGCTTGGCAGGCACCGCCAGGACGACGAACGCGAGGGCTGGCTCAGCGGGCTCGGTGACCGCGAGGGCGAGGAGCACCCCACCGCCGCGGGACTTCGCATCGGCAAGCCCATGACCGAGCGCCCGCCCGACGACCCGTACGACATGCACCTGGAGTGGGACCGCGATGGGCAGTACTTCCACTACCTCACCAAGTGGATGCACGCGCTCGAATGCATGGCGCGGGTCACCGAGGAGCACCGCTACCACCGATGGGCGCTCGAGCTCGCCCGCGCCGCCGGAGACGCGTTCATCCGACCCACGGGGCGCGCCGAGAAGATGGTCTTCTGGAAGATGAGCATCGACCTCTCCCGGCCCCTGGTGACCTCCATGGGCCAGCTCGACGCGCTCGACGGCTGCACGATCTTCACCCAGCTGCTGGCCGACCAAGACAATGAGGGGGACGGGAACGGGGACGAGGAAGCGAGCGACGAGCCCCTGCGCCACAGCGTGGCGCGGGCCGCCAAGGACATGAAGGCCATGTGCCGGGACGCGAGCTGGTTCAGCGATGACGAGCTGGGCATCGGGGGGCTGCTGTGCTGCGCCGCCGAGCAGATCCACCTGATCGCCCAGGGCGCCGTGGTGCACGACTGGCTCCTCGACCGCATGCTCGGGGACGCCCTTGGGAGCCTGGACCGCTACGAGCGCTTCAACCCGCTGGGCCGCAGCGCCGACTCGCGCCTGGGCTTTCGCGAGCTGGGCCTGGCCATCGGGCTGCGTTCGGCCCGCCCGCTGGCCGAGCGCGTCCGCGAGGGAGGGAGCCGGTTCCACGACCCCGCGACGATCCGCCTGCGCCTGCGTGGCATCAACACGCACCGGGAGCTGGGCGACCGGGTGCTGCGGTTCTGGACGGACGAAACCAACCAGGCGTCGAGCACCTGGGAGGCGCACCACGACATCAACGAGGTGATGCTCGTCACCGCGCTCATCGACGGGGGCGAGCTGCTCGACACGCCCGTGAAGGTGCGCGGCGGCGAGCGGGAATGAGCCGGATCGGCGGGAAGGGGCCGGGCATGAACGACTTTGAGAAACAACGCGAGGACATGGTCCGCCGGCAGATCGCCGCGCGGGGCGTCACGGGCGAGCGGGTGCTCAGCGCGATGCGCTCCGTCCCCCGCGAGCGGTTCGTCCCCGAGAACCTGGCCGGCTACGCCTACGAGGACGCCCCGCTGCCCATCGAGGAGGGACAGACGATCTCCCAGCCGTACATCGTCGCCGAGATGATCGAGCTGCTGGGGGTGGACGAGGGCGAGCGCGTGCTGGAGATCGGCGCCGGTTCGGGATACGCCGCGGCGGTGCTCAGCCGCGTGGCCAAGGAGGTCTACGCCGTTGAACGCCACGAGACACTGGCCAACAACGCCCGGGAGCGCCTGGAGCGTCTGGGCTACGACAATGTCCACATCCTCCACGGCGACGGGACGCTGGGCTGGGAGGAGCACGCGCCCTACGAGGGCATCCTCGTCTCTGCCGGCGGCCCGGAGATCCCGCAGAACCTGCTCGACCAGCTCGCCATCGGCGGGCGTCTGGTCATCCCGGTGGGCGCGGACATGCGCTCGCAGGAGCTCGTCCGCATCCGACGCACCGGCGAGCATGAGTTCGATGAGGAATCGCTCGGGCGCGTGCAGTTCGTGCCCCTGATCGGCTCGCAGGGCTGGGCGCTCGACGGCGCGCCCGTCACGCCCCGGCGCGAGCGCCGGCCGATCCGCCTGGGCGAACGCGACCGCGGCGAGCTGAGCCCGCTCATCGGCGACCACTGCGAGCCCATCGGTTCGATCGGCGAGCCCGACCTCTCCCCGCTGCTCGAACGCATCGGCGCGGCGCGCGTCGTGCTCATCGGCGAGGCCAGCCACGGCACGAGCGAGTTCTACAGCGTCCGCGCACGCATCACGCGCGAACTCATCGAACACAAGGGATTCACTATCGTGGGGATCGAGGCCGACTGGCCAGACGCCCAGCAGCTCAACCGCTACGCGCAGGGGCGCGATCCGGCCCAACTCCGCACCCCCGCCTTCTCCCGCTTCCCCACCTGGATGTGGCGTAACCGGGAGACCGCCGCCTTCATCGAGTGGCTGCGAGAGCACAACGCCGAGCTTGAAGCGCCCGAGCGAGCCGGCGTCTACGGGCTGGATCTGTACAGCATGAACAACTCGATCGGGGCCGTGCTCGACTACCTCGACCGCGCCGACCCCACGGCCGCCGAGAACGCGCGCCAGCGCTACGCCTGCTTCTCGCCCTGGGAGATGGACCCGGCCACCTACGGTCGCGCGGCGGTCAGCGGGCGCATGGAGTCGTGCGAGGCCGACGCCGTGGCGATCCTCACCGACCTGCTCGCCAAGCGGATGTGCTACCTCCGCGCCGACGGGGACAGCTTCTTCGACGCCGAGCGCAACGCCACGGTCGTGCGCCGGGCCGAATCGTACTACCGGGCGATGTACTACGGCTCGCGTGAATCGTGGAACCTGCGCGACCGGCACATGTTCGACACGCTAGAGGCCGCGCTGGACCACCACGGGGAGGGCTCAAAGGCGGTCGTCTGGGCGCACAACTCGCACATCGGCGACGCCCGCGCCACCGAGATGGGCACGCGCGGCGAGACCAACATCGGCCAGCTCTGCCGCGAGCGCTTCGGCGCCGGCGCCTACGCCATCGGCATGGGCACGCACACGGGCTCGGTCGCCGCCGCCGACAACTGGGACGAGCCCATGCGGGTCATGCGGATCAACCCGTCCCACCCCGACAGCTACGAGCGTCTGTGCCACGACACGGGTGTCCCCGCATTCATGCTCCACCTGCGCTCGCCCCGGAACCCCGATGTCCGCGCCGGGCTGCTCAAGCCCCATCTCGAGCGCGCCATCGGGGTGATCTACCGTCCCGAGACCGAGGTGCTCAGCCACTACTTCCAGGCCTCGCTGCCCGTGCAGTTCGACGAGTACCTCTGGTTCGACCAGACCACGCCCGTGCGCCCCATCCAGGCCGCCCAGCTCGCCGGCGCTCCCGAGACCTATCCCTTCGCGCTGTGAGCGCCGTCACGCGAGCAGCGCCGAGAATCACGGGCCCCGCGGGGGGAACTCCGCCCGGGGAATGATACCATCCACGATGATCTGGATGCCGCCGACGCTCGCGACCGCCATGACCCAGCTGCCCCTGCTCACCACCCTGGCGGCCGGTCTGGCCGCCGCGTGGGCCCTGGGCCTGCTGACCAAGCGTCTGGGGCTCTCGCCCATCGTCGGGTACCTGCTGGGCGGGGTCGTCATCGGGCCCTACACCCCCGGCTTTGTCGGGGATGAGGAGATCGCCCAGCAGCTCGCCGAGATCGGCGTGATCCTCATGATGTTCGGCGTCGGGCTGCATTTTAATCTCAAGGACCTGATCGCGGTGCGGAGCATCGCCGTTCCCGGCGCGGTCGTCCAGAGCCTGGCCGCGACCATCGTGGCGACCCTCCTGTTCCACGCCCTGGGCTGGCGGTGGCAGGCGGGCATGGTCCTGGGCATGGCGATGGCCGTGGCCAGCACGGTCGTCCTCCTGCGGGTGCTCATGGACCAGCGGATGCTGACCACCCCCCACGGGCACGCCGCGGTGGGGTGGCTGCTCGTGGAGGATATCTTCACCGTGCTCGCCCTGGTCTTCGTTCCGATGCTGGCGGTGGGCGGCCCCCCGGGCCAGGCCCAGGCAGAGGCCGCCGGTGGGGTGCTTGTCGCCATCGCCATCGCGCTGGCCAAGTTCGTCCTGCTCGTCGCCATCGTCCTGCTCGCCGGCTCGCGCGTCATCCCCTGGCTGATGGCCAAGGTCGCCCGCCTCCGCTCACGCGAGCTCTTCACCCTCACGGTCCTCGTGCTCTCCATCACCATCGCGGTCGGATCCGCGGCGTTCTTCGGCGTCTCGGTCGCGCTGGGCGCCTTCCTCGCCGGCATGGTCGTCAGCCAGAGCCCCACCAGCCATCAGGCCGCCGCGGACGCGCTGCCGCTTCGAGACGCGTTCGCCGTCCTCTTCTTCGTCGCGGTGGGCATGCTCTTCGACCCGTCGTTCGTGCTCCGCGAGCCGCTCATGCTCGCCGCCGGGCTCGGGGTCGTGATGGTCGTCAAGCCGATCGCCGCGCTGGGGATCGTCTCCCTGCTCGGCTACCCGGGCCGCACCGCCCTGACGGTGGCCCTGGGGCTGGCGCAGATCGGCGAGTTCTCATTCATCCTGGGACAGGTGGCCCTGCTCCACGGGATCATCGACGCCGACGGCCAGCACATCCTCATCGGCGCCGCGATGATCTCGATCACGCTCAACCCCATCCTCTTCGGCTCCCTGGACCGCATCGAGGCCCGGGCCCGCCGGATCACATGGCTCTGGCGCCTGCTCGACGGCAAGGCCGAACGGCGGCGTCGCGCCGTGAACCGAAGCGCCGCCACCGGCATCGCGACCACCGACAAGCCCCTGGCCATCGTCGTCGGCTACGGACCGGTCGGACGCCTGGTCGATGGCCTACTCCAGGACGCCGGGTTCCACACCGTCGTCGTGGAGATGAACCTCCGGTCAGTGGAGTCCCTCGCCGCCGCCGGTCGTTCCGCCATCTTCGGGGACGCCACAAGGCCCGAGATCCTCGATGAAGCGGGCATCCGCGGGGCGAGGTACCTCGTTGTGACCCTCCCGCACGCGGAGAACCGATCCGACCTGATCCACATCGCCAAGGAGCTCAACCCCGAGATCCAGGTCATCATGCGCGCCCGCTACCTGACCGAGGCCGAGGCCCTCGGCGGATGGGAGAAGACCCTCACCGTCTACGAGGAGGGCGAGACGGGCCTGGCGATCGCGCGACGCGTGATGGAGCTGCGGCAGATCGAACCCGAGAAAATCGAGGCCTTCCTTCACGCGGTGCGCAAGCTGTGGCGCCTCCGGGCTTGATCCCTCCGGCCCGAGACGCACCCGAGCGCCGGAGCTGAAAAAAAAGGCCCCGCGCGCGGCGAGGCCTCATCAAGCGGAGAGGGGGGGATTCGAACCCCCGAGGGGATTACTCCCCCACACGAATTCCAATCGTGCGCCTTCAACCGCTCAGCCACCTCTCCAGGGGTACGCCGGCTCGGGTCGCCGGCGGGGTTGAGGCGTGAGTTTAGGAGCTTCGATCGCCCAAGCCAACCAGGCGGCCAAACCGGTTCACGCCCCCGCGTCCATCGCGGCGCACACGGCGCGAAGGATGTCCTGCGGCTCGCTCATCCGTCCCGTACCGTGGTGGCGGCACGCCTGCCAGCCAACGCCCGGGCCGATCTGCCCGAAGCCGTCCTGCCTGGCCAGCTCGACATTGCGCTGGTTGCTCGCCTGGTTCCACATCTGGTCGTTCATCGCCGGCGCCAGCAGCACCGGGGTCCGCTGACGATTCACCGCGCTGAGAATCAGCGTCACCACATCGTCCGTCCGCCCGTGCACCAGCTTGGCCAGCATGTCCATGGTGCACGGCGCCACCAGGGCCAGGTCGCACCGGTCCGCCAGGGCGATGTGCTGGGGATCGCTGGATTCGATGTGCTCCCAAGAACTCGTGTAGACCGGGCTGCCCGAGAGCGCCTGGAAGGTGATGGGGGCCACGAACTTCGTGGCCGCGGGGGTCATGGCGACCGTCACCCGCGCCCCCGCCTGGGCCAGGCGCGAGACCACCGTGCAGACCTTGTACACGGCGATCCCGCCGCTGATGCCGATGAAGATCGACTTGCCGCCGACATGCGCGCGCAGCACGGAGGGATCGAGCCACGAGGCGTCCGCCGCCTGGCTCGATCCGTTGGCCTTCTGGTCACTCATACGCGGGCCCGCCCTCGAAGCCAGATCGGGTCAGAGCAGCGGCTCTTCCCGCGCCGCCGGGGCCAGGTCGATGAACTCGAGGGTGATCTTGTCCTGCATGATCTCCTCGACGACGATCTCCAGGTCGGTGCGACCGTCGCGGGCCACCAGCGGGCGCGCCCCGTCGAGCAGCTGCTCGAGCCGGCGCTGGATCAGCGCGCACAGCTTGAACTTGCCACCGACCTTCTCGACGATCTCATCACTTTTCAACGCTTCGATCATGTGCTATCCTTTTGTGCGCCCTCGTGCGCCGACGGCGGGGCCGGACCCCGCTGACCCGATCGACGCCGCGATCAGACGCCCGGCTCTGATCGCCACCGACCAGGGCGTTCCCCCAGCCGGGCTCTGGTTCAACGGCGGTGACAACTGTAGACCCCGACCGGGTTTGGGACCAGCCGCCGCGCGCCGTCCCACGCAAGAACCCGGGCTATCGCGGTCCGTTTCCCCCGCTCCCGGTTTGCCGCCGAGCCGCCCCCTCGCGCGTGTGAGAGACCCTGATGCCCATGTCCACCCTCGGCTCCGAACCCGGTTCACACGCCCGATTCTCCATCGGCGACCGTGTCACCCACGCCGGCAAACCCGAGTGGGGCGCGGGGACCGTCGTCAGCGCCGGCGCCAGCGAGCACGAGGGCGCCCCATGCCAGCGCCTAAGCGTGCGATTCGAGCGCGCCGGGCTCAAGACCCTCTCCACCGCCTTCGCCGACATCCGCCCCGCCGCGCAGATCGCATCCGTGCTCAAGCCCAAGCCCGAGGCCCACCACGATCCGCTGCCGATCGAATCGGCCGACCACCGACAGCTGCTCGCGATCATGACCGCGATGCCCGAGCCGGCGCGCGACCCCTTCGCCTCCCCCGCCCAGCGCCTCAAGGCCACGCTCGACCTGTACCGCTTCGGTCCCGAGGGCGCCCGGCTCATCGACTGGGCGGCCGCACAGTCGGGGCTGCCCGACCCGCTCTCGCGCTTCAACCGACACGAGCTGGAAGAATATTATCGGATGTTCGAAAAGAATCTGCACGCGCACCTGTCCAGGGTCGTCAGGGACGCGAACAATGTCCCGGCCGACGAACTGGTCCGGATCGCCAAATCCGCACCCCCGCCCGCCCAACGCGCGTTGCAGAAGCTGCACCGCACGCGTTGATTCCGATCTACACCCGGCGCAACCGGGCGCCGCGCAGGAGGGAACCGGCGCGGAAAAACATCACACGGAAGCTCAGAACGGACTGTCTGGACCCCACGGAGGGGATTTTCCCGGACCGGGCGATATCGCGAGCCATCGGCACGCGCGTCTGGTCCAAGTCGTGCATGGGTTGATCTGTCGGGCACAAGCCCGGCGGACATATCAACTCAGAAGGGAAGCAGACATGAAAGAGAACGAGTTCCAGAGCCGACTCCAGAACCTCCTCGAGCAGATCGACACCCTCCCCGAGTCCGATCGGCCCAAGCTGGCCAAGCTCGCCGAGGAGACCCAGGCCCGCCACCAGCGCATGAAGAAGACCATCACCGAGCTGCAGGATTCGCTCGACCACCTGCGCCTCTCGGTCAAGTACCTCGTGTTCGACCTCGAGGCCACGCGGCGCGAGAACAAGTACCTCCGCAACATGCTCGAGAGCAACCAAGGCGGCGAGGGCGCCGATTGAGCCCGGAAGCCAAGTCCAAACTCAACGCCGAGAGGGCGACTGCGACGCCGGGTGAGTAGGCCCGGCTTTGCGTTATTCCGCCTCCCGCACCCAAGCGGATGATCCCGACGCCTTCTCGTCCGCGGGGCTCGACAGAGCCCCGTACGCGCTGGCGCCCCGCACCGCGTGGCGGTTTGAAATCCGTGCGGTTTGAAGAGCCGACGATTGGATGCTATCGTCAGTGCCCCGGCCCAACTCCCGGGGCTGATCTGGATCGGTGCCCGAGAGGCCGAAGGGGCCGGATTGCTAATCCGGTGTACAGGGTAAACCTGTACCGAGGGTTCGAATCCCTCCCGATCCGCTTGAATCAACGCCGCCCACACGGGCGGCTTTTTCATGCGCCTGCGCCTTCGGAGTCCACCTCGTGTCGAGTCAACTTCGCGAGCGGGCTTGACAGGGCCCGGATTGATGATAATGTATTCTCATTAACACCCGGCGGCCGACCCATGCGAGCGACGCGATATACATGCTGGACGCTGATCACCCTGCTGCTGCTGCACGGCGGCGGGGTGCTCTCCACCCTGCACAAGCTCGCTCATCACGCCTCGCCCACGCCGATGCGCCTGTGCGATCACGACGCGAGCGTCCCGGCTCCCGATGACCACCGGCGCACGCCGATGCCCGCCGACGACCACCACTGCTCCGTGTGCTCGGGGCTCGGCGGTCTGCACCTGATCGGCGCTCCCGCCCGGTCGGGCATCATCACGGCGCCGGTGTTCGGGCAACCGCTCCCCGAGCCGCGCCCCGCGCGACCCACCCCTGCCCCGCTCCGCCCTTGCCCGGCGCGCGCCCCACCGATCCGCTGAACCCGCTGATTCGTCTGTTTTCCGCACGAACACGGTTCGTCGCCGCTCGCTCATGACGCCGGCGACCCGATCGGGACCCCATCGCCATGCGTCCGGCATCCCACCCCCGCCATCGCGGGTTCACACTCGTCGAGCTGCTGGTCGTGATCGCGATCATCGCGCTGCTCATCGGCATCCTCCTCCCCGCCCTCGACGGCGCTCGCGCCAGCGCCCGGCGGGTGGTCTGCCAATCAAACATGCGCCAGCTCGAGCTCTCGCACCAGATGTACCTCGAAGACAACAATGGAGCGATGATCGACGCCGCCCTCCCCCACGGCCAGCTGGGCGGCGACATCCGCAAGACCTGGCTCATCGCCCTGCAGGGCTACGGCGCCGCGCCCGAATCGCTGTTTTCGCCCGTCGACCGCTCCATCTGGCGCAGCGTCGACGACAAAGGGCTGGATCAGGGCATGACCCTGACCGATCTCCGCGCATGGTTCGACGCCCACGAGCGCGAGCTCAACGACGACGACTTCGGGAACAACCCGATGTACCCCCCCATCGCCAGGCTCACTAGCTACGGGATCAACAGCTTCACCGCCCAGAGCGTCGCGCCGTTCCTCAACCCCGACCCCGTCACCGGGCGCAGGCTCGACCAGCACAACGCCTACACGAAGCTCAACCGCATCCCGCGTCCGTCCTCCACCATCCACCTGGTGATGATGACCCCCATCGAGCGCCAGTTCGGCGAACCCGTCGACACCGAACCGGGCTTCGCCAAAGCCGACCATGTCCACCCCGACGAGTGGGACTTCTCGTTCGTTAGCCAGACCGCCAGCGCCACCTTCGCCAGCTCGCAGGTCTGGATCAACGCCCACGGCGGAGATCCCACCAGCCCCGACGCCGAGAGCAACTACGCCTTCTTCGACGGCTCCGTGCGCACGCTCGCCTTCAAAGAAACCTTCCAGGACGCCACCCACAACCTGTTCCACCCCGAAGCCACGCCGCCCCACTGAGTATCAGCACCACCCAGCCCAAGCACCCCCATTCAAGGACCCACGCCATGAAACGCTTCATGCTCGCCACAACAATCGCCCTTTCCACCGCCGCCCCCGCCCTCGCCCAGGACCTGCACGCCGTCGACTTCGTGCTCGACATCGAGAACAATCAGATCATCACCGGCGCGGTCGACACCAGCGACGGCTCGGCCGTCTTCCCCGTGCGCGTCAAATCCGCGGTGATGGGCGCCGAGGGGTTCCCTAACTTCACCAACGATCCGGGGTTCACCTCCCGCCTGGGCGATCTCATCCCCGGCATGACGATCGGGTTCACGATCCTCGCCGCCCCCCGCGCGTGGAACAGCGACGACCAGAACTTCGACACCTTTGCCGACGACACGATCACCGTCCGCGCGGCGGGTCAGAACATCGTCGCCCCCAGCGCCGACACCCCGGTCATGGGCATCGTGTTCGGACAGGCCGCCCTCGACCCCGACGCGTTCTTCCACCACCACATGCAGTTCCTCCTCCTCGACGGCGGGCTCCCCCCCACCGTCGACGGCGTCTGGCTCCTCCAGCTCCAGCTCTGGACCGAGACCTCGGGGATCGCCCCCACCGACACCCTCTACCTGATCTTCGCCCAGGGCGCCGGGGAGGACGAACTCCAGAACGCGATCGACTATGTCGAGGACGAACTGATCGGTTCGCCGTGCATTGCGGACCTCAACGCCGACGGGACGCTCAACTTCTTCGATGTCAGCGCCTTCCTCAGCGCGTTCAGCGCCGGAGACCTCAGCGTCGACCTCAACAGCGACGGCGTCCTCAACTTCTTCGATGTCAGCGCCTTCCTCAGCGCGTTCAGCGCCGGATGCCCATAACCGAATCACACAAACCACCATCATCACGAATCACCACCGGTCTGGAGACCCAGTTCATTTTTCTAAGGAATCACAGCATGAGATCACGAACAACCACACACGCGCTCGCCGCCCTCGCCGTCATGACCAGCGTCAGCGCAGTCGCCAGCGCCCATGGCGAGGACGCCGACTACGGACTGGCCATCATCGACAACCAGGTCGCCGTCGGCATCGGAAACCACGACACCCAGATGGTCACCGACTTCGGTGAGCGCGTCTTCGCCTCGGAGATGACCCTCACCCCGGGAAGCTGGTTCGCCGACGAGCCGGGCATCTTCATCGAAGCCGGTTCGCTCCCCGACAACACGCAGGTCAGCTTCACGCTCACCGACGCGCTGCTGTACTGGGACGGAACTGGCCCCATCAGCTTCAGCAACGCATCGAACCCCCTGAACATCGGATTCGGACCCGTGAGCGTGAGCACCTCGTCCGACGGCAGCCCCGTGCCCGGATTCTCGATCAACTACGACGCCGACGCGACAGACGGGTTCGACGAGCACTTCGAGTTCACGATCAACGGCGCCGCCGCGCCCGGGATCTACCTCCTGGCCAACACCTTCTCGCTCAGTGGCGCCCAGCACTCGGTCGTGATCTACACCGTCTTCAACGCCGGACTCGACGAGGAGATCCACGATGCCGCGATCGACTATGTCGAGTCGACGCTCGTCCCCGCGCCGGGCGCGCTGAGCCTGCTCCCGATCGGCGCGCTGCCCTTGATCCGCCGACGCCGACGCGCCGACGCGTAACCACACTCCAGACCCCGGCCCGCGGGCTCGTCGCCCCGGGCCGGTTTTATTATACCCGCTGTTCGGCATCCATCGCGGCAGAATGTTCCGCGCATCGCCGACGCGCGATCTTCGCCTTCCCGGCTGGCGAAACGAACGCACTCGCTGGCCGTTTCCGGAGAACGGAATCATGCACGCGCGCGGTATTCCCGATGAGACGCACCCGTATATACTGACGGCGCGACAACCGGGGAGGGCGACCCGCAAGGAAAGGGGAAACATCATGCGGTATCTCAAGCTCTGGATCGCCCTTGGCCTGGTCATCCTCCTCTCGTTCGCCGTCCTGGTTTTCTACGGCGGAGAGATCTACCGCCTCGCACCGGCCATCCCCGCCCGGGTGGCCACCACCGACGGGCAGGTCCTGTTCACCGAAGCGGACATCCTCGACGGGCAGAATGTGTGGCAGTCGATGGGAGGACAGCAGGTCGGATCCGTCTGGGGCCACGGCGCGTACATCGCACCGGACTGGTCCGCCGACTGGCTCCACCGCGAATCGGTGTACCTTCTCCAGCACTGGTCGCAATCAAACTTCGGGCTCGGGTTCGAGCAGCTCGACACCGAGCAGCGGGCGGCCATGCTCGCCCGCCTGCGTGGCGAGATCCGCACCAACACCTACGACCCCGACTCCGATCAGATCACCGTCTCCGCCGACCGGGCCGGGGCGATCAGGGCGATGAGCCGGTACTACGCCGCCATCTTCACCGACGCCGAGTCCTTCGACCAGGACCTCCTGGAACTGGCCGATGGCGGCTTCAGCCCGCCCGAGCTGCGCGACGCCTACGCCATCCCCGCCAACGCCGTCGGCGATCAGGAGCGGGCGCGGAAGATGACCGCCTTCTTCTTCTGGGCCGCCTGGGCCGCGGGCACGCAGCGCCCCGGCCCGCTCGCCGACCGACCTTCCGGGGATAGCGCCTTCGTGCCCCACACCGCCCCGCCGACAACCTACACCAACAACTGGCCCTCCGAGCCGCTCATCGAGAACCGCCCGACCGGGTCGCTGGTGCTCTGGTCGGTGATCAGCTTCGTGCTGCTGCTGGCCGGGATCGGCGCCCTCGCATGGTACTACGCGACCATCCACGGCAAGCACGAGGATGACGAGCACGGGCTGCCCGAGCGCGACCCGCTGCTGGCGCTGCGTCCAACCCCCTCCATGCGGGCCACCCTCAAATACTTTTGGGTCGTCGCCGCGCTCATCGTCGTCCAGGTCGGACTGGGCGCCGTCACCGCACACTACGGCGTCGAGGGCGGGGGCTTCTACGGCTTCCCCCTGGCCCACTGGCTCCCCTACAGCGTTACACGCACCTGGCACACCCAGCTGGGCATCCTCTGGATCGCCACCGCCTGGCTCGCCACCGGCTTGTTCATGGCCCCGGCGGTCTCGGGACACGAGCCAAGGTTCCAGCGCGCCGGCGTCAACTTCCTCTTCGTCTGCCTGCTGGTCATCGTGCTGGGCACACTCTTCGGCACCTGGTACGCCACCCGCCAGACCATGGGCCTGGAGATGAACTTCTGGTTCGGGCACCAGGGCTACGAGTATGTCGACCTGGGCCGCTTCTGGCAGCTCTTCCTGCTCGTGGGGCTCTTCCTCTGGCTGGGCCTGATGGTCCGGGCCATGTGGCCCGCGTTCAAGCAGCCCGGCGAGCACAAGCATCTGCTGGCGCTCTTCCTGATCGCCTCGGCCGCCATCGCCATCTTCTACGGCGCCGGCGTGCTCTACTGGCGGCAGACGCACTACGCCGTCGCCGAATACTGGCGCTGGTGGGTGGTCCACCTCTGGGTCGAGGGATTCTTCGAGGTCTTCGCGACCGTCGTCATCGCCTTCCTCTTCACCCGAATGGGCCTGCTGCGCGAACGGATCGCCACCGCCGCCGTCCTCTTCTCCACCACCATCTTCCTCTTCGGCGGGATCATCGGCACCTTCCATCATCTCTACTTCTCCGGCACGCCCACGGGCGTGCTGGCGCTGGGCGCCAGCTTCAGCGCCCTGGAGGTCGTGCCGCTGGTGCTCATCGGGTTCGAGGCCTACGAGAACTTCAATCTCGCAAGGGCCAGGCCCTGGGTGCGCGCCTACAAGTGGCCCATCTACTTCTTCGTGGCCGTCGCGTTCTGGAATCTCGTGGGCGCCGGGCTCTTCGGGTTCTTCATCAACCCGCCCATCGCCCTCTACTACATGCAGGGGCTCAACACCACCGCCGTGCACGCGCACACCGCGCTGTTCGGAGTCTACGGCATGCTGGGCATCGGCCTGATGCTCTTCTGCCTCAAGGGCCTGACCACCCACCGCGAGTGGAGGACCCGACCCGTCTCGTTCGCCTTCTGGACCATCAACATCGGCCTGGCGCTGATGGTGCTGCTGAGCATCCTCCCCCTCGGGCTGATCCAGACCCGCGCCAGCGTCGAGCACGGCCTCTGGTACGCCCGTTCGGCCGAGTTCCTCCAGAACGACCTGATCGCCAGACTCCACTGGCTGCGCATCGTGGGCGACACCATCTTCGCCGTCGGCATCCTGGCCCTCGGCTGGTTCGTGCTCGGCCTCAAGACGGGATGGTCGCTCACCGGCCACCAGGACGCCGTCGCCAGGGCGTACCCCGTGGAATCAGAGAACGACGAGATGAACCGCGAGTGACTCACGGCGTCCGGGGCTCCGCATCCGCAAGCGGGAGGGGTCCCACCGGACCTCTCTCCATGCTTCGCGCATTCACCGGGGTAGGACATTCTCGGCGTCCGTGAGCTTCGCGTCGAGGGTGATCTCCGCCTTGAAGAGCTTGGACACCGGGCAACCCGCCTTGGCCTTGCTGGCCAGCTCGGCGAACCGCTCGGGCGTCGCTCCGGGCACCTTGGCGCGCAGCGTCAGATGCACGCTGGTGATCGCGAAGCCGTCGTCCACCTTCTCAATGGCCACCTCGGCCTCGGTGTCCATCCGCTCGGCTGTCAGACCCGCCTCGCCCAGGATCATCGACAGCGCCATCGTGAAGCAACCCGCGTGGGCCGCGCCCAGCAGTTCCTCGGGGTTGGTCCCCTTGGCCTTCTCGAAACGCGCGCCGAACCCGTAGGGGTAGTCGCTCAGCGCGCCGCTCTGCGTCGAGATCGCGCCCTTACCCTCCTTGAGACCCCCGTACCACACCGCCGAACCTGTCCGCTTGATCTGCATCGCACGCTCCTTCCTGTAATCCCGTCTCCTGAGCCCCGCCCAAGTCTACGGCTGCGCGGGCCGCGTATCCTCCGCCCGGGCCTCTTCCTGCTCGAACTGCAGGGGCGGCACCGAACCGTCGCGCCGGGGCACCACCAGGTGGCGGACAAGCGGGGGGCTCTGCCCGCGGTGCATCGCCATCGCACGCTCGCGGACGCCCCAGTCCTCCATCGTCGTGCGCTGGTGCTGGCGCAGGTGCTCGTGCCACGAACGCACCGAGAACGACTCGACCCAGCTGCTCGCCTCGCCCATGTCCCGGTACAGCGACCAGCTGTACGACCCCGTGCGCAAGCGCCAGCGGCGCACCGCCTCCATCCGCCGCACGAACTCCTCGCGGTCCCGCTCGTCGATCTGGTAGATCACCAGCACCTGCACGGGCCCCGTGTCGTGCTCCCGCGGCCCGGGGTAGGGGTGGGCTGGCGCGTGCTGCGTGGGCGCCAGGTTGATCGACTCGCCGGTGTGCAGGCGCAGGCGCGGGACCAGCACGCACCCGGCCATCGCCGCCAAACCCGCCACCACCAGCGAGACCGGGACGCTCGTCAGGTCCGCCAGCAGCCCCCACACCACCGCCCCGCCGGCCATCGAGCCCGCGAACACGATCATGTACAGCGCCATCCCACGAGCCCGCACCCAGTCGGGCAGCACGATCTGCGTCGAGCTGTTGAGCGTGGCCATGATCGTCAGCCACGCCATCCCCAGCAGGTACAGCGCCGCGAGCAGCAGCGGGAAGCCGCCGGCCAGCCCCACCACGATCATCATCGCCCCGTACACCACCGCCCCGCCCGCGGCGTTGATATCCGCGGGGAAACGCCTGTTCAATCTCGGAAGCACGAACGCCCCGCTCACCGCCCCCAGCCCCAGCGCGCCCAGCGACAGCCCGTAGAACCCCGCGCCCAGCCCCAGCTCGTCGCGCACCACCACCGGAAGCAGCGCCCACGCCGCCGACCCGCACCCGATGAACACCGCCGCCCGGGCCAGCACGATCTGCAGCAGCCGGTCGTGCCGCGCGTACCGGATCCCCACCGTCACCGCCCGCCACACATGCTCGGGCGGCAGCCCCGTGTGGCGCGGCTCACGCTTCCACGCCACCACCACCACCAGGATCGACAGGAAGGTCACCGCGTTGACCGCGAACGCCGCCCACACTCCCCACGCGGCGATGATCAGCCCCGCCAGCGCCGGGCCCACCGCCCGCGCCAGGTTCATCGCCACGCTGTTGAGCATCACCGCCGAGCGGATCATCGAACGCGGAACCAGCTCGGGCACGACCGCCTGGAACACCGGCTGGTGCAGCGAGGTCCCGATGCTCAGCAGCGCGATCAGCGACAGCAGCATCCACGCCGTCACATGCCCCGACAACGCCACCGCCGCCATCGTCCCCGCCGCCACGAAGTTCCACACCTGCGCGAAGACCATCAGCTTGCGCCGGTCCACCACATCCGCCAGCGCCCCCGCCGGCAGCCCCAGCACGAACAGCATCCCCATCCCCACGCCCTGCACCATCGCGATCAGCAGACGCGAATCGGTCAGGTCCGTCATCAGCCAGCCCGCCGCCACCTGGTGCATCCAGGTCCCGATGTTCGAGAACAGCGTCGCCAGCCACAGGTTGCGAAAGATCGCGATCGCCAAAGGCGAACGGGGGGTGGGCACGACGGACTCGATTGTCACGGAGCCATCCGACACACACGCTCCTCCTGGCCAGAATGAACTGTAGTGCCCCACGGAACGCCGATACGGGCTCAGATGGGCTCTGGGGACAGTTGAGCTGGGCCGGTTTCGATTCCAACGAGCCGCTTGCAATCAGTTAGTATTTACTATACTATCGCCGCCGGGAGCATCGCGCATGGAACAAGACCCACACGCCCGCATCGATCAGTTGCAGTCCGACCTCGAGATCCTCGCGGGCCGGATCACCGAAATCACGCGGCGTCTCGACACGATCCAGGCCCCCGTCCCTTCGTCTCGCCCCACTCCACGGGTTCCTCCCACCCCCGAGCACAGCCAACCGCGAGCCCCCTACAAACCCGCGAACACCCCCGCGCCAGAGCGCGTCGCCAAACCCCCGCGCAAACCGTTCGATCCCAAAGCATTCGAATGGGTTCTGGGCATCAAGGGGCTCATGCTCCTGGGCGTCATCATCGTCATCGTCGGCGTGGGCATGTTCCTCAAGCTGGCCCACGATGAGGGCTGGATCGCTTCCCTCCCACCGGCCACCCGCTGCGGCGCGGCCGCCGTCTTCGGCATGGCGCTTGTGCTTCTGGGAGAGACCCTCCGCAGGAAGCTCAGCCCCCTGGCCTCATCCGGATTCACCGCCGCCGGCATCGCCACGCTCTACGCCTCGATCTACGCCGCTTTCAGGATGTACGGCCTCCTCAATATCGAAACCACCTTCGCCCTCCTCTTCCTGACCACCCTCTCGGGCATCGTGCTAGGGGCGATCGCCGATCGCGTGATGCTGGCGCTGCTCTCACTCGTGGGCGCGTTCACCGTCCCCATCCTGCTGTCGACGGGCGATCCCTCCTACTTCGTGCTCCCCTGCTACCTGCTGTTCCTGCTCGCCACGGGGCTCGTCCTCTCGGGCGGGAAGGGGGGCGCCTATGCCCACGCCCGCCGCTTCGCCTGGTGGGGGACAGGGATCATCGGCTCACTCTGGCTCGCCGACATGCACGAGCGCACGCTGACAAGCCCCCTCGTCTTCATCACGCTGGCGTGGGCGATGACCGTCGCCGAGCTGGCGCTCTCCGCCCGCTTCTTCAAATCGCTGCGCGATCGCGTGAGCTGGACCCCCGCCTGCAACGCCGGATTCATCCGCGATCCCGAGGGCGAACTCTCGTTCAACCCCGTCTCACTGCTCACGCTCCAGGCGCGCTGGGTCAACGCGCTCTTCGGGGCCACCGTCTGGGCCGTCGTGGCCGCGGGCGCGACGATCCGTTCGCACAACCCCGACCTGATCTTCCTCGCCCCGCTGTCTTTCGCCCTGCTCAGCGCCGCCTTTGTCGCGATCGCCATGCGCCTGGGGAGCGGGCCCCGCCCCGCGCTCACCACCAACACCGCCTCGCCCGCGTCGCTTTTCCTCTCGGCCCTGGCGATCAACGCCTCGCTGCTGCTCGTCGCCACCATCGCCACCGCCCTGGGCGGCTGGGTCGAGGTTGTCGCGTGGCTGGCCGTGGGTCTTGCGGCGATCGAGACTTCGCGGCGCCTGCGTTTCAGAGCCGTGGGTCTGTTCGGCGGCGTGATGCTCGCCTTCGCCATCGGCAGGCTGGGGACCTACGACCTCTGGCAATACATGGACGACGAACCGATCTTCATGGCGCGGGGGATCGCGCTCACCCCCTGGTCCGCGCAGGTCGCCGCCGGGGCACTCGCCTGCGCGATCGCCGCGTGGCGGTTCCGCCACGCGACCGAGAAGCACATCGCCGCCCCGCTCGCGCTCTGGGTGCTGGCCGCGAGCCTGCTCCACAACCAGAGCGAGATCGCATCGCTGGGCTGCGCCTGGGTCGCGCTGGCCGCCCTGGGCGCGTGGTTCACCCTCCCCCTCACCCGCGCCAATCTCCAACAGAACCTGCGCATCAACGCCATCATCCTCCTGAGCATCGCCTCGCTCATCCTCACGCTCGACCAGCTCGACCACGGCCAGCCCCGGATCAACCCCGTCGAGATGGTCATCGTGCTCATCGGCTGGGCCGCGATCGCCGCCCTCCCCCGCGCGGGTTGCGCCCTGCGCACCACCAGCGCCGCCCTGGCCATCGTCGCCGCCCTCCTCGCGCTGGGCCGACTGGAACAGACCCAGGGGATCGAGGCCATGCTCGTCTGGCAATCGGTGCTGCTGGGCGCCGTCGTTCTGCTGGGCAAATACCTCTTCCGCTGGTCGCTGAGCGAGATGGGCTCGGCGCTGATCCTTCTCCTCGCCTGCGTATGGGGCATCCACGAGCTCGTCCGCGGCCCAGCCACGCTCACTCAGCCCCCGCTCTCGGGTCTCGACGCCCTCGCCGTCGCCCTGATGCTCTCCACCATCCTCTACGCGGGGCTCACCCTCACCAAACGCCGACTCGCCGACGACGCCCCGAAACCCGAGTTCGCCGATCTCCGCCGCACGCTCACCAATGCTCTGCTCGGCGCGTTCTGGCTCGTGCTCCTGCTCGCCAGCACGCTTGAGATTATCCGCGCCCTGCACGCCTTCTTCGACTCCTCTTCGGCCCAGGGAGCCGGCGTCTCGATCTGGTGGAGCGTCTACGCCGTCGCCTCGGTCGCGCTGGGCTTCCGTCTCCCACGGCCCCTGCGCTGGGCCGGGCTCACGCTGCTGTGCATCGTCGCCGCCAAGGTCCTCCTGTTCGACACCATGACCCTCGCGCCGACCGCGCGGATCATCGCCGCCATCACGGTGGGACTCATCATCATCGCCACCGGGGTGCTCTACACCAAGCTCGTCGAACGCCTCTCCGGGCTCACCAACCCCAACTCCGATGAGTCGGGTTCCAACCACGAACCCGATCCCGGAGAAGTGGCCTCACCCGGCCCCGAGTAGGGTTGGCGCTATCCTCTCTCTCCATGCCCGACCTCGATCCCCACAAAAAACGCCTCACCCGCATCGCCTGCGCCGAGCATGTCGTCCCCTATCTCCGCGCCGAAGTCCAGGCCCTGGGCCACCAGCTCCAGGAAGAGGACAAGGTCTCCGTCGCCGTGGGCGCGACCCTCCCCGAGGCGCTCAACCTCACCCTCCACCTCCGCACCGCCCAGCAGGTCTACTGGCTGCTCGATCGCACCCGAGCCGCCTCCCTGCCCATGCTCGAGAAATGGGCCCGCGGCTACCCCTGGGAGGAGCTCATCCCCAACGACGCCTATCTCAGCGTCACCTCCAACATCGACCACCACTCGGTCACCAACACCATGTACCTCAACCTGCTGCTCAAGGACGCGATCGTCGACCGGATCAAGCAGCGCACCGGCTCACGACCCGACTCGGGCCCCGACCGCTCCGGCGTCGTCATCCATCTCGTCTGGAAGAACGACCGCGTCTGGCTCTACCTCAATGTCAACGGCCAGCGCCTCAGCGACCGCGGCTACCGCAAGCTCCCCCACCACGCGCCCATGTCCGAGACCCTCGCCGCCGCCGTCCTCATGGGCATGGGCTACGACGGGACCCAGGCCCTGCTCAACCCCATGTGCGGCTCGGGCACGCTGGCCATCGAAGCCGCCCTGATGATGGCCGGGCGCGCCCCGGGGCTGATGCGCAACGACGCCAGCGCCCTGCACACCACCCTCGGACTCGATGACGAGTACCTCGCCATGCGCCGCGAAGCGCGCATGTCATCGCCCCCGATCCCCGAGCCCCTCCCCATCATCGCCAGCGACCACGACCCCGCCGCCATCGACGCCGCCCAGCGCAACGCCAAAACCGCCGGCGTCAGCCACCTCATCGAGTTCGAAACCCGCGACTTCGCCGACACCACCGTACCAGAGCTTTCAGAACACGAATCCGGCCATGTCATCCTCAACCCCGAGTACGGCATCCGCCTGGGCGAGACCGAGGAGCTGCGACGGGTCTACCGCGCCATCGGGTTCTTCTTCAAGGACCGCTGCCGCGGCTGGACGGGCCATGTCTTCACCGGCAGCAGGTCCCTCTCCACCCAGATCCGCCTGCGCGCCTCATCGCGCCTCCCCTTCAACAACGGCGGCATCCCCTGCCGTCTGCTCAGTTACGAGATGCACGCCGACTCGCCCCCAAAGCGTGAACCCGCCGACGCGTGACCCTACCCTTGCCCATGACTGACACGCACGACGCGGCCAACATCCTCCCCGCCATGACCCCAGAGCCCCGGTCCACCCACCTCCCCTACAAGATCGCCTGCCTCTGCGACCTGCGCGACAAGGACGGACGCGTCCTGCTCCTCCACCGCATCAAGGCCCCCAACATGGGACTCTGCTCGCCGATCGGCGGCAAGCTCGAGATGCACACCGGCGAATCACCCGCCCAGTGCGCCCAGCGCGAAATAAAAGAAGAAGCCGGCATCGATGTGGCCATCGAGGACCTCCACCTGGCCGGGCTCATCGCCGAGACCGCCTTCGAGGGAAAAACCCACTGGCTCCTCTTCTACTACCGCGTCACCGTCCCCGTCGCCGTGACCCACGGCCACATGGACGAGGGCGAGCTTGTCTGGCATCACCCCGACGAGATCGATTCCCTCCCCCTGCCCGACACCGACCGCCAGATCATCTGGCCCATGATCAACCGCCACGAACGCTCCGGCCCCAACGGAACCCCCGGCTTCTTCAACATCCACATCGACTGCCGCGGAGAAAAACTCACCTGGACCATCGAGCAGGAAACTCCGATCCCGGGGGGAGAGGGACTAGCCACTAGCCACTGAGGGAAGAGTGGCCCCGGGCGCCGGGCGCCACTACTCGCCGTCTTCGGCGCAGTAGTGCTCTTGACGGTTCCAGAAGACACTACTGCGCCGAAGGACGGCGAGTAGTGCCACCCCCCTCTTCCTCTTCCCTAATGGCTAGTGGCTAGTGGCTAGTGGCTAGTGGCTAGTGGCTAGTGGCTAGTGGCGTCCCCGCGAGCGTCCAAAGTCCAAGGTTCCTCTAACGATCACACGCTCGCCGCGGCCTTCTCGGCCTTGGCCCGCGCGTCGTCGAGCGTCCCCACATACATGAACGCCGATTCGGGCAGATCGTCGCCCTCGCCGTCGCACAGACGCTCGAACGAATCGATCGTCTCCTCCAGCGAGGTGTTGATGCCCGGGAAGCCGGTGAACACCTCGGCCACATAGAACGGCTGCGACAGGAAGCGCTCGATGCGCCGCGCCCGGGCCACGATCTGCTTGTCTGCGTCCGAGAGCTCGTCGACGCCCAGGATCGCGATGATGTCCTGCAGGTCCTTGTAGCGCTGCAGGATGTTCTGCACCCGCATGGCCACCGCGTAGTGCCGCTCGCCGATGATGGCCGGGTCGAGGATGCGCGAGGTCGAGCTCAGCGGGTCCACCGCCGGGAAGATGCCCTTCTCCGCGATGCCGCGCTCGAGCACGACGAACGCGTCAAGGTGCGCGAACGCCGTCGCTGGCGCCGGGTCGGTCAGGTCGTCGGCCGGCACATAGATCGCCTGCACCGAGGTGATCGCGCCCTTGCTCGTCGAGGTGATCCGCTCCTGGAGCTGGCCCATCTCCGTCGACAGCGTCGGCTGGTAGCCCACCGCGCTGGGCATCCGCCCCAGAAGCGCCGAAACCTCCGAGCCCGCCTGCGTGAATCGGAACACATTGTCCACGAACATCATCGTCTCTTTGCCCGACTCGTCGCGGAAGTTCTCGGCCATCGTCAGCCCCGACAGCGCCACGCGAAGACGCGACCCGGGGGGCTCGTTCATCTGACCGAACACCATCGCCACCTTGTCGAGCACATGCGCCGTGTTGCCCTCGGCGTCGGTGTACTCCGCCTCGGCCATCTCGCGCCACAGGTCGTTGCCCTCGCGCGTCCGCTCGCCCACGCCGCAGAATACGCTGTAGCCGCCGAACTCACGGGCCACACGCGCGATCATCTCCTGGATGACCACCGTCTTGCCCACGCCGGCGCCGCCGAACAGACCGATCTTGCCGCCGCGAACGAACGGGCACAGCAGGTCCACGACTTTAATACCGGTCGGCAGGATCTCGGTCTTGGGGTTGAGCTGCGAGAACTCCGGCGGCTCGCGGTGGATCGGGGCGCGGCTCACCCCCTCCAGCGCCGGCTTGTTGTCGATCGGCTCGCCAAGCAGGTTGAACACGCGCCCGAGCACCTTCTCACCCACCGGCACCGTCACCGGCCCACCCTGGTCCACCGAGGTCATCCCCCGCGTCATGCCGTCGGTCGAGCCCAGCGCGACCGCACGCACGCGACCGCCGCCCAGGTGCTGCTGCACCTCCCCCACGAGCTTGTGGGCCCTGCCCCCGTGCTGCCACTCGGTCACGATCGCGTTGTAGATGTCCGGCAGCTCGCCCTCGGGGAACTGCGCGTCGAAGGTCGACCCGATGACTTGCGTGATTGATCCTTTGGTCCCAGCTGCCATGTGCGCCGCTTCCTTTCGATGAGATCTGTTCAAATGCGGGCCGCGGCCCGGTCCGGTTTGGACCCATAGGGTAGGTCCGCTGATCTCAAAGGGCTACCCTACCCCGTTCTCCCGCGCCCATTGTCGCCATTTTCCGCCCCTCTCGACCCGACTTCAGCACCCCGCGCGCCCCCCCAGCCCCAGGCCTTGCCCGCAGCCCCCAACAGGGACAGCACAGGAGCTCTTCCCCGTGCCCGATCCGTCCGCCCATGCTCCCCGGGCTCCCGGGCCCGTGCCCCGGCGCGGGTCGCCGATCCGGCTGGGCATGATCACCTCCTGGGATCTGGACGACCCGACCCCGCTCTCGGGGATGCCCCACCACATGGCCGCCGCCCTCCGCGCCCAGGGATTCATCATCGACCCCATCAGCGACCGGCGCCGCCACGACGAGCCCGATTCGCTCGTGACCCGCGCCCGCCAGCGCCTGCGCGCCATCCGCCAGCGCCGCACGCCCCTGCCCCTCAAGCGCCTGGCCGACACCCGCCTCCCTAGCGTCATGCGCGCCCGGGTCCTGCGCCAGATCACCCGCCGATCCGCGCATGTCCAGGCCAATCTCGAACACCTTGTGCAACGAAGCGGACGCCCCGACGCCCTCTTCGGATGCTGCATCTCCTCGGCCCTCTACGCCCTGGAGACCGACATCCCCATCGTCTACTTTTCCGACGCGACACTCATGATCATCAAGGACACCTACTCCCGTCTGGCGGCCCGCGGCCCGGCGTTCCACGAGACCCTCCACCAGATCGAACGCCGCGCCGTGGGCCGCGTCGCCCGCGCCGTCTTCGCCTCCCCCATCACGCGCCGATCCGCCATCGACGACCTGGGCGCCGACCCCGCCGTCACGCGCGTCATCCCCATGGGCGCCCATGTCGTCCCCGAGCACCCCGCTGGCATCACCGCCCCCGCCTCCCCGCCCACCCGCGAAGACTGCCGACTGCTCGTCGTCGCCGTGGACCCCATCCGCAAACGCGTCGACCTCGCCCTTGACGCCGCCGGTCTGCTCCGCCGGCGCGGGATCAACGCCACCCTCCATATCGTCGGCCCGGGAACCCCACGATCCCGCGCCAGCGCCTTCGTCCATTCCCACGGCCGCCTCAACCTGGGCGAGCCCGATCACCTCCAACTGCACCGCAAGCTCCTGCGCGCCTGCCACCTCCAACTCCTGCCCTCCATCGGCGAGGCCTTCGGCATCGCCCCCGCCGAATCCGCCCACTTCGCCCGCCCCTCGATCGTCTCCGACGCCGGCGGCCTCCCCTTCGTCGTCCTCCACGACCAGACCGGGATCGTGATCGACCGCCACGCCGGGCCGGCCGCCTGGGCCGACGCCGTCGGATCGCTGATTGATCATCCCCAGACCTACCGCCGCCTGAGCACCGCCGCCCTGACCCGCGCCCGCGCCGAACTCAACTGGGACGCCTGGGGGCGGGCGATGCGCCAGATTATCGCAGAAGCCATCGACGATCGCCGAGCATTCCCCCAAGCCTGACCACTACCCGCTCCCTGTCCCTCCCCGCGCCCCCGCGGGGAGGGGCCGAGTCCCCGAGGCGGAGGGGTCTTACTTTCTCTCAGTCAACTTGTTATCCTGTTCATCCCGTGATCGACCACGCCACCTACCGCCAACTCACCAAGCCCACCGCCCTGGCCAAGCAACGCGCCAAAATCCCTCCGCGACAACCTTTCCCCACCCGAGCAACTCCTCTGGTCCACACTCCGAAACAACCAGATCGCCGAACCCTCGTTCCGATCCCAACACCCCCTCGGACCCTACATCGCCGACTTCTACTGCCGAGACGCACGCCTCGCCGTTGAGATCGACGGCAAGACTCACCAAGCCGACCAACTGACGCACGACAAAACACGAGACAAATGGATGCAATCATGCGGCATCCATGTCCTCCGGGTCCATGCCCGCGAAGTCTTCACCGAACTCGAAGCCGGGTGCCCTGCTCACGCGCAGCTTGAGCAGGAACTCGAATCCACATCAACCGCGACATCGCCTCAGCGTATGCGGGCCACCTCCCCCTCTTCCCCTAGTGGCCAGTGGCGAATGGCCGATCCCTTCTTCACTCCCCAAACATCGCCTCCACAAACGCCTCAGGATCAAACGCCTCCACATCCCCCGGCGTCTCCCCCACCCCGATGAACTTCACCGGGATGTCCGTCGCCTCCTTGATCGCCACCACGATCCCCCCCCGCGCCGTCCCGTCGAGCTTGCTCAGGAAGATCCCCGTCACCCCCGTCGCGCGGTCAAACTCCTCGGCCTGCCGCAGCGCGTTCTGACCACTCGTCGCGTCCAGCACCAGCAGCGTCTCATGCGGCCCCCCGGGGATCTGCTTGTCGATCACACGCCTGATCTTGCTCAGCTGATCCATCAGCCCCGCCTGCGTCTGCAGCCGCCCCGCCGTGTCGATGATCAGCACATCCACCCCGCGCGCCTTGGCCGCCGCGCACGAATCAAAGGCCACCGCCGCCGGGTCCCCCCCCTGCTGCCCCTTGACCACATCCACGCCCAGCCGCTCGCCCCAGATCTCAAGCTGCCGCACCGCCCCCGCGCGGAAGGTGTCGCACGCGCCCAGCAGCACGCTCTTCCCCTCATCGCTCAGCATCTGGCACAGCTTGGCGATCGAGGTCGTCTTGCCCACGCCGTTAACCCCGGTCATCAGGATCACCGTCGGCTTGGTGTCGCTGAAGTTCAGCGTCCGGTCCGCCGCGGGCCACATCAAGACCAGCTCTCGCTTGAGGTAGCCGATGACATCCTCGCCCCGCGTCAGCTTCCCCGCCCGCGCGTCCGCCCGGATCCCATCGATGAGAACCCTGGTCGCCTTGACCCCCACATCGCTCTGGATCAGCCGCTTCTCGATCTCCCCGATCAGCTCGTCATCGAGCCGGCGACCCGACACGACCGACCGCAGGCCCGAAACGAAGGCCTCTCGCGTCTTGCCCAGCCCCTGGCGGAGCTTGCCGATCGTCTTGCGGAAAATCGCCATCGCCCCTCACTCCCCGCCCGATGGCTGCGCCGCCGCCCGCTCGGCCAGCACCCGCCTGAGAATCTTGTCGAGGATCGCGTTGACAAACCCCGGCGAGTTGGCCGTCGAGAACACCTTGGCCAGCTCCACCGCCTCGTTCACCACCGCCTTGGGATGCGATCCCTCCACCCCCGTCATCTCGTAGTGCGCCAGGCGCAGAATCGACCGGTCAACCGCCGGCATCCGCGACACGCTCCACTCGCTCGACAGCTCGCCCAGCACATCGTCCGCCCCCTCCCGGTGCGCGTACGCCGCCCGCGCCAGATCGAACGCCCGGTCCCGCTCGTGGGGCGTGAAATCGGCGTACTGGTCCACGAACGACAGCCCCTCCTCCGCCAGCGACTCCACATCGTCCAGTGAATCCCGGATCGCCTCGGGATCGCTCCCCGAACGCGCGTCAAACTGATACATCGCCAGCAGCGCCAGCTTCCGGATGTCACGAGGTGATGCCATCGAATCCCTTCAACACAAATCCACTCAACCCTGCCCCGCCAGCTTGTCCGTCACCTTGAGCCCCGGCGTGAACCGCACGCCCGGCCTGTCCTCCACCGCCGCCTCCATCAACGCCATGATCGCCGCCGAGGCATCCAGCGCCGCCCCCATCGCCTCGGCCCCCTTGTTCCCCTTGGCGCCGCCGGCCCGCGCCAGCGCCTGCTCATTGGTATGGACCGTCAGCACCCCCAGCGCCACCGGAACCCCCGTGGCCACGCTGATCTCCGCCAGCCCGTTGGCCACCGCCGCCGAGAGATGCCGATCGTGCTCCGTCTCACCCTTGATCACGCACCCCAGGCACACCACGCTCGCGTACAGCTCGCTCACCGCCGCCGCCCGCGCGATCGACACCAGTTCGAACGCCCCCGGCGCTTCCACCACAGCCAGCTCGTCCTCGAATCCGCCCCGAGCCAGATACGCGCCGACAGCCCCCTCCAGCATCGCCGAGGTCACCGTCTCGTTGTACCGCGAAACCACGATCGCACAAGGCCCCGGCAGCAGCTCCGACGCCGATCTGGGATGCTCTTTGCCCATAGGACCGGAATCCTAGCCCCCCGCTCGCCCATCCTCTCACGCCCCCGCCCTCCTCCGGGCGCCACCACTGGCCAGCCCCGGCGCCGCGGTGTCTTCCTCCCCCAAAGACACCACTGCGCGTCTTCGCCGCGAGTGGCGCCACCCCCAATCCCCGACCCCCTCTCCCCCTATTGCCCATTGCCTACTGCCCATTGCCCATTGCCCATTGCCTCCCCCTCCCCCCTACCATCGCCCGTGCGAAAAACCCTCCTCTCCATCGCCCCCACGCTCAAACTCACCCGCGTCACCACCGCCTTCGGCGCCGTCGCCAACCTCTGGTTCGTCATCCTCTGGTCCCGCTTCAACGCCGAGGAGCTCGGCACCGACACCATCAACAACGCCCCCCTCGCACTCCTCCTGACCGCGGGCCTCGTCGCCGGCCTGGCCCTCTACGCCTTCGGCACCTCACTCAACGACCTGCTCGATGTCCACCGCGACCGCGCCCTTGGCAAGACCGCCTCACCCATCGTCGACGGCTCCGCCTCCATCGAACTCGCCGTCTGCCTCGTCGCCGCCTCCCTCATGGGCGCCATCCTCGGGGCCATGGTCTTCGGCTCCGAAGCCATCCTCATGACCCTCCTGCTCGCCTGCGCCATCCTCATTTTCAATGTCCTGGGCAAGTTCATCCCCGGCATCGGCATGCTCCTGCTCTCGCTCATCTACGCCGGGCACATGCTCATCCCCGACCTCTGGGTCCGGTTCCTGCTCCCCGTCTGGCTCGTCATGACCCACGCCATCGCCGTCGCCGCCTTCGCCCAGCACCTGGGACGCAAATCCCCACCCATCTCCCGCCGCGCCGCCATCTTCGCCGCCGCCGGCTGGCTCATCTGCACCCTCGTGCTGCTCACCCTCGCCTGGTCACGCCGCACCACAGCCGACGGCTTCTGGCCCGACTTCGTCCCCCCAATCGCCGCCCTCTACCCCCTGGGCTTTGTGCTGCTCTTCGCCTTCATGATCTATCGCAGATATAAAAAAGTCGGCTCCGGCCCCGTCCTGGGCGAAAAAATCACCCGCTACGGCGCCATCTGGCCCGCCCTCTACGCCTGCGGCTGGCTCGCCGGCGCGGGTTTATGGACCGCCTGCGCCATCATGGCCGCCCTCACCGGCACCGGATTCCTCGTCATGACCGTCCTGCGTGAGCTCTACTCGCTGATCGAGCATCCGGTGGGGTACAGGCTATAAAAAAAACGCCGGGGCTTTGGCCTCGGCATTTCGCAATATTACTGAAAAGCATTAGTGCTTATCCATCCTGTACAACTGCAACTCCACTTTATTGTAACATTGCTCATATACCGAAGGATTCCGAGCCATCTCATCCGGCTTGTTCTTATTGTCACGATATTCCTGAACACAAATACGAACCAGATCACCAATCACCTTAGGGAGAAGCTCGTCCAATGGAACCTTCCAATCAAAGCGAGCCTCCTTAAGATCCCAATCCACATTTGCTCGAAATGCCGCCAGCATGACTATCAACCAACCATTGGGAATCTTCATGTTCATCGACCTACCCAAAAAATGAAGCGAGGTATTTCGATTTACCTGACTCGCCGCTCGTGCAGACCCTTTATCAGACATACGACCAATCTCAAACGGACTCGGTAGCGACTTTGCAGCAGCAGGAGTTGCTTCCGCAATCATATCCATAAGCACCAAAATTTCATGCAGCCTAGGCACGATTAAACTAATAGGAGACGGCTTAGCCTGCACATCATCGATATACATGCCGATCATTTTCTTTTGCTGGCGGTACAAGGAGCTAGGGTGCCTTCGGTTATCAAACCGCTCACAGTTGAAGAACATTATTGTCCTAATGATTTCGGTAATATAATAGCTTCCGCTATCCCCCTGATGATACGCAATCTCATCTTCCCCAAGCTTGTCGCTCATGGCCTTGCGTATTCTCTTGAAGTGACCTTCAAGATTAAGCAAGCTAGGATCATCGACCTGCTTAGAACGATTTAGGCCCTCCGCCATGACAGACACCTTCTCTGGGTCAATCCCCTCAAAGATATGTAGATGCACCCACGCATCATTCAGAGAAGATGTGTCCTCGGCACTTTCAGCAAATTCCTTGATAGCTGCATATGTGTGACCACCATTGCACAGTCCATGCACACCGGTATCATTTAGCGTTAGCTCAAGAAGCCCACCAGCTCGCTCTCGCTGATACTCTCCGATCTTGTCCACCAACAAGAACAAGCCCTGATTTTTGATCGCGAAATCCTCAGGGGCATCCTGCAATGTCTCACGAATGCCTTTTACAACATGCCCCGTAAGAACTTGCTTGGCATTGCGATTAGGAACACGAGGGTTTACCCCCTCAAGCCAATCGTCAAGCTCAAGCTTCTTCACAAGCTCACTTGCACGAATATAACAAGTACCATATTTTGAGTTTGGGAGCCCTGGGATACGGTGAGCTCGAAAATCGTCAACTTCGATTTGAAAATCGGCGGAAATGACATCGCTTGCCTTCTGTCGCTTGGTCATATAGGCATCCTTGTTGTTGCGGGCGGCAGCGTAACTGCGACCCTGAGTACTGCGAAGACCGAAGTGGCGTTCGCTGAGCCATTTTAGCGGTTCGGATTCAAAAATCAAATTTAATTCGAAATTATTTCATCTACGGAGTCCAAATCCGTTCGTTTGGCGGGTGGCCAGTTGCGAACGCAGTGAGCTTCGGGACGGAAGTTCAGCGGCCTCCCTCACCCGAAGCTCGAAGACTAGCATCGGGCCACCCAACCCCCGCTCCGCCCCCTCCGCATACAAAATCTCCCCCCGACTGACAGCCCTTGTGCGCAACATCCCGTCACTCCCCCACTCCCCCCTTGCACCCCCCGCCCCGCTCGTTACACTCCCCCAACACATCCCCGAGTGACGAACCAAACACCCGGCCCCCGCTGAGCCGATCCCCGCCCTAAACCGGAGGCTCGCTCATGCCCACACAGACCCAAACCCAGATCCACACCACGCTCACCTCCCCCTCTTGCCCCTCCCCGCGCCCCGCGGGGAGGTGCCGAGTCCCCGAGGCGGAGGGGTGTCTTAAGAACCCTCCCGAAACTTCGCTTCAACAACCCACTAGCGAAGACCCCCCGTCACGCGAAGACGCGTGCCACCTCCCCGCGAGGGCGCTGGAAGGCACAAGCCCACCCCACGCCCCGCCGCCTCTCCCCCTGATGCCCGATCCCCGATGGCTGATGGCTCAAAAACAAACAAGCCCCGCTCCCGCGAGGCTTCACCACCAAACACTTCTTCTTCCCCCAGTGGCCAGTCCCTAGTGGCCAGTGGCTTCTTAAAACAGCCCCAGCGCGAAGAAGATCGCCGTGAACACCAGGTCCGCCGTCACGATCGCCACCACGCACTCAACCACGGTGTAGGTTGTCGCACGCCCCACGCCCGCGGCACCGCCGGTCACGCGCAATCCATTCGCGCACGCGATGATCCCGATCAGCGTCCCGAACACCCCGCCCTTGACCACGCCGGTCACAAAGTCGACCAGCTTGGCCTGCGTGAGCATGTTGTCCACGAAGGTCTCGTATGGGATCCCCAGCATCGTCACGCTGATCACCAGGGCCGCGATGATGGCGCAGAAGCTGCTGATCACCCCCAGCGCCGTCATCGACACCGTCGAAGCAAGCAGGCGGGGAACCACGAGGAACCGGATGGGGTTGAGCGCGCTGGCCTCGAGGGCCTCGATCTCTTCACTCACCACCATCGTCCCGATCTCGGCGGCGATCGACGCGCCGGCGAACCCCGTCAGCACGATCGCCCCGATCAGCGGCCCCAGCTCGCGCAAAACCGCCACGGAGATGATGTTGGCCACCTTGTCCCGCTGACCGAAGTCGTCCAGGGGCGGCGAGAGCTGCAACGCCAGGATCAACCCGACGGCCGCCGACACCAGCGAAACGATGAAGATCGACTCGACCCCGATGCGGCAGACCTGCGACACGATCGCGCTCTTGCCCAGCCGATACTTAGGGCTCAGCAGCCCGCGCAGGAACCACCGCGTGGTGTCCAGCAGCAGGTACACCACATCGCCCGTGTGGTCCAGAATCCCGATGATCCGCCGACCCGCCAGCCCCAGGGGGTAGAGGATCGGCAGCAGCAGGATCCCTCCCGCCGAGCGGCTAATGCTCGCCTGGCGCGACGGTTCCGATCCGATCTGGTCATCATCGCTGGGCATGGGCTTGGCCGCGTTTCATCGGCGTTTTCCCCCCCGCCGCTGGATCAATCTCCCGCGCGGACCCCGCGTCAGAGCGAGATCGCCTCTTCCCGCGAGCCCACGATCGAGAAGAACGAATCCAGGCGCGCGATCTCGAAGATCGCGCTGACCTTGGGGTTCATGTTGCAGATCACCAGGCGCGTGTCGGTGCCCCCGATGTTGCGCATCGCCTCGACCAGCGTGGCCAGGCCCGAGGAGTCCATGTAATGGACATCCTCAAGATCAACGACCATCTTGTGCACCCCCGCGCCAAGCTCCTGGCGGATCGCGCTGCGCAGGTCCGGCGAGCGGCTCATATCGATGTCGGCGGTGGGCGCCAGCACCACGACCCCCTGCTCGGGTCGATCGACGCGGATGAATGACGATTGCGGGTTGGCCATGCGCTGCGGGTCCCCTCGGTTCGGATCGAACAACAGCCGAGTATACCGGCCGACCGGGGCGATTTCCGCACTCGCCCGGGCGGGGAGACTCACGGCCGCATCGGCGGCTTGACGGGCATCGCGGCGGCGCACGAGACCTTGCGGTCCGACAGGCGGGGGGACTCGCTGGGACGCGGGGCCCGCTTGGTCATGACCATCCGCATCCCACGCCGGGCGCGCTTCTCGTAGCGGACCTCGTCCATCACCTCCTGGATGATGTGCACGCCCAGCCCGCCGGGGCGGATGTCGTCGAGGTCGCGTCCCTTCATCTTCCCGGGATCGACCTGGCGGGCCTCGTCCTCGATGGTGATGACGATGCCCCCGATCGAATCGCTGCTGGCGCTGATGGGCGAGATCCCCAGCCAGATGGGGCGGTCGAAGGCCTTGTCGTAGCCGTGGCGGATGATGTTGGAAAGCGCCTCGTCGACCGCCAGGGCGATCTTGGAACAGTCCATATCGTCGAACCCGATGCGCCGGGCGATGCACCCCACCAGCTCGCGGGCGCCGCAGAGGTACATGGGGTCAGAGGTTAGCTTGAGCTCGATCTCGGGACGATGATCCATGGGCATCCGTTTCATCAACGCACGGGGCGAATGCCCGTGGTCTGTACGCCTTGCTGATCAGCCGGCATCCTCCTCCATCGGCTGATCCTTATTCTCTTCATGACCCGGGGGGGGATCGCCGTCCGTGTCGCCCTTTTCCTCGCCGGTTGCATCGCCCGTTTCGTCTCGCATGGTATGGGGGATCTCGATGCCCCGTTCCCGCTCAAGATACTCCAGCCAGCGGGTGTACGCCCCGAGCCGTTGCCAATGTTCGGCGGCGTGGTCGTACCCGAGTGTCTCCCCCGTGCGGATCTCCAGCGAACGGATCGCGAACATGCGTTCGACGGGGTCGGGCGAACGCAGCTTCTCGACCAGTTTCACTAACGATTCGTCGTCCTCCAAGCTGGATGCGTTGACGATGGCGTCGAGGCGTTTGGATGGCGCCGGTGAGTCAAACCCGGGCTTGGCTTCGGGGATGCATCCCCAGAGCGTGATGAGGGCCAGCACCAAGGGGGGCATGGTCGCCTTCAAGCCGGGGCGGGGTCGTGGGGAACGGGGTCTTGTCGGCGCGGAGGGCATGCAACAACTGTAGGCCTCGGGATTTACACCGCGTGTATTCGTTCGAGCTGACAACAGGTTGCTCCCCCTTCTCGCCTTTTGTCGCGCCGGGTCTACGATCCCACCCGGAGTTGGTCCCATCTCCCGGGTTTATCGGACGCTAGGCCCCCGCAGCCTGCACCCTCGTCCACACGCCCACGCCTTCGCACCCCGAAGCGCGAGACCGATCCCGAGATCAGCCATGCCCCACAACCCCGCCTCCCACATCGAGCACGAAGTGGTCCCCGTTCTGGATTTCGGCTCGCAGACGGCCCAGCTGATCTGCCGGCGGGTGCGCGACGCGGGGGTGTTCTCGGTCCTGGTTGCGCCGAGCATCAGCGCTGAGGAACTGGCGGCCATGAACCCCAGGGGGATCATCCTCTCGGGCGGGCCGTCGAGCGTCACCGACGAGGGCGCGCCGACCATGGACCCGAAGATCCTGGAGCTGGGCATCCCGGTGCTGGGGATCTGCTACGGGATGCAGCTCGCCTGCCGCCTGCTCGGGGCGAGCGTGCACAAGGCGCCCCACCGTGAGTACGGGCGGGCGCAGCTGCACATCCAGCACGGCGGGGCCAACGACAAGCAGCCGCACGATCTGTTCCACGCGGTGCCCGAGCACACGCAGGTGTGGATGTCGCACGGGGACCAGATCGAGCATCTGGGACGAGCGGGCATGACGCCCATCGCCTCCACCGACACCTGTCCCTACGCGGCGGTGCGTTCGACCGATCCGAACTGCCGCTTCGTGGGCGTGCAGTTCCACCCCGAGGTGACGCACACGCCCCACGGCGACGACCTGTTCCGCAACTTCCTCTACGAGATATGCGCCTGCGCGGGAACCTGGAAGATGAGCGCGTACGCCGAGGAGGAGGCCGCGCGGATCAGGGAGCTGGTGGGCGATCGGCGGGTGATCTGCGGCCTCTCGGGCGGGGTGGACTCGTCGGTCGTCGCGGCCCTGCTGCACAAGGCGGTCGGGGACCGGCTCACCTGCGTGTTCGTCGACAACGGGCTGCTGCGCAAGAAGGAGCGCGACCTGGTCGAGCACACCTTCAAGGACCATTTCAACATTGACCTGCGCGTGGTGGACGCGAGCGCCGCGTTCCTGGATGATCTGGCGGGCGTGGATGACCCCCAGGTGAAGCGCAAGCGGATCGGGCACCGATTTATCGAGGTGTTCAAGGAAGCCGCGGAATCGATCGAGGGCGCGGATTTTCTGGCCCAGGGCACGCTGTACCCCGATGTGATCGAGAGCGGGCACGGGCACGCGGGGCACAGCGCGAACATCAAGCTGCACCACAATGTCGGCGGGCTCCCCGAAGAACTCGGCTTCGAGCTGATCGAGCCCTTGCGTGAACTGTTCAAGGACGAGGTCCGCCGCCTTGGATCGGTCCTGGGCGTGCCCGACGCGATCGTGTGGCGTCACCCGTTCCCCGGGCCGGGCCTGGCGGTGCGGGTGCTGGGCGAGATCACGGCCGAGAAGCTGGAGATCGTGCGCGAAGCGGACGAGATCCTGCTCGAGGAGATCGTGGCCGCGGGTTTATATCGCAAGACCAGCCAGGTGTTCGCGGTGCTGCTGCCGGTGCAGAGCGTGGGCGTGATGGGCGACGGGCGGACTTACGAGCGCGCTATCGCGCTGCGGGCCGTGGAAACGCAGGACTTCATGACGGCGGACTGGGCGCGGATCCCGTTCGATGTGCTGGCGCGGATCTCGACGCGGATTATCAATGAAGTGCGCGGCGTGAACCGGGTGGTGTACGACATCTCGAGCAAGCCGCCGGCGACGATTGAGTGGGAGTGAAGAAGGGACAGGCAGTAGGCAGTGGGCAATAGACAATGGGGAAGAGTTGCGGGGGGCTGCAGGCGGGTGACGGCGTTTCATGGCATGCTGGAGCCGGGAGCGGCGTCTGCATGTCACCCGGCGCCCGCCTTTCCAAAGCGCTGCAATCTCTGGATTCATGTCATCCAGGGGCGGGGATCGTGGTATCTTCGTGGAGCGATTTCATCGTCCCTGGAAAGGAGCACATGATGTCTGTTCGGTTTCTGCTGGCGTCGCTGATTGTCGTCCTGTCGTCCTCTTTCGCGCGGGGGCAGAGGGATATGCAACCCGTGCCAGGGCAGCTTGCGCCCGATGTGCACGCCGGGGCGCTGATGCGCGCGCCGGGATGGATGCAGCCGGGTGAGATCGAAATGGCGGAACTTCGGGGCAAGGTGGTGTATGTGAAGTTCTGGAGCACGGGGTGCCTGCCTTGCATCCAGGCGATGCCCAGGCACAACGATCTCAAGAAGAAGTTCGGCGACAAGCTGGTGTTCCTTGGCGTGACAACGCAGACGATCGAGGAAGTGACCGGGTTCATAGAGAGCCATGAAACGAGCATGATCGTGCTCAGCGACCCGGAGAATACGACATGGCAGCGATATTTCGCGATGGGACAGGGCAGCGGGACGCTGGTGTGCCCGGACGGGCGGATCTCGCGGGTGAGCGTGGAGGATCTGAACCTGGATGAAGACATGATCGAGATGGCGCTGCGTAATGAATATGAGGACGGGCCTCCGATCGATCTTGAGGGACATATTCTGCCTCAGGCGCGGGCGATCGGAGCGGAGTGGGGCAAGCCGCGGGACCAGCAGCGGGATATCACGGGTCAGGACCCGTTCTCGCTGGGGCGTGACGCGAGCTTCCAGGTGATCTGCCGGCCGGCTGGGAAGCTGTGGAAACGCACCGGTGGCGGGTCCATCGATCGATTTACTTCGATGGCGTACAGAGCCAGAGCCCTCATCGGCTGGATGGTCCCGCTGCCCGGGCATGACTGGTTCTCCGGGCAAGTCCCGGACCACCGGATCATCGGCCCGGAGTGGCTGGACGAGCGGCGCTTCGATTTTATTTACTGCATGCCCGGCGTGGACCTCTTGCAGCGGCAGCGGATCGTGCAGGCCGCGATCGAGGCGGGGATGGGTGTGACCATCGAGCACGCCCGCCGAACCCTGCCCGGCTTCCGGATGGTGCGTGCCGAGGAAGCGTCGCTACTCCCCGCGTCCGAGGACGCATATACTTCGTGGATCGGCGGCAAGAAACTCGACGACGGGCGGAGCGCGGTGCGTGCGGGGAAGCAGTCGTTCGCCCATCTGTGCGAGGCTCTGGAGCGGTTTGTGGGCGGACCGGTGGACTGTCAGATCAATGACGATGGGGAGTATGATTTCATGATCCCCGGCGTGTACGAATACAATAAGGATGAGATGAGTCAGTATCTGGAACAGCGGTACGGCTTACGCCTGATCCCCGATGATGTCGATGTGGATGTGCTGGTGGTGCGAGAGACGGGAGCGGCTTGGAGTGCTGTCACTACGCCGTGAACCGGAGAGGCAAGGGCTTCGTGCGGATGGGATTTTCAAGGGCGCGTTTGTCGGAAGCGACGATCCGGTCCGCCCACTGGAGCGAGACGGGGCGGGGCGGGTCGTCGATCTCGTGCGGGAGGCCGGTTTCTCCGGCGAGGATCTCGGCGTAGAGATGGGCGTTGTCGGACTGTGAGAACGCGCCGAGCACGATGAGCGGGCGCCCGCTCTGATCGCTGATGGTGACGAGGTGGTTCAGGTTCGGGCGGGAGGTGATCCTCGCATCGGTGTAGCGCGCGGTTGTAGTGGGCTTGCCCAGAGAGGACATCGCCCGGAGGCGGTATCGATCTCGATCTGTGTGCGGGCGCGGGCGGCTCTGCGCCGGATGTGCGCTTGGAACAGCATCAGCCCACCGCCGCCGAGCAGGACGGTGTAGGCGATGGCGGGATGGACGGTGAGGTTCGCGTGGGATGAGAAGAGGAGCACGACGCCGCCGAAGAACCACGGGACCCCAAGCAAGGCGAAGTCGAGGGCGCGAGTCCTCTCGACCTTGGGGCCGGTGATGGTGTAGGCGACGATGCCGCCCTCGTCGTGGGACTGGGCGATCGAGAAGGGGACAGCATCGCTCAGCATATTGGTGGGCGCTCTTGAAATGAGCGCGAAGAAGATGAATCCGATGTTCATCGCGTCCACCGCTCCCTCGTCATCCCCCACCGCTCATGGTCCTCCCAGACGCCGCGGATCTGGAGGTACTTTTCGGAGTATCCCTCCTTGACGAACCCCACGCGCTCCAGGAGTTTGCGGGATGGTTCGTTTCTTGGGAGGATGTTGGCGCAGACGCGGTGGAGGCCCAGGCCGCCGGATTCGAGGGGGCGGAAACAGTGTTCGACGGCGAGGGTGAGGGCCTCGGTCATGAGGCCTTTGCCCGCGAAGGGGGCGCCGATCCAGTAGCCGAAGCGGGCGTTCTGGAAGGGGCCGCGTTCGATGCTGGTGAGGGCGATGCGCCCGGCGATGGCGTTGGCGGCGCGGTCGATGATGAGCCACCGCTGTTCGCGGTCGGTGTCGTGCATCTCGAGCTCGCGATCGAAGGCGGCGGGGCTGTACAGATCGAGGCCGCTGGGGGGGATGGGCTCCCAGGGCTCGAGATGGGCGCGCGAGGCGCGGCGCAGAGCGACGAAGGCGGCGCGGTCGGGCTCGGCGGGCGGGCGGAGCAGGACGCGCTGGCCGACGGCGATCGGGGGCGGTGATGGCAGCGACGGCGTGGGCATGGGACGGCTTTGGGATCGTGATTGGGTCCGATAAAAAGCGAATCGGATACTATACGCAGAATCAGGGGGCATTCCGCATTGCTTTCTCCGTCAGCCCGCCTATTTTAGGGGTGATAAGCGGCCCGGGGCGGGTGCGGGCTCCCGGGGCCCGACGCTGTTGTTGAGCGTCCCTGCGTCCCCGCCGCACGCGTCGCGACCGACCCTCTGGGTCGGTCCCGGTCCAGAACAGAAGAAAAGAGAGACTCATATGTTGCGAATCTCCGGAGCGGCGGCCGTGCTTTCCATCCTTTCCGCGGGGGCTGGCGCCAGCAGCGTCGATATCATGGGCGACATCAACAGTAGCGTCGGCGGGACGGGCTCGAGCTTCACCGGCTCGCTCGAATACAGCTACGCCGGCGGGACCAGCGGGACGCTGGTGGTCACGCTCAACAACACGAGCGCGGCGTCGGTCGGGGGCTACCTCACCGGTTTCGTGTTCAACATCGCCAGCAGTGACAGCGACGCCTCGGCGACGCTCACCAGCGGGACTAACAGCAACTTCCTGAACACGGGCGAAGAATCGGCCGCTCCATTCGGCACCTTTGACGCGGGCGCGGCGCTGGGCGCGAAGTGGACGGGCGGGGGGAACCCCCACAATGGTCTGATGTATGGGACCGGCGGGACCTTCACCTTCTTGGTCAGCGCGGGCGATGCTGGTTCTCTGACCAGCCGAGATTTCCTGGGCGACGGGAACGACTTCGCGGTACGGTTCAAGGGGTTGCCCCATGGCGGCTCGGACAAGATCCTGGGCAACGAGATCCATGTCGTCCCGCTGCCCCCGGGTGTGCTGGCGGGGGCGGGCCTGCTGGGGCTGAGTCTGGGTGTGCGGGTCTGTCGCCGGCGCGGGTGATCACCGCCGTTGATCGGGGTCCACTGGGGCGTGCGTTCTCGGAGCGTCGTGCGCGGCGCCGGGTGTTTTCGCGCCGGGGCGATGGCGGAGATCAGGAGTCCCACATGCCCGATGCGTCATCCTCACCGGGCTGGGCGCTGTGCTGGGCGTAGTGCAGGGTCGCGTATGCGCCGGCGAGGATCACGATCAGGACCGCGGCTCGCGCCAGCAGGAGCTTGAGCCCCGATGGGGTTGTGAGGGGGATCAGCAGCACCAGCGGGGCCGCGGCGAGCAGCAGCACCGAGGGCAGCGAGACGGCCCCGGCATGGACAATCGCGCCGATGAGCATGGCGAGCATGAAGCCGACCAGGACGGTGACCCCGCCGCGCGCCAGGCGCAGATCGCGGAAGAGCAGGGCGACGATCAGCGTGGGGGTCATGACGGCGACGATCCCGACCGGGAGCTGGGCCCCGAGGCCGAAATGGTTCATGAAGAGCGTGGGCATCGCGCCGGCGATGATGATCAGCCAGGTGGCGGCGTCGGCCCAGCCGTGGCGCGGGGCGGCGTCCTGGCCGGGGGCCGCGGACTGGACGCGGCGCCGGGCGGCGTGGTCGGCGGCGGTGGCGACGAGGGCGGCGGCGATGGCGGCGAAGGCGAGGTAGGACACGAAGGGGGCGGCGCCGGCGAAGACGGTGTCGGCGTAGCCCTCACCCAGCACCCAGAAAGCGGCGGCGTAGACGAGCGCCCGCAGGAGCAGGGCGAGCAGGACGGGGATGCGCAGCAGCCCCTCGGCCAGGCCCAGCAGGGCGATCAGGGCGATGGCGTGGGGGTAGCGGTAGGTGTTGTCGTCGGGCCAGAGCTTTAGCGCGGGGTTGATCGCGTGGTTAGCCCCCAGGACCCCCGCGGCCAGCACAAGCGGCAGGAGCCAGCACGGGCCATCGCCACGGCGGGCGGGGGTGTCGCCGCGGTCATGGTCGATGCGGGCCGCGCGCAGGGCGTAGAGGTACCACCCGGTCAGAAGCACGACCAGCGAGAGGGCGCCGGGGATGAGCCCCGCGTAGATCAGCATGCGCTGCTGAAGCTGGGGATCCATGACGGTTCCTCCTCCGCGGTCGTGGTCGGGGCGGTCAACGGCTCGGGCCCCGGCGGGCGCTCACGACCATTCTCGCCCGGTTGACGCGGTTTATTCAGAGAAACCCTCGATGGCGACGACGATCTCGACGGTGTCGCCCAGCGAGCCGTCCTCGGGATTGGCGGTGTCGATATAGGTGGTGATGCCGTAGTCGCTGCGTTTGATCGAGAAGCGGGCCTCGAAGCCCATCATGGCCTTGCCCTGCATCTCGCCCGTTTCCACGGGCGACATGGTGGCGGTGACGGGCCTGGTCTGGCCGTGCAATGTGAAGTCGCCGGTGAGCTCGAAGCCGCCCTCGCCGCCCTCGGTGATGGAGGTCGAGGTGAAGGTCGCCTTGGGATACTGGCGGGCGTTGAAGAAATCGGCGCCCTTGACATGCGCGTCGCGCTTGGCGTTCTTGGTGTCGAGCGAGCCCATGTCGACGGCGATCTCGATCGTGGCGCCCGGGATGTTGCGCTTGTCGAGGCGGACGCTGCCCGAGAGGTCGTTGAAGCGACCGTAGAAGTTGGTCAACCCGGCGTGCCGGATCTTGAAGATGATGTTGGAGTGGACGGGATCGACGCTGTAGACCTTGGCGGCGGCGTTGGTCTGGGCATTGGTCTGGACGGTTGCGGCGCCGGCAAGGGCGGCGCTGGCCTCGGTCGTGCTGGCGGCGCCAAGCGTGTTCCAGCCGGCGAGGGCGGCGATGGTGGTCGTGAGGGCGACGGCGGCGAGGGGGGCTCTGAGTGCGTGCTTCATATTCGGGCTCCTGCGTTCCCGCGGCGGCACCGCGGGACGGTGTGGGTTGGAGAACGGGAGACGGCGGGAGTGTATTCCTCGTCGGGGGGCGGACTATTTGTTGCGACAAGTATACCGGCCAGCCCCTCGCTGGAGGTCGGCTGCCATTGCTCCCCTTGAAGTCAGCTTTGGTGCGGGGCCGCCGAGCATGGCTGGGCCGGTGCGTTCCCGATGACCTACCCTGAGGCATGAACAACCTGATGCTGCTGACGCTTCCCGTCTCGATGATGTCCGCTATGGGCTGCAGCGCTTCGCCGCCGCCCGCGGACGCGGCACGGCCCGATCAGCCCCGCGCCGTTGAGACGGGCCCGATCACAATCGACGGCGAGTTCGACGACTGGTCGCGCAGCGACAGCGCCAGGGCCGACGGGCGGTATGTGTACCTGACCTTCTCTCCCGGGGCCGAGCCCCCACAGGCGATCCAGGCCGCGCCGTACACGACCAGGATCCGCATCGACGCGGACGCCAACTCCTCGACGGGGCGGGCGATGGCGAGAACGATCCGGCCGCAGGCCATGGCGGCCCAGGACCAGGGCGTGGACCTGCTGATCGAGCTCTCACCCGGCAACGGGCAGGGGGAGATCGGCATCGGCGCCGATGTGCATGCCTACAGCCCTCGCGGACGCGCCAGCGAGCTGGGGCACACGGGGGTGGGGTTCGTGTGCCTGCCGACCTACGCGAGCGATCAGTACGAGGTGCGTCTGGACCGGCTGGCCGATGGGGCGACGATGCTCCGCAGCGACGGGCCGGTGGAGTTTGTCGTCGATCAGGTGGACGCGGCGGGCGAGGTGCTGTGGTCGATGACGACCTCGGCCAGACTGCCCAAGCTGGCCGAGGCGACGCCGGTCGAGGCGCGCCTGCCCGAGAAGCCCGAGCACGGCGTGCGGGTGATGAGCGCCAATGTGCTCTTCTCCTCGCCCTTGCAGAACCCCCAGGCGTTCCGGCGACTGCTGGCGGCCGTCGATCCGGATGTCATCCTCTATCAGGAATGGTTCAACACGCCCCGGGCCCAGGTCCAGCGCTGGCTGGGCGAGCACGCGGGCAAGGGCTGGATGCTGCACTTCCCCGACGAGAAGGCGGGCGTGGCGATCGCGACCAAACGCCCGATCCTGGCGCGCTACGACACGGTGCTGCCGCCCTCGGGCCAGGGGCGACCGGCCCGCGCGTGCGCGGCCCTGATCGACACCGGGGCGGGCGAGCTGCTGGCGATCAGCGTGCATCTCAAGTGCTGCGGGGGCGCGGATTCGGAGGAGGACTCGACTCGGATCGGGCAGGCCCGGACGCTCAACGCGTTCGTGCGCGAGGTGCACCGCCAGCACCCCGACGCGCGCCTGGTGATCGGCGGCGATTTCAATCTCGTCGGCTCGCGCGAGCCGCTGGATACGCTGGCGCAGGGCCTGGCGGCGGACGGGCGAGACCTCCTGGCGGCACGGCCGCGTGTGCTGGGGGACACGGTGTCGGCCAGCTGGGTGGATGACAAGAGCCGCTTCGGGCCAGGACGCCTGGACTGGGTGCTCTACGACCCGGCGCTGACGCGTTGCGAGCACGCCCTGCTGCTCGACACGCGGACGCTGGGCGACGAGTCGCTGCGGGCGATGGGACTGACGCGTGAGGATTCCGCGGCTTCGGACCACCTGCCCACGGTGGTGGACCTGGTGAGCGTGGACTGAAGCCAGATCCGCCTCTGGCGGACCGCTCTCTCCGCGGGGGCCGGGAGCGTACAAGTGGGCGGACAAGTGGGCGGGGCGGATGATCCTTCAGACCGTGAGGTCGCGGGCGGATTCGAGGTCGGCGGCGCTGGTGTTGGCGTCGTCGTCGCAGATCATGCGCATCTCGCCGGCTTCGTTCTTCTCGATCAGCCCCAAGGCGGTCAGGGCGTTGAGGGCGGCGTGCTGCTCGGCGGATTTCTTGGACTGCCCCCAGCAGGGCTCGAATCGGCGTCCGTCGAGCTCGACGCCGATGTGGAAGGCCTTGGCGTGGTCGGGGCCCTTCTCATCGAGGATGCGGTAGTTGGGCGAGGTCCCCAGGGTGCGCTGGGCGTGCTGCTGGAGCACGCTTTTGAAGTTGTGCTGGTGCCCCGAGCAGACCGCGTCGTCGAGGAGCGGATCGAGCAGCGGCTCGATGAACGCGCGCACGCTGCCCATGCCGCCGTCGAGGTAGATGGCGGCGATGACCGATTCGAGCACCGCGGCCGCGAGCGACTGGGGCAGCCGGGACTGGGTCATCATGCCCTTGCCCACCACGATGAGCTGATCGAGCCCCAGGTCGATGGCGACCTTGGCGCAGACACGACGCGAAACGGCGAGCGACTTGATCTTGGTCATTTCGCCCTCGAGGTAGTTGGGGAAGCGCAGGAAGATGCGTTCGCAGACAATCATGCCCAGGATGGCGTCGCCGAGAAACTCAAGGCGCTCGTTGGAGTCGAGGCGTGAATCGGAGATCGAGGCGTGTCGGAGCGCCAGATCGAGCAGATCGAGGTCGCGGAACCGATAGCCGAGGACCTGCTGGGCCCGGGCTCGCGTTTCATCCTGCATGCGGACACACCCTTCGCCTCCGGGGCCGAGCCCCGGGTCTGACCGTGCGCCCGGGGATCGTCGCGCGAGGCGAAGACGGTGGGGCGCGCTCTGAGAGGTGCGTGGGGTCATCGCCCGAAGAGGGGCGCGATCGGTTGCTGAGTGTTTATTGGTAATAAACACCGAACAAGGGGCCGCGGCCCGGGGCTTGCCTGACGCCACGCGGGACAACACCGTGATTATCCACGATAAACGGGCTCGTGTCCAATCAATTTCCGGCGCAAACGGGGGGTGGGTGGACCCGGGCGGGGAGCTGGGCTAGAGTGGTGACCCCGCACCCCGGGCACAGTGGGCCGCTCTCGGCCGCTGGGCGCAGCGCCTACAGGAGATACGGACATGGCCATGCATTATCCTCGTCGCGTCAGCAACACCAAACGCCGTCGTGTGCTGGGTTTTCGCGCTCGGATGAAGACCAAGGGCGGTCGCAAGATCCTGAACCGGCGTCGCCGGATCGGGCGCAAGCTCAACTCGCTCTGAGGCCCATCCGCGTCGGGACATGAGACGGAACCGACATAAGTCCTGCGACGCCCGGCTGAGCCGGGCGTTTTTCATGGGTGCGTGATCAGGGCTTGTCCATGCTGCCCGGGGGCTCGCCTTGGCGCCCAGGAGCGTTCGTCCGGGTCATCAGCGGGATCGTCCGAAAATTCGCTGTTTCTGGCCGCCTCGCGGTCTTTATCGGACGCGATGGGGGTGATTCGTGGGGGTTCCGCAATTCTGTTCAAATTCAGGGTGGAAAGTATTGACAGGGCGGGAAAATACACTAGTCTAGTGCCAGATCGAGGGCTTCCGCCCTTCCGTTCGCATCGATCAAGCATCTCTGGAGGGTGCATCCCATCGAATCATGGGAGTCCTTCTGAGTTCGGCCGGGGAGAGAAAGAGACCCTTGCCAATCTCGTGCTTGTGTTCGATCTGGTGTTCGATCTGCCCAGTGATGTGTGCTGGGTCTGTTTCGGATTGTCTTGGTACGGCGTGTGGTGCGTCGGCCATTCTTGAGTTTGTCAAACGAAAGAGAGAAGAGAAATGAAAGCAATCGCACTTACGACCCTGGCTGCCGCCGCTGGCCTGGCCACCGCAAGCCCCTTCATGTCGACCGGCCTGACGGAGTACACCGTCGACAACGCCGGGGTCGCGACCTCGTCGATGACCTTCGACATCTCGGGCTACAGCAGCTGGGACCTGCAGGACTCGCCCAACAACGAGGTCCTGTCGGCCTTCATCGGCAACGGGGCCATCATCACCGGCATCAGCTGGGATGTCACCCTGACCACCTTCAACGGCAGCTGGGCTTCCGAGTCCATCCTGAACTTCGAAGACCAGATCTTCCTGACCCCCGGCGTGTCCGACAGCTTCTCGGTTTCGAACGCCAACTACAACTCGGGCGGCGTGGTTGACATCTCCGACGCGGGCCTGCCCAACATCACCGTCGGCGCCGACGGCATCCTGGACATCGAGTTCCTCGAGAGCTTCGACGATGTCTCCGGCACGATCGACGGCACCTGGCAGGCCGGTTCGAGCATCACCATCTACGGTCAGAACATCGTTCCGACTCCCGGTTCGCTGGCCGTCCTCGGCCTGGGCGGCCTGGTCGCCGGTCGTCGCCGCCGCTAATCGCAGAACGGCGCGACGCATCATCTGAGTCCGTCCTGACCCAACCGGCGATGTTCGCCACCGGGCTCACCAGGATGATCATGAAAACTCAAGCTCCCCGGGCGACCGCTCGGGGAGTTTTTTATCCGGAGCCCGGACGGCATGTCCATTCCCCGTCCGGCGAGTTTGCCTGGGAAACCTGTCTCATGGTGGTGGCGTGATGTTGAGGGGGTTCTCCCACCGGGGTGAATGAAAGGCTGTTTTTTGATTTGCAAGGAGATTCCGGATTTAATTCCCATGAATTTGGTGAACGCGTATTGACTTGGTGTGAGATTCCAGTATTCTGAGTGCTCTGGGGAGAATTCCCTGATCGAGGGAGAGTCGAAGAGCGGAACAAAGGTTGTTTCCTTTCGGGTTCGATCGAATCCCTGAAGCAACGCCGCTCAGTCAACTTTCAACCGATCATTCGTGTGGGGTTTTTTTCTCGGTCTGCTTTGGCTTTTTTGCCGGCGTACGGAGCGCCGGGCAACACTCGAAGTCGATTTAGAAAGAGAGAATCGAAATGAAGAAGACACTTGCACTCGCCGCTCTGGCAGCCGTGGCCGGTCTCGCGACCGCCGACACCCTCGTCGTTGATGTCTCGGGCTACGAGAGCTGGGACTTCCAGGGCGACGCCGACAACACCATCCTCAATGTCCTTGTTGGCTCGGGCGCCAACATCACCAACATCGCCTGGGATGTGAACCTGACCACCGTCGGGATCAGCTGGGCCGACGAGAACACCATGGGCTTCTTCGGCAACAGCGTGGCCGTGAACCCCGGTGCCGGCGACGCCTTCACCGTCACCAACATGAACTACAGCGGCAGCACCGGCGCCAACATCACCCTTGGCGGCAACGGCCTGCTGGATATCGAGTTCTACGAAGTCGGTTTCGACGACAACTTCAACTCGGTCGACTCGTTTTACGAGGACGGCTCGTTCATCACCCTGACCGGGACCGGCTTCGTGCCCACGCCCGGTTCGCTGGCCGTTCTCGGCCTGGGCGGGCTGATGGCCGGTCGTCGTCGCCGCTGATCGCAGCGACGCGAGGACCTTGATGTCGCTTTGATCCGATCCCCCGATTCAATCGTGGGCATCAGGATTGGCGGACATCCAAGACACATGCAGGCCCCTCGGCTCCGGTCGGGGGGTCTTCGTTTTTGGGCAAGGGCGATGGGGAAGAGGGGATGGCAATGGGCAATGGGAAAGAAGCAAGAAGCAAGAAGCAATGGGGAAAGGGGAAAGGTACGCGGGCTTCTTGCGTGACGGATCCCGTGCGGGGAGCTGACCGTGGGGAGGGAACCGGGCTTCGTTTGCTGGTTTCGTTTGCTGGAGATCAGTTCGACAGGTTGAACCCCACGGGCTGGGGGCGCACGGCGTGGGCGGGGGCCTGGACGGTGATGCCCAGGGGGACGCGCCTGCCGCCGGGGCCGGTCGGGGGCATGCCCTCGTTGTCGATGTGGCGCTGGATGGCCATGACGCCCTCGATGAGCATCTCGGGCCTGGGCGGGCAGCCGGGCACATAGACATCGACGGGGATGAACTGGTCGACGCCCTGGACGGTGGCGTAGGTGTCGAAGACGCCCCCGGTCGAGGCGCACGCGCCCATGGAGATGACCCACTTGGGCTCGGGCATCTGCTCATAGATGCGCTGGAGGACAGGGAGCATTTTGACGGCCACGCGCCCGGCGACGATCAGCAGGTCGGCCTGGCGGGGGGAGAAACGCATGACCTCGGCGCCGAACCGGGCCAGGTCGTAGCGCGAGGAGGCGGTGGCCATCAGCTCGATCCCGCAGCAGGCGGTGGCGAAAGGCATGGGCCACAGACTCGAGCGCCGGGCCCAGTTGACGACGCGGCGCAGCTGCGTGGTCAGAATCGTGTCGGTGGTGATGGCGTTTTCGAGTCCCATGGTGCGTGCTCCGCCGGGTGATCGTCTGGTGCGGCTTGAGAATGCCGACCGCGGCCCGTGGAGTATACGCGGGGGCGCGCGGGGCGGGGGGGTCCCGGGGCGGGTCAGGCCGCGGATTCGTCCGCGCTGCGCTCGTCCAGGCCCGAGGCGGCGTCGAGTTCTGCGGCCGAGTCGATTACATCGGTGGGCCAGTCGGTCCGCTCGATGAGGTCGATGGCGGAATGGTGCTCGTCGAAGCGGAAGACGCACATGGTCCGGGCGTTAATCTGGGAGGGGGGCACGAAGTAGCAGTAGCGGACATTGATGCGGTTGTCGGCCATGAGGACGGCCAGTTCCCGCACCACGCCGGGGCGGTCCTCGACGCTGATGGCCACGACGGGGGCCTCGACGACGGGGCCGACGCCAGCGTCGACCATGGACTCGAAGACCTGACGCAGGGCCTGTTCGGGGTGGCCCAGCAAGCGGGCGCAGCCGCGGTCGAGCTGCTCGGTGGTGGAGATCGAGAAGATATCGATCCCGGCGGCCTGAGCCGCGTCGAGGAGCCCGGCCAGCTCGCCCGGGCGCTGCTGGAGATAGATCGAAAACTCGGTAAGTTCAATATAGTTCATCGGGACGGGAAGCATAGGCCCCGCGCCGGTTTGGGTCACCCGCGGGGGGCGCATTTCTGCCGCGTTCAGGCGGGATCGGGGGCGGAGTCAGGGGCGGATTCCGGAGCGGAAAGTGGCTCGCTCCCTGCCCCCTCGGCGGCGGGGCGGGGGGGCTTGGCCCCGCTCAGGAGCTCGGCCAGGGTGCTTCCCCGGCAGGAGACGGCGGAGGCGGCGACGATGCGGGCGGGGAGCTCGTCGTCGGCGGCCGAGCAGCGGAAGGCGTCGACCTTGTGGGCGGCCCCGAGGATGTCTGTAAGGGCGATGCGGTCGGCGGGGCGGGTGGGCGACCAGCCGGCGAAGGACTCGCCCCGGTAGACCTTGCTGACGATGCCCGCGTCGGTGAGGGCCCCGAGCAGGTCGGAGGACTGGGATTCGCTCAGGGCGGTGAGTTTGGCGACGCGGTCGGCGCCGATGGGCAGACCGTCGCGGAAGCTCTCGTGGACGAGCTTGGCGATCACGAGCATGACCAGGGGGTCGATGAGGGTGTAGCGCCGAGCATCGGCGCTGTGGTCGTAGAGGCGGGAATCGACCAGACGCGAGAAGTTCTGGAGGGTATAGGTGGCCTGCATCCCGAAGAGGACGATGAGCCAGGTGAGGTAGACCCAGAGCATGAACAGGGGCAGGATGGCGACCGAGCCGTAGAACTTGGCGTAGTTGGTGGTGTAATGGAGGTAGGCGGTGAAGCCGAGCTTGCCCAGTTCCCAGAGGACGGCGGCGAAGAAGGCGCCGGCCAGGGCGGTGCGGAACTTGATGCGGGTGTTGGGGATGGTGGTGTAGGCGCCAAGGAGCAGGAGGGTGGAGATGAGGACGGAGACGCCGTAGCCGGCCATGACGGCCCCCACGATCGAGTCCTGGCCGAAGATCTGGACGACATAGCGAGTGAGGGCGTCGCCGACGAAGAAGGTGGCGGCCAGCAGGAGGGTTCCCGCGGTGAGGATGGTCCAGTAGAGGATGAGCCGGCGCAGCCAGCTGCGCCCGGAGGGGGCGCCGCAGAGCTGGTTGAAGGACTTCTCGATCTCGATGAGCATGGACATGGCGGCATAGAGAAGCACCAGCCCGGAGGTCAGCGCGATCCAGCCGGTGTGGACATTGCGGATCGAGTCGTTGACGCGTTTGACCAGGCCGGTGATCATCTCCTCGAGATCGGCGCCGGCGAAGGGATCGTCCACGGCGGTCGGCTCGTCCTCGGCGGCCTGCTCGATGGCGCTGAGCACCTCCTCAGGGCTCATCTCCTGGGTGGCCAGGGCGGAATCGGGCGAGGAGGGGTCGATGGTGGAGATCTGGGAGACGCCGGCGAAGTCCAGGACGCGCCGGACCCCGGCCTCGACCTGCTCGTCGGAGACGACCGAGCCGAAAATCAGCAGCCCGATGGCCATGACGGGAATGATGGAGAAGATGGTCCGGAACGCCAGAGCCGCGGCCATGCGGGGGAGCTGGGAGCGGTAGAGCCCCATGATCCCGACCCAGGTGACGGCCCAGATGCGGCGGGCCTCCTCGCGGGGGGTCTCCGCGTGGTCAGGGGACGGGATGGGCGCGTCACACTCGCTCATGCGTGGCCTGGGGTCAGCGGGGTCGGGCGGCGCCCGGGCGATCGGGCGGGGCTGGGCGTTGTTTGCCCTTGGGCTGTCCGCGGTCGTCGGGGGTCTGTGACCCGGACTTGGTCGCCTTGTTGATGGCGTTCTTCATGGTGCGGTTGCGGATGTTGGCCTTCTCCTCGCTGGCGTGGGGGCTGATGTAGGGGGCCTTCTTCTCGTCCTTCTTGCGGATCCGGGCTCGGCGCGAGGGGGGCGCGGACCCGGCGGGCTTGCGCGAGGGGGCCGCGTCCTTGCGCGAATCGGCGGCCGCGCGGCGCAGCAGGCGGATCTCGTCGCGGGTCAGCTCGCGCCACTGCCCCCGCGCCAGGCCCTTGAGCTTGACCGGGCCCATCCCCACGCGTTCGAGCTTGCGGACGGGGTAGCCCACGGCCGCGAGCATGCGCCGGACCTGGCGGTTGCGTCCCTCACGGAGGGTGAGTTCGACGACGGTCTTCTCTCGATCGCGGGCGATCAGGGCGATCTCAACATGGGCGGTGCGGGCGGCGCCCTGGGTGGAGCCGGCCTTGCGCTGGGCGAGATAGATGCCGCGTTCGATTTCCTTGATGGCGTCCTCGTCGAGCTCGCCCTTGACGGTCACCTTGTAGGTCTTGGGGACGCCGTAGCGGGGATGGGTGAGGCGGTTGGCAAGCTCGCCGTCGTTGGTCAGGAGGATCAGCCCGACGGTGTCGTAGTCGAGACGCCCGATAGGGAACAGGCGGGGGGCGGCGGGGTGGTCGACGAGTTCGGTCACGGTCCGCCGGTCGGCCCCGGGCTCGTCGCGGGCGGTCGAGAGGGTGTGGGGCGGCTTGTTGAGCATGATATAGAGTTTTCGCTCGGCCCTGGGCAGGGGGCGCCCGGCGACGACGATGTGGTCCTCTTCCGGGTCGACCCAGGCCGGCAGTGCGGTGACCATGACCGAGTTGACGCTGACCTCACCCGCTTCGATCATGGCCTCGCAGGCGCGCCGCGAGCCCACCCCGGCGTCGGCCATGACGCGCTGGAGGCGCTTGCCGCGTGAGGCGTCGGTGAGATCGGTCTGTGCCGCGCGTTTGCCCACGGGGGGAGTTTATGCACCGAACCGGGCGTTCCCGGGGTGGGAGCGGGTCGAGGCCCCCGATTCTTGAGATCGGGGGCGTGTTGAGCCGAAGTTATCCAGACGCGGTGCGCCCGACTCGCGCCCCAAGTGCGCCCATCGACCGGGAACGCTGCCCGCGAACGCCGCTGAGGCGAGGAGTCATCATCCATGGGCACGGCCAACCCCCGCACGGACACGAGGATCAGCGTCACCCCCAGACCCGCGGGCGGGGTGGAACCCGGCGCCGGCGGCGTCAACGCGGCGGCCAAGGCGTCGATGGTGGAGCCGCGTCCGCTGTCTGAGGCGGCCGGCGGCGAGGAGCTGTTCCTGTCGCCTCGCGTGATGGACGCGGGGGCGTTCGCGCGGTATTCGGAGATCCTGCGCACGATCATCGCCCAGGCCAGCGCCCAGGGACGCACGCTCGAGGACTTCTCCGCCGACGCCGAGGCGATGATCAAGCGGAGCAACGACGCGAGCGAGACGATCAACAAGCGCCTCCAGGCGGGGATCCGGATGCTCAAGATGATCGACGAGCGCGCCGAGCGCACCGATCAGCTTCTTGACCGCGTGCAGGCGTCCCTGCCGGATTCGGCGGCGCTGGGCGAGCGGATCGGTTCGGTGATCGACCAGCGCCTTGAGGCCACGCAGCGGACCCTCGACGAGATGGTGGCCCGGGCCGAGGCGCGCGCACTGGCGGCCGAGCAGCGGGCGAGCGAAGCGGTGGCCCGCGGCGAGGAGGCCGAGCAGCGCCTCAAACGCCTGGAGCGTGCGGTGGACGAGCGCCTCGAAGCGCTCGAATCGCGTCTGGGCCAGAGCAGGGCGCTGGTCGAGGCGTCGGGCGCGGACCTGCACGAACGGGCGCAGGCGGCCCAGGCCCGGTTCGAGGCGTCGATCGATGGCACGCTGGCGCGGGCGCATGAGACCGGCGAGGGGCTTGCCCGGCGCGTCGAGGAGGCGGTGCGGCTGACCGATGCGCGCCTGGCGGATCTGGACCAATCGCTCAAACCTGTCCTTGAGGCGTCGGGGCGGGCGATGCGCGCGCTGGGGATGGACCCCGAGCAGCCGCGCTTCGAGGACTCGCCCCTGGCGCGGATCGAGTCGCTGGTGGATCGCGGCGAGGCGCAGCTGGCGTCGCTGGATCGGGTGTACCGCCAGCTCGAAGACCTGCAGTCGCAGGCCGAGGATGTGCGCAGCGGCTTCGGGAGCTGGCTGGTGGACGCGGTGGAGCAGATGGACGGGCTCGAGGAGCGCAAGGAGCGGATCGTGGGTCCCATGACCGAGGCGGCGCGACTGATCCGCGACCTGGGGCCGGACCTGGAGCAGAAGCTGGAGCTGGCCTCGACGCAGCTGACGCACCTGCAGATCGAGCAGCAGGCGCTGCGCCAGACGATCCAGGCGTCCTCCTCGCTGGCTGGCGAGGTGACCGATCGCATGAGCAATCACGCCGGGCAACTGCAGGCGCTGCTGGACGGCTCGCTGCACCGGCTCTCGGCGCGGGTGGAGCAGGCGGGGGTGTGGCTGGGGATGCTGATCCAGCGGGCCGAGGGGCTGGGGGCGGCGCTGCCAGGAGCGGGCGCGCCGGCGCAAACGCCCGAGCGCCAGGCGGCGCCGGCGATCAAGGCGGAAGCGCTAAGCGCGGAGGCGCCGGACGCGGAGGAGGCGCCCGAGGTTATGGCGCTCCACGCGGTGGCGAGCGCCCCGCGTCTGGCGTCCGAAGAGATCCCGATGACGAGCTTCACGGTCCCGCGTCCGGCGCAGCTGCCCATCGACGCGCTGTCGTTCGACGGGGCCGAGCGGGTGATCGAGCACGGGCGCCAGCGCCCTGCGTGAACGGGCGACTCAGGCGCCGGGTCTGAACGCCCGCCACGGGAAATCATGGGGGATCAGTCGGGGACGGTCGTGAATGAATCCCACCAGGAACCCGAGCGCGTCCACGACGCGCGGGCCGGGACGGTTGAACATCTGGTGGCCGTCGACGACGGCGACGCGGCCCTCGCGCACGGCGGGGAGCGAACGGAACCATTGGGTGTCGTGGAAGAAGCGCCGGGTTTCGTCCCATGCCTGGTCGAGGGTGAGCCCGCAAGGGGCGACGACGAGATATCGGGGCTCGGTGGCGCAAAAGACTTCGGGAGTGACGGCAATGGAGCGTCCCGCGACCCGTTGGGCTTGCTGCGGGCCCACAGCGGCGCCCGAGCCGGGCCTGGCGATCGCCTCATTGAGGGGATGGCGAGCCCCGGCGCGCTCGATGAGCTGCACGGTCCAGTGCCCGGCGATGTAGATCGGGTCGGTCCATTCCATGAACCCACAGACCGGCCCGTCGTCGTAGGGGTTGATGTGCTCCTCGGCCCGGTCCATCCTTTGACGGAGCCCCACCACCTCATGCATGGCCCGCTCGCCCAGACCCAGCGCCCCGCCCACGCGGAGGATGTCGTCGAGGATGTCCTCGACGGTCTCGGGGTTGAGCGAGATGATCTCGGGCGGGGAGGGCAGGTCCGCGGCCAGGGCGCGGATCGATCCCAGGTCGATCGAGCAGACACTGCAGAGATCCTGGGTGATGATGACATCGGGGGCCAGCTCGCGCAGCAGCTCGGTGTCGAGGCGATAGAGCGATCGGCCCTCGCCCACCGATTGGGCGACCTGCTCGTCGATCGCACGGGCGCCGTGGCCCGATTCGGGGTCGAATCGAGTGGTCTGGGTGGTGAGGGCGGGGATGTGCCGCACGGATGGCGGGAAATCGCACTCGTGGGAGCGCCCCACGAGCATCGTTTCGGCGCCCAGGAGGGCGACGATCTCGGTGGCGGAGGGGATGAGACTCACGATGCGCATCGGCACGCTCCGAAAGAAGGAGAAGGCCCATATTTCGCTGCATGGGCCTACTGTACAATGGCCTCGGGCGCCCCCGGCCCGGGTCGAGATTGAACCCAAGCGCGGGGCGGCGATGAGCCGCTGGTGCACGATAGACCCCGCCCACGCGAGCCGTGGAACGCGGGAAGGAGAAACAGGTGTCCCGACACTCCAAGATCATCGGCGCGCTGAGCGTGCTCATGTCGCTGGGCCTGACCGCCCGGGCCCAGATGGTGGTTCCGCAAGGGAATGAGCGCCCGCAGAACGCTCCGGCCACCCGAGAGCCGGCGCGTCCCGCGCCGCGGCAGGCGCAGGGGTCGCCGGCTTCCAACGAACCGGTGGTGTCGTTCGGGGTGTTCTCCGAGCCCATCGAGCTCACGACGCTGATTGACTATGTGGGCTCGTCGCTGGGGATCAACATCGTGGTCAAGGGGGCTCCCAGCGGGGAGATCGTGTTCAACGCGCCGGTGTCGGTGCCCAAGAGCAAGCTCATCGGGCTGCTGGACGCGATGCTCGAGCAGTACGGCTTCACGATCACCTACGACGAGGCGTCGAAGTTCTACATCGTGCAGCCGCTGGCGGATGTGAAGCCGGCGTTCGGGGAGCAGCTGGCCTCGACGCGGATCATCCCCACGCCCAACATCAAGCCCTCGCTGCTGATCGACCCGCTGATGGCCACGCTCCGCGGCTCGGGGCAGGCGGCGGGTGGCGCGGCCGGCGGCGTGAACAACGCGATCCAGGCGGTGGACGAGCTGGGCGTGCTGATCATCAACGCGCCCTCGCGCGACATCGCTCGGATCGAGGCGATGGTCGAGCGCCTCATCGAGATCGACAAGGGTCAGCAGTACATCCGCTTCGAGCTCGACCACCTGGCGGCCCCCACGGCGCTCAATCGGGTCGTGGGGCTGGCGGGGGGGGATGTGAGCAATCAGAACACGGTGAACTTCAACCCCAACAACGGGCGGGGGGGCAACCAGAACAACAACCAGGGCAACCCGGTGGTGAGCCTGGCGGGGGGGTCGCTGACGAACCTGGCCGAGCGGATCACGATCGACCCGCAGGGCAACGCGCTGATCTTCAAGGGCACGCAGGACGAGGCGGACCGGGTGCGCCAACTGCTGGAAGTGATCGATGTGCCCAACACGCTCGAGCCGCGCAACTATTTCGCGGGCTCGTCGGCGGCGCAGATCGCCGACATCGCCAAGCGGCGCGGGCTGGGCGAGGTGATCCAGATCGAGGCCCAGCAGAACAACCAGTTCAACCCGTACATCGGGTTCAACAACCAGAACAACCAGAACACGCAGACGAGCGACGCGGGGCGCGGGGGACCCGTGATGGTGGTGGACCCCTCCCGAGGGAACATCATCTATTACGGGACGGAGGACCAGCAGGCGCAGCTGGCGGACCTGCTCGACGAGCTCCGCACCGAGGACGAGCGGGTGGTGATCAAGGAATACCAGCTCGACCACACGGACGCGGTGACGATCACCGACCTGCTCAACGGGATCATCACGGGCGAGACGCAGACGGGCGAGTCGGACCTGCTGCCCGGGGGGACCAACCGCAACAACCGGACCTTCATCAACGGGTTCCCGGTGGACCTCAACGGCGACTCGACGGGCGCGTTCGACCCCAACAAGATCGCGGTGATCGCCGACGAGTTCTCCAACCAGGTGATCATCAAGGCCCCGATCAAGCAGCAGGCGGATCTGGAGAAGCTGATCGGCGAGCTCGACAAGCAGCGTTCGCAGGTGTACATCCAGGCGATGATCGTGTCGATTGCGGACAACGAGGATTTCACGCTGGCCTTCGAGTCGCAGATCACGGCGGGCCAGTATTCCTACGGCACGAACTTCGGGCTCAGCTCGCGTGAGAACTTCCTCGACCCCAAACTGGTCGCGCCCGGCCTGGGGGGGCTGACGCAGGCGGTGGTCATGAGCGACTATGTGCCCATCATCATGAACGCGACGCAGACCAACACCGATGTCCGGATCCTGTCGACCCCGCAGCTCCTGGTCAACGACAACGAGGAGTCGTCGATCATGTCGATCGACGAGCAGCCCTACGCGGAGATCTCGCAGGGGACGGGCGGCGGGCAGAACATCAGCGGCTTCGGCGGCACGGTGGAGGCGGGCACGACGCTCACGGTGACGCCGTCGATCTCCAAGGCGGGGTTCATCCGGCTCCAGTACGAGGTGGAGCTGTCGAACTTCATCGGCCTGGCCAGCGAGAACCTTCCCCCGCCGACCACCCGGCGGACGGTCACGGGCAGCGCGACGGTGCCGAGCAACGCGACAATCGTCATCGGCGGGATCACGGTTGAGGATGTGCGCGACACGGTGGTGAAGGTGCCGCTCCTGGGCGACATCCCCTTGGTGGGCGAGCTGTTCAAGCGGACCAACAAGACGAACAACAAGTCCAAGCTGTATGTGTTCCTGACGCCCCGGATCATGGCGGACCCGAACTTCAACGACCTCAAGCTCTTCTCGCGTGGGCCCCAGAGCACGCTCGGGGTGGACGACGAGACACCGATGCTCGAGCCGGCGATCATCGGGGTTCCCGGCGTCGATCCCACGCCGCCGGTGCTCCCGCGTCCCGTCACGCGCGAGCAAACGAGCCCGAACGCCGCGGGCGTCGTCCCGCCGGAGCTGGAGCCCGCGCCCATCGAGCCGGGCGGGGCACGCGCGGGAAGCGGCGGGTAAGCGATGGGCAAGAACAACGGCATCATCAAGCGCCGGCCCGACCGGGACCACCGCGAGCGAGACGCGGCGCCGGTCGTGATCGACCACTGGAGCCGGGCGGCCCGGGCGTTCGGGGACATCCGGCTCTCGGGGGACCAGCTGCGCGCCTTCGCGTCGATCGAGGGCAGCGACGACGAGCCGTGGGATGTGATGCTCCAGACGCTGGCGCTCGACGAGGCGAGCGCGCTGCGCCTGCTGGGCCAGAGGACGGGGCTGGGCTTCATCGCCGAGCCGCGCCTCAACGAGTCATCGTCGCGATTCTACGAGCTGGTGGACCAGGAGCAGGCGCGCTCGGCGAGCGTGTCGTGCATCGAGCGCAAGGACGGGGTGTTCGTGCTGGCCACCAGCCGCCCGCTGCAGCCGAGCGTGATCTCGATGCTCGAGGACACGCTCGACGCGCCCATCACGCTGGTGCTGGCGCCCCGCGCGGCCGTGGCGAGCATGATCAACCGCGGCTACGAGCAGCGGGGCGATCTGGTCACGGAGATCGTCGAGGACATCCCCCTGGACCAGGACGCCATCGAGAAGGCCGCGGGATCGATCGGCAGGAGCAACGACCTGCTGGCCCAGGCGCGCCAGACGCCGGTGATCCGGCTGGTGAACATGATCCTGTTCGAGGCGCTGCGGCGAGGGGCGTCGGATGTGCATGTGCACCCGATGGAGGAACGACTGGCGATCCGCCTGCGCATCGACGGGATGCTGGTGGACGCGTTCGCCCCCCCGCTGTCGCTGGCGTCGGCGATCTCGTCGCGCCTCAAGGTGATGACGGAGCTGGATATCGCCAACCGCCACTCGCCCCAGGACGGGCAGACCACGGTGCGGATCGGCCAGAAGAAGATCGACATCCGCCTGAGCGTGATCCCGACGATCTTCGGCGAGCGGATCGTGCTGCGCCTCCTGGACCAGTCGCAGAACGAGCTGGACCTGAGCGCGATCGGCATGTCCAGGGCGCTCCAGACCCGCCTGATGGACTGCGTCGAGCGCCCCAACGGGATCCTGCTGGTCACCGGGCCCACGGGATCGGGCAAGACGACCACGCTGTACGCGGCCCTGGGTCGGATCGATCGCGGGTCGCGCAATGTCATGACCATCGAGGACCCGGTCGAGTACCACCTCGACGGGATCAGCCAGATGCAGGTCAATGTCAAGCGCGATGTGACCTTCGCCACGGGGCTCCGCTCGCTGCTGCGTCAGGATCCCGATGTGATCCTCGTCGGTGAGATCCGCGATCCCGAGACCGCGCAGCTGGCGATCCAGGCATCGCTGACCGGACACTTCGTGCTTGCGACGCTGCACACCAACGACGCGCCCAGCGCAATCCCGCGCCTCCTGGACATCGGCGTCGAGCCCTACCTGGTGACCAGCTCGCTGGTGGGCGTGCTGGCCCAGCGCCTGATGCGGCGCATCTGCACGGCCTGCGCCGGCACGGGAAACCAGCACGGGCAGGCGTGCGACACCTGCTTCGGAACCGGCTACAAGGGGCGTCTGGCGGTGCACGAGCTGCTGATGATGAATGACGAGCTGCGCCGGCTCACCAGCCAGCGGGCCGACGGGGTGACGCTGTACGAGGCGGCCGTGGACTCGGGGTTCGAGCCGATGAAAGTCGATGCGCTGGAGAAGGTGCGGCAGGGGCTGACCGATGAGGCCGAGGTGTTCCGGGTGCTGCACTGAGATCCGATCCATTCGGATCTTGCTTGCGTTGTACGCCCTCCAAATGGGGGGGTGTCGGCTGGGGGCGTCGGCCGTCGCCGGAACACCCTCGGCTCAGGATAGCAACGCCTCCGGGATGATCCACGCTCGCTCGCTTAACATCTCCGGGCCCCCCGACGCCACTTGATGAACGGCGCCAGCCGCGGCGTCCGCTCGCGATATCGGAGGTAATCCTCGCCGAGCACCCGCATAAGATCCCTTTCCTCGATCGTGGTCCCCACCAGGATGTACAGTGTGGTCGCCACCGCGAAGAGCGTGTGCCCGGCCGTCATCGTCGGCGTGGACCAGAAGGCGATCATGAATCCCACCATCAGCGGGTGCCGCACGACGCGGTACAACGATTTCACTTGAAACGGGCAGGCCGAATACGCCCTGCCTCTCGCGCTGAGCATGACCTGGCGAAGACCGAAGAGGTCAAGGTGATTAATAAGAAATGTCGAGTAGAACACCACGCCCCACCCCAGCAGGGACACCCCGATCAGCACCGCCCGAACCACCGGGTGCTCGATGTCCCAGACTACCGCCGTGATGGGACGCCACAGCCAGAAAGTCACGAGCAGAATCACGCTTGAGACAAGCACATAGGTGCTCCGCTCCGCGGCGGGGGGGATGGTCCGCGTCCACCACGCCTTGAACCACCGTCGCGCCATCACCGTGTGCTGCACCGCGAACAGCCCGAGGAGCCCCGCATCGATCGCCCCCGCGACCCAGACCGACCCGCTCGGCCCGGTGTCGATCGTCTTGGGAAGCGAGAAGCCGGCGAGATGAAAGTTCCCCACGAACCCGATGGCGTACACGATGGTGAATAGGAACACGGCGTACGCCAGCAGACCGTATAGCACGAGCGTGACCTGTTTCATTGCGGGCCCCTCCGCGCCGACCGGCTTCAAGTCGGATTCGGCAAAGCGACAATGAGTTTACCACATTCTTTCGATCACCGCTCTCCCCGGTTCAGCTGATGCCAGCTTCATACGAGCCCGCTCGGTCATCAAGAGCGGTCCGCGGCGATGTGGCCGTTTTCTGGGATGGAGCAAAGATAAAGCCTCGCCCGGAGGGAAACGGACGAGGCTGAAGAGGAGCACACGCTCAAAGTCAGGAGGAGAATCACCGCACCGGTGAGCGTGGCTCGGAGAGAGATCGGATGTCGGTTCCAGCACGCACGCGCTGATCGTCCCGGCGAGCCGGGCGGGTTGTGCGGCTGGGTTGGTCACGGAATCGGCGGGGTGAACAGTTTCCCGTCGATGGTGCCTGCATCGGCCGCACTTCTGGGGTTGCGCCACAATTGAACTTCTTTTTTATCCGCGAAGACCTCACGCAATAACCGATTCGGGGGGGTCGCCGTCCTTGGCCGGCAGGGGCAGGGCGCGGGCGACATCGAGAAAGGCCTCGTAGTTGCCGCGGGTTTCGATGACGCTGTCGCCGCCGAACTTGTCCATGAAGGCGCTGGCGATCTCGAAGGCGACGGCGTTCTCCATGACGACGCTGGCGGCGGAGACGGCGCAGATATCGGAGCGTTCGTACTGGGAATGCTCGGGCGCCTTGGTGTTGAGGTCCACACTGGGCAGGCCGCGAAGCAGGGTGGAGATGGGCTTCATGGTGCCGGTGACGACGACGGGCTGGCCGTTGGTCATCCCGCCCTCTGTTCCCCCCGCGTTGTTGGTGTCGCGGACGAAGCCCAGTGAGGCCTCGCCGGCGCGCGCGTGGTCGAAGCGGATGGGGTCGTGGACCCGCGAGCCCATGCGCTTGGAGCACTGGGCGCCCTGCCCGATCTGGACGGCCTTGAAGGCCTGGATGCCCATGACGGCGTAGGCGATGCGGGCGTCGAGCTTGTCGTACCAGTTCATGCAGCTGCCGATGCCCGGCGGGCAGCCGAAGACATGGCACTCGACATCGCCGCCGACGGTGTCCTTGTCGATCTTGGCCCGGCGGATGATGGCGCACTGTTTTTCGGTGGTCTCTGGATCGAGGGTGTAGGTCTCGGAGGCGTCGCGGGCGGCGAGCAGCCCGTCGAGCCTGTCGTAGGTGACCTCGGCGTCGGTGCGGGCGTCGAGGATGGACCGCACGAAGCCGAAGACCTCGACATCGAAGAGCTCGCGGAGCATCAGGCGCCCGATGCAGCAGGCCGCGACGCGGGCGGCGGTCTCGCGGGCGCTGGCGCGTTCGAGTGTCTCGCGGCAGTCGGTGGTGAGCCACTTGATGCTGCCGGGCAGGTCGGCGTGGCCAGGGCGAGGGCGGTGTACGGGGGGGGTGCGCTGCGGATCGTCGAGGCGTGAGTCGCGGTTGCGAATGAGCATGGTGATGGGCGCGCCGATGGACCTTCCGCGCCGGATGCCGGTGAGGATCTCGACGGCGTCGGTTTCCAGTTTCTGGCGCCCTCCGCGCCCGTACCCGCCCTGGCGGCGGGCGAGCTCGGCGTTGATGGTTGCGGTGTCGATGGTGAGCCCGGCGGGGACGCCAAGGACGGTGGCGACGAGGGCCGGGCCGTGTGATTCGCCGGCGGTCTGATAGGTGAGTCTGCTGCTGGGGATGCTCATGGCCGTGCTCTCGGTTCAGTTGCCCCACTCGATGAGTGAGATGATGTTGGAGTAGTCGTCGGTCCAGACCTTGATCCGGCTTTCCTCGGGGACCATGTAGACGCTGGCCATGCTCTTCTTCTCGAGCTCGTCCGCGTCGGTGATCTCCGGGTGGAGCTTCTTCGTTGCATCCAATGCGGTCTCGGCGATACGGATCGCGGTGCGCGGGTCCTTGACGACCACCATCCAGACCGAGCGGAAACGGTACAGCTTCTGATCGGGCGGGATATCGCGGTCCTCAAGCATCAGCGGGGGGATGCCGGTGGTGCTCATCGCCAGCTCGTAGACCAGGGGCGCCAGGTCGAGGTAGCGGTTGGAAATGTGCAGCACGACCATCCCGTCGTCGGTGATGCGTTCGAGATAGAGGTTCATGGCCTCGACGGTGAGCAGGTGGGTGGGGATCGAGTCGGAGCTGAAGGCGTCGGCATGGATCATGTCGAACTTCTCTTCGCCCAGCTGCTGCGACTCTTCGATGAGCTTGCGTCCGTCGCCAAGGCGCACCTCGATGTCGGCGGGGGCTTTGCCGAGGAAGGTGAAGAGACGGGGATCGCGGGCGATGTGCTCGACCTCGGGGTCGATCTCGAAGAAGGTGATGGAGTCCTGGGGCCGCCCGTGAGCGGCCATCGCGCCCGAGCCCAACCCCATGATCCCGATGCGGGCTCCGTCGGGGCGCATGGATTTGAGGGTGCTGATGATCATGCCGCAGGGGCCGTTGAAGTGGTAGTAGCCCAGTGGCTTGAGCTCGAGACGCGGTTCCATGTATTGGATGCCGTGGATCGTGGTCCCGTGATGGATGACATGGATCTTGACCTCGCGTTGATTGAACTCGTCCATCACATGCTGCTCGGTCACCTCGTGGATGCCGTAGAAAGTTCTTGCGCGGAAGATGGCCCTCCTGTCGCTCATCACACTGTACTGGATCGCCATCATGGGGATCAGGAGGGTCAGGGCGCAGGCGAGCCCGTCCTTCCACGAAAGGTAGACCAGCAGGGCGGGCGCGGCGGTCATCATCGCCACCAGCGTCATGTTCACCGGGACGAGCGCCATGTCCTGGCCCGTGACCAGGTGCTGGAGCCAGGCGGAGAACCGAACCCCGAAGAAACCCATGAGCAGCACATAGACCAGCGAGATCAGGGGGATGCCCACGCGCCGGGTAAGCCGGATGCGGCGTGCGCGAGCGGCGGCCATCCCGGCCAGGTCCGCAGACCAGGGCAGGACGCTGACGGCGAGCACCAGGGCGATGGGGTACTCGAGATTCATCTTGAACACCAGTGGCGCGAAGATCCCGTTGAAGAGCCCGCCCAGGGCCCCACCCACCGACATGAGCAGGTAGAACTCGGTGAGGCGCGACGCGGGTGGGCGGTCCATGGCCAGCCGCCCGTGGCAGACGATCCCGATGGAGAAGAGCAGCAGCAACTCGACGACGACGATCATCGCCATCGAGCCCTCGGCGTCGAGCTCGTTGGCCATGAGCAGGATCATGGCGCCGATGACCAGGATCACCATGGGGCGGGTGAAGTCCTTGACGGCCCGCTCGACATGCGAGCCGAAGGCGATGATCATCGTAACCAGGTACAGCGCCAGCGGGATCACCCACAGCAGCGGCAGCGAGACCACATCGGTCGTGATGTAGGTCGTCACGCCAAGCAGGATCGAAGAGGGGATGAAGGCGAGGTAGACCCAGTAGAGTCGGCGCCTCCAGTCGATGGATCGGGCCGGGTGGGCGGCGTGTTGCTCGCTCTCGGGGGTGGGGGTGACCATCGGGCCGCGGGCTTCGATTTCGAGCGCGTCGTGGCTCAGGCGGCTGCGCTGCTCGGCCTTGCACCGGCGTTTGGCTTCTTTGGGCGTAAGGCGTTCGGGCCTCTTGGTGCGGCTGGCCGCGTAGATCGCCAGCACGATGAAGACGCCAAGCCCGGTGAGCCAGAGCCGGCGCTGATCGCTCAGGCCCAGGTTGGGCTCGAAGACCAAGGGGTACGCCAGCAGCCCGATCAGGCTGCCGGTGTTGCTCGCCGCGTAGAGAAAATACGGGTCGTGGGCGCGGGGGTGGCCGGTGCGGGCGAACCAGCCCTGGATGAGCGGGCCGGCGCTGGAGATGGCGAAGAAGGGCAGTCCGGAGATCAGCGTGAGCTGCCAGATGAGCCAGGGCACGGGGAAGGTCGAGGCGTGGTGGGGCGCGGTGGGATGATCGAAGGCGATCCCGGCGACCAGCGCCAGCAGCAGGAGGGCGGTGTGGATCAGCATCTGGGCGCTGCGTGCGAAGCGGGTCATGAGGATGTGGGCGTAGAGGTAGCCCAGCAGCAGCAGGGACTGGTAGAAGAGCATGCAGGTGGTCCAGACCGAGGAGCCCCCGCCGAAGACGGGGAGCAGGGTCTTGGCGATCATGGGCTGGACCGAGAAGAGCAGGCACGCCGAGAGGAAGACCGTGACCGTGAACATGAGAACCATGCATACTCCTTGCTGAGCAACTACATTAGCAGCAAACGCCCTGTGCGTGAGCACTTGGACTCGAATTGCCGGCCCTGCCCGCCGTGTCGGGCGCGTAGAATGCGGGCGTGCAACCCGACGACCATGTCTGCCTGTGCTTCGGCGTCTCGCTGGGAAAGATCCAGAGCTATCTGGCGCGCGAGGACCCGGCGGTGGCCTCCTTGATCTCCGAGTGCCTGGGCGCAGGGACGGGGTGCGGGTGGTGCGTGCCGTATCTGAGGCATCTGCACGCGCAGCACCGGGATACGGGGCGGACGCCGACGATCGAGGGCAGCGCCGAGGACTACAAGAATGGCCGCGCCCGGTTCAAGCGCACGGGGCAACGGGACCCCGGTGACGATCAATAAAAAACCCGGCGTTGGCCGGGCGGATGAATCGGCGTGCGGGGCGCCGGCTTATTCCTCGCCGTCTTCGAGGATGCGCAGGGTGAGCCCGCAGTTGACGAGCTTCTCCTTGATCTCGACGAGGGAGGTGGCGCCGAAGTTCTTGACGCCCATGAGCTCGGCCTCGGTGTGCGAGCAGAGGTCGCCAATGGACTGGATGTTGAGCATCTGCAGCGCCTTGCGGGCGCGGACCGAGAGCTGCAGCTCCGAGACGGGCTTGTTGAGCAGGCCCTCCTTGCCCGTGCCCTTGAGCTTCTCGAGGATCTGACGCCGCGCGACGCGGTGGGCGTCCTCGCGCCCCTGGCCCAGACGGAGGTTCTTGGCCTCGAGCATGCGCTTGATCTCTTCGAGCGAGGACTCGCCGAAGTTCTTGTAGCTCATCAGCTCGGCCTCGTTGATGCGGATCAGGTCGCCCAGCGTGCGGATGTTCATCTTCTTGAGGCAGGTGCGGGCGCGGACGGTGAGCTCGAAGTCGGTCACGGGGGTGTCGAGCAGGGCGCGGCGCTTCATGACATCACGCTCGTTCTCCTCCTCGATCACCATCCCCTTGGACGCCGTCACATCCTTCATGAACAGCCGGGCGCGCCCGTGGCTGGGATTGGTGTCGAGGATCTGGCGCAGGCAGCGCTCGGCGCGGACATAGTCGCCCTGGTCCTCGTACATGACCGCCAGGTTCATCAGCGCGTTGATGGGGGCCGGGGAGTGCTCGCACACGCGCTCGTAGAGCGCCAGCGCCTCGTCCTCCTCGCCCGACAGGTCGAGCGTGTAGGCCAGGTGGAAGGCGGCATCGAGGCTGGTTGGGTCCGAGTTGAGGGCCCTGCGGAACGCGTTGACGGCCGTCTCGCGGTCGCCGATGGCGAAGGCGTCGTGGCCCCGCTGCATGTGCTCGGCGAAGGCGGCGGAATCGGCCGTGGCGGTGCTGGAAGCACCAACCACCATGTCCATGGGATCGGTCGGCATGGAGAAACTCCTGGTCGTGTGGGGCGGCCCGGGGCGACCGGGCGAGCATGATTCTAGGCAGACGCGGCGCCACGCTCAACCACGACCGGCGGGACGCGGGGCGCGAGAAAGCCCCAAACACGCCGGGTGCAGGGGCTTACGGGTACCGGGCGGCGTGGTTCAGACCGTTCCGACCGTGGGGTCGGGCAGGAGCTCGTCCATGGGGTCGAGGTCGATCGATCCCCGGGTGGTCCTGGCCCCGCCCTCGCCCTTGTCCACCAGGGACATGGTTTTCCACCTGCCCCCCAGGAAGCGGACGCTCAGGGCCACGCCCAGGGCGATGATGTAGAGCGAGGCGCCGATCCAGGGCCCGATCGAGCCCAGCTGGGGCGCGAGGCGGATCAGCAGCAGCCCCACGCCCGGGATGCAGACCCACGAGAGCACGATGGTGGCGACCCCGGGCCAGACGGTGTCGCCCGCGCCGCGCAGGGCGGCGGAGGTGGTGATGGCCACGGCGTCGAAGATCTGGAACACCGCGGCGGCGATCATGATGGTCGAGCCGATCTCGATGAGGCGCATCTTCTCGGCCGGGTCGGTGTCGGGGTTGATGAAGACCTCGATCAGCGTCGATCGGAACAGCACGAAGCACAGGGCGCACAGCCCCATGTAGGCGACGGTGACCTTGAGCGCCAGCCGGGTTCGGGCGACGGCGATGTCGGTGCGCCCCATGCCCATCGCCTTGCCCACCATCGCCTGGGTCGCGATGGAGATGCCCACGGCGGGCATGAAGCTCAGGTGCATGTACTGCAGCGCGATCCAGCCCACGGTGTTGTGCAGGATGGGGTCGTCCCCGATGGCCTTGCCGCCGCGGGGGATGAGCCACATCATGAGCATGGCCCAGCAGACGATCTCATTGACGAACATGAGCCCCGGGGCCAGACCCACGCGCAGCAGGTCGCGCAGGCACGCGAGCGAGACGCGCCAGGCGTGGCGGGTGCCGAAGAGTCGCGCGTAGCGGGGGCCGACGAAGAGCAGGAAGGGGATCATGAACTCGATGGCGCCGCCGATGACGGTGGCCAGCGCCGCGCCGGCGATGCCCATGGGCTCGACGCCCAGCGCGCCGGCCAGGCCGGCGATGGGCTCGCTCAGGGGCGCGACGACATGACGCCCGAACCAGTTGGCGTGCGCGGGCATCCCCGCGTCCCCGAAGATGAGCACGGCGTTGAGGACGATGTTGACGATGTTGCCCGCGACGGCCGAGATGAGCACCACATTGGGGCGGTGCATGCCGTAGAAGTAGTGGTGCACCGAGCGCGCCGAGATGGTGAAGATCCCGCCGAGCATCATGATCGTGGCGTACTTGGTCTCGAGCGAGACCAGCAGCGGCTCGCCGGCGTGGATGGTGGCGTAGAGGTGGGGCAGAGCCAGGATCATGGGCAGCATGAGCAGCACATAGAAGACCAGGCCCAGCCAGAGCCCGTTCCAGGCGTAGGCCGCGCCGCGCCCGGGCTTGTCGGCCCCGAGGTTCTGGGAGACGAACGAGTTGATCACGCCGTTGAGCCCCAGGATGAACGCCATTGACATCCACACGAGCATGGCGCCGTTGGACTGGGCGGAGATAAAGGTCGGATCGGGGCCGATGTCCTTGACCATCAACTTGTCCATGAAGCTCATGACGGTGTACGAGGTCATGGTGGCCACGGACGGGATGGCGATGCGCAGCATCTCCCTGAGCGCGCGGGAGCCGCCTGGGTCGAATCCGGGTTGTTCCGGGGCGTTGGAGCGAGAGGCCGAGGGATCGACGGCGTCGCGGCGCTGGGCCCCGCTGGGGTTGCCTTGGTCGTGCATGGTCTGTGCCTGATGAATGAGAGCCCGCGTGCCGTCTCGGCGTGAGCGACTCGGCGCCGGGTGCTGCCGCATGCCCCGGGCCGGGGATGCGACGACTGATCATGCTCCGCGGACGGGTGATTCGCCGCGAGAGGCAGTGATCGTCCTGGTTGTCAGCGGGTGGGCTTCATCGTGCGAACAGTCTTGCACACGCCCGCGAGGCGGTCAAACCTCGATGTGAAGAAATTTGATGAAACCCGCTCACGGGATCGGCTGCGGGTCGTGGGCGATGCGGGTCATCTTCACCGCCAGGTCGATGGCGTGGGACATGGAGCCGGGGTCCGCGGCCCCCTTGCCCGCGATGTCGAAGGCGGTCCCGTGATCGGGGGATGTACGCACGGTGGGGAGCCCCAGCGTGATGTTGACCGCCTTGTCGCGCTCAAGCAGTTTGACGGGGATGAGCCCCTGATCGTGGTACATGGCGACCACGAGGTCGTACCTGCCGGCGACGGCGGCGTTGTAGACGGTGTCGGCGGGATAGGGGCCGGTGACCTGCATCCCGGCGTTGACGGCCAGGTCGATGGCGGGGTCGATCAGGCGCCGCTCCTCGTCGCCCATCTGCCCGTTCTCGCCGGCGTGGGGGTTGAGCCCGCACACGGCGATGCGTGGCCGGGCGTAGCCGAGGCGCAGGCACGCCTGGTGCCCCAGGTCGATGGCCGTGTGCACCGCGCCGATGGTCAGCTTGTCGCGGATCTCGTTGAGGGGGATGTGCACCGTGGCCAGCACCACCCGCAGCTTGTCGCCCACGAACATCATAGCGTGGTGCTTGGCGCCCAGCCGCTGGGCCAGCAGCTCGGTGTGGCCGGCGTACTTGCCGCGCCCGGCCAGCGACCAGGCCTCCTTGTTGATGGGCCCGGTGACGATCGCGTCGGCATGCATGGGGTCGTCGTCTTCGCGTTTGCTGTCGGCGATGGCCTGCTCGACCCAGGCGAAGCTCAGCGAGCCGCCCAGCTTGTTGGCGACCTTGGGAAATCGCGGCTCGACGCCCTGCTCGATGATCGCCGGATCGTCGTCGAGCAGCACCACATCGTGGGATTCGAGCGTGGAAGCCAGCGGGGAGCGGGCGTCGACGCGCCACCAGAAGGGTTCGATTCCGCAGGCGTCGGCGCCGGCGTGCATCGCGTGCGACGAGCCGTGGATCAGGAAACGGGCGCTGCTCCTGCGATTGCGGTCGCTCAGGGCGCGGACGATGACCTCGGGGCCGATCCCGCCCGGGTCACCCAGGGAAACCGAGATGGTGGGCTTGAGGCGCATTGACAAATCATACACACCCATTCACACCCCGGTACGACGCCCGCCCTCGCCCCAGCGATCAAGAACTCACACAACCTCATCCGAGTGCGATGCCACAGCCAGATACATGGACACCATGAGCGTCACGACGAAGACAACGACTCCCAAGGCAACTCCCCAGAACAAGCCGCCGGTCTTCACAAGTAGCCAATGCGTTGCGACCGCCCCCGCTGCGACCGCAACCACGAACGCAAACACATGAAAAATCGTGATCCGTGCGCGTTGATTCGGAACGAGGGTGTGCTTGTTCGTCTTTTCCATTGAAGTGGCCTCTTGGGCGTGCGCCGCTCAGAGGATCCGGGTGCTGCGCGGGAAGGACCCGAGCACATGCAGCTCCTTGCAGTGGGCCTTGGCGCTGGCGATGGCCCGCTTCATACTGGTATCGTCGCGGTGACCCAGGGCGTCGATGTAGAAGGTATAGCTCCAGTTCTCGCGCCCCCCAGGTCGTTTGTCGATGTGGCTCAGGTTCACGCCCTCGCTGTGGAAGGCCGCGAGCACCTCAACCAGCGCCCCGGGCTTGTCCTCGGTGGCGAACATAATCGAGGTCTTGTCGTCGCCGCTGCGCAGGGCCTTCTCGCGCGAGATCACATAGAAGCGGGTGATGTTGTCCGGGTTGTCGGCGATGTTGGCCAGGAGCACCGGCAGCCCGTACAGCTCGCCCGCCAGCTCCGATGCGATGGCCGCCGAACCGGGCTCGGCGCCGATCTCGACGGCGGTTTTGTTCTCGCGCAACGCGGTTTTGACGGCCTGGCTGGTCGAGGCGTCGGGCAGCAGCGCCGCGTTGGGATACTGGGTGTTGAGCCAGTTGCGGCACTGGGAGAACACCTCGGGCTTGGAGTGGATGCGCCGCACATCGTGTGGCTTGGCGTCGGTCAGCAGCATGTGCTTGATGGCGATCTGCACCTCGGTGTAGACCCACACATGCCCCGCATTGGCCGCCAGCGCGTCGAGCGTCTCGGTGATCCCCCCGCCGATCGAGTTTTCGATGGGGACCAGCCCGTAGTTCACATGCCCGCGCCGGACCTCGGTGAACACGCCGCCGATGGTCTGCAGATCCTCGTAGTCGACGCTGGAGCCGAACTGCTTGACCGAGGCCTGGTGGGAGTAGGAGCCGGGGGGGCCGAGGAACCCGATGCGCAGGGGCTGTTCAAGCGCGAAAGAACCCGACATCAACTCCCGATAGATGCCCTCGATGGCGCGCCCGGGCAGGGGGCCGGCGTTGCGCTCAAGCGCCCTGGCCAGGACCTGGGCCTCGCGGTGGGGCGCGTAGATCGGGGTGCCCGAGCCGCGCTTGAAGGCCCCCACTTCCACCACGAGCCGGGCGCGGTCGTTGAGCAGGTCGACGAGCTTCTGGTCGAGACGGTCGATCTTCCTGCGGAGGGCTTCGAGGGCCGCCGAGGCCCGGGCGCTCTCTCCTCCGGGCTGGGGGGACGCCTTGGGCGGGGTCGCTTTGGATGGGGCCGTCTTCTTGACGCCGCCCTTCCCCGCGACCCTCTTGGCGTCGGTTTTCTTCTCGGGTTTTCCCGCCATGAATGAGCATATCGCCCATCCGCAGCCCCGGGCTGAGCCCCGATGATGACTTCACGCATGTTTGTCCGATAGAAACGGGACTTTGGCACGCATCCCCCGCTGGGCGCCACTACTCGCCGTCTTCGGCGCAGTAGTGTCTTCAAAGCCATCCAAGAGCACTATTGCGCCGAAGACGGCGAGTAGTGCCTCCCCAGTCCCGACCCCGGGTGTCTTCCCAACCCGGACGAGAACTGGCGGGAGCCCGCAACCGTGGCCAAGAGCCCGAAGTTGACCGATCCGCCGACATTTGACGAAATCAGCCCCCCACGGTCCCAACAATACCACCGATGCCCGCCCCCGCCGCCATGCTGACCCTGGCCCAATCGCTCCCCGAGGGGGGATCGGTGCCGCTGGGCGTAGCGCTGATGGCGGGGCTGCTGCTGTGGCTGGTGGGCGCGCGGGTGATCAAGCCGGTGTTCTTCCTGCTGGGGCTGGCGATCGGGGCGTTCGTGGGGACGACGATCCTGCCGCTGACCGGGCTGCCGACCTTCCATCCCGGCGGGCTGGACCTGACGCCGGGCGTGACGGGGCTGATCTGCGGCGGGGTCCTGGGGGCGCTGGTCTCGCTGGCGATGTTCCGGCTCGTGATCGCGTTAACCGCCGCTCTGGCGTTCGCGGCCGCGGGGGTCGTGGGCGCCATGATCTTCCTGCATTTCAACCCGACGATCGGTCAGGACGATCCCGGCGACGCCGAGACGGCGCTGGTCGAATCCGGCGAGTCGCTGGCGGGCATCACGACCTCGCTGGGCGAGGAGATCAACCGCCGGGCCGCCGAGACCAGCGTGGACCTGCTGGACGGGGACCACACGGGCCTCGACGAGGAAACAAAGCAGCAGCTCAAGGACGCGGCGGCGCGTTCCCGGGAGTTCATCGAACAGATGTACGCCATGGTCAAGGCCGACCTCGAATCACGCCCGACGCGCGACAAGCTCATCGCCCTGTCGGCGGGGTTCGCGGGGCTGGCCTTCGGGCTGCTCATCGGGGTGGTCATGCCCAAGCGCACCACCGCGCTGGTGACGGCCCTGTTCGGCTCGGCGGTGTGCCTGGCGGCCTCGACGGCGCTGCTGACGGCACGCACGGGCGAGCGACCGGCGTTCCTGGACCAGTCGGCGGTGGTGTGGGCCATCGCGTGGGCGGGGCTGACGGCGCTGGGGCTGATGGTGCAGCTCGGATTCATCACCGGTCGTAAGAATAAACACCGAACAGAAGCGGGCGGTGAGGACGACTGAGCGCACACCCGCACCCGTACGGGCGGTCACCGGGGCACAATCTTCCCCGATTCACGGGGGCGGTTGACCCAAGTGCTTGGGAATGGGACAATTGGGCGCTCGGGATGTGAACTCCACCGCGTCCCGGAACCGATCTGTATGAGATCCGCACATCCACGGGGACCGGCATGGGAGGCCGACATGCTTGAGAACGCCAGGCAGCGCATGATCCAGGACACCATCCATCGCCGCGACGACGCCGTCGCACTGCTCCGATCGCTGCTTGACGCCCAATCGGTTTCGGAACGCAATCTGGCCCGGCTTCACCAGCCCGACTTGGTCAAGCAAGTGACGGGGCGCAGCTCGATGGACAACGCGATCGCCTCGACGCGCCGACTGATCGATTCGTTCAACCGGGTGCTCGACGACCTGCGCCGCAATCTCAGCGACGAGGACCTCGTGCTCATCGGGGCGCTGGAATCCAACCTCAGCGCGATCTGAGCCCGGCGCGCCACGCGGTAAACCACCCAAAGCGAGCCCGGGCCCGGCCGTCGGTGTGACGCGCGGCGGAGGCGGGTTTATAGTTGGACATGAGCACCAAACCCGCCGCGCCCAACTTCATGCTCTCTCCCAACGCCTCCGACTACGCGTCCGAGATCAAGCTCCCCGGCGGGGGACGGGTCAACGCCGCGCTGGTTCGGGTGCGCCGTCTCGACGAGCGGGCCATCCTGCCCGAGTACAAGTCGGCCCACGCCGCGGGCCTGGACCTGGCGGCGTGCCTGCCGCGCCACGACCTGGGCCGGACGGTGACCATCGATCCCGGTGAGATCGTCAAGATCCCCCTGGGCTTCGCCTGCGCGATCCCCGAGGGGCACGAGGGGCAGGTGCGTCCGCGCTCGGGGCTGGCGACCCGGCATGGGATCACGCTGCCCAACGCCCCGGGGACGATCGACGCCGACTATCGCGGGGAGATGTTCATCGCCCTGATCAACCTGGGGCGCGAACCGTTCACCGTGTCCCACGGCGACCGGATCGCGCAGCTGGTCATCGCCCCGGTGGCGCATGTCGCCATCCGGGAGGTCGAGCACCTCGGCGACACCGAGCGCGGGGAGAACGGGTTCGGCTCGACGGGCGTGCGGTGAGCCGGGCTACTCGCCGGTGACCTCGATCGTATGTTCGAGTTCGACGGCGGCGGTCCAGATGGGGGCGGTGGAGAACATGGAGCCCGGGGGCCGGTCCCAGTCGATGGGCATACGGGCCACGGTCCCTCCGTTGGGGAAGAATGCCAGCACGACGCGGGCCTTGATGACATGCGTGCCGGGCCGGTCCGGGGTCCAACTCACCTTTGGGACATCAGGATTGCCGCGGTACTCGTCGCTGGTGATGTAGAGCCTGAATCTCGGCTGGTCCGAGCCGCCGATCGGCGGCTGGGCGTCGATCGAAAATCCCTGAAAGTAGTACGCGGGGGTCGTGATGAAATCCGGGCTTCGGGCATCTCCGGCTTCGAGACGGAGCCCCATCGCCTCGCCCACATGCGCCCGGTCGGAGGCCAGGATCCGAATCTCCGTGGCCTTGGCGGGACGGGTGCGTAGAGCAACCCGGGATTGGTGAAACGCAGTGTGGTCATCGACACCCCGAACAGGATCATCGCAAGGCCACCCCAGAGAAACCAGGGGCTCTTGACGCGCGGGCGATCGGTCGTGTGTCCCGGACCCAAGAGATACCGCCCGCACTCGGGACACTGGCAGGGGATCATGAGCCCCACCAACGGATAGGAGCAGTCGATGCATGAGATGGGACCGGGCTGGCGGACGAATCGACCCGCCACGATCAGGCCGACGCCGACGAACAAGATGTAGATCGAGCTTGAGAAGAGCAGTTCGATGAGGCCATATTGGGTTGATGTGACCAGATAAACGCTCAGCATCATGAGCACGCCGCCCGCGTGATACCGGATCAGCAGGCCAAGCGGAAGTCGCCATGGATCGGTCCGGTGTGTCTTGCGCAGCTCCCAGGGGCGGAACCTGTGCATGGGGACGAGCCAGAGCAAGCCGATGACGCCCATCGCGGTGTAGATCCCCGCTTCTTCCGGCTTGAGAATCAGCAGCGCGAGGTAGATGAGCACGGTCGCAGCCAGTGACCAACGCCGAGCGCGAACGACCGACCTGATGGCATTCTCATACTCGTTCTCAGTGGGCGGCGTGAACTCGGGGATGGGCACGCCGGGCGTGATATCGGGGAATCGGCTCTGGGTTCGTTCCGTGGCCACGAGTGTCTCCACGAAAAAAGCGCCGGTGCGGACCGGAGCGTTCTGGTTCACGATCCGTGCAAGGTCGTCTGGGGCTCAGAGCTTGAGGTCGCCCAGCCCCATGCCCATGCCGCCGGCCTGGCCCAGCCCGCCGCCGCCCTTGGGCTTCTGCTTCTTGGAGTGCTCACGCAGGCGGCGCAGCTCGGGGGTCTCCTTCAGGATCTCCTCGGGGCTGCGGTCGTCGCGATCGCCCCGCCCGCGACCGCCCTTGCCCCCGCGTCCGCCCCCACTCCCGCCCTGCTGCTGGGGGCGGTCCTTGAGCTGCTTGATCGAGAGCGAGATCTTGCGATCGCCCGGGTCGACCTTGAGCACCTTGACCTGCACGACCTCGTTCTCCTGGAGCACCTCGTGGACATCGCCCACGCGGCGCCAGTCGAGCTCGGAGATGTGCACCAGGCCCTCGACGCCCGGGGCGACCTCGACGAAGGCGCCGAAGTCCAGGATCTTGGTGACCTTGCCCGAGACCTGCGCGCCCTCGACGATCTCGCTGGCGGCGGTGGAGAACGGGTCGGCGGCCAGCTGCTTGAGCCCCAGCCCGATGCGGTTGGCCTCCCAGTCGAGCTTGAGAATCTGAACGGTGACCTTCTGGCCCTCGCTGATGTGGCGGGCGACATTCTTGGCGCCGTGGTTGATGCGCTCGTGGGCGAGGTCGTTGAGATGGATCAGCCCGTCCACCCCGCCGAGATCAACGAAGGCGCCGAAGTCCATGATCTTCCGGACGCTGCCGGTAACGGTGTCGCCCTCGGCCAGGGTCTCGCGGAGCCCCTGCGCGGCCTTGGCGCGGTCCTTGTTGATGATGTCGCGCCGGGAGAGCAGGATGTTGCCCTGGCCGCGCTTGTCGACCTTCTGGACCTCGCAAGTCATCTTCTCGCCCACGAAGACCGAGAGGTCGGGGATGTGGTTGATGTCGACCTGGGAGGCGGGCATGAAGGCCCGGTGGCCGGCGACCTCCAGCTCCAGCCCGCCCTTGTTGGTCCCGGTGACGCGGGCCTCCACGACCTGACCGGGCTCGAGCATCTCCCAGTCGGCCTTCTGCACCGCGCCCGGCAGGGCGCAGATGTAGAGCGACTCGGCGCTGTCGTAGCGCTGCACGGCGACCTCGAGCGAATCGCCCACCTTGGGCGCCTCCCCCTGGAACTGCGGCAGCTCGACGACGCCCAGCTCCTTGGGACCGAACTCGACGAAAACATCGGTGGCCCCGACCGAGACGACCATCCCGGTGCGGTGCTCGCGACCGCCGCGAACGACGCGCGGGCCCTTGATCTTCTTTTTGCCCGGGGCGTTCTTGCCGTCGTGGGCCGATTCGCCCATCTCGGAGGACAGCTCGGACATCGCCTGCTCGATCTCGGCGTTGGTCTGCGCGTCGAGCTCGGCGGGGCTGACCGACTCGGGAGCGCCGGCCAGGCCCGAGAGGCTGGACATGCCCTCGGGATGAAGAGCGCCCGCGGCGCCGCCGTCGCTGACCGGCTTCTCGCTCGGCTTTTCACCCGGCTTTTCACCCGGGTTCTCGCCCGACATGCCAAGGGGCAAAGTCGCGGGCGCGGTATCCTCAGACGGGGCGGTCGGGTTCTGATCAAGCCGGTTCTGATCAAGCTGGTTCTGATCGTTCATGGTCAGGCGAATCCTGTGGGGTCCGGGATCGGGACGGCCGCCGAGAAAACGGATCGCGGGCGACGCCCCGGATCCTAAGTCATTCATCCCCGGCGTACAAGCGAGAAAAGCAAGATGAACCCGCGCGTGGCCCGCGCCGGGCGGGACAACCCCCGCTGAGGGGTGCTGGGTCGGCATGTTGGGAGTGATGGCATCGGTCGCTGCGGGAGAGAGAGGGAACAATCAGGAGATGGCCGCGGCCTGGTGGGCCCCCACCGAGCGGGCGATCGCCTCGACGATGCGCTCGGCGGTGCGGACATTGACGAACCCGGCCTCGGCGTTGATGGCGGGCTGCTCGCCGGTGCGGACGGCGTCGAGGAAGGCCTCGATCTCCTTGACGATGGGCTCGCTGTTGTCGATCTCCAGCGGCTCGATGTTGACGAGCTTGGTCCAGTCCATATCGGTCAGGTCCGCTCCGGCGCGGAGCTGGTCGCGGACCTCGCGCATCTGGTGCTCGTTGGCCGTGCGCCGGATCATCGTCCCCGTCTTGGCGGCATAGTCGATCTTGATGTACCCGTTCTCGCCGGTGATCCGGGTCACGCGCTCGGTCTTCATGGCCAGGCGCGAGGCGGTGATATTGGCCACGCACTGGCCGCCGCCCTCGTCGGGAGAAAGGTTCCACACCAGGCGGGCGTTGCACAGGTCCTCGAACTCGGAGACGACGGCCACGCCGCTGGCCTGGATCTCGTCGGGCTCGCGACCGCCCATGAGCATCAGGACCACATCCAGATCATGGATCATCATGTCCATGACCACGCCGATGTCGATCGAGCGGAAGGTCATGGGCGAGACGCGGTGCACCTCGATGAAGCGGGGGGTGATCATCTCCCCGCTGCCCTCGGTCGCGCTCTGCATGGCGCGCATGATGGGGTTGAAACGCTCGATGTGCCCGACCATCAGGGTCGTGTCGTGCTTCTCGGCGAGGGCCTTGATCTTCTCGGCCTCGTCGGCGCCCTGGGCCAGGGGCTTCTCGATCAGGCACGCCACCCCCGCCCGCAGGAACGGCTCGGCGCTCTTGAGGTGGAAGGTCGTGGGCACGGCGATCGAGACGGCGTCCACGCCCGCGGCGATCAGCTGGGACTCGCCGGAAAAGGCGCGGCAACCGAACCGGTCGGCGTACTCACAGGCGCGCTCCGGGCTGGTGTCCACCACGCCCACCAGCTCCACCCCGTCCATCTCGGCGTACACGCGCGCGTGATGACGCCCCATGCGTCCCACGCCCACGACCCCACAGCGAAGCGGACGGTTGCTCGGAGTCTCGGTGCTCATGGTGTTTCCCGTTTGCGTGATGCGTGATGGAGGTCCCTCGGGGCCGGGCGAGCGGTCAGACGCTCAGCTCGGCCAGGGCCGCGTCGATGTCTTCCTTCTTGGTCAGCCCCACGAACTTCTTGGCGACCTCGCCGCCCTTGAAGATGATCACGGTGGGAATGGCGTTGATGCCGTAGCGGACCGAGACCTCACGGTTGGCGTCGGTGTCGACCTTGCCAACCTTGACCGCGCCCTGGTGCTCGTCGGCGACATCGTCGATGGTCGGGGCCAGGATCCGGCAGGGCATGCACCACTCGGCCCAGAAGTCCACCAGCACGGGCTGGGAAGCGCTCAGCACCTCGGTGTCGAAGTTGCTGTCGGTGAACTCTTTCACATTCGCACTGGCCATCGATCTGGATCCTTTCGCAGAGGAAGCATCGCGTGAGATAACAGGCCCTGAGCGGGCCCGCTCCGACCGCATCATGGTAGGTCCGTCCCCCGCGTGGCCCCCTAACCGGAACACAAATTCTCCCCTCGGGTGCCGTCTGAGCCGTACGAAATCGCGTTCACGGCCTCATCAACGCCCATGCCGCATCCAGCGCGGCGCGATGCTGGGCGACATCGTGCACGCGGAAGCACCGCGCGCCCGCGCGCAGATGCAGCACCGAGAACGCCAGCGTCCCTTCCAGACGCTCGGCTGGATCCGAATCCCGCCCCAGGCTCACGCGACCCACGAAGCTCTTGCGGCTGAGGGCGCTGAGCACGGGGGAGCCCAGGCGCAGCAGCGCCGGCGTCTCACGGATGAGCTCCAGATTCTGGGCCACATCCTTGCCGAAGCCCAGACCCGGGTCGAGCATGACGCACGCCGGCGCGATCCCCGCGCTCAGGGCGTCGGCTCGGCGCGAACGCAGCGAGGCGACCACGCGCGCCGTGACCGGCCCCGGGACGGGGGGACGGGGATACTGATCGGAGTAGGAGTCCCGCTCGGGCGGGCGCTGGCGGTGCATGAGGATCAGGCCGCAGGCGCGGTCGGCCGCCAGCGGGAGCATCCCGCGGTCCTCGGTCCCGGCGGCGACATCGTTGATCGCGTCCGCCCCGGCCCCGAGCGCCTCGGCGGCGACGGTGGCGCGGGTGGTGTCGATGGTGATGGGCGCGTCGATCCCGGCCCCCCGGATGGCCTCGATCACGGGCACGACGCGCCGGATCTGCTGGCCGACCCCCACACGCGCCGCCCCGGGGCGGGTGGATTCGCCGCCGATGTCCAGGGCGTCGGCCCCCTCGTCGATCATGCGCCGGGCGTGGGCCAGGGCCGAGTCGGCCCGCTCGAAGCGCCCCCCGTCGGAGAACGAGTCGGGCGTGATGTTCAGGATGCCGATGAGAAACGGGCGATCCAGTCGGATCGCCCGGTGGGGGCTGAGTCTCCAGATGGGGGCGTCGGTCTCGGGCACCGGGCATTGATCGCCCGCGACGGGCGCAAATCAATCGCCGGGCGTCGGCTCGGATCAGAAATCCATGCCGCCCTCGTCGTCCTCGTCCTGATCCTGATCGGCGTCCCAGCCATCGTCTCCGCCGTGCATGCTGTCCCACGCGTCCTGGGGGACGAGCTTCATGATCGAGAGCACGGTCTCGCTGGGGAGTACGGTGCGGAGCATGAGCCCGCCGCCGTCGGCCGTCAGCGCCACGCCCAGCGGGGGCAGGGCGCCCAGGGGCTCGAACTCGGGGATGACGCCGAACATCATGAGCATGGGCCCGGCGGTGTTGACCAGGTGGTCGGCGCCGATGTACATCTCCATCACGCGGTTGGCGGGGAGCATGTCGCGGGTGTGCCCGAGCGCGGGGACCGCGCCCAGCGTGCTCTCGCCCTTGGCCGCCTTGGCGGCGCGGGAGAAGTTGGCGGCGTCACGCGACAGGGTCATGACGACCCCGTCGCCGGCCTGGGCGATGTAGCCGCTGGGCCCGCCGGCGCCGCCGAACATCATCTGCAAGATCATGGCGGGGTTGGGCCCGGCCATGGCCGCGGCGGCGTTGTCGTTCATCTGCGCCATGTCCATCGAAATGCTGTAGCCGTACGCCTTGACGCCGTTGATCTCGGTGGGCTGCTCGTCCATCGTCGCCTGGAGCTTCACGCCCTGCTGGGCGAGCTTGGCCATCGAGTCGCCCATGCCGGCGTAGACCTCGCGGATCGAGCCGATGAATGCGCCGGGGTCCTTGACATCGGCGTAGTAGACCACATTGTTGAACAGGCCGCCCATCAGGTTGCCGTTGTCGGGCGCGCCCATGAGCTGGGCCCCGCCCTTGACATCGGTGATGAGCTTCTTCATGCCCGACTGAGCGAAAAGGCCGGTGGTGTCCATCCTGGCGAGCCAATCCGTGTACTGGCCCATGAACTTCTGGATCCCCTCGCCCGAAAGGTCGTAGGAGGCGGCGAAGAAGTAGTCCATGGCGGGGACATGGGCGAAGTACTTGCCCGCGTCGCCCTCGTTGTTCAGGTACGCCGCCGTGGTGGAGTCGTCCTTGAACTGGAGCCCATGGTCGATCGAGAACCCCCCGGCCTGATCGAAGCTCAGGCCCATGGAGAACGAGAGGGCGTCGGCGGCCACGGTGTGCAGGACGCCGCTCATCTGGTCAAAGCCCTTGGCGGCCTCGGCGCCGCCCATCATCTCGACCATGTCGCCCTGGGCGTCGAGCTCCTTGAGCCCCTCGGCGATCTGGTCGTCGAGCTCGATCAGATTGACGAGCACGAAGATGTCGTTGCTCTCGGCGATGCGTCCGCCCGCCTTGCCCAGGTGGGCGGTGTGCGCGTCGCCCTGCCCGCCCTTGGCGTCGAAGTTACGCGCGTCGTTGGGCTCCTCGGCCACGACGGCCAGGCCGTCGCCCGCGTCGCGAGCGTACATCACTTCGCCCTCGAAAAAGGGAAACTCGACCACTCCGTTCTCCGCCGCGATCCCCCGGGTGAAGGCTTGAAAGTCGCTCACGGGCACCAGCAGCACCACATCCGGCTCGTCCTGGCCGTTCTCGAAGTCCATGACCGCGGCCACCGACCCGCCGAGATTCACGCCGGGCCAGCCCCGGATCATCGAGGTGATGCCCAGCGCCTCCGCGCTCGCCCGCTCGCCCATTAAGGCGTTGACGGCGTCGATGTCGTCGAGCAACCCCCCCAGGTTGGGGACCACCACCACCGCCTGCGCGTCGGCGGGGACATGGTCGAGCGCCTTGGGCGTGCCGGCCAGGGCGGGCAGCGCCAGCAAAGACGGAGCGATGAGACAAGCGACGAGCGGACCGCGTGTGGGTGCATGAACCTGCATGGGGTATATCCTTTCAAGTGTCGAAAACGACCCGCGCCCTCTTGCGGGTTCACCGATGTATTCTATGTGGGGTATTGGGACCAGAACATCGAAAGTTTCAAACGGCTTGGGCCCCTCGATGGCCGCCAAAGCCGGTGTGGACCACGAAAACCGCCCCGGGGACCGGGGCGGCGGGTGGGCGACGATGAGCGGGCGTTGATGGCGGCGCGGGGCCGCGCAGGGAAGATCACCGCTTCTTGCGGCTGGGGACGACCGGCTCGGGCTCGTCCCGCGCCCCGCCCTCCTCATCGTATTCCTCGTCCTCGTACTCCTCGTCCTCGTACTCCTCGTCTTCGTCTTCCTCGTCTTCCTCGTCTTCCTCGTCTTCCTCGTCTTCCTCGTCGGTGTCGTCGTCCTCCTCGCCCTCTTCATCCTCGTCGGTGTCGTCGTCCTCGATCTCGTACTCGTCGCCGTCGAGATCCTCGGGATCGATCGGGTTCCCGTCCTCGTCGACATACTCGTACTCGACCTCGTCGTCCTCCTCGACTTCTCCGTCCTCATCATCCCCGTCGTAGGCGTCCTGCTCGATCTCCTCGTCGATCTCCTCGCCGGGTTCGTCGTCTTCGATGGTGCCGTGGACCACGACGGCGGGCTGGGGCTCGTCGGTGTCGAAAGGGGCGTCCTCGCGCGCGTCGGCGCCGCCGACGAACATGGTCGTCTGGTGGGGGTCGTCACGCGTCCCGGCCAGGGCCATGCGCCGCTGGTCCTGGGCGACGAGCTCTTTCATCGCCTCCCATTCCTCGATGCTGATCTGCACATCGCGGGCCACCGAGCCCTTGTGGTCCGAGAGGATCCCGGCGATGCCCATGAGGTCGATCAGACGCGAAGCGCGGGTGTAGCCGATGGCCAGGCGGCGCTGGAGCAGCGACACGGAGCCGCGTTTGGTCTCGAGGACGATCTCGACCGCGCGGTCGAACATGGGGTCCTCCTGGGCCGCCCGCAGCGAGGCCGACGAGTTGTTCTCCGAGAGGTACACCCGCTGCTCGTCGCTGTCCATCCCGCCCTTGACCTGCATGAGCGAACGCTCGAAGCTCGGGGCCGCGATGTCCTTGAGGAATCGCACCACGCGCCGGATCTCCTTGTCGTCCACCAGCGTGCCCTGGGCGCGGCTGAGCTTGTGGCTCGACGGCGAAAGATGCAGCATGTCGCCCTGGCCCAGCAGCAGCTCCCCGCCCTTCTGATCCAGCACGATGCGGCTGTCCATGCCCGAGGCCACCTTGAACGCGATCCGGCAGGGCATGTTGGACTTGATCAGCCCCGTCACCACATTGGCCTGCGGCCGCTGGGTCGCCAGGATCAGGTGGATCCCCACCGCACGCGCCTTCTGCGCAATACGGATGATCGCGCCCTCGACCTCCTTGTTGGTCATCATCAAATCAGCCAGCTCGTCGATGATGAAGACCATGTAGGGCAACTGCTTGGGCACGCGCATGGCCTGCTCTTCGGTCTTCACATCGAGCCGGTCCTTGAGCTCGTCCCACTCCAGCTCGTTGTACCCCGCGATGTCGCGGCAGCCCGCCTTGGCCAGCAGCTCGTACCGCTCGTCCATCTTCGTGACGGCCCATTCCAGGATCGCCGCCGCCTTGGGCATCTCGGTCACCACCGGGCACATCAGGTGGGGGATGTCCTTGAACTGACTCATCTCCACCATCTTGGGGTCCACCAGCACCAGCTTGAGCTCGTTGGGCTTCTTGGTGTACAGGAAGCTCATGATGATCGTGTTCATGCACACGCTCTTGCCCGATCCCGTCGTGCCCGCGATCAACATGTGCGGCATCTTGGTCAGATCCGAAATCAGCGGCTCGCCGGCGGCGTCCTTGCCCAGGAACATGGGCAGCTTCATCTTGTCGAACTTGGCCCGGTTGCTCATCAGCTCCTTGAGACGCACCCGCTCCTTGGTCGGGTTGGGCACCTCGACGCCGATGGTGTCGCGCCCCTCCATGTTCGCCACCACCCGGATATTCACCGCCTTGAGCGAACGCGCCAGATCGCTCTCGATCGCGTTGATCTGGGCGACCTTGGTGCCCGGGGCCAGGCGGATGTGGTAGAGGGTGATGGCGGGCCCGGACTCGATGTCCACGACCTCGCCATTGATCCTGTACTCCTGCAGCGAACTCTCGAGCGCCTCGGCCTGCCCGCGCACCAGCGCCTCGAGCTTCTCGTTGAACCCCACCTCGGGCTCCTCCAGCAGGTCCATCGTCGGGAACCGGTAACCCTCAAGCGACATCGCGTTCTGGAACTCCGCCAGATCCTCGTCGGTGGCCATCTCCTTGTTCTGCTGGGCGAAGCGGACGGGGAGCTTGGCGATCTTCTCGCGCAGGTCCTCGTTGCTGAAGACCTGGGGCGCCCCGGGGGCGTCCTCGTCCTCGGGTTCTTCTTCGTACCCGTCATCGATCGGCTGGGGAACCGGGCGCACCGTCCGCTTGGGCTTGGCCCGGCGCCGGGCCTGCCTGCGCTCTTCCTCTTCCAACTCGCGGCGAAGGGGCTTGACCTCCACCATCTCCTCGTCGATGTCGTTGATCCGCACCATGACCGGCTTGCTCGCCTTGCTCATCATCGCCCGCAGCCCCGCCAGCAGCCCGCCGCCGGCCTTGCGTCCGACCTGACGCCCACCCTCGCTGGCGCGATCCGCCGACGCGTTGGCCCGGGCCGCGGTGCTGACCGCCAGGGCCCCGGCCGTGCGCCCGGTCACCGCCAAAGCGGGCACCATCCGGTTCCAGACCGCCAGGGGCACCAGCACCACATACTTGTCGCAACACACGATCAGCCCCACCACCACCGCCAGCGAGATCCACAGCAGCGTGCCCATCAGGGCGAACTTGGGCAGCAGCGCCGCCGCCCCCACCACCCCCCGCGTCCCCCCCACCAGCCCCGGCAGCGGCCCGGCGCTCGGAAACAGCACCCGCAGCAGCACGCACAGCGACGCCGTCAGCACCGCCACCCCCGCCCCCCGAATCAGCGGCTGGCTCATCGGCCGACGCACCACCCGCATCGCCAGCAGCACCCCCACAAACGCCATGGGAATCGCCACCCCGAGCCCCAGCGTCCGCAGCAGCCCGTAGCTGATGTGGGCGCCAATGGGCCCGGTCCAGTTCTGGGTCGCCGCGTTGTTCGGCCACACGGCGTGCGACGGCGCGTCGGCGCCGTCGAAGCTCATCAGCCCCGCCAGCACGAACAGCCACAGCACCCCCAGCGCCAGCCACCCGATGCGGGCGGCGAGCCGTCGCGTCTCGGCGGGCGCATGGGCGTCGTCCTTGACGCGGTAGGGGCGGGACGATTTCTTCTTCTTGACCGATTGCGCCATATCCCCGTATGATCGGCCATCCGGGCGCGATCGGGACACAATCCCGGCCCCCAAAGCGGTCAAATTCTCCCCATCCGGCGGGCGAATCGGCGGGAACACTGGGAATAGTGACTCAGCTCAAATTCCGCTCCTTTGAAAGCGATGCGATCGCAGCTCGAAGCACCTGCAGACAAATCTCTGCCGTATGCTGATCCGGGCTGAAGCCCGAGCGAACCTGTTCGGCAGGATGGATGTAGTTGCGATAATCACGCAAAGCATGACTAAATTTTTTTACATCTTCATGTATGTAACCTAACTCATGAGCAGCATCGATGAGACAAGCGAGGGGCCATTTATTAAATCTCCTTACCCCACCGGTCTCTCGGTCGACAGCCCGCGCTTGAGCAAGATTAAATGACTTTGGGTCGCCTTGAGCGGTCCCCAGGAGAAGGCCTTCCAGAATACTCCCCGCCAAGAAAATCGCAGCGAGGGAATGGCCGTTCCGGAGACAACCGCTGGCCTCGATGTACCTCGCTTCGAGTACAGCAAGCAGTGATTTCGGAAGCGGCACTTGAGACAACGATACATCAGCAAGGTCCCTCCGCAAGAACTCGTCCGAGGATGAAGCGTCCGAATCCCCTTCACCTAGCAGTCTCGCGACGATGGCTTGGCATCTCTCAAGATCTGCCCTTTGTTCCCCGCTCGGAACGGGGTATTCGAACTTCCAATAGCTCAGGAGCTCGCTTAAGGCTCGTCCAACTGTTTGGTCTGATTCGGTTTCCCAGAATGCCCGCAACCGCTTTGCTTTAGACATTCCAATGAAGTCATATGAACCATTCTCGATATCAATACCGACGGTGTCCCTGAACAAGGACGCAAACCTGGCGACGGAGAATTTAAGGACATGTCCGTCTGCCATTTCAAGCAACCGCTCAAAATAGGCCTTCTCTACAGGCTTCAGACTGCTCATCGACTCCTCCGGACCGGCAACAGTGCGCCTGAGTCTATCAGAAGCGGGTATGGATATGGTCACGAGTTGTGCTTGGAGGCAGCAGGCTCAGCCCACATGACCATTCATCCCTCACAATTTCCCCAATCCGCACAACCGAAACTTCAGCCCCCCTCCCCATCTGGACGATGCATCCTCTCAGCCAAGGATGGCGACCGCCCGGCAGGGATGCCCGAAACAACCCAGATTCATCAAAAAGACCAGCCGTTGGGAGCGCGATCGCTGCGCCCGCTGTCCGCGCAGCCACGCCCCACACCGAAGTTCGTCGGCCCAACCGGCCGACAGGGATAGGGAAGGAAACATGATGTCCAACACACCAACCGGCAACTACACCCCCGCCACCACCCCCGAACTCACCGTGATCGGAGCCGACACCCGCATCAAGGGCGAGATGTTCTTCGAGAAATCCGCCCGGATCCTCGGCCACTTCGAGGGCAAGATCACCGCCCAGGGCGAGGTCCAGATCGGCAACGGCGCCAACTGCAACGCCGCCGTCGAGGCCGAGCAGATCATCGTCGACGGCTCGGTCCAGGGCCCCCTCTTCGCCCGCGATCGCCTCACCCTCACCGCCAATGCCCAGGTCCAGGGCGACCTGACCGCCGGCACCCTCGTCGTCTCCGAGGGCGCCAGCTTCGTGGGCCACTGCAATGTGGGCCCGCGGGCCAATGAGATGACCGGCAGCCCGAGCACCAATCACCAGGCCCCGCGTCAGCAGACCCAGAACCACAGCCAGAATCACGCCCCGCTCAGCGCCGAGCCCAAGCCGCTGACCACGCACCTGGACCTGACCCCGCCGTGGGCCAGCGAGAACCAGCAGCGCACCAGCCCGAGCGTCGCCTGATCGACGATCCTCAACGAGCCGCGACCGTCAGGGAGCGGTTTCTTGAGGATGACCCGAAACAGACACACGAGCCAAGACCACTCTCTCTCTCGGTCGCGCCTCGTTCAAGCAAGCCACCCATCCCTGGCCGCATCCGGCAAGCGCCGGAGCGGCCGATTGTATGGCCTCCTTCTTCCGACCACCCCGGTTCCTGATGCGTGAGCGCGGCGCGGCGCGGGCGACCATCCCCGAATCGCGCGAGGTGGTCTGCTACCGCTGCGCTTCGCGCCTCACCGTCTCGGGGTACGCCGAGTCGTCGTCGTGCCCCAAGTGCGCCGGGAACCTGAGACTGCTGCCGCTGGAGATCGTCCGCGGCCACTGGGGCGCCTCGCTGATGACCACCGAGTCGATCCTCGTCCGCGCCGAGGCCCAGGTGATCGCGAACCTGGCCATCGCGTCGGGCGACATCCTGATCGAGGGGGCGATGAACTCGATGTGCATCGCCGGCGGCTCGGTCACCATCGCCCCCACCGGCGAGCTCCGCGGCGGCATCCGCGCCGCCCGCGTCATCATCCTCCCCGGCGCCCGGATCATCGGCTCCGTCATCGAAGCCCCCTCCTTCGCCCTGGGCAAGGTCGATGTCGACGCCGCAGCCCGCGCCCGACCGGGGACGGGGGCCGCTGCCCAGATCGAGTTCAAGCCCTGGCACGACCCCCTCGCCGCCTCCGACCCCGACCCGATCAAAATCGGCCCCCGCCAGGCTCAGCGGCTGCGCGTGGTGCGGTAACGAACGCAACCACGCCAACCCACTTCTCCCCGGTGCCATGGTCCTCGTCTTCGAGGGCCATGCCCCGGTGACACAGTGCCATGGTCCTCGTCTTCGAGGGCCATGCCCCGTGACACGGTGCCATGGTCCTCGTCTTCGAGGGCCATGACCCGTGACACGGTGCCATGGTCCTCGTCTTCGAGGGCCATGCCCCGTGACACAGTGCCATGGTCCTCGTCTTCGAGGGCCATGCCCCGTGACACGGTGCCATGGTCCTCGTCTTCGAGGGCCATGACCAACCCCGCCGAAAGATAACCCCGGTGCCATGGTCCTTGTCTTCAAGAGCCATGAGCCGGTCGCTCCCAACCATGACCACCCGTGCCAACACCGCAACCCGACAAATCACATCCTCGTAATCTCGATCAATCCCCGCTCCCCCACATAATCCCCCGCCGACGACCACCGCCAATCCACCGGCCGCCGCACCAGCCCGCGCCGCACCGGGTTCATATGCACATAGCCGATCTTCTCCTCCAACTCCCGTCGATCGCGCACAACCCGGTCGTGCCCGCCTCCTCGCTGCCAGAAGTACTTCTGCCCGCCGCGAACTGTGACCCGTGCGAGCATCGGCGATGACTCCCGCTTCCACCGGTGTACAACCCCCTGCGCGAACCCCTGCTTGATCTTCATGAGCATCTCGGTCACCTTCCCATCTTCTGGGTAGACGGCCAGATGAACATGATCCGGCATGAGCACCCACGCGAGGATCTTCCACTCGTGCTTGCCACGCAAACGCTCGATCCTTTCGGCCAGTTCGTCGCGCAGCCCAGGATCGTCAAGCAGCGGCAATCGCTGATAACACGAGAAAGTCAGAAACCGCACATGATTCGGCACATTGATCCGCCGCATACTCATGCGCCCATCCTACCAGAATCCCCCGTGCCCCGTGCCATGGTCCTCGTCCCCGAGGGCCATGAACCCGTCCCTCCCAAACACCATGCCCCCGCCTGCGCCGGCACCATGGCACCAACCGGTCCGCCCCCAAAAATACATTCCCCCCGGTGCCATGGTCCTCGTCCCCGAGGGCCATGAACCCGTCCCTCCCAAACACCATGC
>CAYLXF010000003.1:337161-419843 GCA_964387925.1 uncultured Phycisphaeraceae bacterium
CCCCGCCTGCGCCGGCACCATGGCACCAACCGAAATGTCCCCCCTACCATCTTCCGTGGCGCCCCCACACCCAAACTCCACCATCATTCTCTACGACGGCAACTGCGGCGTCTGCTCCGCCACCGCCGATCGACTCGACGCGCTGGACAATGGACGAGGCCGAATCGACATCCGCGATCTCAACACCAACCCCGAGCTGATCGAACGCCACCGCCTCGACCCCGACGCCGTGCGCCGGGCGCTTCATGTCATCACCCCGGACGGGCGCGTCCTCACCGCCATGGACGCGGTCCGGGCGTCGATGTCGGGCGTGGGACGCGGGTGGATGGTGGGCTGGACGGGCCTGCCGGTCCTTCGCCAGATCACCGACCGCCTGTACCACTGGTTCGCTCGCAACCGCTCCTGGCTGTCCCCCAGCAAGCACTCCTGCACGGACGGCTCCTGCTCGATCAATCGCGACCAATAGGGGCTATCCTCCCTCTACTCCGGCCCGTCCATGCTTGGGCCCCGTGTCCGAGGGCAGGCGTGTGACCGGCCCCCGCGCGCCGTCACGGAGGGATGTTCATGGCCTTGAAAGTCATCGGCGCCGGATTCGGGCGACCGGGATTTGACAGAATAAATGGACTTTCACGCCCGCTTCACCCTCACATGAGCGCGCCCCTCTAGTTTTCTCCTGTACCAACCACCGGCTCGCCCGGACAGGAGATCACGCTTTGTATTCAACACCCTTCCCGCCCCCGATGGTCAGCGACCGTGTGTACGCCCCCGATCACGAGGGGGGGCTCGTGCTGGCGCGTGGCGACAAGGCCGCCGCGCACGCTCCGGGCCCCTCGCTGACGGCGATCCACGGCGCCCTGCGTGCGTTCATCACGCACGAAGACTACCCCTGCGTGGGCGCCAAGGCGGCGCTCAACAAGCGCAGCTACCGCCTGGCGCAGTACGGGGCGCTGGGCGAGGAGGGGACGGTGCGCGACTGCACGAGCGATGTGCAGTGGTTCGCCCGGGCCGCCGATTCGATCGACCGGCACGCGGCGACCTTCATCGCGGTCTTCGACGATCCAGGCGTGGGCGACGAGCCGCGGTTCGAGGAGAAGCTCTGGTCGCAGCTTCGCGGGATGCACGCGATCGACACGGCGCAGTACGCCTGGGACCCGAGCGTGAGCAGCGACCCCGACGACCCGGACTTCTCGTTCAGCATCGGCGGCAGCTCGTTCTTCATCGTGGGGATGCACCCCGGGGCCGAGCGCGAGTCGAGGCGGTTCCCCTACCCGACGCTGGTGTTCAACCCCCACGCCCAGTTCGTGCGGATGCGCGAGGAGGGCTCGTTCGAGCGGGTCAGAGCCGCGATCCGCTCGCGCGAGGCGCGGCTGGAGGGCAGCCCCAACCCCGTGCTGGCCGACCACGGGACCCGCAGCGAGGCGGCGCAGTACGCCGGTCGCGCCCACGCATGCCCGTGGCGCGCCCCATTCGAGCCCGAGCCGGTTCTCCAAGAGTCCCCCAAACGGAAAGGAAGCGAGCGGTGATGAGCGCCTGGACCCAATCTCAAGCCGATACCCTGGCGGTGGTGTTTGTCCGTGATGGGCGCGTGGGCGAGGACCGTCCCACGGGGACCGTCACGCGGATCCCGCCCCGAACCGGCGTGGCGTTCGTCCTGCTCGCGGGCGAGACCCTGCGCGTGATCGATCCCGAGGGCGAGCAGGTGAGCGACCTGGTGGCCTTCGACGCCAACGACCCGCGCGAATGGCTCAGCTCGGGACGCACGATCGACTATAACAACCGGATCTTCCTGCGCACGGGCGACACGCTGTATTCCAACCGTTCCAACCCCATGCTCGGGCTGGTCGAGGACACCGCTGGCGGGCACGACCTGCTGCTCACCCCCTGCTCGCAGGAGATGTTCGCCCGGCTCTACGGCATCTCCGACCCGCGCCCTTCGTGCTTCGGCAACCTGGCCCGGAACCTGGCGCCCTACGGGATCAGCACCGACTGCATCCCCACGACGCTCAACATCTTCATGGATGTCCGTCCCGACCCGCACACGGGCGAACTGACCATCGGCCCGCCCAGCTCCAGGGCCGGCGACTACGCCCGTTTTACCGCCCATCGCGACCTGATCATCGGGCTGACCGCCTGCTCGGCGGAGAAATCCAACAACGGGTCGTTCAAGCCCGTCGACTTCCTGATCGAGGACGAGGCGATCGGCTGATCGTCGCGATCAGTCCTCCAGCAAGGTGCTCACCGTCAGCCCGCCCGTGATGGTGCGCTGCACCGGGCATCTGCCGGCGATCTCCTTGAGGCGCTGACGCTGGTCGTCGGTGAGCTCGCCCACGAAGCTGATGGAGATGTCGATGAGCTCGGGGTCCTCCCGCCCGGCGGGGCGGGAGTGGGCCAGGTCGAGGCGGACCTCCCGCAGGTCCCAGCCCTTGCGCTGGGCGTACATGCGCGCGGTGATCGCCTTGCAGGCCCCCAGCGAGGCCAGCAGGAGCTGGTGAGGCCCGGGGGCGGTGTCCTTGCCGCCCAGGTCGCCCGGCTCGTCGGCGAAGAACTCGTGGGAGCCGCTGGTGATGGTGGTGCGGTAGTCGTCGGTACCCAGACGGACGGTGGTGATGGCGTGGTCGTTCATGTCCCGATTGTAATCACGCCGCCGGGCCGATCAGACGCCCGAGCGGTTCCTGCGCCGGGGATTGACCAGCGCCGCGCCGGCGAAGACGCCGACAACGCCGATGACCGGATTGAGCGCGGCGACCCACAGCGGGGTGTTGGCGCTGTTCATTGCCTCGATGCCGCTGGTCTCGGGCGTGCGGACGAGCTGCTCGGGTGTCGGCTCTGGCTTGGCGGCCTGCATGGCGATGGTGACGCCGCTGAGCACGAGCAACAGCACGGCCAGCGAGATCGTCGCCCCCCGCCGATGCTTCGAGATCACGGCGCAGACGATCCCGCCCAGCAGGGAGGCCAGGATGCCGTCGAGGAACCACACCACCAGCCAGTGGTGGTGAGGTCGTAGCTCCCGGGCTGGAAGGCCCGATCGGCCCCCAGGAGGAAGTACGCACCGAAGAGGCCCAGCACGACGACCAGAGCGATGACGATGTATCCGATGACGACGGCCAGGATATTGCGCAGCATGGTGGACCCTCCCCGAGCAAGTGGTGTGTGACCACCAGTATACCGATTCCCGCGCCTTCAAGTGGCCCGCGTCAGTACGAGCGGGAGCGGAGCACGAGCTCGCGGAAGGCGTTGATGTCCTCGACATTGATCTCGCCGTCGGAGTTGACATCGGCGCTGGGGCTCCGGCGCCCGTAGTCGCCCAGAAACCGGTCGTAGTCGGCCGGGCCCATGCGCCGGTCGGCGTCGGCGTCGTAGCGGGTGATGAAGTCGTCGACTGTCTGGTACTCGACGAAGGCGTCCCAGGCGTCGCGGGTCTCCTCGATGTTCAGCTCGCCGTCGCCGTCGTAATCGAAGGCGGTCTCCGCGGCCTGGGTCTGGCCCCGCCAGAACGCCTCCTGCCGATCGTGGGCGTCGCTCCGTTCCTGTTCGCTGATCTCCCCGTCGCCGTCGGCGTCCATCTGGGCCAGATCCTGCTGATGGCGCTGCCGCTCGAGGTGCTCGTCCATCGCGGCCTGCTCTGCCTGGCCAAGCACCCCGTCCCCGTCGGCGTCGAAGCGGCGCATGAGCATCTGTCCCTCGGGCGAGGCCTCGAACTGGGCTCGGCGGTAGGTCTCCCACTCCCCCTTGGACATCTCTCCGTCGCCGTCGAGATCGTGCTCGGCGAGCAGATCCGAGCGCAGCTTCACCACCATCGCGCTCTTCTCAAGGTCGCCCAGCATCCCGTCGCCGTTGAGGTCGAAATCGTCCATGCGCTCCATCAGGCGCGCGATCATGTCCATCCAGCCGCGGATGCGCCGGCGGGCGTCGGGCGGCATGGGCTGGCCGCCGGCGGTCTGGAAATAGATCCGCGCCGGGCCCGGCTCGGCGGGCATGCTGAACAGGTCGGGCAGGACCGGCTCGGCGGGCGGGGGGTTGGCGGCTTCGCGGGCGACGGCCGCGGACGGGCCGGCAGTTCCCATCAGCCAGGCGCCGACGATCACGCCCATCCCGGCGGCGAGCGCGGCCAGAGCGACGATTGGTTTGGCGTTCATGGGCGAGACCCCCTCGCTTGGTGTCAAGTCGGTGCTACCGGACGGATGCGACGCGGTTGCGGGCGCTCACTCGATGGGCGGCAGCCCCTGCATGGCCCGCAGCTGCATGATCTGGCCGGTGTGGTAGGCCGCGTGGGTGAGCATGTTGGGGATGGAGTCGATCTTGAACCCGGGGTCCTCGATGGCCCGGACCACCTCGCGGTACATGGCGTTGTAGGTTTCGATGGCCTGACGCCAAGCGTTGTCGGTGATGGCGTCGGGCTCGGGCCAGTTGCGCCGCTGGATCTCGGCCTGATCGAGGACGGGCCCGCCGCGGGCTCGATCCAGGGCGTAGGTGTGCCAGAAGACCATGTGGTTGATGAGCTGCCAGATGCTGTGGCGCTCCGGGTCGGGCTTCCACGCGGCCTGCTCGGGGGTCAGCCCGGCCATGGCCTTGCTGGTGGCGGTGATCCAGGTGTTGTTGGCGTGGTGGTCGTTCCAGAGCTTCAGGAGGTCTTGGCGGTTCATGCGGGAGTGTAGAGCGCGGGCGAACAGGAATGCCCTCCGCATCGGGAGGAGATGGTGGTGGGGTTGGCGCGCGGGGCGCGGGGAGGAACAAGCCGCCCTGCCCAACCCATCGGGGGTGGGTTCGACCTGTGCGTTTTGAGATTGCACAGGCGGGACGCCTGTGCCACCGGTGGTTGGTGTTTCGGAAACAGCCTCCGCCTGCTGCGCGGGCACCTTCCCCGCAAGCTCGGGGCAGGAGGGGGGTTGGCGGCGGAGGGTGGTGGCGGCTTTGCGGACGGTTTCGGCGTGGGCGGGGGTTTCGGGGCGGTCGCGGAGGAGGTCGCACAGGCGGGTGGCGGCGAGGGTCTGGGCCTCGTCTTCGACGAAGGCGCGGCGGGCGGCGTTGATGCGGGCGAAGCGGATGCGGGCGCGTTCGAAGCGCGGGGAGGCGAGGAGGTCGTCGAGCTGGTCGAGGGTGAGGTTGTGGAGGCCGCAGAGCTGGGCGGTGGTGATGGAGGGGTTGAGGAGGTCGTCGATGAGGGGTTCGAGGGGGAGGGCCGGGTTCGGGGATTGAGGATCAGGATGTTGATGGTGGCACAGGCGTCTCGCCTGTGCGTCCTGAGCCTGCACAGGCGAGACGCCTGTGCCACCGGTGGAAGGTGTTTGGGGAGCCCCCTCCGCCGACTTCCCCGGCGAGGCGAGACTTAGAAGGGGGTGGGGTGTGAACGAGGGTTTGGGCTTGGGTTGTGTCGGCGCGTGCATGATCGGCTCCCTTCGCGTTTGAACGCGCGGGGGTCAGGCCGGGGGCACGGGCGGTTGTCGGAGCGTCACAGGGGGTGTTGGGGGAATTGTACAGAGCGGCGGGGGAGGGGCAAGGGGGAAGTGGCGCAGGGCAGGGATTTTGCGCACGGATGCGGTCGGTGTGGGGAGATTTGTGGGCGGAGGCGGCAGAGGATGCGGGGAAGAGGGGAGGGGAACCTGCTCAAGCTGCGCGTGAGCAGGGCACCCGGCATCTATTCAGACCATTTTACATCATTTAGTAGGCCACGAAGTCTGCCTGCTTGTTTTACTTTATGCTGTTCAAGATATTGCACGCGTCCATTCAACCGATCCTTTGCCTTCTTCATTGATATATGCTCTGCGGCAGCAAATACAGAGATACCGTGTTCGATTGCAACACGAATGTCAAATTCAAGCTGAACAATGTACTGCTTTGAGGGTTGTAGCTTGTCATTTACGGTGAAGCCGAGTACTTGGTGAATTTGTCCAGGCCCAGCAAATGTGGACTTGGCTTCCGACAATTCAAATCCAGATCTACTGAGCGTGGACTTGATGGTGCCTTTGATGCCAAGATCCATTGCAGGACCAGATAGGATCAGATCATCGAGGTATCGGGTGTATTTCAAATTATTTGATCGAGAATAACGGCCGATGCTTCTGTCAATATTGGCAAGGCAAAGGTTGGCAAGCATAGGGCTCGTGGGGGCCCCTTGTGGTAGTCGACCATCTACGGTAGCTAATTCTGAAAGTATTTTCGCAACTTCTTTTTGAATGCCGATGCTCAAGAAAACTTCAAGCACTTGACTTGTTAGTACCGACGGGAAGAAGTTTGTGATGTCGTGTGTGGAAACAAAAAGTTGACCAACATGAGGTATCGCACAGGTTTCTGTTGAACGGCCTTTCACACCACCGTGCGCATGCTTTGAAACTGTTGCTATTTTATTCAAAAATGCAAGCAGACATTTACAAAGTTCTTTGATCTGCTTTGAGGGGCAATGGATCTCGCGAATGCCGCCGTTTGGCTTCTGAATAGCGTGGGTCGTGTAGTGCTGCGAAGTATTTCTTGCTGTAGAAATTATTAGCTCTTGGGATCTGGGGATAATATCAACAAGTCTGAGTTCGCCAAGCTCAGATTTTTGTATGGAAAGAGTTGTCACGGTTAGGATCTTCATTTAACTGGTCGATGTATCTACTAGTGAGGGATTTCGCAAGCAAAAATACCTGAGCGTCTTCGTCAGGCATATCTCTTGGCGGCTCTAAAGCATCCCAGATGAGTAGTTCAACAGGTATTCCAAGCGATTCGGCTAATTGGCGAACCAGTGAAGGGCTGGGTTCACGATTATTGCGTTCAATATGGCAGAGAAAAGCAACAGAAATACCAGCCATATCTGCGAGTTCAGTCTGCTTGAGCCCGCGGTATTTTCTCAGCTTACGGATTGTATTTCCTAGCTGTATCATATCAAAAAGGGGGTTGAGTTATTGTCCGCTATCTGTCAGGAGTGCCGCCAGCAACTTACACAGCGGGAGAGTTCCAGACAGAAAGCGGAGGACCTGTGACCATGTTGTGTCATCGATCGATACTTTGCTGCTGGCGGCTTGCTCGCGCTGCGTTTGAAGCCTTGCGATCAACTCCGTCAAACGACGGCGATGCTGACCATCGAGTGACTTGATTACCTTCGGGTTCCTGAGGAAATGAAGAATCAAGTCAAGCTCGACAACCTGCAGTGTTACCACTGCCCGACCTTGAACCGTGCCCATTGGATTTCTCCTTTCTGGGCGGTCCCCCGTATCTATTACGGAGAACATCCTGAACTCAGGTGGCTCGACACATTGCCAAGCCAGACTCCCTGATTCCTAACAGCGTTCGCTGTTTGAGGTCGATGCACAGTCACAAGTCGCGGTGAACGATGATCGAAGACTCTGCGTCGATGGTCAGCGGTCGTGGCGAGTGGTCGCGTCGCGTCATTGCGAGTCGCGTGTCCCTGTGCCGCATTTAAACGAGTTGAAACTCGCGGCGGGGAGGACCTAGTTCAAGTCGGGTATATCAGGTTGTCAAAGATACTCCGGCCCTTGCCGGTTGAGTCAGAATAACCAACTTGTACTGAGAGTTCAAGTCGTTGGGCCGAAAATATTCAAATTAATCGATCATCACTCGCAATCCCATGCGCTGGTGCCGTGTTCAGCGTCACAAACACCTTCCCCTGCACCTTCTTCGCCTCTTCGGGATCGACATAATCGCTGTGGCAGGCGGGTTTTACGGGATCCCCCTCCGTCTGGCTTTCGCCAGCCACCTCCCCCGCAGGGGCGGGGGAGGAGCCGGAGGTCATGACCTTTCTGGTCTTGGAGGCGAGTTTGTGGATTTCTTCGGGGGAGAGGTAGCCGCGGGTTTCGAGGATGTGTTGCTGCTCGGGGGTGAGGGCGTCGGATTTCGTGGGTTTCCCGCGTTCGAAGCCCTCGGCCTTGCCGGATTGGAACTCCTGGATCTCCTTGGAGATGCGGACGGAGCACCAGTCGTGGCCGCACATGGCGCAGAAGTCGGTGTCGACATCGAGGTCTTCGTCGTGGTAGGCGCGGGCGGTGTCTTCGTCGAAGGCCAGCTGGAAGTGCTTGTTCCAGTTCAATGCCGCCCGGGCCTTGGTGAGTTCGTCGTCCCAGTCGCGGGAGCCGGGGATCCCCAGGGCGACATCGGCGGCGTGGGCGGCGATTTTGTAGGCGATGCAGCCCTCCTTGACATCGCCCTTCTTGGGCAGGCCCAGGTGCTCCTTGGGGGTGACATAGCACAACATGCTCGCGCCGTGGTAGGCGATGGAGGTGGCGCCGATGCAGGAGGTGATGTGGTCGTAGCCGGGGAAGACATCGGTGACGAGCGGGCCCAGGACATAGAAGGGTGCGCCGTGGCAGATGGTGCGCTGGAGCTTGGCGTTGAACTCGATCTGGTCGAAGGGGACATGGCCGGGTCCCTCGACCATGACCTGCACGCCGCGGCGCCAGGCGCGCTCGGTGAGCTCGCCGATGACCTGGAGTTCGCCGAGCTGGGCGAGGTCGGTGGCGTCGGCGAGGCCGCCGGGTCGGAGTCCGTCGCCGATACTGAAGCTGACATCGTGCTGGCGCATGAGGTCGCAGATGTCGTCCCAGAGGGTGTACATGATGTTGTCCTGGTTGTGGACGAGCATCCACTTGGCCAGGAGCGAGCCGCCGCGGGAGACGATGCCGATGGCGCGCTTCTTGACATACTTGAGGTGTTCGCGGCGGACGCCGGCGTGGATGGTGAAGTAGTCGACGCCCTGCTTGGCCTGGTGGTCGAGGGTGTTCATGATCAGGTCGCGATCGAGATCCTCGATCTTCTTGCCGATGATCATGGAGTAGATGGGGACGGTGCCGATGGGGACGGTGGCGTGGTCGATGATGGCCTGTCGGCAGGCGTCGAGGTCGCCGCCGGTGGAGAGGTCCATGACCGTGTCGGCCCCCCACTGTTCCGCCCAGTGGAGCTTTTCGACTTCGAGGTCGGTGCCCGAGGAGACGGGGGAAGCGCCCATGTTGGCGTTGACCTTGGTTTTGGAGGCGCGGCCGATGGCCATGGGGTCGAGGTTCTTGGTGAGGTGGGCGCGGTTGGCGGGGATGATGAGGCGTCCGGCGGCGATCTCGTCACGGACCTGGGTGGGGGTCAGGTGGGGCTCGCGCTGTGCGACGCGGTGCATCTCGGGGGTGATAATGCCCAGGCGGGCGCTTTCCAGCTGCGTGATGGGGGTGAAGCCGGGGGGGGTGGTGACGCGCCGGGTGACGACTGATCCATCGGCTTTGGGGGCGTCGGTGAAGATGTGGGTCTCGTAGGCGCAGGGCGAGGAGGCGGCGGGGGCGGTTTCGTCGGCGACGATTTCGACGGACCAGTCGTCGGGGAGGAAGTCCCAGGCGGTTTTGTCGGAGGGCTTGGGCATGCCCGGGGTGTCGGGGGAGGAGAAGGCGTAGGGGCCGCCGATGTCGGGCTTGTGGGCGAATGAGCCGGGGGTTGGAACTTCGGGGTCGGAGCCGGGGTTGTAGGCGCCGTGGATTGGGAGTGCGTATTGGCCGTCGGGGGTGGCGGGGCCGCCCCGGGCGATTCGGAAGGTGCTGCGCATGGCGTCGGCGGACTTGAAGCGGGTGGTGAGCGCGGCCGCCTTGCTGGCGGGCGAGGTGATGGCGAGGTGATCGGGTGTGGATTTGGGGTAGGTGGTCATGTGCAAGCCCTCAGTGTTGAAGCACCGTGGGTCATGCGCGGCAGTCTGGAACGAAGAGACTGTCTGCATTCCCTCCGCCGGTGCGAGCCGGATCAGGTTCAACGGGTGCTTCTCAGCGGCGGTGGCCGCGCCCCGTGCAGTTCGGGGATTGTAGCAGGCGGCATGGGCATAGAATGACGGCCCTGGGGGCGAGGAGATCGGATCGATGCGGCCCGTTCGCTGGTTGATGATCCTGGGCGTGGTGCTGTGCTGGTGGTCGGCGGCGGTGTCGTTGCCGGCCGGCGATGGCGCGAGCACCCAACGCGATCAGCTGCGCGAGCCGAGGCGGCCGCTGCCCGCGTGGATCGACGGCTCGGGGAGCCCGGTCGCGATCCATGAGCCGCGAGAGCGGCGCGGGGGGACCGGGCCCGAGCGGCGCGAGGGGATCGCACCGGGGGCCACGGCGGCGGCGCGCGTGCCGGCGTGGCGCGGTGACGATGATGAGGATCGAGCGGGCGCTCGGGCGGTCGGCGGCGCGGCGCGTGGGCGGTGGACCCGCGGGCCCCCACGGGGCGCGGTGTGATGCGATCGAGTCGGGCCTTGCCGCGGGCGCTGTGTGTCGCGCGGCGGCGGGGCCGTGCGCACCAACGAGGTCCCCGATCGCCGCGTTGAACGCGGCGGGAGCATATCCATTATGGAAGACAAGTCTGCACCGGCGGGGTCCATCCCCGGCGAGGTGGTTGCCAAGACAACCGGCGCGGCGCCCATCCAAGAATATCAGACAGGGCGCGGCTGCCTGATGCTGCTGCTGATCTTACTGGCCATGACGGCGATCATCGTCGTCGTCTTGCTGCTCGTGGGCGATCCCACCGGCGCGCCGCCGGCGTGATGCGCCGCTAAACCGGTGATCCTCCGGACCCGCGCCATGCGGGCGTGGGATCGCGCGCTCAGTTCCCCAGCGAAGCGATCCAGTCGCGTATCGTTCGGATCTGATCGGGTTGCAGCGGGTCGCCCTCGTCCTCGGGCGGCATCGCGTCCTCGTCGCCGTGGGGCAGCTCGATGCGATACACGATCTCGCTGGCGTCGGGGTCGCCTCGGACGAGGATCTCGTCGTCCTCGTCGAGGACGAGGGCGAGGGTGTCGAAGCGGATGTCGCCCTCGGAGGTGTCGGGGCCGTGGCATTCGATGCACGAGTCGGTGAAGATCGGCTTAATGGCGGCGAGGTAGGTGTCCAGCGACGCACGGGAGACGCCGTAGTCGCTCGGATCGAGCGCGGCGGCCGCGGCGGGCTCATCGGCTCGCGGGGCGAACATCAACGCCAGCGGGCGGGTGAGGAAGCCGGTCCCGTGGGTGAGATTCCCACCCAGGTGCCCCGTGACGCCGACCGCGGCCGCCGAGAGCGTGAGCAGCAGAAGATACAGCCCCGGCGCGGCCCGCGTGGAAGCGGCGCGGGCGATGAGCATGGCGGCGAGGGTCAGGAGCACCAGCGCGGCGCTGGCGATGCCCATGACGCGGTGCGGGTCGGCCTTGGGCGGCTCGTTGTATCCCAGGATCAGCCCCGAGATCACGGTCCAGATCGTCGCCAGCAGGGCCAGGGCCAGCAGGATCGTCGCCGTCGGGCCGGGGCGGAATGGAAGGCGGGGGGCCGGGCGCGTGAGGCGTGGCGTCAGCGCGCGGGCAAGCTCCACCATCGCCGCGACGATGACCAGCGCGATGGGGAAGTGGAGCACCACCAGGTGCGTGCGTCCGATGAACTCGGTGAGCTGGCTGAGCATGAGGGATGGATGGGGTGGTCCCGGCTCAGTCGTCTTCGGGCTTGAACGCGTCGTGGCCCTGCTTGCGGGCGGATCGCAGCGCGTCGTAGTGCGTCTGCACCGCCTCGTCGTCGCCCTGCCACAGGGCGCGGGCCAGCGCGATCGAGGCGGAGGCGCCCTCGGTGATCTGGATGCGCAGGTCCTTGACGAAGCGTGCGGCGTCTTGGCCGTACGCGCTCGTCGCCTGCGCGGGGATGTGGTTGCCCTCGGCGTTGGCGATGGCCTGGGTCATGTGCATGGCGATCTGGTTGGCCAGCAGCGCCGCTTGTTCCCGCTGGGCCGGGTCGTCGAGCCGGCGCAGGGGGCCGCGCATCGCTTTGAGCGCGTCCCCGGCCTGCTCCATCGCCTCCTCGAAGGCCTCGTGCGCGTCGGCGCCAGCGCCCACGCCTCCCGTGGCCCCGCGGGCCAGCGCGAGCGATGGGATGGCGATGGCGGTGGTGGCCAGGAACGCTCTGCGATGGACCGCGGGGGATGGACGGGCGGATGGTGTCATGGTCTGCCTCTTCTGCGCATGGCGCACTTCGTGGGGGAGGGAAGGCGATGATACCCGCACGGGCGCGGGGGATGCAAGCGAGCGTGGGCGCGCCAAAGGCCCCGCCCTCGATCCAGGTCCCGGCGGTGCGCGAAGCCGGTTTTCCCGCTCAGCGGTCGAAATGACCCGAGGATTCGGGCTGATAATCGAGCCCGGTGATGCGCACCTTGTGCACCCCCCAGCGCGTGGGCAGCTCGATCTCCTCGCCCACCCAGCGGCCGAAGAGTTCGCTACCGAGCTTGGAATGGATGTTGACCCATTCCTTGTCCTGGGGCGCCTCCCCGGGGTAGACCAGCGCGTAGGTGTCCTCGTCGGCGGATTCCTCATCAACCACGCGCACGACCGAGTTCATCGTGACCAGGTCGGGTGGGATCAGCATGGGCTTGACCGGACGGGCGTTCTGGAGTCTTTTGATGAGACGCTCGATATAGATCGGCGGCGAGCCGAACGCGACCATGCTGGACATGCGATCGGGCGGCGTGCCCGAGCAGGCCAACGACTCGAGCACGCGGACCCGATCGATGGTGTTGACAATCTGAGCGCGTTTCATGGCACTCTCCTTGTGTTGCGTGGAGCGAACTTGCAGGGGGGGGCGCGCGACAATCGCGCGAACAACCAGAACCATATGCCGCCGCCAGAGAAAGTCCATGCGGCGCCGTTACGGCAAGTCCTTTCGTATTCTGAAGATAGCAGAGCGGCGTCCCGGCGACGCCCTCTCGGGGGCGCATAAAAAACCGCCGGCGACCCGGCGGCTGATGGATCGGGTGATGCGCTGGATGCGCGTGTCAGGCGCGCCGTCGGCGGGCCATGCCCAGACCTCCCAGGCCCAGCAGCGCCAGGGCGCCGGGGGTGGGGACGGTGCTGATGACCATGTTTCCGAAGGGGGCAGTGTCGGTGATCCAGACATTCTCGCCCCGGACCTGCATGCCCCACTGGACATGGCGCCCGGCGTCGCCCAGGGTGTCCATGCTGAAGCTGAACGCGCCCGCGTCGGCGTCGATGAAGGTTTCGATGACGCTCGAATAATCCGCCGAGAAATCTCGGATGAACAGGCGGGCCTGGTGGGCGTCGGTGAACGAGTTGGACTGGATGAACCCGGCGAAGGTCACGGTGGTTCCCGAGAGTGATCCATCGCTGGATTCCTGGTAGAGGTTGGCCTCCATGATCTTGTTGCCCATGGCTCCGGGCCCGCCGCCGCCGATGTACCAGAAGGGATCGGGGTCGGCAATGCTGTTGGGCGACATGGTCACGGTTCCGGCGCCATCGTCGAAGCTGGCGGCCAGATCGGGGATGGCCCAGGCGCTGCCGAAGACGAACCCCCCGCCGTTGGCGGGCAGCTCGAACACATTCATGTAGGCCAGCCATGGCGCGGTCGAGTCATCGACCGAGACATTGGCGGCGTTGGCGGCGCCGCCGGCGAGGGCGACGGCGCACAGGGCGGTGAGGACGGGTTTCATGATCTCTCCTTGTGCGAATCTCAGCGGTGGATGCGAGTGGCCCCGACGAAGGCTCAAAGGCGTCTCTCTGGGTGTTTCGTAACTGTTACTATGCCACGCCTTGAACTTGAAAACAAGGTGAGTTCGGAGGAAATCTTCAAATTGCACGCCCTTCATTTCTGTTGGCTGGAGAGGTGGGCGAGACCGGCAAAATGGGCAAAGCCCGGTGGCCTGACAGGGGCCCGCCTTCGGCGCGTGCGACCGCACTGCGCCCAAGTGGGCGAGTACGGGCACCCGGAATCGGTAGTGGTGCAAAGAACCGCCCGGGCGACGCGCCCGGGCGGTTCGAGGAAACGGATGACTTGCCTCAATCTCTATACCCAACTGATTGTTCCGATATGAGGGGCGAGTTTCCAACCGATGAGTCCACTATTTTGAGGGCGTGGTGCTCAGCCCGCGACGGGGATGGAGACCGATCCCAGTGAGCGGATCAGGATCCTGATCGCGGCGCGTGCGTCGTCGGCGGTTATGGGAGGTGCGTTGAAGCTCAGCAGCCCCGATTGGATGGTCACGGCCAGGCAGGCGGCGGTCTTGGGATCGATATGCTCACCCAACTGGCTGGCGTCCCGCAGGCGCGCGAAGACGCCCTCGAAGGCCTCCTGGAACTTGGCTCGGCTCTGCTTGACGCGCGTGCAGGCCTCCTCGTCGATGCCGGGGGCCGAAACGGCGGCCTTCTGCATCATGCAGCAGGGTTTGCCGGTGTTGCCCTGGATGAAGTCGATGACGCCGTTGAAATAGGCCTCGAGCCCCGAAATCGTGTCGATGGCGTTGATCTTGTCGATGATGGGGCCGACGAATCGCTGGTGGTAGGAATCGAGGGCCTTGATGTAGAGGGAGTGCTTGTCGCCGAAGGTGTCGTAGAGGGAGAAGCGGTTGATCCCCATGGCCTCGGTCAGGTCGGAGATGCTGGCGGCGTCGTAGCCCTTCTCCCAGAAGACGCGCATCGCCTTGCACAGGACGGCCTCGGGATCGAATGATTTGGGCCTGGGCATGGGTGAAGAAACCTCGCTGCCAGTATATACCCAACCGGTCTGTAAGTTATTCACGGAACAGGACTTCCCGCCTGAAATCGGGAAGTTTCGGTCTCGTGCTGCGTCCATGCGCGATCAGACGCACATGGGGGGTCGGATACGATTCTCCAAGATTCGGGATAAGGACGCACACGAACCGCCACCCCGAAGCTCGCTTTCGCTCGCATCGGGCCACCCGTAGGGGCGTCTATACATGGTCACGGCACGATCACGGCCTTGTTCAGGCGCGACGACGAATCACGGAGCGTCAGCGAGACGATGATCTGGTCGCCGGGCTTGGCGTTGGCGAAGGCGAACTGGCGTGAGGCGCTCTGGTCGGGCTTGAGGGCGTTGATTGTGCGCCGGATCCGCGGCTCGCCGGGGGCGACGGCGATCACCTCGAAGTCCTGGGCGCCTTGACGGGTGTTGACGACCTCGGCGGTGACGACGGTGATCCCGGCGTCGTTGCGGCGCGCGGTCAGGTTCATCTCGATGCCCGCGAGTTCGAGCTCGATGGTGCGGCGCACGCGCATGAGCGGGTAGTCGGTGTCGGCCTGGACCTCGACATCGAAGGCCAGGTCCTTGGGCCCGGCCAGCTCGCCCAGCGAGTAGGCGATGTCGATCGGGAACCTGCGTGTTTCGGAGGCATCGAGCGAGAAGGGGATCACGCGTGGATTGATCTCCCAGGAGCGGTCGATCTCCTCGGCGTCGCCGGTGTACCCGCCGGGTTCGGTGATGTACACGCGCCCGGTGACGGGCAGGGGCCAGGGGTTGGTGATCGAGAGCTGGTGCTTGTGGATGCCCGACTGGGCCTGCAGCCGGTCGGGGTCGATGCGCAGGTTCGCCAGGAAGCGGACGAGCTGGGGGTTGACGCCCTCGATGATGATCGGCGAGCGCCCGATGGTGATCTGGTGGGCGGGGAGATCTATGTTGCCCACGCTCGAAAGCGGGACGGTGGTCCGGTTGTCGAAGACATCGACCACGGTGACCGGGCCCAGGGCCAGCGGGAGGGAGAGGGTGACGGGCGCGGGGGGCGGCTCATCGAGCCAGAGCACGAGGGCGCCGGTGGTTTCCGGGTCGTCGGCGCCGGGCGGGGCCAGGGGGTCGGGGTCGGGCGGTGAGGCGACGAGCATGCGCACGCCGGGGACGAGGTCGAGTCGCTCCAGGGCGTGGCGCGCGCCCAGGTGGGTGGCGAGGGTTCGCCACACGATCAGCTCGGGCGCGGGCATGACCTGCCCGCGCTTGCCCGGCGAGACCCACCACGCGTCCTGGAGCTGGAGCTCGAAGCGTTCGTCGGGGATGGCGCTGGCGCTGGCGGCCCACCAGAAGCTGATCGCCTTGCGCGCCAGGGCCCCCACCGACGACCAGACCTCGACGCCGGACCAGTCGGCGCCGGCGTGGAGGGGACGCAGGGACATGCCGAGCATCGGCGGGTGGTCCGAGGCGTCCGGCGACGGTTCGGCGGCCAGCGCGGCCCAGTCCTCCACGACGATGCCCATGGCGTCCTCGTCGGACAGGGCGTCGTCGAGCACCAGCAGCTTCTGGTTGGCGCGGGTGAGCGCCGGCTCGACGGGGCGTTGGATCGACCAGGGGGTGACGATGACGGGGCCGGGGACGAAACCCTTGAGCCCGTTGCGGGCGGCGTCGAGGGCTGGGTTGAGCGTGGAGGGCGGCTCCTGGGTGGGCGCGAGCCCGAAGCGCCACTGGGCGACGCGCTGGCCGTAGCGGTCGAGCATGGCCGATCCCCAGCGGGTCCACTCCCGCGTCGAGCCGGCGAAGATGCCCAGCACCTCGTCGGGGTCGATTGCCAGCTCGTCGGCCAGGGCGCGGGGGAGCTGGGCGAGCGTGAAGCTGAGCGTGACGCCCGAATCGAGCAGCTCGTCGACCGCGCGCATGTGCATCGATCCCGGGTCGAGGTCCTCGATGACGGTGTCCTTGTCCCAGGCGAGGATGCTGGCGCGGGTGACCCCGGCGCCGCGGACGAGGTTGGGCACCGAGGGCGCGACCCGCGAGTCGGTCACGGGCGCGGCGATGGAGAAGATCCCCGAGGGCGGGACATGGTCGAGCGGGGAGGCCCAGACAAAGTCCAGGGTCCTGATCCCCACGAGCTGCTGGTCGACGATCACCTCGAGCAGGGCCCGGTACCAGCCGTGGCCCGGCAGCGCTGGGGTCCACTCCCGCTGGACGCGGCGCGAGCCGTCGGAGACCACCTTGGAAGCGACCTGGCGCCCGTGGACATCGAAGATCCGCAGGCGTGCGGTGATGTCCTGCCCCGTGAGGTCCCGCACGAGCACATGCAGATCGGGCGGCGTGTCCGACTCGACGATGTTGCCCGCGCTGTCGGTGGTGAGTTCGAGTCGGGGGAGCTGGGCGACGATGAGGTTGTCGAACCAGGCGGCCCCGCTGAAATCCTGCTCCCAGACCGTGAAGGGGCGGGGCGCGTGGCGCTGGTCCTGCTGCTCGGGCTGGAGCACCTCCAGCTCGATCTGCATGAACGCGGCGTCGGGGTAGAGCCCCTCGACCTCGAGCGAGACCTGTCGCCACTGGCCCTGGGTGGAGATCAGCGCCGAGACCGACCTGGAGCCGGGGATGGCGTTGCCCTGCTGGTCGAGCAGCGTGGCCACGACCCGGGCCCGGGCGTGCCTGAGCCCGGCGGTGCGCACGCGGGCGCTGACGAGGTAGTCGGCGTCGGGGAAGACATTGAGTTCGCCGTAGCGGAGCATCAGCGAGGTGGACCCGCCGTTGGTCGGCAGCCTGACCGAGCCGGTCCCCGCGTAGGCCGGGGCGTCGTAGTCGAGCACGGCGCGGTTCCAGATGGGGAAACCGGTTCGCTCGCGCGGGACCTGCGGGTCGTCCTGGGCGCGGATCCAGCCCATGGGAACGGGGAGGGGGTTGCTGTCCCGCTCCTCGAAATCGAAGGCCTTGACCACCCGCCCCGATGCGGCGGGGCGCTCGCCTCCGGCGGCGGGCTGAGGGGACAGGGTGAGGGCGGCCGGGGCGGGAGCGACCAGGATCAGCAGGGCGGCCATGAGCGCGCGGGCGTGGGACATCGTTCGCGGCTTGTCGGCGGGATGGGCGGCGGGATTCGACATGCGGGAGCGTTCTTGTGCTGGTTATCGGCCGGGGGGAGGGCGAACATACAAAAGGTCCCGCGACACGGGGTCATCGGGCCTGATGCATTCCGCACCTGCGTGTCGGGATCAGGCGTGGGGTGTTTTCCTATCATGGGGGACCATGAGGCCCCATCCCGGGGAGCGATATGAGCGAGCGCATCGAGCAGATCCCGTATTCGGCGTATGTCCCCGACGCCGCTCCCGAGGGGGCGGCGCGGGCGTTCTACGGGATCATGAATCGGCGGCGCTCGGTGCGGGCGTTCTCCGATCGCCCGGTCCCCCGCGCGGTGATCGAGCAAATCCTGCTGACGGCCGGCACGGCGCCCAGCGGCGCGCACAAGCAGCCCTGGCGGTTCATCGCGGTCAGCAGCGCCCGGCTCAAGCACGCCGTCCGGGTGGCGGCCGAGGAGGTCGAGCGGGATTTTTACGAGCACAAGGCCTCGGACCGCTGGCTTCGTGATCTGGAGATCATCGGGACCACCGCCGACAAGTCCTATATGGACACCGCGCCGTGGCTGATCGTCGTGATGGCGCTGCGCACCACCGACGGCGGGGGGCAGGTGTACTACCTCAACGAGTCGGTGGGGATCGCCACGGGGATGCTGCTGACCGCGGCCCACATGGCGGGGCTGGCGACGCTGACGCACACGCCCAGCCCCATGAACTTCCTGCGCGAGGTGCTGGGACGGCCCGAGCACGAGCGGCCGTACATGGTGATCCCGATCGGGTACGCGGCGGAGGGTGCGACGGTGCCGGACCTGGATCGCAAGGGGCTCGATGAGCTGGTGGTGTTTGAGGAGTAGGGTAAGAAGGGATCGGGGATCAGCCATCGGCCATCAGGGAAAAGCGTCCTCTTGTGCTTTCCTCGCCGTGTGGGGAATGTGGACCGCCAGAGGCGGATCTTCGCGTGACGGATGGGGTCTTGGAGCGGCCCCGTTTGCTCGCGCGTCTACGCACAACAAGAACCCTCCGCCTCGCAGGCTTGGCACCTTCCCCGGAGGCGCGAGGGAGGCGAGAAGAGCACCGGCGGCTCGGCGAGCCGGGCACCGGGTTTACACTTGTGGCTTCCCCGCCTGATGGCTGATGGCTGATCCCTAATCCCTGTGGCTGATGGCTTCACCACACCCAGATATTCTACAGGTACATCTTTTTGTTGTAGACCCACCACTCGAACATGAGGATGGCCAGGGCGCCCATGAGGAGCCAGGGCCACCAGTCCTTGATGCGTTTGCGCTGGGAGAGGGATTCGGCGGTCACCAGCTTGTTGGCCAGGGCGAGGGTCGGGGCGGTGGAGAGGTTGGATTCGGCGGGATCGAGCAGGTTGGCGGCGTAGGTTCGGCTGACGGCGCCGTCCATGATCTGGTCGGTGGGGCCGGGGGTCCCGCTCCAGCGGAGCTGGTAGAGCCCGGTGTGGGTGATGGGGCCGAAGACCACGCGCCCGTCGGGGCTGGGGAAGAGTTGCTGGGAGCGGTCGCCGCTGGGGGTGGTCACGCGCACGGCGGTGGCGCCCTGTGGGATGCGGTCGGCCAGCACGCGCCCGGGGGTGAGCTGCTGGCGGTTCTCGTCGGTGTCGACGACGGCGCCGGTCCCCAGGTAATCGACCGCGCTGGCCAGGAAGACCACGAAGCTGACATCGAAGGGCCAGTTGGTCTTGGTGATGTCGAAGGGGACCAGGATGGCGCGGACATCGGCGTCGGAGGTCTCGAGGATGGCCGGGCCGCTGGCGGTCTCGGCCAGGGACACCACGCCCGATCCCTTGGGGATCTCGACCCTGGGGGTCTCGGACATGAGCAGCGCGTCGAGGGTGAGGTCGCGCAGGACGGGGTGGGTGCGGCGCCAGTCGATGACCGCGCCGCCGGGGCCGACGCCGTGGTCGATCACGCCCAGATCACCGGTGAGGGTCTTGCCCAGGATGAGGTATCGCCCGGGGTCCAGGCGGTGGCCCTGGTCGTTGGGCACGGGGAGGTAGGCGTCGAAGATGACGACATCGAAGGCGGCCATGTCCCCGTTGTCGCGTTTGGATTCGTACCGCGAGGGCGACATCGTCTCGAACTTCGAGAGCGGGAAGCCCGAGAGTGCGGACTGGACGAAGAGGTCGCCATTGGAGACCAGCGCGACGGCGGCCTGCTTTGCGGGGGGGACGATGAGCGCTCCCTCGTTGTCGGTGGGCAGGACATCGGCCTGGGGGTTTTCGTCGCCGCTGGTGTCGAGGCGCACGCGGGCCAGGACGCCCTTGGGCTCGGTGAGTTCGAAGACCACCCCGCCGCTGGCGGGGGTCTTGAGCCCCGTGGTGTCGTCGGTGGTGGCGGCGGGGAGGTCGATGGGTCGCACGGCGCGGGTGACGCCGTCGATTATGAGTTCGGCGTCGACGGTGCGGGGGACCGAGTCGGTGGACTGGACGGCGACGAAGATGGAGAGCTTCTCGGGCTCGTCGTAGTCTCGCTCGGAGCGCAGGGCGACGAGGCCGATGTTGCTGGCGGCCAAAGACCCGATGGCGTGGTACTCGAAGGCGATGGTGGACGCCCGGCCCGAGTCCACCTCCTCGGCCTTGACCTCGTCGATGTCGGGGATGCGTCCGTCGGAGTAGAGGTGGAAGAAGTAGGGCTCGCCGCCCTTGATCTCGTCGAGCTCGAGCGTGGCCGAGATGGTGCCGTCCTCGTTGAGGTCGTTGACGAGTCGGTTGGGACGCTGGGCCTGGGCCAGGCGGTAGGCCTCGGCGATCGAGGAGGGGGCGTCGGTCTGCTCGATGCTGTTGATGGCGCGGATCAGCTCGTCGCGGTCGCTGGTGAACTGGGCGACGATCTCCGCGTTGGCGTCGAAGGCGATGACCATCGCCGCGTCGGCCTTCTGGCCCCGGGCGAAGACGCTGGGGGCGCGCATGGTCTCGACGAGCTTGACGGCTTCCTCCTTGGCGCGATCAAGGCGGGACTTGACGCCCAGGGTGTCGTCGCCGTCGACGGCGGCCATGGAGGCGGAGCGGTCGATCATGATGAGGTACTTGCGTCCCTGCGATGTCGTCGCCGCGCTGCGCGGCTGGGCGAGGGCGAGGATGATCAGGCCAAGGATGATGAGCTGGAGGAAGAGGAGCAGGTTCTTGCGGAGGCGCTGGAAGGGGGCGTTGGCCTGGAGGTCCTGGATGGCCTTCTTCCAGAGGAGGGTGGAGGAGACCTCGCGGGGGATGCGGCGGAGCTTGAGGAAGTAGAGGATGACGAGCGCGGGGACGGCGATGGCGGCGACGAGTCCGGCGAGGAAGGGGGCGGCGAAGGTCATGGGGTCGCTCCTCTCAGGAAGAACCCGTTGTACAGATATACCGATAGTGTCGTGAGGTACGAGACTATGCAAAGACCAATACAAGCTTTGGGTACAAATGTGCCTCGTAGAGGTCGACCGCTTGGGCGTTCTTTCATCTCAGCCATGACCATGGAAGCTGTGAAAACTCCCGCAAAAATGAAGGCACCGCCGAACAAACCAAGTCCAAAGTCGATCCAATCATCCGCTCGAATTTCCTCAAGAGTGCCCGCTACCCAATGACGAATGGCTTGATACGCAAACCATCCGTTGAGGATCGTGAGCAACAGGCACCATGCCGCCTTCGGAATAAAAGGCAGAATCGTGAATCCGCGCGAGGATACCCGAGATCGATGAATAACCCTCACCGCAGCAACCCTCGCTTCCTCAGGTAGTCGAGCAGGAGGGTGTCGATGGGGGTGTCGGTCTGGACGGTGAGGGCGGTGATTTCGCGCCGGGCGCAGAAGTCGCGGAGCTGCTGGCAGTAGGCCGACAGGTTCTCCTTGTACTTCTTGAGGAGGGGGGCGGAGATGGTGACCTCGGCCATGTCGCCGTCTTCGATGTCTCGCAGTTGGAGGTCGCCGGCGATGTCGGGGTTGACCTCCTGGGGGGACAAAGTTTGTATCGCGAAGACATCGTACCCGCGGCCGACTAATAGCCGCAGGCCGGTCTCGTAGCCCTCTTTCATGAGGAAGTCGGAGAGGACGATCATCACACCCTTGCCGCGCCTTGTCATGGCGATGCGTTTGCAGGCCTGAGAGAAGTCGCTGCCGCCCTCGGGGGCGATTGAGCACAGGAAGCGGGCCAGGTCGTGGGTTCGGCGGCGGCCGCGCAGGTCGCGGATGGCGCCGGCGATGGATTTGTCGCCGCCGGGGATGACGAGCTCGTCGCGCAGGCCCACGGCGGTGACGGCGACGCGGTTGAGGTTGACCAGGCCGATGTAGCCCAGCGCCATGGCGACCTGCTGCATGTAGTAGAACTTGTTGGGCTCGCCGCAGTCCGAGGAGGCCGATGCGTCGATGACGATGTGGAGTGAGAGGTCTTCTTCTTCCATGAAGAGCTTCATGAAGAAGCGGTCGAGGCGGCCGTAGATGTTCCAGTCGATGTGTCGCAGGTCGTCGCCGATGGCGTATGGGCGGTGGTCGGCGAACTCGACGGACTCGCCGCGTTTCTTGGAGCGTCGTTCGCCCTGGAGCTTGCCGGCGAAGATCTTGCGGCTTGAGACATCGAGGTGCGAGACCTTGGCGATGAGGTCGGTCGAGAGCAGCTCGTCGATGGTGGCGGGGCGGGTTGGGTTTTCGGATCTGAGCATTTGGTTTTTCTTTTTTGGTATGCAGAGGTGGCAGAGGGCGCTGAGGACGCAGAGAAGAGGAAGTCAGGGGTGAAGCGTTGATGCGCGGGAGTTGATTCTGCGGTGGAGGCCTTTCTGGATGGTTGGGGTGTTGAAGTTGATGAGGAGTCCGAGGGGTTTGTTGGCGAGGAGGAGGCAAGAAACAAGTTGAGCGAGGTGGGCGTCTTCGACGGCCCGGGTTGATTTGAGTTCGAGGATGATCTGGTCGGCAACGACCAGGTCGATGCGTTGAAGAGGGAGCGGCTTGCCTTTGTATTCACCCTGAAAAGCGAACTGCTGTTGGTAAGGGATGCCTGCAAGATCAAACTCATAGCAGAGGGCGGCTTCGTAGACTGATTCCAAGAGGCCTGGGCCGAGCTCCTTATGCACTTCGATCGCGCAGCCGATGATCTCATGGCTCAGCTGATTGATGTGCTCTGGCAGCTCTCGGTTGACCATTTCTTCACCAATCTTTATCTTCTCTGCGTCCTCAGCGCTCTCTGCCACCTCTGCGTACAACTCTTACCCCGCCCCCACCATGGCGGTCGGCTGGGTCGGGGTGAGTTTGAGGATTTCGGTGACGAGGGAATCGGCGTCGACGCGGTCGGCCTCGGCCTCGAAGTTGAGCAGGACGCGGTGGCGGAGGCATGAGAGGGCGACATCCTTGATGTCGTCGTAGCTGACATGGAAGCGGCCGTCGACGAGGGCTCGGACCTTGCCGGCGAGGATGAGGGCCTGGGCGCCGCGGGGGGAGACGCCGCAGCGGACATAGCGGTTGGTGGGGCCGTTGGGGCCGCCGGCGGCGGTGTCGGTTTCGGGATGGGTGGCGAGGACCAGGCGGGCGGCGTACTGCTTGACATGGGGGGCGACGACGACGGAGCGGACGAGTTCCTGCATCTCGAGAATCCGAGGCCCATCGACGATCGCGCTGGCCTTGGGGTTCTCGGCGCCGGTGGTTCGGTCGATGATCTCCATGAGGTCGGCCAGGCCGGCGTACCCGACATCGACCTTGAGCAGGAAGCGGTCGAGTTGGGCCTCGGGGAGGGGGTAGGTGCCCTCCTGCTCGATGGGGTTCTGGGTGGCGAGGACGAGGAAGGGCTCGTCGAGGGTGTAGGTTGTGCCGCCCACAGTGACCGAGTGCTCCTGCATGGCCTCGAGCAGGGCGGACTGGGTCTTGGGGGTGGCGCGGTTGATCTCGTCGGCGAGCAGGACCTGGGCGAAGATGGGGCCGCGCTGGAACTCGAAGGAGCGGCGCCCGGTCTCGTGGTCCTCGGAGACGATGTTGGTGCCGATGACATCGGCGGGCATCAGGTCGGGGGTGAACTGGATGCGGTTGAAGGGCAGGTGCAGGGTGGTGGCCAGCGTGCGGACCAGCAGCGTTTTGCCCAGGCCGGGCACGCCCTCGAGCAGGACATTGCCCTTGGCGAACAGGCACACGAGCACGGCGTCGACGACGGGCTGCTGGCCCACCATGACCTTGCCGATCTCCGTTCTGAGCTCGGAGAAGGTTTGGCGGAAGACCTCGCACCGGGCCTTGACCTCGGCGGGGGTTTCGAAATGTTCTGGGCTGCTGGCCATATGTGACTCCTGTCTCGTCTGTCAGTTCGACTTGTTGTCGTCCTTGTTGTTCATGTCTTCTCGGGCGCGTTTCTTGGCGGCTCTCAGGGCGGTGAGCGAATCGGTCGGCTCGTCCTTCTCCTTCTCGATGGCGCGAGAGGGCTTGCCGATCGTCGGCTTGTCCCGCTCCTCCTCGCCGGTGAGGATGATGGGCTCGCTGGACGCGGCCCGCTCGGGGCCGGCCTCGAACTTGCGCGCGGCCGCCTGCTTGCGGGCCTCGCGCTGCTCGGCGTCGCCCGTGCGTGACTGGGCGCGGCTGCGTGCGGCGCGCATGGCCTGGGTGGACGCCTCGCCGCTGCGTGATTCCTTGCTGGCGCCGCGGCGCACGAAGCCCATGACCATCGCGGGGCTGATGCGCACGCGGCGCACGGCGACATCGGTCAGGAAGACCCCGATGCCGATGATCGCGAACAGCAGCCACGCGGGGGTGAGGGCCACGGGCATGGTCAGCCCCTGGCGCGTCCAGAGGTCGGCCAGGGTGGGATCGGCGGGCAGCTCGCGCCCGCCGGTGACCGAGGCGACCTGCTTGAGCAGGGGCAGGTTGGTTTCGAGGGCTTTGAACTCGTCGGCGAAGGGACGCGTGACCGCCGCCTGGGCGCTGCCCTCGACCACGCCGCCGCTGCCGTCGGGCGCGCGGTACTGCAGGTTCACGACATACGCCCCCGCGTCGGCGGTGGAGAACTCGCCCTCGTATCGGCCGGGCCCGACCTGCTGGACCTCGACGGGGACGCCGGCGCCCGTGGGCGTCGAGGCGCGGGCCTGGAAATCGGCGAAGTTGAGGCGCGAACCCTCGGCGTCGAAGGCCTCGATGATCACGCGGGTCTTGTCGCCGACATTCTCGGTGCTCACACGCATGGTCGCGCTGCCGCTGGGGCGCATGGTCCAGCGGATGTGCTGCTCCCAGAACTGGTCAAACCCTGGCCAGCCGACCCACGCCGGGGCCCAGCGGGTCGAGGCGTCGGAGGTGAAGGTGACGACTTTGCCCAGCCCGTACTGCCACTGGGCGGCGATGGGGTCCTCCTCCTTGCCGCGCAGGGTGACCAGGGAGAGCCCCTCGCGCTCGGCGGCGACGATGTAGCCGTTGATCGCGGGGACGGCGCTGATGCCGCGCATGGTCTCGGTGGGGACGCCGGTGCGGGCGGGCGAGAAGGGCTCGCCCTCCCAGATCAGGGCGCGCCGGATGGTCTGGGCCTCCTTGATGAAGATCTGCGGCAGGGTGGACAGGGCGTTGTTGCTGACATCGTAGTAGGTGCCCCCGGTCACGCGGGCCATGGTGCGCAGCGTGGCGGTGTCGCTGGCCGAGTGGGGGTTGACGCCCACGGCCGAGATCGTGATCCCGGCGGCTTTGAAATCACGCAGCAGGGCGCGCGAGAGCGAGGGGTCACCGTCGGAGATGACGATGCAGTGCTTCTGCCCGGCGGCGGCGTTGGTGAGCCCGGAGAGGGCGAGCTGGAGGGAGGGGTCGAAGCTGGGCATGTCGCCGAAGGTCAGGTTCTGGATGGCGCGTTTGACCCCGCCGCGGTCCCCCACCACCGACAGGGGATAGACCCAGTCGGTTCCTCCCAGGCCCTGGTACTCGATGATGCCGACGAGGTCCAGGCGGGAGAGGGCGTCTACGGCGGCGTTGCAGATCTCCTTGCCGTAGTACACGCCGCGTGGGATCTCGACGGAGTGGATCACCAGGGCCAGCGCGCCGCGTGGCATCTGGCGTTTCTGGGGCGGGTCGAGGCGGATGGGCAGTGCGTCGGCCAGGGGCGAGCCGATCCAGCCGCCGGCGCCGAAGGATTCGGGCCCGCCGATCATGACCAGCCCGCCTCCGGTGTCGTGGACATACTGGCGCATGAGCTCCTGCTGGGCGCTGGAATAGGCGTACGCCGACTGGTTGAGCAGCACGACCGCCTCGTATGACGCCAGGGCCGGGAGGCTGGTGGGGAACTGCGACGAGTTGACCCGCTCGGCGCGCACCTCCGCGCCGGCCAGGACATCCTCGAACTTGACGGCCTCGTTGGGATCGTCGGCGACGATAAGCACCGTCCCCTCGGAGTTGACGAAGGTGATGGCGCTGCCCTTGTTGTTCTCGGGGATCGAGTCGCCCAGCGTCCCCGTGGAGTCGCCGCTGGCGGTGAGGCCGGTCAGTGGCTCGAACACCGCCTCGTAGGTCAGCGCGCCGGGTCTGGTGACCGCCACGGCGACGGTCAGCACATTGCGCCCCTTGCTCAGCTCGACGATTTTGCCCAGCTCGCTCTCGTCGGAGGCGTTGATATCGATCAGCGTGCCCTCCTGCGAGATCAGCAGTCGCCCGGCGGCGGGGGTCGTGGCGGTGAGCACGACCTTGAGGGCAATCGTCTCGCCCACGCGCACATTGGCGGGGGTCTGGACGCCCTCGACGATCACCTCGTCGCTGTAGGCGAACTCGACGGGGAGCACATCGATGGGGATGCCCTTGGACCTGGCGGCCTGGGCGGCGCGCAGCAGCGAGCCGTCGGTCTCGTTGCCGTCGGTGATGAGCACGAAGCGGTTGGCCACCGAGTCGGGCGCGCTGGCGATGGCCAGCGAGACGGCCTCCATGAGATTGGTGCCGTCGGTGGCGCCGATGAACTGGCGGTCGATGGTGGTGGTGGCGCGCGAGACCGAGGCCTGGGTGTAGGCGTTCTCGGCGGCGGTGATGATCCCCAGCTCGTCGTCGGGCCGGCGCGAGCCCTCCTGGGCGTTGGCGATGTAGGCGTCGATCTGCTCCTGGGCCCCGGCGGGGATCGAGCGCGAGGCGTCGACGATGACGGTCACGCCGACATCATGGGACTCCTTGCGGAGCGAGGGCTCGGCCAGGGCGGCGACGATGAGCGTGATGGCGAGCAGGCGCACGGCCAGCGCGGCGACCCGCGAGCCGCGTCCCAGTCCGGAGATCGAGCGGCGTGCGAGGTAGATCGTCAGCAGGCCCAGGATCGGGATCAGCAGGAGGTAGATCTCCCGCTCGAACTGGATCGGGCCCAGCACCAGGCTCGCGGGGGACAGCAGCCCCGATAGGACGCCCGCCAGGCTCATGGCGCGCCGCTCCCGAAGGTCCGCGCCCGGGTGTACTCGGGCGCCAGGCGATCGGCCCCGGCTGGGGGATCGCAGATCTCCACGCGTCCGTTGCCTGAATCGAGCACCACCAGCCTGTCCCCCATCACGCCCACGGCCCAGGGCTGGGCGACCTGGCCGACCGCCCTCCCGGGGACACCATAGAGGAAAAGCGTCTTGCCCGTCTCCAGCTCGATGCGCCGGATGCGGTTGGCCCCGAACTCCGAGATCAGCGCGGTGCCGTCGTCGAGGATGTCCAGGCCGTAGGGGAAGCGGTAGGCGTCGGGCGAGTCGTCCATCGGGTCGCCGTACCATGCGATGAGCTGGCCGTCGGTGGTGATGCGTCCCACGCGGTGATGGCTGGCGTCGGTGACGACCAGCTCGCGCTGGCCGTTGCTGTCCGTCCACAGCTCGATCGACTGGGGACGGGCCAGGGCCAGCGGGTCGTCCGAGGCGTCGACCTCCTGGCCGACGACCCCGATCTGCGATTCCCAGGCGATCGTGGGCGGGGTGGTCGAATGATCGACCCGGAAGCGGTTGATGCGGTCGTTGCCGCCGTATTCCGAGACATAGATGTGCGTCACCACGCCGGAATCGTCCACATCGACGGCGACATCCGTTGGGTACCAGAACTGCCCCGGTCCCTCACCGTACTCGCCGAACTTCAGGTCCGGCTCGGTCGGGACGGGCTCGTCGGTGTCGGCGAGGGGCAGCTCGTACATCAGCACACGGTTCTCGTGGGTATCGGGGACATAGACCGCCAGCTTGCCCGGGTTGAGCGCCGAGGTCTGCACGGTGAGCCCGGTGGGCTTTCCCCGGTCCCACTTGGGTGTGTGGATCGCGCCGATGACCTCTCCGGTGGCCAGGTTCATGACCTGGATGCGGGCGGTCTTGTCGACGATGACGGCGAGGGTCTGGCCGTCATGCTCGAAGACATCCATGCCGCGTGGGTAGACGAACTGCCCGTTCTGGCGACCCGGCTCGCCCAGCACGGTGACATCGCGGAACTCGCCGGGCGCGTCATCCCGCGAAGGCGCGTCATTCCCGCACGCTGGCAGCAGCGCGCCCAGCACCAGCAGTGCGGCGGGCGCGAGCACGGGTTGTCGTCGGGTGGGGCGGATCATCGGGTATCTCGCATCATAGTGCCGGGCACGACCCTATACCGGGCCGGGTGGGGGCAGTTGCTCATGGCGCCGGGGTCGGGGCGGGGCGCATGAGCCGGGTGAGCGGCAGCGAGCCCGCGATCGCGACGGCGATGCCGATCAGCAGCAGGTTGACCCCCGCCGCCGAGAGCTCCTCCATGCGAGCATAATGCAGGTCCGAGAGCAGGGTCTGGGGCAGGTTGTCCATGCCCGGGGGCTGGACCATGACCGCCGCCTCGATCTCGTGGAGCGCGTACAGCCCCGCGATGACCATCGTGGCGCAGATGGGCAGCGCGAAGCCCGGGAGCACGGCCACGGCCCAGGCGCGGAGCGAGGGACCGGCGATCTGATGCCGGGCGCTGCGGCGGTCGCGCGATTCGGTCGCGGCGCACAGGGCGCCGATGATCGCGCCGATGAATGAGGATCGGATGCACGAGGCCAGCCAGGCCGCGGCCCAGCCGCCGCCGTGGTTGATGTCGATCCCGAAGAACCCCACCCGCGCCACCGCCGCCCCCACCAGCACGCCGGGGATCAGCCCCAGCACGCACAGGCCCAGCACGCTCAGCGTGCCCGCGCGGCGCACGGCAGCGCTGGGGTGGCCCATGGTGTAGGCGGTCAGCAGGGCGATCAGCAGCGCGACGCCCCCGGTGCACAGCGCCAGGACCGATGAGTCGCGCACCGCGTCCGCGCTCAGTCGCCAGAACTGGATCAGCGCCCGCGGGTCGCTCAGCGAGGTCAGCATCGCGATCAGCGGCAGCAGCACCCCCAGGGCCCACACCAGCAGCGCCATCGTGACCACCCCCCACCCCGCTCGCGGCCGGGTGTAGCCCGGGTCGTCCCGGTCGCGTTCGCTGGTCACGGCGCGGGTCAGCACCCAGGCGCCCAGCACCCCGGCGCCGATGGGCGGGATGGCGCTAACCCACACGGGGCCCCAGCGGTCCGGGCCGCGCTCGATGAGTTCGCGCCAGATGACGGTGGACCATGTATCGAGCTGGGCCAGATGCAGCGGGATGGCCGAGCCCATCATGATCACGGCGATCAGCAGCCATGCGCGTCCGAGCTGGCGCAGATGCAGGCGCACCCAGAACCGGGCGCGTCCGAGCCGGCCGACGGGCTCGAGCGCCAGCATCTCGTCGTAGAGGTTGGACCGGAAGCCGAGGCCCGAGGCGATGAGCACCGCGGCGATGGGGGCGCTCCAGACCGTCAGGGCCAGGACGGAGACGACATAGCCCACCCAGATGGTGACCCAGCGCCGCTGGGGGGCGCTGGTGGAGAAGGCGATGATGGCGTGCCCGATCACGGTGTCGGGGGCGCGGAGCAGGTTGCCCGCGGCGTAGAGCATGTAGGTGGGCAGCCAGATGGGGGCCATCAGCAGGCCGGCCAGCAGCCCGCTTCGCCCGCTGCGGCGCGCCGCCAGCAGACGCGCCATGGGGACCGCCAGGGCGACCGAGAGCAGCGCGATCAGCCCCGCCACCAGCACCGAGCGCAGCAGCAGCGTCCCCCGCGACCATCGCAGATACAGCTCGGCGACCGACCCCGTCCCGTGCGCCAGCGATCGGACTAGTTCGATCACGATGGGCAGCGCCATGGCGAGCGCCAAGGCCAGCAGCAGCGCCGGGATGACCGCGTGGATGAACGCGCCGGTGGCGCGTTTGCGAGGAGCCTGTTCGGGCATGTTCCCAGTGTACACCGTCCGGGCTGACCGGGAGTTCGTGAGCGTTCAAGGCATGATCGAGGCGCGTTCGCCTTCAATTGGGTTTCAGGGTATGATGATGATCAGCCCCGCCCAGCCGCGCTCGTGGCCAACCGGACGGGGAGGGGACCGTCGCACACACTCTCCTGAAGCCGAAGTTTCATCATGATCGATATCCGCAAACTCAAAGAGCTTGTCCGCCTCATGGTCGAGAACGAGCTGACCGAGATCGACCTGCACGACCAGCAGGAGACGGTCACCATCCGGCGCGGCAACGAGGCGGGGGCCGTCGTGAATCACCAGCCGGTCATCTATCAGGGCGCGTCCGCGGCCGGCTCTCTCGCGGGCCCGGCCCCGGCGCCGGTCGCGCACCAAGCCTCCGGGGTTTCGTCGCATGCTCCGGCGGCGAACGCCGACACGAATCTCAGCGCGATCGAGTCGCCCATGGTCGGGACCTTCTACACCAAGCCCTCTCCCGACGCCAAGGCCTTCGTCTCGGTGGGCGACAGCGTGGGCCCGGAAACGGTGGTGTGCCTGGTCGAGGCGATGAAGGTCTTCAACGAGATCAAGGCCGAGCAGTCGGGCGTGGTCGAGAAGATCCTGGTCAAGGACGGCGACGCCGTCGAGTTCGGCCAGCCCATGATCCTGCTCAGGTGATCCCTTCCTTCTCGTCGCCCCGCGCCAGATCGCCGGTGCGCACCGGCGCCCCGAGCCGCCGTGGTGCGATGTTCTTTGCCGAGACCCCTTCCCATGTTCAAACGCGTGCTGATTGCCAACCGTGGAGAGATCGCCCAGCGCATCATGCGCGCCTGCCGCGAGATGGAGATCGAGACGGTCTGCGTGTACTCGACGGCCGACAGGGACGCGCCGTACCTGCGCGACGCCGACGACGCGATCTGCATCGGGCCGGGTCCTTCGAAGGACTCGTACCTGAACATCTCACGCATCATCAGCGCCGCCGAGGTGGCCAACGCCGACGCGATCCACCCCGGGTACGGGTTCCTCAGCGAGCGGGCCGACTTCAGCGAGATCTGCCGCGAGTGCAAGATCGAGTTCATCGGCCCTTCGCCCGAGGCGATGGCCAAGCTGGGCGACAAGGTCCAGGCCAAGCGCTACGCCAAGGCCGCCCGGGTCCCCGTGTTCCCGGGTTCGGAGGGCGAGATCGAGGAGATCGACGAGGCCGTCGAGGTGGCCAACGAGATCGGCTACCCGGTGATCATCAAGGCCGCGGCCGGGGGCGGCGGGCGGGGGATGCGCATCTGCCGCAACGAGGCGACGCTGCGGACCAACATCGGCAAGGCCCAGCAGGAGGCGCTGGCCGCCTTCGGCAACGGGGCGGTGTTCATCGAGAAGTTCCTCGAGCACGCCCGGCACATCGAGGTCCAGACCATCGGCGACAAGCACGGCAACGCCATCCATCTCTGGGAGCGCGACTGCTCGATGCAGCGCCGCCACCAGAAGGTCATCGAGGAGGCCCCGGGGCCCAACATCGACCGGCGCAAGATCGAGAGGATCTGCGAGTCTGCGGCCAAGCTCATCAAGAGCGCCGAGTACAGCGGGGCCGCCACCGTCGAGTTCCTGATGGACGAGCAGCAGAACTTCTACATGCTCGAGGTCAACACCCGCGTGCAGGTCGAGCACCCCATCACCGAGATGGTCACGGGCGTGGACATCGTCAAGACCTCGATCATGGTGGCCGCGGGCGAGAAGATCCCCTGCAAGCAGAGGGACATCCGTGTCCACGGCCACGCCATCGAGTGCCGCATCAACGCCGAGGACCACACCAAGGACTTCCGCCCCAGCGCCGGGCTCATCGAGACCTACCGCGCCCCGGGCGGGCCCGGGGTTCGCATCGACAGCCATGTCTGCGCCGGCTACCGCGTGCCGCCCAACTACGATTCGATGATCGGCAAGCTGATCGTGTGGGGCGAGGACCGCGAAGCGGCGATCAAGCGGGCTTCACGGGCGCTGCACGAGTTCGAGGTCGGGCCCATCAAGACCACCATCCCCCTGCACGCCGAGCTGATGCACAACGCCGACTTCAAGAGGGGCGGGGTGGATATTCATTATCTGGAGCGGTGGATGAAGGGGTGAACACACACGGCGCACCATAGGCTGGAGGGCCGGGATTTCTAGGCGGGCTGCCCGCCCACCCTTCGCATCCGCACGCCATGGATGTCGTCGGCGTAATAGTCCGCCAGCACCGCGATGGGCTCGAAACCCAGCGACTCGTACAGCGTCATCGCCGGGGCGTTGTCGGCGCGGACCTCCAGGTACACGCGGCTGATGTCCGACTCGCCCAGGCGGTCGATGAGCGTCTGCACCAGGGCGCGCCCGATCCCGCGTCCCTTGGCGGGGTGGGCGACGGCGACGCCGTAGATCCGCCCCGAGCGCCAGCGCCGGTGCGTGCGGACCAGCGCCACGGCCCAGCCCAGGATCACGGGCGAGCCGTCGCGGGTCTGCTCGGCGACGAGCACGGTGGCGCGGGGATTGTCGATCATGCGCCGGATCTGGCGGATGCTGAAGCGGTCCTCCTCGAGGAACGCGCTGGCCTCGATCTCCACGATCTGCTGGGCGTCGGCGCGCTGGGCCGGGCGGATGGCCACGCCCGAGGCGGGCGAGAGCGCGGGGGCGGCGGGATCGAGCGGGACTGTGCGCAAGGACCTGAGCATGTTGTGCTCCACACCCTGGACCTCGGGGACGGGGACACGCGAGAGCATGGACTTGGAGATCATGCGGCTGGGGCGGTAGCTGGTCTTGGTGTAGCGCAGCGATTCGATGCCCCAGTCGTCGCCCACATTGACCTCGCTGACATCGGGAAAGTTCACGCGGCAGAACTCGGAGAAGATGAACTGCGGGGCGCCGTCGGCCGCGGAATCGGTCTTCTCGACATAGATCACCGCGTGGTCGGGGGTGAGGCGCTCGCCGATGGTGAAGGCGACCAGGCGTCCGCCGGCGCGCACCAGCATGGACTCGAGACCCAGCTCGTCGAGATGGTCGAGCAGGCACAGGGTAAAGCCCTCGTCTCGCTTGCGCAGCACATCGGTGCCGATCAGCCGCTCGTTGGCCTCGCCCTCGTGGCGCTGGTCGGCGCTGGCGCGCCAGAGCTTGAGCAGCGCCTTGCACTCGTCCAGATCGCCGGGCGTGATGGGCGCGGTGGTGATCCTGGGGTTCTCCCGCTCGAAGCGGTGGCGCATCTTGCGTTTGCCCTTGAGGTCCCCGCCGGTCAGCTCGACCATCGCCCGGCGCGGGTAGACATAGTCGCCGGGCATCGGCGTGGCCGAGAGGGACAGGCCGTCGCAGTCGCGGATGCGCAGGAGCATCTCATCGGAGACATATTCGATGCGCGAGCGGTCGACGGCCGCGGGCCCGTTGGCCTCGTCCATGACGGCGAAGCACCGCTCCAGGCACGCGCCCAGGCGCGGGTCGGCGCTGCGCGTGAGCGCCAGAGGGGGGAGCATCATCGACAGGTCGCCGTCGGCGGCGCTGAACAGGCACAGGTGCTCCTCGATGATCGCGTAGGTCAGCTCGAGCGGCTCGCACCAGCCGTAGGAGATGGCGAAGCTCGAATCGGAGATGGGCTCGGCCAGCTGCGCGAAGGCGGCTCGGAAGAGCGCCATCTCGGCGAGCGTCACGGGCGAGCGGGTGATGCTCGCGGCGCCGGGTTTTCGGGGAGTGGGACGCGGGGCCTTGTGCCTCGCCCGGGCTGGGTGTTCGTCGGCGCCCTCGTTGGCGCCTTCGTGGGCTTTCTTGAACTGCATGGTCAGGCGTTGAGCCTACCTCTTCCTTCGGCATGTCCGGCGCCGGCCCGTGGCCGCGGGTCGGGGTCATCAGGCCCCTGCTTGCGGCGCGCATAGCTTATCGCATACCGCCGGGGCGTGGTCAAGCCCGACCCGGCTGATTTCCATACGAAACGAAAGAATGAAGAGTTGTTCAGGCGTCAATGAAAAAGGGCGGCTGTGGCCGCCCTAGCGAAGATTGATTCTCGGTCCCCGGTCCCCGCGGGCGGGGATCAGCGCCGTGCGCGGCGGGCACGGATGCCGCCGAGCAGTCCCAGCATGCCCATGCCGGCCCAGGCGGCGGGGGGAAGGGGAACCACCGAGACATTCGTCCCGACATACAGGTTGTCCATTGTCGCGTACCGGGGGACGAAGAAGCCAAGAGCCCGGATCTCCACGCTGGTGATGTCCACATCGGAGGTGTAGCCGTAGAACGCGCTGGGGCCGCCGGATGGGAAGGCCTCGATGGTGCCGTCGCTGAGGGTGACGATCATCAGCGCCCCCGCGGGGTCGAACGCGGGGTCGGTCGCCCAGACATTGGCGCCGATGGCGCGGACATTGCCGCTGGTGAAGGTGATGACCAGGCTGTCGAGGGTGGACGCGGTCGAGATGGCGCCCCCCTCGTTGTACAGGCCCGAGTTGGTGACCGGGCCCGAGCTGATGTCGTAGGCGAAGTCGCCCATGCTGTAGCTCAGACTGGGCACGGCGCCGTCGGCGACGCTGCTGAAGTCGTTGAACGCGTAGCCCGCGCTCATGGCCCCCACAAGCGATGCCTCGGAGTTGTAGATCGTTCCGGCGCTGGCGCCTAAAGCGCTGCACGCCCATGCGGCGAGAACAAGTTGCTTCTTCATGGCTCCTCTTTCCTGGCCATCGTGTTTCCCTCGGTCCAAGAGCGCATCCACCCGCTCCGCCCGCACGATGGCATGGAAAAAGTATAGCCCGGTGAGGTGATTTCACCAAGCACCCCATGCCCGGATCGAGTGGAAATCCGTGAAATACCCCCTTTTCAGGGGTTGTTGGACGAGGCGGCGTTCATGGGCAACCTGCCAAGGCGCCGTCCCTGCTCGTCGAGGATCACGAAGGCGGGGGCGCCGTCGATGGTGTCAAACCCGCCGATCGCCAGGGTCTGGCGCGCCTGGAGCTGGCGCAGGGCCGGTTCAGTGGTCGGCGCGGGCTCAGGGGTGGGAGCCGCGCTGGCGCTGACCGGCCCCGCGGCGTTGACCGCCAGGGAGATCATCAGGGCGATCCCCAGTGCAATGGTGCAGAACTTCCAATAGGCCTGCGAATAGGCGCTCAGGGTGCTGGCGGCGACTTCGTCGTGGCTGTGGCTCATGCGTGACTCTCCCGTGGTCGAGATTCGACCGGGTTATCGGCCAGGCCCGGGGACGGATTGACCACGATCCCCCGAAAGCGTGCAGATCACGCTGGCGCATGAAAAACGGCCGACAGGGGTTCCTGTCGGCCGTCGAGAATATCAATCACGGTCCGTGTCGGGGCGGAACAAAGAGCCCCAGGCCGTGGGAGATTCACATGTCCGCGTCGATCATGAACGACGACGGCGGGTGGCGCCCAGACCGGCCAGACCCAGCAGCGCCGCGGCGCCAGGGGCGGGGACGGTGGCAGTGCCGACGGTCAGGTTGTCCATGGTCGCCCAGTAGAATGGGCCGAAGGAGGGATCGGCGTCAGGCGCATCGATGAAGATGCTCGAGATGGCGATCGAGGAGGTGAAGCCGCGGAAATCCGAGGGGCCCGACGAGGTGAAGCTTTCGCTGGTGCCGTCGCTGAGGGTGATGATGACATCGGTCCCGGTGGGGAACACCAAGATGTCCGTGGCCCAGAAGTTCCCGCCGACGGCGGTGACGGCGGCGCCGGTGAAGCTCACCAGGATGCCGTCGGTCGCGCTGTCGGTGGAGATCAGCCCGGTGTCGTTGTACAGCGAGTTGGTCCCGGGGCCCGAGGCGCTCACTGTGTAGGCGAAGCCGCCGCTGGAGTAGTTCAGGTCGGCGCTGGGGCCGGGGACGGCATCGTTGAACCCGTTGGTGTACGAAGCGTCCAGGCCAGCCAGGAAGCTGCCCTCATCGGTGTACACATCGGCCATGGCCGAGGCGCTCATGGCGCCGACGGTCAACGCCACGATCATGTGAGTTGTTTTCATTTTTCTCTTCTCTCTTTCTGTGGATAGCACAGTACCCAAAGGCACGGACACCCCGACGAACCAGCCCTGACCGACCCACGATCAGGACTACTCGAAGTCACACCCGAGTAGGGGGCTGAAACAAGAATCTACGGAATGATGATGAATGTCAAAGAAATTCTGGTCAAACCGATGAAAATCTCGGAAACACAGGCATATTCCGCACCCGCAGCGACTGCATGACCCCGCTCCCTCATGGTTCCCTGACGAGGACAAAAAAACAACCGCTCGGGTGGGTCGCCCGAGCGGTGTTTGCCTATTTGGCAGAGAGAGAAAGAGAGTTTGTGAACGCGAGATCGTCTGATCCGGCGTGATTTTCGTTTTCGGCCAGCGTTTTCGGCTGACATGGAAAAAGTACATCAGGACCGAGAATGTGCCAGCTGGTTGTGTTGAATTTTTGCATCAACCGCGTTTTTGCCCATGAGAACTCGGTTTTTGCGGTGAAAAAGAGCGGACGCCGCCCTGGGACCGCATACGATAGGGACCGCGATCAACCCCGCTCCCGGGCATGAGCCGCTCGTCGCCGTGAGGATGCGCACCCGGATCGCGTGAAGGAACACCACGACATGACCACCGCGACCGCAACCGATCTGGCCGTCAACGGGGGCAAGCCCGTCTTCGAGAAGCAAGTCCCCTTCATGGCCGTGGGGCTGACCAAGAAGGACATCGCCGCCGCCAACGAGGTGCTCGAATCGGGCATGCTGCGCAGCGCTAGCAAGTGCGCCGCCCTGGAAGAACGCTTCGCCGCCGCCAGCGGCGCCCGGATCGGCCTCACCTGCGCCAACGGCACCTGCGCCCTGCAGCTCGCCTATGGCGCGTTGCTCGAACCCGGCGACGAGGTCATCGCCCCCGCCTGGACCTACATCGCCACCGTCTCGATGCTCGTGGCCGCGGGCGTCAAGGTCGTCTTCTGCGACTGCCTTGAGGATTCCTACCAGGCCGACCCCGCCGACATCGAGAAGAAGATCACGCCCCGTACCAAAGCGATCGCGGTGACGCATCTCTACGGCATCCCCGCCGACATCGGCGCGATCGAGAAGCTCGCCAAGCAGCACGGCCTCAGGGTCGTCTACGACGCGGCGCAGGCGCACCTGGCCGAGTACAACGGCAAGGGCATCGGGGCGTATGGCGACGCCTGCACCTACTCCTTCTACGCCACCAAGAACCTGGGCACGGGCGAGGGCGGCATGGTCACCGTCAACGACGAGGCGCTGGCCCGGAAGATCGGCCTGCTCCGCTCCCACGGCGAGACCGACAAGTACCTCCACGAGTCCATCGGGTTCAACTACCGCATGAACGACATCACCGGGGCCATCGGGCTGAGCAAGCTCGAGACGCTTGAGGAAGAAACCAACCGCCGCCGCGCCGTCGCCGAGTTGTACGCCTCACGCATCGACGCGATCGACGGCGTCAGCCGTCCCGTTCCCACCAGGGGCTCCAACCCCGCCTGGCACCTCTACACCTGCCGGCTGGACCTCGACCAGCTCACCTGCACACGCGATGAGTTCTGCGCGGCGTTGATGAAGGAGGGCGTGCCCACGGCGGTGCATTACCCCAAGCCGCTGACCAGGCAGCCCGCCTTCAAGGACCTCGCCGCCAAAACCGGCCCGATGCCCATCTCGGAGAAGCTGGCCGCCAGCGTGTTCTGCATCCCGATCCATCAGAACCTCACCGACGCGCAGGCCCACGGCGTGTGCGACGCCATCGTCAAGGTCGCCGACGCCTTCCGCAAGTAAGCATCGTCGCGAACGGATGGAGCAAAGACGAAACCGCCCCTTCTCGGGGCGGTTTTTCATGGAAAAGGCATACTCGTTGGTCGCCGGATTCACGGGCAACCGGCGGTGTAGGCCTGGATGAAGGCGCTGACATCGAAGAAGTTGAGGATGCTGTCGTGGTTGAGGTCGGCGGTGCACGCTTCTTGCGGCGTGTACAGCAGGACATCCCAGATCTCGGGCCCCAGCGCCCCGTCGGTCGTGGGCGTCACGAGATTCTGAAGGAAGATGCCGTTGCTGTTGAACTCTTTGATGTCCCCGGTGTTCCTGTTGGCGATCAGCAAATTCCCGTCGTCGTCCAGGCCGATGCCCCGCGGGGCGCTCAGGCCCCCGCCACCGGCGCCGATAAAGACTTCCGCGTCGTCGTTGCTCGTGTCGAAAGTGATCACGCTGTTGGTCAGGGTGCTCGTGACATAAGCGCGGCCATCTTTGGTCATGGCCATGCCGCGTGGCGCGTTGATCGTCACGCCGGTGGTGTCGACATCTCCCAGGTGCGTCCCCGTCGCCGGGTTGAAAATCCCGATGCGGTCGTCGGCTTGGCTGCAGACATACAGGCGCCCGTCGGGCGAGAACGCGATATCTTCGGGGGTGGCTAGGCCCGGGGCGGCGATGCTCACGAACGCTCCCGTGTCGCCGTCGTAGCGGATCACCTGATTCGAGAGCGAGCTGGCGACATACAGGTCGCCGTCGGGACCGAAGGCGAGCCCCATCGTCCCGTTGAGGCCGCCGCTGCCGCCGGTGATGAATGTCTCGATGAACCGACCCGTCTGGCCGCTGTACAACTCGACCGAGTCGGTGTTGTAGGAACCGACCAGGAGGTTGCCATCGGGATTCAGTGTCATGAAGGCGCCGTTGAGCAGCGGGCTGATGCCCGCGCCGACGAAGTGATCGACGACCGCACCCGAGGGGTAGTCGAAGCGGACGACCTTGTTGCCGGTGGAGTCCGTGACCAGCATCGTGTCCTGCCCTTGGGCGGCGCTGGCGCCCACGCCCATCAGCCCCGCCCCCGCCAGCGCCCTCAAAGCCCGCTGGAAACCCCGGGTGCGATGTGTTGCGTTCCGATTCATTCTCAACTCCCTCTCTCCGCGCGTCCGCCCGCCCCCGCACCGCGCGGGGAGTCAGGCGGTATGCGTTGCGGAAGCCAGAGAATACAGCCGGGCCGCGCGTCGCGGGGGCGTGGGAGAAGCGGCGCGCTCCAAGTTCACGCGCGCTGATCCCCACAACGGGCTGCCCAACGATCGCTCGGGGCCCCGTTTGCGTGCCGTCCAGATCTCGTACGCCCCGTTACGCCAAGCGCACGACCAGCGCCCCGGTCCCCGGGCCGGCCCGGAGCGACGCATCGCCCGCGCACGACGCGGGGATCAGCGCGGTCCGGCCCGTCTCCAGCACGACCTCCGGGAACGCGCCCGACTCGCTCGCGATCGACGCTCCCATCGTCTTGAGCAGCATCACCACTAGGGGCCGGTCGCCCGCGTCACGCAGCGGGACCGAGGCGCAGCTGGCGCTGACGGCGTCGATCGTGTAGAAGCCCGTCTCCGCGATCCGGCGCCGGGCGGCGCCCGTGCGCAGGGGCATGGAGGGCATGCTCGTCATGTCGTCGGCCATGGACGCTTGAGCGCGGATGGGCGCGGGCGGGGCGTCGAAACGGATGCACCCGATCGCCTCTTGGACATGCAGCTCACGCCCCTTGCGCCCGTGTTCCCCGGCCCAGTCGTAGATCCTGAAGGTGGTGTCGCTGGGGGTCTGGACCTCGGCCACAAGCACCCCCGCGCCCAGCGCGTGGACCGTGCCGCTGGGCAGCGTGTGGCAGTGGCCGGGGACGGCCGGCTCGGCGCGCATGAGTTCGGGGACGGTCCCGTTCTCGATCGCCACGCGCAGGTCGTCGGCCGTGACGCCCTCCCGGAAACCCTTGTAGATCACGGAGCCCGGCTCGGCCTCGAGAATGAACCACGATTCGGTCTTCAGGCGGGCGTCCGGGTGGGATTTCGCGTACTGTGGCGAGGGATGGACCTGGATGCTCAGGGGCTCGCGGGCGTCGAGATACTTGACCAGCAGCGGGAAGCCGCCCTCGTCGGTCAGGCGTGCGTCGCCCAGGAGTCCCTCGCCCCAGAGCCCGATCGCGTCGTGCAGGGTCCTGCCCGCAAGGGCGCCGTTGGCGACCACCGAACGGGCCGCATCTCCGCCGCCGCCGCCGGGGTCGGTACGGGGCAGATCAGCCAGCTCCCACGACTCACCGATGGGCTCGTCCGGCGGGAGCGGCTTGCCGTACGCCGCGAGCCGCCGCCCGCCCCAGACCTTGGACATGAGGATGGGTTCGAGCACGAGCGGGTAGGGCGTGGATTGGGTCATGTCGTGATTATTCACCGCTGATGTGCGTGTGTTCCTCGTCGTCCGGGCCGGTATCGCTGGGGCTCTGGGCGTGGGCGATCGCGGCCTCGAGCCCGCGCAACGGGTCCTCGTCTCGCAGGTCGAGGATCGTGACCCGGCGCCGGCGCGCCCGGGCGGGTTTGGTGAACCAGTGGCGTGCCACCAGCGAGAAGCGTTCGAGCTGGATGGGGTCCAGGCCCACGGGCCGGGCGTGGGCCTCGATGAGGCGAGCCATGCACGCGGGAGGGCGGCCCTCCAACGCTACGACGGGAATCAGGCCCTCTCCGCCCAGCACCCACACGAGCGCCCACCCCGCGCGCCAGGCGGGCGTCACGCACACGCAGGCGAAGGCGTGCATCGATCGCGCCCGATCGAGCGCGTCGGCGGGGAGCCCGCCGACGGCGTCGAGCTGCTGCTTGAGTCTCGCGGCCCGCTCGAAATCCAGCCCGGCGCTGGCGAGGGCGATCTCGCCCTGGATCCGCCCGCGCCAGGCGAGCAGCCCGGCGCCGGCGGCGGCGCTGGCGCGTTCGAAGCGCTCCATGTACGCGCTCATGGGCTCGGACCCGTCGCAGGGCGCGGGGCAGCGCCCCATCTGCTTGTAGGCACAGGGGGTCCCATGCGGGGCCAGCGCGAGCTGCCTGGGATAGCGGCACAGCTCGAAGATATCGTCGAGGCGCTCGCCCAGCGCCGCGGCCGCCTTGGCGCTGAGGATCGGCCCGACCACCGTTTCTTCGCCGCCCCTCTTGAGCGCGTCCGACTCAGCCACGCGCCAGGTTCCGGTTGAGGGGTCGAGCACCAGCAGCGCCCGCCGGTTCTGCTCGACGATCCGGGCGTGCAGGGCCGGGTCCGCCTTGCGGGCGCGTTCGAGCACCAGCAGGTCGGATTCCAGCGCCGAACCGGTGGGATAGGCGACAACGCGGGCCGTGACGGGCGCGAGATCGGCGCGGGCGCGGGGCGTCCCCTCCTCGTTCATGCGCTGGGCGATGAAGTCCCGGATGTGCCCGGTGGCGGCCAGGAGCACGGTGGACCCGTCGCGGGCGACGAACTCGACGACCCCGCGCGTGGGCGGGAAAAAGCAGGACACGCGCTGGGGCGAGCCATGCGTGTCCGGTTCGATCGGGTTCGGTTCGATCGTGTGCGTGATGTGAAAGGCGTGCTCGTACACGGGCGGGCGGCTCAGCGCTCAAAGTCGCCCATGCGCATCCCCGAGATGCGGGCCTCGAAGCAGACCTGCCCGTCCACCACGCCCTGGATGTCGGAGATGAAGCGCCGGTCCGAGGCCTTGACCACATCGCACAACAGGAACAGCTCCTCGCCCACGGTCACCGAGCGACGGAAGGCGGCGTTCTCGATGCGAAGGAACGCCGCCAGCTGGGGGTTGGTCAGACGCCGGTTGTAGAGATAACAGCTCAGCTGGGCCCCGGCCTCGACCATCAGCACGCCCGGGAGCATGGGCTTGGAGGGGAAGTGCCCGCGCACCCAGAACTCATCACCTCGGATCTTCATCGCCCCCACGCCCGAGAGGGCCGATTCGCTGGCCCACACGATCCGATCGAGCAGCGCCATCTCGTGGCGGTGCGGGATCATCTCGAACATGGCCTCCTTGTCGGCCAGCGTGGCGCTCAGGTCGACCCCCTCCAGGTCCAGCAGCAGCGATCGCTCGGAGCCGACGCCCTTGGCGTCGGTCTGTCCCCGGGATGGCGAGCTTGGCACGGCGGACATGGCGTTGGGACTCCGGATCGGGTCGGACGAAAGCGGGGCGCGGCAGAGGGGAGCGCGACAGGTGAGAACCCCGGTTCACTCCTCGTCGCGCGAGCCGAGCATCTCCTTGCGGATCTCCTGGGCGAGGTTCTTGACCTCCTGCATCACCTTGCGCACGCGTGTCCCGGCGGCCTTGTTGCCCCCCTTGGCCTTGTTGTAATCCTCGCGGCACGATTCGCTGAGCTGCTGCATTTGTTCAAGCAGATCCATACGGGCACTCCCTTTCTCGATATGCCGAAACACCCCACTCGGCGCTCGGTCGGTCTTGGTCGGACGCAACGATCCTTCGTCGCGATTGTAAGGCCATCTTACCCGAGAAAGCCCGGCAAAAGTCGCTCAAGAACCTCCAAAGCGGCTTTCAGGTAGACAGGATCGCCCTCTGTTCGCAAAAAGGCCGGGCTCGAGGCCGCCATCAGCACGCGTCGGACATCCGCCAGGGCCATCGCCTCCTCGTCGGCGGGCAGCCCGATGGCGGTCCGGGTGGCCGCCAGGGTCGTGAGCGGGTCGATCCCGCACAGCTGCTCCGCCCGGCCCCAGAACAGGCGCTCCATGTACAACGCGTCCTCGATCCAGGACCCCGGGGCCACCATCGCCAGGTCGATCAGTGCGCAGTGTCCCAGGGTCTGGGGATCATCGGTGACGCGGCGCATGGCGTTGTGGGGATGCAGGTCGTGGTGGCACCAGGTGTCGATCTCGCGCCCGTGCCAGCGGTGGGCGAGGGTGTCGAGGCAATCGCTGGCGCCCTCCAGCGCCCGCGACCAGCGGTCCCCGTGATCGACCTTGTTCTCTCGCAGGGCCGCCCGCGCCTGCGCGACCAGTCCGCTCCAGTCCATGGGCGGGGGCAAGCGTTTGGGATCGACCGGCTGCTCCAGGATGGCGGCGGCGTGGAACTCGGCGGCCGTCTCGAAGAGGGTCCACATTGCCGATGGCGTGCGTTCGAGGGCCATGGGCGGGTGGGCGAAGCGCTCCATGACGATCCAGGCCAGGTCGTAGCCCTCGAGCTCGAACCCAGCCGACAGCACGCGCGGGGTGGGCAGCGTGCGGCAGCGCGGCTCGTCCCACTCATCTGGGCGGACCAGCCCCAGGCGCTTGGTCCAGAAATACTCGGTGTACCCGATGGGCAGCTTGACCACGCAGGGGATCTCGCGGGCGCGCCCCCGCTCGTCGCTGCACGACCAGGTCGAGAACCCCGTTCCCGCGCCCCCGTGCTGCCAGTCGGCCTTGAACCAGGAGACCTTGCCCAGACGCCCCTGGCAGGTGCGGCGCAGCTGCGGCTCGAGCGCCGTGGCGAGCGATTGTCCTTCCAGATCGGTCATGCGGGAGGGATCTCCTTTCCCATCTACACGGTCGGTGCGGCCATCTTACCACCGGGTGGCGACGACACACACCGGGGGGCGACGCCAGCGCGCCGATTGGGGACAACAGGCCAGAACCAGCCCGGCGGCGCCGATCGTCGCGGTCGTCACGCGGCGCCCGCGGCGTCGATCGCCAGGCATAGCGCCTCGATCCGGTCGGGGGTCAGGGCGTCGGCGCGGTCGTCGGGGCTCACGCCCGCCGGCCACCGGATGTCCCCGCCGGCCAGCGCCCTGACGCTCCCGGCCAGCTTCTTGCGGCGCGACTGGAAGAGCGTCTGCACCAGCAGGGCCATCTTCACCCACCAATCGGGGTCCGGGGCCAGCGCGCGGTCGCGGTCCCAGCGCATCATGGCGCTGCCCACGCCCGGCTGGGGCCAGAAACAGGTCGGAGGCAGTCTGGCGATCGTCCCCACCGTTCCCAGGCGCTGGGCGATGATCCCGATCGCCCCGTACGCCTTGGAGCCCGGTCCAGCCGCGAAACGCTCGACCACCTCGCTCTGGATCGTGGTGTACATCCCCGCGCATCGGGGGTGCCTGGTCATCAGCACCATCATCAGCGGCGTGGCGGCGTGGTAGGGCAGGTTCGCCACCAGCCTGAAGGGACGCTCCGCGATCGCCGCGGCCAGCGCGGGGTTGAGCTCCCGCTTGCTCCGCAGGCAATCGCCCTCGATCAGGGTGAAACGCTCGGGATGGCGCGCGCCCAGGGTCTCGCGGAGCACCCGCGAGAGGTCGGCGTCGAGTTCGCAGGCGATGAGCTCCACGCCGCGTTCGAGCAGCTCCACGCTCAGCGCCCCGGTCCCGGGCCCGACCTCGAGCACCAGATCGCCCGGGCCGACCCGCGACTCGTCGGCGAGCTTGCGGATCAGGTTGTGATCGATCAGGAAGTTCTGCCCCAGCGCCTTCTTGGGCGGGTGCCCGGCGCGTTCGAGCAGCTCCCTGATTTCGGTCAGCGTCTGCATGCGGTCAGGCCCTGATGCCCGAGAGGTCGCCCGAGAGAATCGCGTCGATGGCGCGGGCGACGCCGTGGTGCTGGTTGTCCGCCGTCAAATACTTGGCATGCGCCTTGACCTGGTCGACGGCGTTGCCCATCGCCACCCCGATCCCGGCGTGCTCGATCATGGGCACATCGTTGACCTGGTCCCCGATCGCCGCGATCCGCTGGGGATCGAAGCCGTGGGTCAGGAGATACCACTCGATGGCGGCCCACTTGTTGATGTTGGCGGCGAAGAGCTCCAAGATATGCACCGTCTCGCCCGTGTGCTCGTCGGGGGTCACGCACGGGAAATCGTAGAGCCAGGCCGTCTCGCCCAAGAGGTCGAGCAGCCTGGCCGAGACCGGGTTGCTGATCGAGCTGGCGGCGCACATCCCCACCCGCACGGTGTGCTGGGGATGCTCGTCGTGCTGCGCGTGGTGGGCGTAGTTGACGCGCAGGGCGTGATCCTCGAACCACCAGGTGGTGATGGGGTGGACCGGGTGCTCCCGCTGGGAGTGCAGCACCAGGTAGTCATAGCCGATCTCGCTGGGATCCTTCATCACCAGCGCGGGGCACTCGACCTCGTGGAACAACTCGGTCGCGGCGCGCACGATCTCGGGATCCATGGTGAAACGGTGCAGCGTGCGCCCCGTGACCGGGTCGGCGATGATCGAGCCGCCCGCGACCATCACCGGGTCGCGCTGGTCGATGGCCCGCATGGCCCTGATCGACTCGCCCAGCCCCCGCCCGGTGCACACAAGGACCGTCACCCCGGCGTCGCGGGCGCGGTTGATCGCGTCGATATTCTCCCGAGAGACTTGGTGCTCGCGGTCGAGCAGGGTGCCGTCGAGGTCGATGGCGATCAGGTCAACCGGGGGCTTGGTGGTGAGCATCATCAGAGCATAGTCGTCCGGAGCGCCGCGGCCGGCGGGGTTATCGCTTGGCGTGGCACACCGATTCGGCCCCGGGCCCGAGCGTGATGGCGTTCTTGCCCTGGCGTTTGGACTCCATGGCCAGCTGGTCGGCCTGTTCGAGCAGCGACCGGGCGTCGTGCCCGTCCCAGGGGAAGCTGGCCAGCCCGGCGCTGACCGTCAGCGTGCCCATCGCCTCGTGGCCGAGCTTGGGGAAGCGGTGCTTGCAGATCTGGGTCTGGAAGCGCCTGGCGATCTGGTAGACCGATTCCAGCGGCTTGCTGTCGCTGGCGCGCGGGCCCTGCGGCTCGTAGAAGATCACCACGAACTCGTCGCCGCCCACGCGGCACACGCGGTCGGACGGGCGGATCACCGATTTGAGCAGGCGCACCGTCTCGACGAGGATCTCGTCGCCCGCGGCGTGCCCGTAGGCGTCGTTGTAGTGCTTGAACTCGTCGATATCGAAGAGCATCACCGTCAGCGGCTGGCGGGCCGTCCGGGCCTGCTCGATGGCGGCGTCGAGGAAGCGGCTGAAATACCGCCGGTTCCACGCCCCGGTGAGCGTGTCGGTGAAGGCGCAACGCCGCAGCTCGGCCTGCTGCTTCTCGAGCCGGATCCAGGTCGCCAGCCAGCGCGACTGGTGGGCCAGCGGGCTCAGGCCCGCGCCGGCGCCCCAGGCGTCGTCTCCGCACACCAGCGAGCCGACGATCTGATCCCCCACCAGCACGGGCACGCCGCGCGTGTGGGTGTTGGCGTCGAACGCGATGTCCCCGCGCCCCAGGCGCAGGTTGATGCGATCCAGCGCCGCGTCGATGATCGAACGCCCGCTGAGCATCGCCATCACCAGCGGCTGGTCGTCGTGGGGCCCGGCGAAGCTCAGCGGTCGCGGCGCGGGAGGCGCGGGCGAGAGCGCGGGATGCTCGTCGCCCATGATGACCCGCCGGTGCAGCTCGGATTCCTCCTCGAACGAGGCCTGGGCGCGGTGCTCGAACGAGTCGTTCTTCACCACCACCGTCACGCCCGGTTTCACCCCGGGCCCGGCCCCTGACTTCTCCTCGGGTTGAACCTCATCCTCCACCGCCCGCGCCGGTTCTGGTTTCAACCCGGACGCCGACGCCTCATGCCGAGGGGGGGGCGCGGGGGGTTCCTCGCTCGACCGGGGCCGGGGGTTGGAAACGGGCTCGGGCTGGGGCTCGGGCTTTGATTCGGGATGGACGGTTTGGGTCGCGGGGACGGGTGGGCGCCCGGCGTCCGGATCGACGAAACGCAGCGCCACGGGCTCGCTGGGGCGACGGGAGCGTTCGATCGCACCGATGATCGTCTCCAGCGCCGCGTCCTGGGCGACGAACCCGTCGTAGGCGTCGTGATCGTCGCCCACGCGCAGCACGCGCACCGAGTCGTCGATCAGGCGCAGCCCGTTGATGAACGCCCCGAGCTCGTCGGGGCCCGGCTCGGCCGAGGCCGCCACCAGCACCACCGCCTGAACGGGCGATTCCTGGTCGATCGGATCGGCCAGCTCGCCCATCGCGTCGATCGTGTCGCGGGCGCGGATGAGCTCCACCCGCTCGTCGCGGCGCAGGACCTGGTCCAGGCCGGTGCGCCCGACAAGGATGACCCGCCACGGGGTGTGGTGCTGGGATTGCTCCGCTCTTGGGATGTTGTTCACGCTCGATCCTCTCTCTGGTCCGCTCTTCGATCGGCTCCCCTCGGACGCCCGGCTCACCGCTCCCGCGGGCGCTGGCCCATCTCCCCGGCCAGCAGCGCGTCGAGTTCGTCGGCGTCAAGCACATCGCGGGCCATGACCTCATGGCCCTGATGGCCCTGATGGCCCGACTGGCCCGACTGGCCCGCGAGGGCCCGCTTGGCGCGGCTTGCCTCCGGAGCGGGCGGCGGCGAGGCGGCGGCTTCTCCAACCAGGCGCAGCGGCGCGGGAGGCGTGTTCCGGACTGGGACACTGGGCGCCACCGCTCCCTGCTTGCGCCTGGTGGGATGTACGAGCGGGACCATCGGGGGGTTCGCACCTTCCCGGTAGGCCCAGCAGATCACCCCGGGTGCGAAGCGGGCGAGCGCGGAAAGCACGCGATCCACCCCCGTCAGCGGTGATCGCTCATCAAGAACGAGGATGGTTCGGGCCGCGACCCCGTCGCAGCGACAGGCGGCGGCGAAGGCGGCGTGCTCGTTGTCGGCCAGCGTCACCCGCAGCCCCTTGTTGCCCAGCGCACCGAGCAGCTCCGGGGCGGGGCTCGTCCCCGGCGCGTGCCAGAGCACGCAGACCTGGCTGCCGGCGAACGCCAGGGTGGAGCGGGTGCTGGAATGGGGCGTGTCGGGGAGCGTCATCGGCGCCCAGAGTGTATCGCGCCCGCTCGCAAAAACACCCGCAATCCCGCGCGGGGATCGTGTTTGGGGTGCGCTCCATGGGGTGAGGTCCGAGAACCGGCCATCGAGGGAGTGGTTTCGGGAAATCGGCTTCGAGAATACGCTTCACGCGAGCCGCAGGAGGGCTCTGGCGATCGTCTCTGCCCCGTCGGGGCGGCCGAGCCCCTCGAATCCCGCCCGCATCGCCTCGCGCTGGGCGGGATCGGTGAGCAGCCCCAGCAGGGCTTGCCCGTGGGCACGCAGGTTGGCGCCGGGGTCGATCCGGTCATCGAGCGTTCGGGCCGCTCCCGCGTCGGTGAGCACCCTGGCGTTGTGGAGCTGGTGTCTGTCCCGGTGATGGGGGTATGGCAGCAGCACGCTCGGGAGCCGGGCCGCCCAGCACTCGGCGACACTCCCGGCCCCGCTGCGCCCGACGCCCAGATCGGCGGCGGCGTACGCGCTGCCCATGTCGGTGATCGAGCGTTCGACCCACGCACGCACCCCCGCCGCCAGGTAGGCGGCCCTGATCCGCCCGATCTGTTCCTCGCTGATCTGGGTCCCCACCTGATGGATCACCTGCCACCCCGCGAACTCCCCGGGCCGGGCCTTGAGGCACGCGGTGATGAACCCGTTGATCGAGGTTGCGCCCGTCGAGCCGCCGGTGATCAGCAGGGTGCGGGTGTCGGGGTCGAGGCCGAAGGCCTCGCGCGCCGGGCCCGGGGACCGGGCTTGGAGGATCCCCGCCCGCACGATGGGACGCACGCGCAGCCAGTCGGGATGCCCCTCCACCTCGGTGGTGCTCCAGACCGTTGCGGCCTTGCGGGCGATCAGCTCGTTGGCCTTGCCCGGCACCGCGTCGAGGTTCACCAGCACCACCGGAACATGCTCACGATGTCCCGCGCGGGCCGCGGGTGCGGCGACGAACCCGCCCATCGCCACCAGCACCACCGAGGCGTGGGTGTTCTTGAGCGACCTGATGAGCTGTCGTGTCCGGCGCACGCTGGGACCCCAGTTGGCGAAGAACCGGATGAAACCCCGGGGGCGTAGGATCATCGCCTTGGCGGGCAGCGGGGCGAAGGGGACCCCGGCGTCGCGCAGGATCACCGAGTCGTTGGGACGATCGGAGCACAGGATGTGGACCACGACCTCCGGATCGGCGCGTCGGAGTTGCTCGATGACCGCCAGGGCGGGGTAGATGTGCCCCCCGGTGCCCCCGCCGGCGAAGACGAAGGCGCGGCGAGCGGGCGGGGGACGCGATGAGGCCGATGCTGACTCGGGTGCGGCGTTCATGAGAACAGGTCTGCCCGCTCGTCCACCAGGGCATCACCGTCCCCGTCGTCCCCGTCGGTCTCGGGCTCGTCGGCCACCGGGGCCCCGCGGGCGCGCCCGCCGAGTCGCGCCATGATCCGCATGCGGGGACTCGGGTCGGGGGCTTCCTCGATCGGCTCGCCCAGGAGCTGCTCCATCTCGTCGTCCTCGACGGGGTGCTCGTCGTAGCCGGCCGGTTCGTGCTCGAACGGGCGGGGCGCCATGCGCGGCGCCGCGGCGGCGGCTCCCAGCAGCACCAGACGGTCGGCGTGGGTGGGCTTGGCCTCGATCTGCGAGGCGCGGCGAGCGCGCAGGGCGATGATGGACTCGTCGGCGTCGGTGGGCTCGTGGGCGTACAGACTCGCGAACGCCTGCGTGCGGTCGATCGACACGATCAGCCCCAGCATGAATGCCGTCGTGATCCAGCCCGTCCCGCCCGAGGACATCAGCGGCAGCGCGATGCCCTTGGTTGGCCCCAGCCCCGTGACGACGACCAGGTTGATCAGGGCCTGGATCGCGAAGGTCGAGGTGACGCCCAGAATTATCAGCTTGAGCAGCATCGACTTCTCGCGCATCGCGATGGTCGTCGCGGCCCACACGATCCCGGCGTACGCCACGGCCACGATCACCGCGCCGATGAGGCCCAGCTCCTCGCAGACCACGGCGAAGAGGAAGTCGGTCGTGTCCTCGGGCAGGTAGCCGAACTTCTGGAGCCCGTTGCCCAGCCCGCGCCCGAAGACCCCGCCGCCGGCGACGGTCGAGATCGACTGGATCATGTGATACCCCGCCCCGGCGGGGTCGGCGTAGGGATCGAGGAACGAGGTCACCCGCTGCACGCGGTAGGGCGCGGCGATCACCGCCCCCACCAGCCCCAGGAGCACGGGGGGGATGAACATGCCGAAATGGATCCAGCGCGCCCCGGCGGCCAGCAGCACCACACCCGCCGCGAATACCATCAGGGCCCCGGTGCCCAGGTCCTCTTTGATCACCACCGCGGCGACAGCGCCCACGCACAGGCACACGGGCATCAGCCCCGAGAAGAAGTTCCTGAGCTTGTGCTCGCGGTACGAGCCCAGGCGGGCGCCGTACCACGCGACGAGCGCGACGAGCGCCCACTTGGCGATCTCCGAGGGCTGGATGCTCTCGAGCCCCGGCATATGAAGCGTGATCCATCGCGCCGAGCCGTTCTCCACCCGCGCGATGCCCGGGACATACACCAGCAGCAGCATCGCGATCAACCCCAGCGAGCCGATGACCAGCATCCCCAGGTCGCCGCCGGGCCTGAACCACACCACCCGCTCGACGCGATCGACCAGGCGGCGCATCGGCAGGCGCGAGGCCAGCAGCATCGCCCCCACCGCCACCACGAGGTACAAACTCGTCCGCGAGGTCAGCAGCGACTTGATCGTCACCCCCGAGACGGCGGCGGCGGCCGTGGGATCCATGTCGGGCGAGATCGGGCGCACCGACATCCCTGCCGACTGCACCATCACCACACCGATCGTCAGCAGGACCAGCGCGCACAGCATCACCACATGACCGTTGCGGATCATGCTCAGGTTATCGGCTCCGAACCGATCCCTGATTGAAATTCGGAAGCGGGTTCTCGACCGGGTTCATGAGCCGATCACCCCATGAAACGGGCGATATGGCTCTTTTCCGTGTGGGCGCCATGCCAATCTCCGGCGAAGCTGGATCCTGCATGGCGGGAGCTCGGGCGCGGCCGTTTCTTTGTAGACCGAATCCCAGCTGATGATCGAGCCGTGCCTCATCGCGTCTGACTGCAATCGCATTGGTCGAACCTACGGCGCATAAAAAGGCGCGCCCTCCAATGCTTTCATCAACTTACGATCTATTCGTTCGTCACATTCTCAAGCATGAAGTACAAATCTTCTGAGTTTGTCTCGCCATCGGCATTCGTCTCATACGAATGCTCCGCCCATGCAGTCAAGTCTGACGGCTCCGGCCCATTGCCGCCATCAAGCACAACCATCCCGCCCGGAGCCTGCTGACGCACTCGGAATGTGTACCAATAATACTGTTGCCCGGCAGATGAGTTCAAATCCCCCTTGTAAACAGTTATTAACTATCCCATTCATACTTCCAGAAACAAAACAGCTTTGCATTGATGCCGTCGCAATAATCCGTCCACCGCTGGAAACCGAATCGATATTGCACTGATTGAAGAATGCCCCATCGGCAGCCTCGACGGACCCGAATAGTGTTCCACCGATAATACAGTTGTTCAATACCGCCCTATCAATATCGCGGATGGCGCCATTCATATTTCCACTGACATTTACATAACTGAGTTGCACGACTTGAGACGCCACGCTCCCGGTTGAAGAAATGCTGTCGCATTGAATCCAGCCGGATACCGGAGCCGTGGCGTCCCCGCTCGGATTATTGATGACCTCGCCGCGGATATCTTCGCAGACAAGATTTAATATCGCCGATATTCGTTGAGCTTGCATTGTTCGAGGCGAATATCGAATAATATCTCCCCGCGATGGTGCCGAATTGAACCAAGTCTAGATCATTTCCCGAAAGCCCCGGCTCGGGATCTGGATTGCCTTGCGAATCCAGGCGATATCTATTGGGGAAGCCGCTCACCTTGCTCCAGTTCCCGTTGGCGTACTGCTCCACATAGACCCCGGACTGGCCCGGCACGATGGCGGGCTGAGCCGACGCCATGCCGACGAAGACGCCCGCCAGTGCGCCCAGCAGCATCAACACAAAGCCATAATTCATTGCTCTCCTCTGCATACGACTCTCCTTGGCCTGTTCGCGGCCCGTAATTAATGCCCAATGAGCTCCAGGAACACGACCACATCATTCGCCGCGATCTCACCGTTTCCATCAAAATCAACGGACAGATCGCCCTCGGTGAACCGGTCGATGAACACAGAGACATCAAAGAAGTTCGTTTCCCAATCGTTGTTGAGATCCGCGGGATGACGCACAGCTGAAGCGATCCGAAACCCCACGGTGGTTGATATCGGCTGTGCCCTCGATAGATTACTTATGAAATCTACATATTCTGCAAAGCTGCCGCTTGTTCTGTTGCTTGAACTCTTGACCAAACGATCACGCGGCTCGCCGTCTTCCCAGTCCTCGATCCATTCTTTGTTCCCCCCGAGCACATCCAGGAGCCCCCACGGGCTTTGGACATCGGGATAGATCGCGAGCGGGATCGTGCTCTCCTCGGTCGCGGGGCCGAACAGATCGCGGATCACATCCTCGGGTATGTCCCTGGCGACCTCGCCGACGCCGGGCAAGCCGGGCACGGCCACGACATCCGAGCTGTGCCCGTAGTTCCACCAGCCGGGGCCGTTTCCGTTCTTGTCCGGATCATAGAAGGCGGCCTTGAGGTACTCATCGAGCGAGGGGATCCAGTAGCGCGCATCGGGGTGATGCGCGGGCTGATCATGAAAATCACCGAAGTCCGGTTCTCGCGTAAAAGTGGAGACATCGTACGCCCCATCCAGCAGGGACTCCCAATCATCCCGCTGCCCGTTGTGCATCCAGTTGCAGAACATCGCCGCCTGCCGCCAGGTGAGCTGAACGCCCGCGCTTGCGGGGTCGTTGAAGCCGTTGGCGTATCGCAGCGGCACCCCGGGGCCGATCCAGTAGAAGCTGGAGTCTCCTCGTGGCAGCAGCGTGAAGTAGTGCTCCGGGTTCCCGTAGAACAGGTTGAAGAACCCGAGATACTGCCCGCAGGTCACTTCCGTGCGGGAGATCCGGAACTCGTACGGCACGGAACCACGCCCATCCGGATCGAGTCCGAACTCCTCCTCGTATGGCGGGTTACCCACATCGCCGACCGTGACGAACTCGATACCGTGATCCGGTTCAAAATCCAAATCGCCACATGCGATTGCGGCGTTCGCGAGCACGCCGAGGATTGCCAGACAATGGACGAACAGTAGCATGCTTCTCTCCCGGTCGTTATCGGAACATGGGCACTGCTCTCATCGGACCCATGGCTGATTCTACTTGATTGGACTCGCGCCCGTTCCTGCAGGTCTTTCGCACCGGCAGGGCACCCATTAGAGCAAACTCAGTGACACCTTCCGCTCCAGCTCCTCGACGGGGCGGGCGATCAGGTCGTAGCCGTCGCTGGCGACGATGGTGCAACGGATCAGCTCGCCGGGGGCGAGCTTGCCCCTGGCGATCACATGCGTGGTCGAGTCGATCTGCGGGGCCTGGAAGTAGGTGCGTCCGGCGTAGAGCGTCCCGCCGTCGCTGACGCCGGGGGTTGGTTCGACCTGGTTGCCCGTGTCCTTGTCGATGAGCACATCGAACTGCGCCCCCGTTTCTGTCGGCTTGTGCTCGTCGAACTGCTCGGCGACGTACGCCGCCTGCTCATACGCGATCCGCTGCTGGAGGGCCATGATCTCGTCGTGGCGACGCTGCTTGACCTCGGCGGGGACCACCAGCGCGGGATCATTCTCCATGCGCCCGGCGACCGTGCCCGGCTCCTTGGAGTACTGGAAGCACCCGACGGCGTCGAACTGGACCTCCTCGATGAACTCCAGCAGTTTCTGGTGGTCGTCCTCGGTCTCGCCCGGGAAGCCGGTGATGAATGTGGTGCGGATCGCCATGCCGGGGATGCGTTGGCGGAGCTTGTGGCACAGCTCGGTCTGGTGGGCGCTGGTGACATTGCGGCGCATGAGCCCGAGCACGCGGTCCGATCCGTGCTGGAGCGGGATGTCGAGGTAGGGCAGCAGGTTGCCCCGGTCGGCCAGCTCGGCGAAGGCGTCGATGATCTCGTCGGTAAAGTAGGTCGGGTAGGCGTACATCAGCCGCAGCCAGCCGCGACCGATCTCCTCAGAGACCGCGTCGGAGAGGGACTTGAGGAGCTTGGGGAGACCGGCGTGGAAGAGGCCGGTCCCTGACGGTCGCGGCTCGTTGTGAAGCCCGGTTCCGATGTCGTCGCCGTAGCTGGTGGTGTCCTGGCCGATGAGCAGCATCTCGTAGGCCCCGTCGCGCAAGAGTTCGCGGGCCTCCTCGATGATGCGGTCCTCGGGCTTGGAGCGCATCTTGCCCCGGATCGAGGGGATGGTGCAGAAGGCGCAGTTCTGGTTGCAGCCCTCGCTGATGCGCAGGTAGGCGTAATGCCGCGGCGTCAGGCGCAAGCGGGCGTTGTCGGACTCGTAGTAGCCGATGCCCTTGCCGTCCTTGCCGCTGACGGTCAGCCCCACCGTGCTCAAACCCTTGGTTTCGGCGCTGGTCAGGGCGTTGGCGCTGATCCAGTATCTGGGCGAGGATTCGGCCGTGGGCGCCTCGCGCACCGACCGCTCGCCCCGCACGGCCTCGATGATGTGCTCGCGGTCGAACACCCCCACCATCGCGTCGATCCCCGGCGCCCAGTCGAGCATCTTGGCCCGGTGGCGCTGGACGAGGCACCCGGCCACCACCACCCGCTTGATCTTGCCGGCCTCCTTGAGCCGGACGGCCTCGTGGATCACGCCCAGGGACTCCTGCTTGGAGGCCTCGAGGAAGCCGCAGGTGTTGATGACCACCGCGTCGGCGGGGGTCACGCGCCCGGAGGTGGCGCTGGGGTCCTGCTCCGAGCCCGAGAGCGAGAGGTCGTCGTGCTCCTGGTCGCTGTCGATCTCCGCCGAGACGGGCATGAGACCGTCGGCGGCCAGCAGGCCGAGCATTTTTTCCGAGTCGACGAGGTTCTTGGGACAGCCGAGGGAGATGAACGAGATGGTCTCGATGGCGTCGGGTTGGGTGGGGGTCTGGGTGGGCATGGGAGGGGTATGGTATGCTCGATCGTGACGATCCTAAAGAGTTGAAGAGAAAGACTTAACCACAGAGCACACCGGGGTACGCAGAGAAAAAAGACAGAGATGCGCCCTGTGCCTTTCTTCTCTGTGTGCTTGATGGCGAACTTTTGATCGAGCGTTCCCGAACTCAATCCGCGTCGCCGGGCTTCTGCAGCTCGTCCAGCTCCGCCTTGAGCCGGCTGGCGATGAGCTCGGCCGCGGCCCGGTTGCCGAAGGCGCCGGCGTTGATCTTGACCTCCACCATCGTCTCGGTCAGCGGGCGCGTCTCGATCGTCACCAGGTGCCCGCGGTCGGAGCGGATCGACCACCAGCGGCTGCGCAGTTGGCCGTCATCCTCCACCCGGTCCTTGGTTTCGTGGACGGTCAGCGCGAGCCGGTTGATCGTGATCTCCATGGCCCGGTTCATCTCCCGCGGCGTGCCCTCGTCGACATAGGTCAGCCGGCCCGAGTGCCAGAAGCTGTAGCCCGCCTCGCCGGCCGTGGCGCCGGCCGAGACGAGCGGGACCGCCGCGGCGCAGCCGGTGGACGCGAGCGTCCAGCCCAGGAGCCCGGTGACGAGGATGAGCGCATGAAACGGGGTGATCTGTCGCATCATGTCGGATTCTTGGGCGCGTGAACCCGCCAGCCGCCGATCGCGCCAAAATACTCCTGAGCCCCTCCGCCCATCTTCCGCGTGTGCTCCGCGTGTTCCGTGGCGCGCGCCTCTCTTCGTGATCCCGTCCCGACTCGGGAGGCGATGCCACGCGCTGACCTAGACTCCCGCCCATGCGTACTCCCGAGCCCGCGCCGCCGACTTTGCCCGAGCAGTACCCCCACAAAGGCAAGGGGGTGGCGTACGCCTCGGGGGCGTTCGGGTGGTGGGCGGTGGCCATCCCCGTCTATTTCCATGTCCTCACGCAGCACCACGCCGATCCGCTGGAGATCGTGGCCCAGCGGGTGCTCTTCGGGATCCCGATCCTGCTGCTGATGCTCGCCCTGAGCCGGCAGGTCGGGGTGTTTCTCCGGGCCGCCACGACCATGACCTCGCTGCGGGTCCTGCTTCCCAGCACCGCGCTGATCGGGATCAACTGGTATGTTTTCATCTACGCCATGGCCACCGACCGGCTCTCGCACGCCTCGCTGGGATACTACATCAACCCGCTGGTGTCGATCGCGCTGGGGTTCCTGTTTCTGGGCGAGCGCCTCCGGCGCGTGCAGTGGGGCGCGATCGCCCTGGCGGGAACGGCGGTGCTGGTGCTGGCGGTCGCCGAGCTGACGGGCGATGGCTCCCACGGCCTGCCGTGGATCTCGGTCGTGCTCCCGGTCAGCTTCGGGCTCTACGGGCTGCTGCGCAAGCGGGCCGATGTGGGCGCCAGCGTAGGGCTGTGCTTCGAGATGGCGCTGCTGTTGCCCGTGTGCCTGGGGCTGGTGGTCTGGCTGCGCCACAGCGGCAGGGGCATCTTCTTCGCCGACGGCACGGAGCCCTGGGTCTCTGGTCTGATGCTGCTCAGCGGCGTGGTGACGATCGTGCCGCTGATCTGTTTCACCCATGCGGTGCGTCTGCTGCCCCTGAGCACGGTGGGCCTGATGCAGTACGCCACCCCGACGGGCCACCTGCTGCTCTCGGTCCTGTTCTTCGGCGAGCGCTTCACCCCGCTCAAGTTCGCCGCCTTCGGGATCATCTGGCTGGCGGTGGGCATCTACACATGGGACATGCTGCGCGGTCATCGTCAGGCCCGCGCGGCCCGCACCGAGCTGCTCGAATGATCCCGTTGGGTGGCCCGCTTCCGCCGAAGGGGTGACGCGGGAGACTCTTCTTTCTGAGCACGAGAACAACGAGAGCGATCCCGCACCAGAAGGCTGGAGCGGGCCACCCCGCATGTATCCAGTGGCACAGGCGTCTCGCCTGTGCGAAAAATCGGGAAGACACAAGCGAGACGACTGTGCCACCCAAGAGGGGAAAGATGCTTCTGTTCTGATTTTTTGTCAGCATGGCCCCCCGCGTCGGTCATACTGACGCCATGAATACACCCAGCACTCAAACCGACGATCGTTATGCCCAGCTCGCCCGCGCCAACGCCCGCTGGCGGCTGCTGGCCGTCTCCTCTGTCACGCTGATGGTGGGCGTCGTGATCGGCGGCACGGGGCGCCAGCCGGACCAGAGCGGCAGCGACCCCAAGGCCGTGGTCAGCTATGTGGGAACGGGCGACCGCATCTTCAGGGTCCACGAGGACGGATCGCTGACCTACCTCAAGATCCCCGGCGGCGAGCGCACGGGGCAGGGCTACTTCACCTGGGGTGATGTCAGGATCGACACCAGTTATAAGAGCATGACCATGCCTCAGCCGTGAGCGGCGATCCCCGTCAGTGGCGCAGCGGGAACTGTCCGCACAGCGCCTCGACGGCGCTGCGGACCCCGCCGGCGGCTCCCTCGTCGCCGCGGGCCTCGATGACCGTGTTGATCCACCCGGCGACCCTGACCATCTCGGGCTCCCTGAAGCCGCGGGTGGTGCAGGCGGGCGTGCCCAGGCGCAGGCCCGAGGTCACCATGGGCGGGCGGGGGTCGTCGGGGATGCCGTTCTTGTTGGTGATCAGCCCGGCCGCCTCCAGCCACGCCTCGGCGTCCTTGCCGGTCAGCTCGTCGTGCTTGGCGGTGAGATCGACCAGCATCAGGTGGTTGTCCGTGCCGCCGCTGGTGATGCGGAAGCCGTGGCCGGTCAGCGCCGCCGCCAGAGCCTTGGCGTTGGCGACCACCTGCCGCTGGTAGGCCTTGAACTCGGGCGTCAGCGCTTCACCGAGCGCGACGGCCTTGGCGGTGATGATGTGCATCAGCGGCCCGCCCTGCACGCCGGGGAAGACATTGCGGTTGATGGCCTTGTTCAGATCCTCGTCGTTGGTCATGATCATCCCGCCGCGCGGGCCGCGCAGGGACTTGTGCGTCGTCGTGGTCACGATGTGGGCGTGGGGGAACGGGCTGGGATGCACGCCGGCGGCCACCAGCCCGGCGATGTGGGCGATGTCGGCCATCAGGTAGGCGCCGACTTCATCCGCGATCTCGCGGAACTTCTTGAAATCGATTACGCGGGGATAGGCGCTGTAGCCGCAGAGGATCGCCCGCGGCTTGTGCTCGTGGGCGGCCCTGCGGACCGAGTCGTAGTCGATCTGCTCGTGGCGGGGGGCGTCCTTGTCGTAGTGGAGCTGGTAGTGGACGGGCTTGTAGAAGATGCCCGAGAAGTTCAGGTGCATACCGTGGGAGAGGTGCCCGCCGTCCTTGAGCACCAGCGAGAGGAAGGTGTCGCCCGGGTCCATCATGGACATGAACGCGGCCATGTTGGCCTGCGCACCCGAGTGGGGCTGGACATTGGCGAAGTTGCATCCGAACAGCTCTTTGGCGCGGTCGCGGGCCAACTGCTCGACCTGATCGTGATACTTGCACCCGCCGTAGTAACGCCGCCCGGGGTATCCCTCGGCGTACTTGTTGGTCATGCAGGTCCCCGCCGCGACGGTGACGGCGGGCGACGCGTGGTTCTCGCTGGCGATGAGCTCGATGGTCGTCTCCTGGCGCATCGCCTCGTCGCGCACGATCCGGGCGACCTCGGGGTCGGTGGCGGCGATGGTGTCGAGGATGGCGTTGTCGATGTGGACGGCCGGTTTGTCGGGGGTGTCGGTGGTGGGCATGGGCAATGGTAGACGCAACGGGGAATCCGATCAGTACGCCGAGATGTACATGAACGCCGTATACCCGGCAAGAAGTGATGCCATGAACCCCAAGATCGGAAGCACGATTGAGCGGATCCGCCAGCCCCGCACGGTCGCGGCGAGCCAGAACCACTGGATCCAGATCAACGACGCAAGAAACACGCCCGTGATGACATAGCGGGAATATGCCTCGGCTTGGGTGAACCGCATCTGCGTGACATTGAAGAATCCCGGCCAGCTGGGATCGAGGCCCCTCCCCGCGATGGAAAAGCCTGTTGCGATCGATTCAGTCACCGATACTATACAAAATAGACACGCGATCACAAAGCAGGACCACGCGGCGGCGCGATGGACATGCGCGAGCCGGACCTGCGCGATTCTGCGTGTCGTCGGGACCGCGGCAATAACCACCGCCCAGAGCAGGGCCATCCCACCGATGAGCAACGCAATCTGCGTTGCCGAGTCTTGCGATCGAATAGGTTGCAAGAGCGAATCACCGGTGACGCCCCACCAGTACCGCATCGTCCCCATATCCACGGTGAACCGCTTTCCTTGCATCGGGTTGCCCGGATTCGCGGCTTGGAATGACGCGTAGAGTTGGTTCCACCTGTAGTTGGAGGACGCCTTGGTCGCGATACTCAGGAGTGTCGTGGCGAGATACATCGAAACGACCACAGCCGCGACATAAGACCACAACCGGGCCGCATACACCGGGCTTGCGACGGTGACTCGTTTCCAGAACCGATGAGGAAGGAGCAGGAACCAAAGAGTCATTGGTGATCGCCTGATCATGCCGCGTGTGTGCTCCGCGTGCTCAGTATACCAAGGCAGATGGACCCTGCCCGGGTCGAATACATCCGCCCAATCGAATCCAAGCCCGCACTCGGGGCAGATCCCCTCGATCGGGCAAGACGACTCCCAGGTCGCGATCTCGCCCGACTGGTCGTAGCCGCACTTGGGGCAGATGGGATGGTGGGTGTGCTTGCTCATGCTACTGCAATATCCAGATGGCGAACACGATACCAAAGATCAGCGATCCGAAGCAGCCGCCCACATTGATCAGGAAGCTGCGCCGGATCCGCCAGACCGACCGCACGGCGTGGGTCCAGATTGCCTGGGGATGTGTTCGGACATCACAACACGGTACCGCCGATCCGTCCGCCGTGTTTCAATGTATAGATAGATACACCGGACCACGGCCCGAGCGGGCCCGCGGCTCAGTATCCCAGGCGCACCAGCTTCTGCACGCACTGCTCGATCGTCGGCTCGTGCGCCAGGTCGATGGGCAGGTACACGCCCCGCTCGTGGTCGGAGTTGAGCACGATCGCGTTGGGCTCGACGACGCTGTAGCCCGCCTCGGCGTGCTCGTGGCCCAGGATGAACAGGTTCACGCCCCACCGTTCGGTGAGGTCCTCGAGCTGATCGTGGTCGTAGCCCCGACCCCAGACCATCAGGTGCACCGAGCCCGAGCGGGGGTTGTAGTCGTCCTCGGTCAGCTCGCGGTCGATGATCGTCGCGTCGAAACGCCCCATCGATGCCGGGCCGGGCAGCGAGTGGGCGCACAGGATGTCGCCCTGGGGACACCTGCAGCGCAGGGCGATGGGCATGGCCATCACGAAGTCGCGGATCGCGTCGCTGACCTGGTCGCTGTCGTCGCCGAAGACCGATTCGAGCCCCGCGTCGAAGGCCTCGCAGCACGCGACCCCGTTCTTCATGATGCTCGCGCCCTGCGCCTGGGCCAGCTCGTGGTTGGCCAGCAGCACATGCACCAGCTCGGGGTGCTCGGCCTTGAGGTGCGCCACCCGCGTCAGGCCCTGGTACGAGAAGTCCAGGGGCAGCTCGCGCTGCTCGGGCAGCTCGGGGTGGATGATCTCGTGCAGCGTCAGGTGCTTGGCCTCGGCGCCGAACTGCCCGTCGAGCCCCGCCGCCGACACCACCGCCCTGAAGTTCTCGGGATGATCGTGCGTGTCGCCCGTGGCGATCAGGCGCCCGGGCGATTCGATGACCTCGATCGAGCCCTGGCGGCACGAGGCGCGGCGCATGGCCAGCGTCCCCGCGCGCAGGGTGTCGATCACTTCTTCGAGATCATGCAGGTCGATGGTCCACATAACGGGTGTGCTCGGCTCCCGGGCTGTATCGGTCCGATCACCCCGTCATGTCCACGCTCATCGTGCCCGGTCCGCGACGGACGCCGGTTTCTCGCTCCTGGGGGGCCGCGAGGCGCTCAGGCATCGCCCTGGGGCACCGACTGGGCGCGCAGGATCCCCAGGACCATGTCCAGCTTGTCGGCCACGACATCCATCGACTCCGGGCGGGCCTCGACCTCGACCTCCACACAGCGCATGATCAGGTCGCTGAGCCGATCCGGGATCAGGGGGTTGATCTCCCGAACCGGCGTCGCCTTCTCGATCAGCGCGTCGTCGAGCGAGCCCAGCAGGGAGTCGGACTTGGTGCCCATCGCCGTGGGGATGTTGCGACCCGTGAGCACCCAGTACATCGTGGCGCCGAAGTTGTAGATGTCGGTCCTGGGGGTGATCTGACGCCGGTGCACCTGCTCGGGGGCGATGTAATCGGGCGTGCCCTGGATCCGCTTCTTGATCGTCCCGATCTTGCAGCTCTGGCCGAGGTCGATGAGCTTGGCGGTGTGGTGGCCGACCAGGTCCGCGCCCACGATCACATTGTGCGGCTTCATGTCGGCGTGGACGAAGCCGCGGTCGTGCATCTGCCCCAGCGCCGAGGCGGTCTGGCGGAACACATCCACCAGCGTGGCCATGTCGCCCGGCTGCTCCTCGTGCAGCGAGACGCCGTCGACCAGCTCCATGACCAGGTACAGCTCGTTGGTCTTGAGCAGGGAGCCCTTCTTGATGATGCGGGGGATCTTGCGGATCGACTCGTGGTTCAGGCTGCTGGCGATCTTGTACTCGTTCTCGGCCTGGTCGAGGAATCGCTGGTCCTTGGGGTCGTTCTTGACCACATGCTTGAGCGCCCAGATCTGCTTGTTGCGCGCCTCCTGCACGAGATAGATCACCGACGCCGCCCCGCGGCCGATCTCGGACATCACGCGATACCCCTCGACGGTATCGCCCTTCTTCCAGACTGCCTGAGGCTCGTTGGTCATCAGTGCTTGGCTCTCGCGTTCTGGAGGACCGCCCGCTGGCCGATGAAACACGATGCGGGACGCATCGTGGGCTCGGGGGCCGGTGGTCTCATTCGGCTATATCTCCCCCCGATTCCAGCCAGGGGCCACAATCGCGGTTATCGGCGAGTCATCGTATCCCCCCCGTGAGCGCCCGCCGACCACGGCGCTCACGGAGTCTTCATGCGTTGGGGATTCGCCGCGCTGCCACGGCGTCCGACAAGGCCCCGGCGAGAGTGAGGGCGTCGTCGTGTCTTTGGACCGACAACCATACGCCCCGGTCCGCGTCGGGATCGGCGCTGGCCCTCAAAAACGCCTCGATGCCCGCGTGCTGCGTCGAAAAAACCCGCCCGGGGCCCGGGCGAGCGGAAAACGCGCCCTCGATCCAGAGGCGCTCAGCCCATCGAGGCCAGCAGCTGCTCGAACTCCGCCTGCGGGAAGTACTGCCCGGGGCTGGTCGTTCCCGCCAGGTCCTTGTGCAGGTGGATCCGCTCGACGGGGATGTCCAGACGCCGCGAGAGCGTCGTGACGACCTGCGCCAGGCGGTGGAGCTGCTCGTCGGTGAACGGGCGACGGTCGCCGTCGCCGATCAGGCAGATCTCGATGACATTGCGGCTCACGCCCGCGTTGCTGACGCCCGCCAGCTGCGCGCCGTCCCGCTGCTCGAGCCAGCGGTAGCCCACATGGATCTCCCCGTCGCCCATCCGCGTGCCGTTGCCGATGACGAAGTGGAAGCCCAGCCCGTCGTAGCCGAGCCGGCGGTGCTCCTGGGCGATGTCCGCGGCCGAGCCGGCGGGGGCGCCCGAGTGCACGATCACGATCGAATCCCAGCGCCCCGGCTCGATCGGGGAGGAGGTCTGGAAGATCGAGTCCAGCCCCACGCTGTCCTTGATGCCCATTAGCGGCGACAGGGTCACGCCGCCGGCGTGGGGCGCGTGCGCCCCGGGGTCGAGCATCGACAACGCGATGACGCTCAGCGTCATCCCCGCGCCCAGCACGGACCAGACAATCTTGGTCCGCATCGTGCGCCGGGTCCTGGTTGTCACATAAGCGGGGGTCACTGTGGATGGCGCTCCGTCAAACTTCAATGAGAATATCAGTACCAATCGGAGCGGGATGGGTCATTTCTTGCACTTTCCCGCGCAATTTCTTGCCCCGCTCGCGCACCGCCGGAGAAGTCACTTTCCCCGCGCTTGCATAAGCCGAACAAACCATCCCGCCGACCGCGCCGGCGCGCCGATATGGGACGCCGATCACTCGTCCTCGATCAGCAGGCGCTCGGTCAGGTTGGGCGTGCGCCGCCCGAACTCATCCTCAAGAAACGGCTGGGCCCGCTTGCTCCGCGCCAGGTCGTAGCGGTCGAACTGGCTGCGCATGTCGTCGGCGCGCAGGGCCGTCTTCTGGCAGCCCCCCAGAACGAGCGCCGCCCACGCCCCGGCGCCGGCCAGAATCAAAGGCCATCTCCGCGCTGCCGCCGATCGTGAAACTCGGGCCATGCCGACGAACTCCTTCGCATCTGAGGGGACACCCGGATCATAGCACCGATCCAGGAGCGATAAAAAAACAGTGCACCGCCAAGGATGACGGCGCACTGTTCTGGAGAGAGGAGAGAATCCGGTTCGAACTCGCGTTCGCTGACTGTCATCGGCGCCCGCCGACGCCCTTTCCAAAAAGAGAGATCTTTCAACACCCAACATACGCCGCCCCATGCGCTTGTGTTCAGGACACGCTCAAAAAGATCAAGATTTGGTCGGGTTTTTCACCGTCTGGGAAAACCGACCCTCGCGATCGATCATCACCCCGCCCGATCCGATCATTTTCCGAATGGACTCGTACACGCACACCGCCACGCAGGTCGAGAGATTCAGCGAACGCTCTCCCCGGTTCAGGGGCACGCAGAGACGGCGGTCGGGAGGGTGCGCGTCGATCAGATCCTGCGCCAGCCCGCGGCTCTCGCGTCCGAAGACCAGGTGATCCCCCATTTTCACGGGGGCGTCGAAGATGGTCCGCGTCGCGCGGGTCGTCAGCAGCCAGGTCGCGGGGCTGGCCGCTTGTGGCGGATGCGCCGCGACATAGGCCGCCAGCGATTCGTGCTCGCGCAGGTCCAGGCGGGGCCAGTAGTCGAGTCCCGCGCGTCGGCAGGCCTTCTCGTCGATATCGAACGCCAGGGGCCGCACCAGATGCAAGCGGCAGCCCGTGGTCACGCAGGTGCGCCCGATGTTGCCGGTGTTGTTGGGGATCTCGGGCTCGACGAGGACCACATTGAGGCGGGGACGAGGAAGCGAAAAACCACCGGGCCCACGCGAAGCGCCGGTCGGGTCTTGTTGCTCGGAAGAACGACTTGAATGGTCCGAGGGCTGGGGCATCGCGACATTCTTGCACGCCCCCGTCCAGGACGGGCGCTCAACCGTCGTTCAACATGGGGTCGGCCATGATGATCCGAGCCAGCGCCGCCTCGAACCCGGGATCGAGGGGGAAGCCCTCCCACCGGATCACCCCGTCGGTCGACATGATGACGACATGGGGGATGCCGGTGATGCCCAGCGCGTTGGAAACCGACTGGGAAGCGTCGTAGACATGTGCGTACGCAGAGTGATGCTCGGCCAGATACCCCCGCACCTTGTCCTCGGAATCGCGCTTATCGCCGCTGACGCCGATGATCTGCAGCTTGTCGGCGTACTTCCGCTGTAACCGATCCGCGATCGGTGAGAACTCGCGGCACGGCGGGCACCAGGTCGCCCAGAAGTCCAGCATGACCACCTTGCCCGTCGTGTCCACCTCGTCGGTGAGCCACTTCTCACCGCCCAGCGGGACCGGGAGCGTCTTGCCCTGATTGTCCGAGGAGTACAGCTTGCCCGAGTTGGTGTCGGGCCAGTTCGCCCTGGCATACGCGTCGCTGGGGATCGCTCCCCCGGCGGGCGCCATGCCGGGCTTCGTGCGCTCGTTCGAGGCCGACTGCTGGACGAGCAGGGGATCGACGGCGATCACCTGCTCGAGCGCCTCGGTGAACTCGGGGCTCAGCGGGTTGCCCTGCCAGCGGATCACGCCGTCGGTGGAGATGATCAGCGTATGGGGGATGGCCGTAACCTGCAACTGCCGATAGATGGTGCTATTCTTGTCGTAGAGATTGGAATATGCCTTCTCGTGGGCGATGACATACTTGCGATGATTCCCCTCGTCGTCGTTGGAGCCGCCGATCGCAAGCACCTCCAACTGCCCCGCGTGCTTGACCTGCATCTCTTCGAGCATGGGTGAGGCCTGCTTGCAAAAGCCGCACCAGGTCGCCCAGAAGTCGAGCACGATGACCTTGCCCTCAAGATCCCGCTTCTCGGTGAGCCAGTCCTCTTCGCCCAGTGGCACGGGCAGGGGCTTGCCCTGGTAGTCGTCTCCCGTCAGACGCCCGTGGTTGAACTCGGGCCAATCGGCCTTGGCGTACGCCGCCGGCGGGATCTGCCTCCTGGCGGAGGCGACGCCCTCGGCCTTGTCCGGGGCGGCGGGCTCGATCCCCTGGGCCTGGAGCTTGGCGTTGGCCACCGCCTCCTCGCCGCTCTCACGCAGCAGCTGCGCCACCGCCGACTTGAGCGAGCGCGTCTCGATGTCGGCGAAACGGAGCTGCCCGGCGCGGTCGATCAGGTACAGGTCGGGCGTGTCGTCGGCGTGCAGCGCCTGCGCCAACGCGCCCCCGGTGTCCCGCGCCACCTGCACCTTCACGCGCCCCTGGGAGACCTTCTCGTTCATCGCGTCCCAGCCCAGCTCGGGATGCACCGCCAGCACCACCAGCCCGTCGTCGCCGTGCAGTCGCTCGTAGCGCGCCAGCGTCGAGAGCACGAGCATCGACTGCGGGTCGTTGACCGTGACGATCCCCACCAGGACCACCTTGCCCTCGATCGCCGACGCGTCCAGCGCCTCGCCGTGCGTCCAGGAGTCGAGCCCGGCAAGCAGCGAGAGGTCGAAGGGCATGGTCTCCATCTCGCTCAGCGACGCCCGGTGCGCCGCGTCGCCCTCGCGCTCCACCGCCGGGCCCAGACCGGCCGCGGCGCCAAGGAGCGTCCCCGCGCCCAGCATCGCGAGCAGGGTGTTGGTTGTCTTCTTCATGGGGATGTTCCTCCGTTTGATATCCAGGACCGGTCCGTTGTGAGCGACTGTTTCTCTCATGCTACCCGATCCCCTTCCCCGGCAACACCCCATCCCCGGATCCCGGGGCACAAAAAACCCGCCCCGGGGGGCGGGTGGGATGATCCGATCACGCGTCGATTCAGCCCCTGGCGACCGCCAACGCCCGGACCATGGGGTCGGCCCGGAGCACCTGCTCCACGGCGGGCTTGAAGTGCTCGTCGTGGGGATTGCCGATCCAGCGGACCACCCCGTCGGTCGAGAGCACCACCACCAGCGGGATCCCCTTGGACTCGAACTCCCGGAAGACGCGCTGCTTGGCGTCGAAGAGGTGGACCACTTTCTCTTCGTGATCCTCCAGGTACCCGCGCACGGTCTCCTCGTTCTCGCGCTGGCCGGAGATCGCGACGACGGCCAGCTCGCCCTCGTGCGCCGCTTGCAGATCCGCCAGCTTGGGGGCCGCCGCCCGGCATGGGCCGCACCATGTGGCCCAGAAATCCAGCACCAGCACCTTGCCCGTCAGATCGGTCTTCTCGCTCAGCCAGGTCTCGTTCCCCAGCGCCACGGGCAGCTTCTGTCCCTGGAAGTCCTTCGCGTACAGGTCCTGGCCGCTGTTGTGCTCGGGCCACGACGCCTCGCTGTACGCGGCGCTGTCGATCTTGGGCAGTTCCTTTGGCGCTTGCGCCTCATGGTCCGCGCACAAGGGGCATGATCCCTCCTGCTGGGCGTCGGCGCAGCCAGCGTCTTTGGCGTTGGCGCCGTCGGCGCCCGCGGGGCTGGTGTTGTGGTCGGGGCCGACGAGCCCCAGGCTCATGCCGGCGGAGACGATCAGGATCGGGATCAGTTGCATTCGAAGGCTCCTTGTTCGAGAGGGCGCGGGCTGTGGGGGCCGTTGACGCCATGATACAACCAAAATACATCCGACCCCGGGCTCCTTCAGCCCGGGGTGAGATACCGGTGCAGGCAAACCGCCGCCGCCACCGCGATATTCAACGAATCCACCCCGTCCGCCATGGGAATCCGCACCCGCTGGGATGCGTGTTCGAGCAACGATTCGCTCAAGCCGGGGCCCTCGGCCCCCAGGCACAAGACCGGTTTGTCTTGATGGAGGCCCAGTGATTCGTCAATCGTCATCGCGGAGGAGTCCGGTGTGAGCGCGATGCTGGTGAAACCCATCGAGTGCAGCTCGTTGAGTAGACCGATCGGTTCATCGAAGACCGCCCAGGGGACCCGAAGCACATGCCCCATTGAGACCCGCAGCGCTTTGCGATACAGCGGATCGCAGCAACGCGGGCTCAGCAGCACCCCGACCCCCCGGCCGCCCAGGGCGGCCGCCGAGCGGAAGACCGAGCCCACATTATCGTGATTGCTCAGGTCCTCAAGGAGGATCAGAGCCCGGCAACGGCGGGCCAGCTCGATCGGGTCGGGGTTGGGGAGGCGACGCCCGCAGGCGAGCAGTCCCCGGTGCATCGCGAATCCCACGACGGCGTCCATGACCGGCTGGTCCGCGACATACACCGGGACCGCCTCGGGCGTCCTGGCCAGCGTCGCCGCCACCGATCGGACGCGATTGCGGGAAACCAGCACCGACTCGATCCCGAAGCGCGATGTGAGCAGGTGCTCGACCACCAGCACCCCCTCGGCCATGAACACCCCCCGCGGCGCCGGGTCGGGCGTGTCGTGCTCGCCGGCGGGATTGTGGGCGGCCTTGAGCCAGGCGTCTCTTTGATTGAGAAAGACCCCGATTCTCGGGTCCGCGGGGTCATGAATCTCGATCATTGTGCCGATGTTCATCTCCGGGACGCACACGCTCTGGCGTGGCGCCGATGCACGCCGCGCCAAACAGGAAGCCGATCCCATGCTCCAGCCCATCACCCCCCACGGCGCGGCCGAGACCATGACCGTGCTCCAGTCGATCGTGCTGGGCCTGGTCGAGGGGATCACCGAGTACCTGCCCGTGTCCTCAACGGGGCACCTGATTATCGTATCGGATCTGCTGGGCCTGGGCGACAGCGCCGCGGGGCGCGACGCCGTCGACACCTTCAACATCGTGGTGCAGGGGGGCGCGATCCTGGCCGTGCTGGGACTCTATTTCCCGCGCATCGTGCAGATGCTGCGGGGGCTGATCGGCAGGGACCCCGCCGGATTGCGCCTGGCGCTGAACATCATCATCGCCTTCGTCCCCGCGGCCGTGCTGGGCGTGCTGCTCAACGACTGGATCGAGGAAAAGCTTTTCAACACCCCCGCCGTGATCACCGCGCTGGCGCTGGGCGGTGTGTTCATGATCGCGCTCGACCGCATCAAGTTTCGGCCCGCCGACACCGACGGCGACCCCGAGAACGACATCACCGAGCTGCGCGCCGGCCAAGCGCTGTTCATCGGGTTCATGCAGTGCGTGGCGATGTGGCCCGGGACCAGCCGCTCGATGATGACCATCGCCGGCGGGGTGATCTCTGGGCTCAGGCCCAGGCAGGCCGCCGAGTTCAGTTTTCTGCTGGGGCTGCCCACGCTGGGCGGGGCGTGCGTCTACTCGCTGCTCAAGAACCTCAAGCACGCATCGGAAACGGGCGGGCCCAACATGTTCGAGCTGCTGGGCTGGACGCCGATCGTGGTGGGCGTGCTGGTGGCGACCGTCTCGGCGGCCGTGGCGGTGAAATGGCTCGTGGGTTTTCTCAACACGCACGGGCTGGCGCCCTTCGGCTACTACCGCCTGGTCCTGGCCGCCGTGCTGGGGATTTTGATCGCGTCGGGCGTGGTGTCGATCCACGCCGGAGATGAGCCGGCGGGCGCCCCCGTGCCCGTGACCCAGGAGTGAGACAGCCGTGCGGACCGCCGCGAAAGACGCCCCCATGAAGACCTCGTTCCCCAAGGGCCAGATCGAGATCGTCCTGCTCGAGGGCACCCACCCCGCGGGGGCTCAGGCGCTGGAAAAAGAGGGTTTTTCGGTGCGCACGCACGCCGGCGCTCTGGAGGGCGAGGCGCTGATCGACGAGATCAGGCGCGCCCACATCGTGGGCATCCGATCCAAGACCCAACTGACCGGCGGGGTGCTGGCGCACTGCGATCGGCTGCTGGGCGTGGGGTGCTTCTGCGCCGGGACCAACCAGGTCGACCTCGACGCCGCCGCCGAGCGGGGGATCGCGGTGTTCAACTCGCCCTTCTCCAACACCCGCTCGGTGGCCGAGCTGACCATCGCCGAGATCATCGCCCTGCACCGGCGCCTGACCTCGCGCTCGCACGCGCTGCACGCGGGCAGCTGGGAGAAGAGCGCTGCGGGCTCGCGTGAGGTGCGGGGCAAGTCGCTGGGGATCATCGGCTACGGGCACATCGGCTCGCAGGTGTCGATCCTGGCCGAGGCGATGGGGATGCGCGTGCTGTTCTACGACACGCTCTCCAAGCTGCCGCTGGGCAACGCCCAGGCGTGCGCTTCGCTGGGGGAGGTGCTCGGGCGGAGCGATGTCGTCACGCTCCATGTCCCCGACACGGGCCTCACGCGCGGGATGATCGGCGCCAAGCAGCTCCAACTGATGAAGCCCGGAGCGTACCTCATCAACAACGCCCGCGGCTCGATCGTGGATCTCGACGCGCTCAAGGACGCCATTGAGTCGGGCGCGCTGGGCGGCGCGGCGGTCGATGTCTTCCCCGACGAACCCGCCAACTCGGGCGAGGCGTTCATCAGCCCCCTGCAGAGGCTCGATAATGTGATCCTCACGCCCCATGTGGGGGGCTCGACGATCGAGGCCCAGGAGGCGATCGCCCTGGACACCGCCGCCAAGCTCACCCGCTTCATCAACATGGGCGCGACCACCGGGTCGGTCAATGTCCCCGAGGTCGATCTGCCCGACCAGCAGCGCCACCTGATCCAGGGCGACCTGCGCCCGCACCGGATCCTCAACTTCCACCGCAATGTGCCGGGTGTGCTGGGCAAGATCCACGAGGCCTCGGGGCGGCTGGGCATCAACATCAGCGCCCAGTACCTGCAGACCAACCCCGACATCGGCTACCTGGTGCTCGACGCCGACCCCTCCGACGCCTCGGCCCTGGCCGAACGCATCGACGCGATCGAGGAGTCGATTCGCACGCGGTTGCTCTGGTAGACAGGAACCCGGTGGCACAGGCGTCCCGCCTGTGCTCTTCATAAGAAACACCGAAAGAAAGCACAGGCGGGACGCCTGTGCCACCGGTCTTTTGTGGTTCGCCTGCGAACAATCAGGCATGGTGGAGGTCACCCGTCAGTCCCCGTCGCTCCAGCACACGCAGGTCATCGCCGATGACCTGAGCGCGGTGCTGCGCGGGGGCGACATCGTCCGGCTCGTGGGCGAGATGGGCGCGGGCAAGACCACCTTTGTGCGCATGCTGGCCCGGAGTTTCGGGATCGCGCCCGGAGCGGTCTCCTCGCCCACCTTCGTCATCATGAACATCTACGACGCCGACGACGGCCGCCATCCCGCGATCGCCCATCTCGACTGCTACCGCCTGGGCGACGAATCGGAGCTTGACGCGCTGGGTTGGGACCAGATCATCGGCTCGGGCGCGATCGTGCTCATCGAGTGGCCCGAGCGGATCGACGCCGCGATCCCCAAGGATGCGGCCACCATCCGCATCGACCACCTCGACGAGACCGGCCGGCGCTTCCGGTTCGAGCTGCCCGACGCCTGGCGTCAGCGCGCGGGCTTCGACGCGATCCTGCCGCGACCGGCCACGATCTGCCCGGTCACGGGCGAGCATGTCTCGGGCGACAGCCCGACCTGGCCCTTCGCCAGCGAGCGGGCGCGCCTGGCCGACCTGCACGGCTGGTTCAGCGAGAAGCATGTCATCAGCCGCCCCATCGAGCAGGCCGATCTCGAACAGAGCGACTGACACACGCCCCCGCGCTGTGATACCCTGTATCCATGCTCTCCATGCACGCACTCACGCTGGCCCAAGCCGTCCCGGTCGGGGAATCCGCGACCAACGCCTGGTCGCTGTTCACCGATTCATTCGACCTCTTCTCCGTCACGCTGATCCTCGGCTCGCTGGTGGCCGTCGCGCTCATCGCCCGTGTCGTCATGGACGCGCGCCGGTCGGTGATCGCTCCCGACCCGGTCTACCGCAACCTGCGCGAGCACCTGATGCAGGGCGACATGGGCCGGGTCGAGAAGGGCCTGACCGAGGATGATTCGATCGTCGCCATCGCGATCCGTGCCGCCTACGGGGCCCGGGACAAGGGCATCGACGCGATGCGCGACGCCGCGGAGTTGGCCGCGTCCAACGCCTGCGCCCGCTGGGTGCGCCCGCTGGAGTTGCTGCGCCTCATCGGCGAGCTCGGGCCCCTGGTGGGGCTGGCGGGGACGGTGTGGGGCATGATCATCGCCTTCGTGCGCCTGGGACAGGCGGGCGGGGCCGCGGGGCCGACCGATCTGTCCCTGGGCATCTCCAAGGCCCTGTTCCACACCATGCTCGGGCTGGTGCTCGCGGTCCCCTGCCTGCTGGTCTACGGCGTCTTCCGCAACCTCGTCGAGAAGCACTGCAACACCGCCATGGCCCAGGCGGGCGAGCTGGTGGACATGATCCCGACCCAGGGCCCCGCGCCGCGGTTCATCCCCGTCGGTGAAGAAACCCCCACCGCATGAGGGCCCGATCGGTCATCCCGCCCCAGCACTCGACCGCGCGCGTCAATGTCACGCCGATGATCGATGTGGTCATGGTGCTGATCGTGTTCTACCTGCTGGTGGGCCAGCTCGCGCTCGAGCGGCGCGCCTCGATCGTGCTGCCGCGAACCGCCACGGGGGTCGTCGAATCCGCCCGGACCGACCCCATCGTCATCGGCATCGACCGCGAGGGCGCGTGCACGCTCAACGGGGAGCCCGTGGGGATCGAGCGCGTCGAGAACCGGGTGGCGGGGATGATCGCGCGGGACGCGGGAACGCCGGTTCGCCTCCGCGCCGACCGCGACGCGCCCTACGGCGTGGTCCGCCCGGTGCTCGAACGCCTGCGCGGGTTGGGGCTGGGTAAGGTCGAACTGGTCACGGAGCAGCGCCCATGAGTGACCACGCGCACGGGCTGGCACGGACGCATCACGCGGGCCGCACACGCCCCTTGATGCGGCGCAATGTGCTGAGCCGCTCGACGCGCTTCGGTCCCAACATGACGCCCATGGTCGATGTGACGCTGGTGATCCTGATCTTCTTCATGGCCGCCACCACCATCGCCGGCCAGGAGTGGTTCCTGCGCACCGATCTCCCCAAGGACGAGGATCAATCGCGGGATTCGGGCTACGCACTGCCCGCCCCGGTGCTCGACGCCGAGCTGTTCGTGCGCGATGGCGCGGTCCTCGTGCGCGGGCTCGGCGATCGGCCCCGCGCGCTCGGCGAGTTCATCGCCCAGATCAGCGCCATTGACGAGCAGTCCGCCCGGGGCCTGGTGCTGGGGGTCCGCGCGGGAGACGAGGTGCCCTACGGCTCGGTCGCCGCGCTCCACGACGCGGCCAGCAGCCGGGGGATCCGCGTGGCGCTGCGCTGAGCGCGCGTGCGGGTGGCAGGCCGTGCTCAGGCGTCGGCGCTGGTGACGAAGATCTGGAGCTTGTGCCCCTGGGCCACCAGCCCCTTGGCGGCGCAGAGTGTGTCGCGCAGGGCGATCAGCTCGGGCAGTTCGACCGTCTCCACATCGCCCGTGGCCATGTTGATCAGCAGCGTGTTGCCCGACTTGCCCAGCGCCAGCTGGTAATGCGACTGCTCGCGATCGAAGAGCACCTGCTGGACGATCGAGCACGATTCGAGCAGCTTGAGCGTGCGGTAGACGGTCGCCTTGGAGACGCTGTGGCCCTTGGCCTTGAGCGCGTCGAGCAGCTGGTCGGCCTCGAACAAGCCGTCGAAGGCGATGATCGTGTCGAGGATCATCGCCCGCTCTGGGGTGTACTTGAGCCCCTCCTTCTTGAGCGCCCGCCGGAACACGGCGCACAAGGGCTCGATGATGTCGATCGCGGGCGTCTGCCCGCCCGTCGCCGGCTTGATCGGTTCCAGAGCCATGCGTGATTCTAGGAACCCCGCCCGGCGATGGCCCCCGCGGGTTCTCGTACAATGGGGGCGTGCCCCAGGTGTCCGCCCCGACGAACCCGACCCGCGACGCCCCGATCGTCGGCCCCGCCGCCGTCGTCGCGTATGTCATGATCGGGATCCTGAGTCTTTTCGTGCTGCTCATGAAAGGCGCCGGCGGCGCGCTGCCCGACCGCGTCGCCAGCGCCCTCTTCGTCACCCTCGACAGCGGCTGGGTCCCCGCGCTCTACCTCTTGGGCGCGCTGGGGCTGGGCAAACTGTCGCGGCCCTTGCTCACACCATCACCCACCGGGCGCGTGATCGAGCTGGGCGTGGGGCTCACCCTCACCCTCTCGCTCACCCACCTGCTGGGGATGCTGGGGCTGCTTCGCCCCATGACCGCTTGGGGCATCACCGGGATCGGGCTCGCCCTGCTGCTCCCCGACGCGCGATCGGGCGAGAACACACTCTCGGATGCTGTGCGCCATGCCCGCCTCAGCGTCGCCGGCGTCGCCGTGCTCATTGGGTGCGTGCTGGTCGTCCTCATGGCATGCAACCCGCCCGGGGCGCTGTGGGACAGCGAGTACGGCGCGTACGACGCGCTCAGCTACCACCTCCAGCTCCCGCGCGAGTGGATCGAGGCCGGTCGAATCTGGCCCAGCGACCACAATGTCTACTCGTTCCTCCCCGGCTACATCGAAGGCGCGTACGCGCACATGGCGCTGATGACCGGGGGCAACCTGCTCGACGGCCACGCCCGCGCCGCGATGAGCGCCCAACTGTTCTCGGCGTTCATGCTCATCATCAGCGCCCCCGCGATGGGAGCGCTCTCCCGGCGGGTTATCGCCCTCCGCCTCCCCGGGGCGGGCGCCCCCGCCGCCGTCGCCCTGTCCCGCGCCCTGACCCTGGGCACGCCCTGGCTGATCGTCGTGGGCTCGCTGGCCTACAACGAGATGGGCGTGGTGCTGCTGGGTCTGTGCGCTCTGAGTGTCGCGATCGAGACCGAGATCTCACCGCGCAAGCGCGCGATCCTCGTCGCCCTGATCGCCGGCGGCGCGTGCTCGTGCAAACCCACGGCCCTCTTCCTCCTTGTCCCCACCCTCGCCGTCGCCCTGCTGGCGTCGATGCCAAGACGCCGTTGGCTCTCCACCATCGTTCTCGGCGCGATCGTGGGCGCGCTGACCATCGCCCCGTGGCTGATGCGAAACGAGATCGCCGCGGGAAACCCCGTCTTCCCGCAGCTGGCGGGGGTGCTTGGCGCCGGGCGCTGGACACCGGCCCAGCACGCCCTTTACGCCGGCGCCCACCACTTCAGCGGATCGCCGCTCGACCGATTCCGGTTCCTGCTGCTCCCCGACCCGGCCGGCATCGACACCGTCTCCCGATGGCGCGGCTTCACCAACCCCCAGTGGGGGCTCACGCCGTGGATCGCCCTGGCGGGGCTGATCATCCTGCTCTCCCGGCGGCGAACACATCTCTTGGGCGCTGTCGGGGCGCTGGCCCTGCTGCTGCCCGTCCTCGCATGGATGGCGCTGACGCACCTGCAATCGCGCTTCCTGATCCCCCTCGCCCCCGCGCTGATCGTCGCCGCCTCGATCGGGATCGCGAGCATCCCGACGGCGGTGGTCCGCGAGGGATTGGCGCGAGCCATCGCGGTGCTGGGCGTCGGCTGGTCGATCCTGATCGCCCTGTCGCAGTCCGGCGGCAACCCCTTCAACCTCATCGACCTCGGGCCCGGCGTGTTCACCGGCGAGATTGAGCTTCCCAACGCCCCCTGGACCGCCACGCTCAACCGCGTCGCCCGGCCCGGCGACACGATCTACCTGCTGGGCGACGCCACCCCCTTCTATGTGCGCTCCCCGGTGCTCTACAACACGGTGTATGATCGCTGGTGCATCCAGGACGCGATCGAGGCGCACCCGGAGGATCCGGGCGCGTGGTCGCGCTCGCTCAAGGACGACGGCGTCGAGCTCGTCGTCGTCGGCTTCAGTGAGATCGACCGCTTCGCCCGCTCTGGCTGGCTCCCCGGCTCGATCGACCCTCAACGGCTCATCGCGTGGATCGACGCCCTCGGCCAGCCGATAGAGGTCTGGAGCGACCCCAACTCCAACGCGCCGATCCGGGCCGTGTTCCGGCTCCCATGACCGAGACCCGCCGCTCACCATGACCGCCACCACCGATCCCAAACCCGGCCGCAACCCGACGATGATCGTCGTCCAGATCATCGGCTTTCTCGTGGGCATCGCCATGCTGGGCTGGGCGGTGCGGATCGCCATGCGCGAGGAGAACCGGGAGCAGCTGGCCAAACTCACCCACGCCTCGCCCACCGAGATCCTGCTGCTGCTGGCGCTGGCGACGCTCTCGGTCGGGTTCAACGGCTTCATCTTCTGGGCCGTGATCAACCCCGTGCACAAGATCCGCTGCACCGATGTCATCGCCACCAACGCCGTCGCCACCTTCCTCGCCTACCTCCCCTTCAAGCTCTCGGTCGTGTCCCGCTTCGTGATCCACAACCGGCGCGATAAGATCCCGGTTCTGACCATCGGCGCCTGGCTGCTGGCGGTGGCCGTGCTCATGGCCTCGGTGTTCGGGCCGGTGACGCTGGTGAGCGTCTGGCGCAAGCAGACCGACCCGCTCTGGTGGATCGTGTCGCTGGGCGGGATCGCCGCCAGCACGCTCGTCGGCAGCGCCCTGGCGCGCCAGCTGGCGGGCGATGTCGGGATCGACCGCCTCTCGCGCCTGGGACTGGGCGAGCGCGTCACCGGCTCCCGGGCCTTCATCCGGCTGCACTCGGGCTTCGAGATGCTCGGCAACACCCGCGCCGCGCTGATCGCCAACGCCGTGCGCCTGCTCGATGTCTTCACCTTCGCCCTCACCTTCAATCTCGCCGCCCGGGTGATCGACATGCCGCTGAGCGCGCAGGACTCGCTGCTGCTTGGCGCGTCCTACTTCATGATCGGCGCGGCGTCGCCCTCGGGGATGCTGGGCGCCCGCGAGGCCGGGATCATCGGCATCGCCGGCCTCGTGGGCATCTCGTCGTCGGCCGTCAGCGAGACGGCCTCGGGGCCATCACCCATCGCCGCGGTCGTCCTCTTCGTCACCGCCGTCCAGGCCGTCGTCAACCTCGGCTGCGCCGGCTTCGGCATCGCCTGGCTCCGCGCCCGCCCGGGCCTCGGCCCCGGCGCCAACGAGGCGCCGGTCCGGCCGCCCGGCGCCGAGATCATCGGCGCCGGCGTGCACGCCCCGAGCGCCGATGCCCGCGCTGGCGAATAACACCCCGCCCCGGGCGTACGATTGGCCGATGAAAATCGCCCTCGCCCAGCTCAACCCCACCATCGGCAACTTCAAGCGCAACACCGACGCGATCCTGCGGGCGATCGGTGAGGCACGCGCCCGGGGCGCCGAGCTGGTGGTCTTCAGCGAGCTGGCGATCTGCGGCTACCCCCCGCGCGACCTGCTGCAGATCGAGGGGTTCGTCGACGAATGCGCCCGGCGCGTCAAGGCCATCGGTGAGGAGCACACCGCGGGCATCGCCGTCATCATCGGCGCCCCCCTGCCGCTGCGCGTCGATCCCGCCGGGGGGACGCCCGCGCCAGACCGCTCGATCCATGTCTCTAACTCGCTGGTCGTCTACCAGAACAACGCGTTCGTGGGCTACTACGACAAGCGACTGCTCCCCACTTACGATGTCTTCGACGAGGACCGCTACTTCACGCCCGGCGACCGGACCCGCGTGTTCGATATCAACGGGCTGCGGGTCGGCCTGGCCATCTGTGAAGACCTCTGGAAGGGCCAGGACGCGGGGTTCGCCGAGCGCTATGTCAACGAGCCCGACCCCGTCGCCCAGCTCATCGACGCCGGCGCCCGGATCATCATCGCTCCCTCCGCCTCGCCCTATGTGCTGGGCAAGGACCGCGTGCACCTGGGGATCCTCGCCCGCCACGCGGCGCTGCACGGCGTGCCCGTGGTCTCGGTCAACCAGGCCGGCGCCAACGACGACCAGATCTTCGCCGGGCAGTCCGCGGTCATGAACGCCCGCGGCGAGCTGTGCTTCCGGGGCGAGGCCTTCGCCGAGCAGCTGGCGGTCATCGACACCGACGCGCTCACGCCCATCGACCCGCCCCGCGTCGGCGACGAGCGCATGGTCATCGACGCGCTGACGCTGGGAACCAAGGACTATCTCTTCAAGTGCGGGTTCAAAGACGCCTGCATCGGCCTCAGCGGCGGGATCGACTCGGCGCTCGTCGCCGCGCTGGCCGTGCGGGCGCTGGGCGCCGAGCATGTCCTGGGCGCGTCGATGCCGGGCCGGTTCAGCAGCGAGGGGAGCGGCTCCGACGCCCGCGCGCTGGCGAAGAACCTGGGCATCGGGTGCGTCACCATGCCCATCGAGCCGGGCTTCATCGCCATGTCCGCCACGCTCGATGATGCGTTCGCCACGCTCGATCATCCCGCCCTGGGCCAGTCGCTGCCCGACCTGACACAGGAGAACCTGCAGTCCCGCATCCGCGGGACGCTGATGATGGCCCTGTCCAACCGCACCGGGGCGATCGTGCTCACCACGGGCAACAAGTCCGAGCTGGCCGTGGGCTACTGCACGCTCTACGGCGACATGAACGGAGGGCTGGCCGTCATCGCCGACCTCCCAAAGACCATGGTCTTCCGACTCGCTCGCTACATGAACGAGCACTTCGCCGACCTCGGCTACAGCCGGCCGCCGATCCCGCTGAGCACCATCGAGAAACCCCCCAGCGCCGAGCTGGCCCCCGGTCAGCTCGATTCAGACTCGCTGCCCGACTACCCCGTGCTCGACGAGATCGTCCGCCGCCACATCGAGGAGCTCCAGAGCGCGGCCGCGATCGCCCAGGAGACCGGCTTCGACGAGGCGGTCGTCAGGAAGTTCTGCCGCCTGATCGATCGCAGCGAGTACAAACGCCAGCAGATGGCCGTCGGGCTCAAGGTCACCAGCAAGGCGTTCGGGTCCGGACGCAGGATGCCCATCGCCCAGCGGTACACGCGTTGACCGCCCCGACGCATCGCCAAGCTGGTGGTGGTCGCAACGCGCTGGTTCGCAGCATTCCTTGCCCCTCCCCGCCCCCCGCGGGGAGGGGCAGGAACCGGTCTTCCGCTGATGGCTGATGGCCGATCTCTGATCGCTGCTTCCCTCCGGGTTTCACCGGGACGGAACCATCAGCACCGGGATCAGCGTCTTGTGGCGCACGCTGTGGGCGACGCTGCCGCGCAGCACATCCTGCACCACCCCGTGCCGGTGGGTCGCCATCGCGATCAGGTCGCACCCGCGCTCCTCGGCCACCGCCACCAGCCTCGTCGCCGGGTCGCCCTGCTCGAGCAGCGCCTCGCCCCCGATCCCCTCGCCCTCGAGCCTCCCTAGGACCTTGGCGAGATAGTCCCGATCGGCCCTGATCTCGTCGGAGTCCTCCAGATTCAACGCGTCCTGATACCGGGCGGCGAAACCGTCTGCCACATGCACCAGGATCACCCGCAAGCGGTGCACACCGGCCAGCCCGATCACATGGGCGATGATCGTCTCGTCGGACGGCGCGTTCTCCAGCGGCACGAGCACCTTGGCGTACATCATCACCCCCTCAGTTGAACCAGCCCAGCACGGTCGTCACCAGCAGGTACGCGTTGAGCACCAGGATCACCGCCGAGATACCCCACGCGAGCGTCTTCAGGCGACGCGAGTTCACGAACCGCCCCATCTTGAGCCTGTCGCCCGTGAACATGACCAGCGGGATCACCGCGAAGCTCAGCTGCAGCGACAGGATCACCTGGCTGAGTATCAGCAGATCGCCCATCCCGCGCGAGCCGTACACGCCGGCCACGATCGCCGCGGGCACGATCGCGATCAGGCGCGTGATCAGGCGTCGCAGCCACGGGCGCAGGCGGATGTTCAGGAACCCCTCCATCACGATCTGCCCGGCCAGGGTGCCGGTGATCGTCGAGTTCTGCCCGGCCGCCAGGAGCGCCACCGCGAAGGCCACGCTCGCCAGCGACGCCCCCAGCACGGGCGTGAGCAGCACGAACGCGTCGTTGATGTCGGCGACATCCTCGTGCGCGGTCCCGTGGAAGGTCGCCGCGCTGAGCACCAGGATCGCCGCGTTGATGAAGAACGCCAAGGACAACGCGACCGAAGAGTCGATCGTCCCGAACCTGATCGCCGTCGCCTTGCCCTCGTCGTCACGCTCAAAGGCCCGCGTCTGCACGATGCTCGAGTGCAGGTAAAGGTTGTGCGGCATCACCGTCGCGCCCAGGATCCCGATGGCGATGTAGAACATCCCCGGGTCCGTGATCACCTCCGGGCGCGGCAGCAGCCCCCACAGCACCTCGCTCGCGTCGGGACGCGAAGCGATGATCTCGTAGGCGAAGCATCCCCCGATCGTCAGGATCAGCATCGTCACGATCGCCTCGAGCATCCGGAAACCCCACGCCTGGAGCATCAGCACGATCATCACATCGGCCGCCGTCACCATGACCCCCCAGACCAGCGGCAGCCCGAAGAGCAGGTTCAGGGCGATCGCCGACCCGATGACCTCCGCCAGGTCGCACGCCGCGATCGCGATCTCGCACAAGATCCACAGCACGAAGTTGACGCGGGGCGAGAAATGGTCCCGGCACGCCTGCGCCAGATCCCGCCCCGTCACCACGCCCAGCTTGAGCGCCAGGTGCTGGAGCACCATGGCGAAGATGTTGGAGATCAGCACCACCGACAGCAGCGTGTAGCCGTACTTCGCCCCGCCCTCGAGATCCGTGGCCCAGTTGCCCGGGTCCATGTACCCCACCGCCACCAGCAGCCCCGGCCCGGCGAACGCGAAGAGCTTGCGCCAGAAGCCGTGGTCCTTGTTGTACCGGATCGAGCTGTGCACCTCGGGCAGCGACACGCGCGACCGCGCCCGCCGCCACCCGGGGTCGCCCGACCCCGCCCCCCCGATCTCTCCCGACACCCGATCCGCCATGCATCGGCCTCCGCCATGAGCCATCCGCGAACACGCGCCACACGCTCGTAGCGATGGCTACATGATTGTAGCTCATGCTACATGCCCTGGCAAGCCCTTCCTCTCTCGCTCAGCGAAGAAAACTTCAGCCCTTCCATTCTCCCGCGTACAGGGTCGAATACACGCCCGCGTCGCGCTGCGTCAGCTCGTGCAGGCGTTTGAGGACCTGGCGCGCGTGCAGGAGATCGTGGTCGCACCAGGCCGCCAGCAGGTCCCCGGCGTGCAGATCCCCCAGGGGGTGACGCTTCATCCGCCCCCAATCCGCTGCGTCGGCCCACGCCCTGACCCACTCCATGTTCCGCTCGCGCATGGCCGTGAACGCGACCAACCGCTCACCCGGGTCCCGCTCGATATACCGGCGGGTGACCGCCCACCCCTCGGGGTCGATCGGCGGCCAGTCCCTCTGGGGATCTTCGAGCAGCGCCCGCAGCCGGGACGGGAAATCCTCCCGCTCCTCGTCGCAGAGGTGGCACACGATTTCCACGATCGACCAGGCCCCCTCGGGTGAACGCCGACGCGCGTCCTGGACGCCGACCCCTTCGAGCAGCGCCGCCAGCATGGCGGGAAACCGGGACAGACGATCGATCAGGCGGGCTGGGCTGAACTCGGGCTCTCCCATCGGTCCTCCTCGCTGACGACGCGCCCGCACTCGGGGCAGGTGGCGCCGACGAGCTGATACAGCAGGTACCCGCACGAACATCGCGGCTCCTCGATCTCGACGCGCACCTTGAGCCGGCACGCCCCGCAGCGCGCCCGCGTGTTCGCCCTCGCCTCGATCGGAGCGTCGCAGCGGGGACAATCCAGGCGAACCACGATCGACCCGGCCATCGCGCCCGGCTCGTCCTCACCCGGGCGGGGGCCGAAGTAGGCCAACGCGCCCGTGGCAATCGTCGATCCCACCACCACGATCCCGAAGATAACCAGCAGCCGGACGGCGATCTCTTCGTACCCCCAGAATCCGTCGTTCACCATGCCCACGCTCGACAGCAGGAACAGCAGGGCCGCCGAGATGAGCGAGGCCCGCTGCGTCACCCGCGCCAGCATCCCCGCGGCGGGCAGGGGCGCCACGAGCATGCGATGCGCGAGCAGCAGCCCCAGGAACAGGACGACCGAGCCGATCTGACCGACCCACCGCAGCACCAACCAGTCGATGATCCCGTCGGTCCAGATGCCGAAGACAAAGACCGCCATCGACAGAGCCAGCGCCGCGGCGCTGGTCTGGAACAGGCGGCGCTGACCGCCGGCGATCGAGACCAGGATCAATCCGCCCACGCCGTAGAGCCCCACGACCACGGCCGTGGACATGACATCGTAGTTGATGAAGCGTGCGGGCAGCAGCACCGCCGTGATCCCCGCCACCGTCGCCGCCAGGATCAACCCCAGCAGCGCCCACAGCATCACCTTCTTGTGCTTCATGGGTGCTCCCCGAGCGTCGGCGCGGCCGAGCACTCAAGCCCTGATTCGGGTTGGGTGGGCCGCCGGTTCCCGCACCGGGCGCGGGACCGGGCCATGGAGGCGGCGCCTCAGCTGCTGCCGGCGCGCATCCGGTCGATCCCCTTGGGGAACGGGTAGCTGGGGAACACGCCGACATGGGCGTAGCTCCACATCCGCGGCGAGGGGTACACATCGCCGCGGAAGCCCGCGTCGTGCATCGTGTGCAGCACGGTCTCGAAGCTCGGCTCGTGGAGCCGGTGATCGTCGACCACCAGCTTGTTGGAGGTCGCCCCCATGAACGAGACGCTGCACACCGGGCGCCGGTCTGCCCGGCCCTGGAGCATCTTGGTGATTGTCCGGAACCCCCGCGCCAGGTCCCCCACCGTGAAGTAGTCGCGTCCGCGCGGACGCAGCAGCCCCAGCAGCATCACCGAGTCGAGATCGTACTTGAGGATGTAGGGCTCGCGGTCGTTGGCCGCGTGCACCTGGATCGACTCCTGGAACATCCTGGCGTAGCTGGTCACCGCGTTGGCCGACCACTGGCTGGTGGTGAGCAGCGAGACGATCTGGGCGATGACGCCGCGCGAGTTGTCCTGGTCGTTGACGCCGCACACCACGGCCCGGTAGCGCCCGTCGAGCACATCGGCCAGGAGGTCCTGGCCCCACATGATCCGCAGGCGCGAACCCGCCTGGGGCGCGCCGTGATCGCTTGGCAGCAGCGACACCCGGTCGGGGAACGATTCGGCGTTGAGCAGGTCGTCGGCCCCGTCGTCGTAGAGCTGGAGCGTGTTCTCGGTGATGCTGGTCATATGGCGTTCCCTCGGGGCTGGGTCTTGGAGAAGGGTCATGGGTCTGGAAAGATGGGTCATTGTACACGCCGCGGCGGGTTTCCTCGACGCCCCATCGCGGACAAAGCCGTCGCACCCGTTGGGATCTGGCGGGCGGCAGGGGAGAGGCGGATCCGGGACAAAACGAAAACAGCCCCCCGAGGTTTACCTTGGGGGGCTGAAAAGTTGGCGATAACCTACTTTCCCGCTGAACAGTATCATCGGCTAGCTGGGCTTAACTGCTGTGTTCGAGATGGGAACAGGTGTGACCCCAGCTATATGGTCACCAACAATCACAGGGTGTCCGGTCTCCCGGGCATCCATGACTGACAAAGATGTCGACGAGCGAGGGCGGCCCATGTGCAAGACATGGCGGATCGCCCTGACAAATATACTGATTGTGAGATCTCATAAGCGTTGAAATGGTGTTGGCATCACGCGACCTGTGTCGAACCGTGTCATGCTTCCTCTCTGGCGGAGGCCAGAGACTCAAACAAGTTTTTCCCCGGCGGAGGCCGGGGAGATGAACAGTTCGGCAATGGGTCGGAGTGACCAAACCTTCGACCGTTAGTACCGCTCAGCTGAAGACTTCTCAGTCCTTACACCTGCGGCCTATCAACCTGGTCGTCTCCCAGGGGTCTCTCGTACAAGACAAGCAAACCTGATCTCGAGGGGGGCTTCCTGCTTAGATGCTTTCAGCTGTTATCCCTGCCCGACGTAGCTACCCTGCGGTGCGCCTAGCGGCGCAACAGGATCACCAGGGGTCGGTCCAACCTAATCCTCTCGTACTAAAGTTGACTCCTCTCAAGTTTGCAACGCCCACAGCAGATAGGGACCGACCTGGCTCACGCCGGTCTGAACCCAGCTCGCGTACCACTTTAATCGGCGAACAGCCGAACCCTTGGGACCGCCTTCAGCCCCAGGATGTGATGAGCCGACATCGAGGTGCCAAACCGCTCCGCCGCTATGGACGCTCGGGAGCGATAAGCCTGTTATCCCCGGAGTACCTTTTATCCGATGAGCTACGACGCTTCCACACGCGATCGCAGGATCACTAGAGCCCTCTTTCGAGACTGCTCGTCCTGTCGGACTCGCAGTAAAGCTGGCTTGTGCTCTTACACTCTGAAACACGGTTTCCATCCGTGCTGAGCCAACCTTTGCGCTCCTCCGTTACTCTTTAGGAGGAGACCGCCCCAGTCAAACTACCC
>CAYLXF010000004.1:0-272975 GCA_964387925.1 uncultured Phycisphaeraceae bacterium
GTTTCAATCCGCGCCCCCGTGAAGGGGCGACCGCGCCCGAGTAGCCTACATGCCGCTCAGTGGCGTTTCAATCCGCGCCCCCGTGAAGGGGCGACAGGGGCAGCGCCACCATCCCCGCGGCCGCGGAGTCGTTTCAATCCGCGCCCCCGTGAAGGGGCGACCGGGACTCGCTGATTTACGATATCGCGCTAGCGAAGTTTCAATCCGCGCCCCCGTGAAGGGGCGACCATCAGCGACCACCTGCGCGGCGTGCGCCAACATGTTTCAATCCGCGCCCCCGTGAAGGGGCGACGTCGCTTGGCCCAAGAGCGTGGGATACGCGAGTCCGTTTCAATCCGCGCCCCCGTGAAGGGGCGACTCGCGACGATGGACGCGTTGAAGATCAGCGTCGTGTTTCAATCCGCGCCCCCGTGAAGGGGCGACAGCGCCTCGTAGACCGACATCCCCTCGTAGACCTGTTTCAATCCGCGCCCCCGTGAAGGGGCGACGATCAAAGGTAAGTCGCTCAGCGCCAGTTCGATCAAGTTTCAATCCGCGCCCCCGTGAAGGGGCGACCCGCTCACGCGATAGATCAAGGGCAAGGTGATGGGGTTTCAATCCGCGCCCCCGTGAAGGGGCGACCACCATCACCAGCGTCAAGCTCACGGGCTCGGAGTTTCAATCCGCGCCCCCGTGAAGGGGCGACTGGCGGGCGGCGGCCTTGATCTCGGACTCGCCTGTTTCAATCCGCGCCCCCGTGAAGGGGCGACGCGTTCTCGGGGCAAATACGAGGATCAGTCGTTCTGGTTTCAATCCGCGCCCCCGTGAAGGGGCGACGTGCGCCCGACCGCTACGGCGATCACGCTGACGGCGTTTCAATCCGCGCCCCCGTGAAGGGGCGACATGACCACCCCATCCCCCAAGCCGCCCTACGACCCGTTTCAATCCGCGCCCCCGTGAAGGGGCGACGGCATCTGCTCCGTGAGTGGCCACCGCAAACGCGGTTTCAATCCGCGCCCCCGTGAAGGGGCGACCACCAGCGCCTCGTCCCTGATATAGATCCGCTCGCCCAGTTTCAATCCGCGCCCCCGTGAAGGGGCGACCGGGCCTGGGCATGCAGCTGGCCGAGCGCATGGAGTTTCAATCCGCGCCCCCGTGAAGGGGCGACCGTACATCCTCCGGCTTCGTCCACGAGCTCCATGTGTTTCAATCCGCGCCCCCGTGAAGGGGCGACGCCGGCTCGATTCACATCGAACTGACCTCGACAGAGTTTCAATCCGCGCCCCCGTGAAGGGGCGACGCATCTGGATCGAGACTGAGGATGTGTATGGGGGGGTTTCAATCCGCGCCCCCGTGAAGGGGCGACGTGGCATCTCCGGGCCGACAAACCAAGAGAGCTGCGTTTCAATCCGCGCCCCCGTGAAGGGGCGACGCAATCTCTACTTCCAGACCCAGATCGAGCAGGTGTTTCAATCCGCGCCCCCGTGAAGGGGCGACCACTGCGTCGAGATCAAAGGGGACGGCGCGTCAGAGTTTCAATCCGCGCCCCCGTGAAGGGGCGACGGGCTTGTCACGGTCTCGACCGTGACCTATGTCGGTTTCAATCCGCGCCCCCGTGAAGGGGCGACGATGTTCGACGCTGAGGTCGACGCGCTCATGTCTGGTTTCAATCCGCGCCCCCGTGAAGGGGCGACGCATGGCCCACTGATCTCTCTCCCTGCCCCGGCGTTTCAATCCGCGCCCCCGTGAAGGGGCGACCTTGATGGAGGGGGGATCTGCGACCCCTCCATCAACGTTTCAATCCGCGCCCCCGTGAAGGGGCGACACTGGGGAAGTCCAGAAGACGCGGCGAAGTCGCTGTTTCAATCCGCGCCCCCGTGAAGGGGCGACGAGGTGCAGCAGACTCGGCTTAACTTAATCGCAGTTTCAATCCGCGCCCCCGTGAAGGGGCGACTCCAGGAGCACGCGCTCGACGACCTCAAGCGGTGGTTTCAATCCGCGCCCCCGTGAAGGGGCGACCGGGGGCGCCGCCGCCGTCGACGAGATGATCCAGTTTCAATCCGCGCCCCCGTGAAGGGGCGACCCGCCGCCGCCGCACCCGCACGCCGCGCGCACGGTTTCAATCCGCGCCCCCGTGAAGGGGCGACCGGCAGGCAGGTGGTCGAGCCCTCGAATACATCGTTTCAATCCGCGCCCCCGTGAAGGGGCGACGTGCCCGCTCGTGTGCGACGCGAGCAGCTCGTCGAGGTTTCAATCCGCGCCCCCGTGAAGGGGCGACCAGCGTGGTCAGGATCGAGTGCCCATCGACCGAGGTTTCAATCCGCGCCCCCGTGAAGGGGCGACAATCTGCGACGCCAGGTCTTCCGCGTCTTCCTTTGTTTCAATCCGCGCCCCCGTGAAGGGGCGACGGGTTCGCAAGCCCAGACGCGAGGGAGATGCAGCGGTTTCAATCCGCGCCCCCGTGAAGGGGCGACGATAAGTTCGATGCGACGAATCGCCTCCCAGTCTGTTTCAATCCGCGCCCCCGTGAAGGGGCGACAAGAACAAGCGAGGGTTCCCGAAGACTCGTGAAGTTTCAATCCGCGCCCCCGTGAAGGGGCGACCCGCCGCGTGTTGTTGAACATCCGAGCATAGGAGATGTTTCAATCCGCGCCCCCGTGAAGGGGCGACAACCCGCCGTTTTCCAGCTGGTTACTCATCGACCCGTTTCAATCCGCGCCCCCGTGAAGGGGCGACGAGTCGTGATATAGTTGCCAATGCGCTGGGGCAGGTTTCAATCCGCGCCCCCGTGAAGGGGCGACCGTAAGCCAGCGCGTACTCGTCGGGGTCCAGGCCGTTTCAATCCGCGCCCCCGTGAAGGGGCGACTGGACGGTCTGATCGAGGCCGGAGAGGTCAACGAGTTTCAATCCGCGCCCCCGTGAAGGGGCGACCCGTGCCCGCCGAGTTGCCGACCGATCCGTCGCTGTTTCAATCCGCGCCCCCGTGAAGGGGCGACCTCGGTGATCCATGCGCCGTAGGTCCATGCCATCAGTTTCAATCCGCGCCCCCGTGAAGGGGCGACGCTGGCGTTCGTGTCCGCGCAGATCGCGGCCTCGCCGTTTCAATCCGCGCCCCCGTGAAGGGGCGACTGGCGTCGGCCAGGAGCGCGTGCGTGTCGGCGCTCGTTTCAATCCGCGCCCCCGTGAAGGGGCGACGGGATCCGCGTGATCCCGCTGACCGAAGCCGAGCAGTTTCAATCCGCGCCCCCGTGAAGGGGCGACCCGATCAGGGCGCTGGCGTAGTTCGACTCGGTCGTTTCAATCCGCGCCCCCGTGAAGGGGCGACCGCCCAGCCGGTGCAGACGACCAAGAGCGAGAGCGTGTTTCAATCCGCGCCCCCGTGAAGGGGCGACGATGTTGAGTGTCTTGTTGTCCCCGGCGTTAACACGTTTCAATCCGCGCCCCCGTGAAGGGGCGACCCGGATTCCCGCTCGTAACCTCCGAAGCCGTCGCGGTTTCAATCCGCGCCCCCGTGAAGGGGCGACATGCCGCCACCCCGATTTGCTCCACGAACGCGATGTTTCAATCCGCGCCCCCGTGAAGGGGCGACGGCATGTCGAGCTCGTGCGCGGCGGGGCGAGCGTGTTTCAATCCGCGCCCCCGTGAAGGGGCGACAGGAGCCCGCTGGCGGGGCTCTACCGCTTCATCCAGTTTCAATCCGCGCCCCCGTGAAGGGGCGACACCCTCTGGCTCAGCTGGGCCGCGCGGATCTCGCGGTTTCAATCCGCGCCCCCGTGAAGGGGCGACCCGGGATCTCGACGCCGCGTACACGGTGATCTGCGTTTCAATCCGCGCCCCCGTGAAGGGGCGACCCCGCCAGCCCCAAAAACGCCACGATCGCCGCGACGTTTCAATCCGCGCCCCCGTGAAGGGGCGACATGCCTGCGCGCCTTCGTCGGCCGCGAGCTCCTCGTTTCAATCCGCGCCCCCGTGAAGGGGCGACGGCCCTCGCTGCGCCGGGTCAATCAACTCGTGGCCGTTTCAATCCGCGCCCCCGTGAAGGGGCGACCGCGCCACGCGCTTGAAGTTGCGCACGATCGCGTTGTTTCAATCCGCGCCCCCGTGAAGGGGCGACGCTCCAGATTCCCCACCCGCTTCTCGACCCCGTCGTTTCAATCCGCGCCCCCGTGAAGGGGCGACTTGTCAAGTTCATCCGCGCCCCTATGCGTCTTTTGGTTTCAATCCGCGCCCCCGTGAAGGGGCGACGGGCCTGGGCATGCAGCTGGCCGAGCGCATGGAGTTTCAATCCGCGCCCCCGTGAAGGGGCGACGGTCGAGAGCGGGGGTGAGGGATGAGCGTCGATATGTTTCAATCCGCGCCCCCGTGAAGGGGCGACCGGCGAGCACGCACGGCTCGATCAGGTCTGGCGGGTTTCAATCCGCGCCCCCGTGAAGGGGCGACGCTACTGGCGGTCCATCATCCGAGGCAAGGGGACGTTTCAATCCGCGCCCCCGTGAAGGGGCGACGATCAGGCCGTCGGTGCCGCACCATTCACCGAGGTTTCAATCCGCGCCCCCGTGAAGGGGCGACTTCTCGGCCATGCCAGTCAGCCATCCGTGGTCCGGTTTCAATCCGCGCCCCCGTGAAGGGGCGACCGGCATCTCGCTCGGCTTGTGGGTTGTGGTCGAGTTTCAATCCGCGCCCCCGTGAAGGGGCGACTCGACGGTGGAGAGGGTCGCCCACTGGCGATACTCGTTTCAATCCGCGCCCCCGTGAAGGGGCGACGCCAGCCGTTCGGCTCCCGAAGAAATCGTTCGAAGTTTCAATCCGCGCCCCCGTGAAGGGGCGACGATCGAGATCGGCTGGCTCGCGCGGGACGGGGATGTTTCAATCCGCGCCCCCGTGAAGGGGCGACACGGCGGGTCGCCCCCGCCCCTCGGCGGGCGCAGGTTTCAATCCGCGCCCCCGTGAAGGGGCGACCGTCGTAGGCCTCGTCCGTGTAGGTCGCCTCGTCGTTTCAATCCGCGCCCCCGTGAAGGGGCGACGGCCGAGCTGACGCTGGCGGGGTACAGCCTGCGGCAGTTTCAATCCGCGCCCCCGTGAAGGGGCGACACCATCACCCTCAAGCGCGAGGGGGCGGACGCCTGGTTTCAATCCGCGCCCCCGTGAAGGGGCGACTCTGCTCGGCGCCGAAGTCGAGCGTGTGCTCGGCGTTTCAATCCGCGCCCCCGTGAAGGGGCGACCGCTGACCTGCACCGCCTGGCGAAAAGTCTGAAGGTTTCAATCCGCGCCCCCGTGAAGGGGCGACTTGCTCGCGTGCGGCGGCGTCGTCGTGCCGCGCTTGTTTCACTCCGCGCCCCCGTGAAGGGGCGACGGGGCGTGTGGACTCAGGCGGCGCTGCTCTGGCTGTTTCAATCCGCGCCCCCGTGAAGGGGCGACTTGAGCCCGTCGTAGCCCTCGGGCACGGAGATCGGTTTCAATCCGCGCCCCCGTGAAGGGGCGACGAGGGCCGATCGGGGCTCCAGACGGTCGTGGTGAAGTTTCAATCCGCGCCCCCGTGAAGGGGCGACCCGTGCTCTTGCGCGTAACGGCTTCGCGGTAGGTGTTTCAATCCGCGCCCCCGTGAAGGGGCGACTGTAGCGGTGGGCGGCCTTCTGGCACTTGAGCAAGTTTCAATCCGCGCCCCCGTGAAGGGGCGACGGGTGGTGGTCGAGTGCCATGGTCGCTCCGATCCAGTTTCAATCCGCGCCCCCGTGAAGGGGCGACGCGCCCTCGCCGTAGGCGTTGCCGATGTTCATCAAGTTTCAATCCGCGCCCCCGTGAAGGGGCGACCCAGGTCTACCGACCCATCATGCCCAGCGGAAAAGTTTCAATCCGCGCCCCCGTGAAGGGGCGACCGCGCCGCTATCGCTACCGCGGGCATCAGTTCGAGTTTCAATCCGCGCCCCCGTGAAGGGGCGACGGACGGCAAGCCCATCGACACCACAGGCCTCGACGTTTCAATCCGCGCCCCCGTGGAGGGGCGACTGCGGATGGTGGATCGCTACTTGCTTCGGATGGTGTTTCAATCCGCGCCCCCGTGAAGGGGCGACGCCAATCGTGGACCTTCATGTACCCGACCGAGCAGTTTCAATCCGCGCCCCCGTGAAGGGGCGACAGCCCGTCTGGTCCACCCCCCTCAAGGTCCACAAGTTTCAATCCGCGCCCCCGTGAAGGGGCGACCCCACCAGGGGATCAGCCCCGCGTGGGCGCGACAGTTTCAATCCGCGCCCCCGTGAAGGGGCGACCGCCTCGCTCGTGTAGCAGTCCATCCAGAGCCAGCCGTTTCAATCCGCGCCCCCGTGAAGGGGCGACGAGATGGTGGGCGCGGATGAGCTGCCCATCGACTCGTTTCAATCCGCGCCCCCGTGAAGGGGCGACACTCGGCGTCCGTTTGGTGGACCTCCTCTCGACTGTTTCAATCCGCGCCCCCGTGAAGGGGCGACCATCTGGATCGAGACTGAGGATGTGTATGGGGGGGTTTCAATCCGCGCCCCCGTGAAGGGGCGACCGAACACCGCGGCGGCCCACGGCGGGCACTGGCCGTTTCAATCCGCGCCCCCGTGAAGGGGCGACGCTCGAGGCAGATGATGCGGTCGGGGCGCACGCCGTTTCAATCCGCGCCCCCGTGAAGGGGCGACTACGGTCGGTCTGCTCTCATAAGTGCATGGCGGAGTTTCAATCCGCGCCCCCGTGAAGGGGCGACGGTTGTTGGCGCTCTCAATCAGCTCGTTTTTCTGCTCGTTTCAATCCGCGCCCCCGTGAAGGGGCGACTGCTCGCTGTCCCAGCCATCGATCCACGCCCGCATGTTTCAATCCGCGCCCCCGTGAAGGGGCGACGGGGTGCCCGCCGTCCTCGGCCGGCGTCTCGCCCGTTTCAATCCGCGCCCCCGTGAAGGGGCGACGCTTGGGATCGAGCACCGGCATGCGCGGCATGATGTTTCAATCCGCGCCCCCGTGAAGGGGCGACGGTTCTCGGGGCTGGACATGCCCTTGCAGGCGATGTTTCAATCCGCGCCCCCGTGAAGGGGCGACCCTTGACGCATGTCTTCTGCACATCGATGCCACCGTTTCAATCCGCGCCCCCGTGAAGGGGCGACTGTCCCGCATCTCGCCCCCCGCGCCCTCCAAGCCGTTTCAATCCGCGCCCCCGTGAAGGGGCGACCTCGCTGTCCCAGCCATCGATCCACGCCCGCATGTTTCAATCCGCGCCCCCGTGAAGGGGCGACCTCGCCGGTGCACCACAACAACACGAAATGCACCGTTTCAATCCGCGCCCCCGTGAAGGGGCGACCAGGGCGGTCCCCAGGGCGGTGAGCGTGAGGGTGTTTCAATCCGCGCCCCCGTGAAGGGGCGACATGGCTTTACCACCTCCATCGCATACCGCTTGTCGTTTCAATCCGCGCCCCCGTGAAGGGGCGACCGCCCGCTCCGCCAGTTCATTGTGTTTTTCTCCTGGTTTCAATCCGCGCCCCCGTGAAGGGGCGACATCGGCGCCAGCGTCCGATGCGTCGCCTCGCCATGTTTCAATCCGCGCCCCCGTGAAGGGGCGACGAGGAGGAGCTGGCGGCGGCGTACGCGGCCTACGGGTTTCAATCCGCGCCCCCGTGAAGGGGCGACCAGGTCCAAGGAGGACGCCAGCGGGCGGTGCGAGTTTCAATCCGCGCCCCCGTGAAGGGGCGACGGTCGCAGATCCCCCTTCCATCAAGAACCCTTCGTTTCAATCCGCGCCCCCGTGAAGGGGCGACTCGACACCGCGTATGCCCGAGAGATATGCATCAAGTTTCAATCCGCGCCCCCGTGAAGGGGCGACATCCGGGTAGCGCGCCGCTCGATGGTGATATTTGGTTTCAATCCGCGCCCCCGTGAAGGGGCGACCAATCGGAGTGATTTGTCGCCTCAAAGCAGAGGGCGTTTCAATCCGCGCCCCCGTGAAGGGGCGACCACGATATCAGATTCGTTTGCGTTGCACCAAGATAAACGTTTCAATCCGCGCCCCCGTGAAGGGGCGACGGCGATCGCTCAGGCGGTCGATCGGGGCATGAAGGTTTCAATCCGCGCCCCCGTGAAGGGGCGACAAACCGATGCGTATAATGCGGTGAGGCGCACGGGGTTTCAATCCGCGCCCCCGTGAAGGGGCGACACCGCACACGATATGTACTTCTTTTCCTATAGAGTTTCAATCCGCGCCCCCGTGAAGGGGCGACTCCAGTGCGGCCTTTGACATTAACTTCCATCAGCGTTTCAATCCGCGCCCCCGTGAAGGGGCGACGCGTCACTCTCACCATTTTATTCAGGGTGGTTTGGTTTCAATCCGCGCCCCCGTGAAGGGGCGACGTGATAACCGATGGGGCGGCATCGGTCAGTACGAGTTTCAATCCGCGCCCCCGTGAAGGGGCGACGGGGCTTGTCAACCATTGCCCATCTGCCCCACTTGTTTCAATCCGCGCCCCCGTGAAGGGGCGACCTCTACAAGTCCAACTCCAACGAGATGGCCATGATGTTTCAATCCGCGCCCCCGTGAAGGGGCGACCCAACTACTGGCTCAGCGCCCGCTGGCTCATCTGGTTTCAATCCGCGCCCCCGTGAAGGGGCGACCAAGGTCGCGCTGGAGAGCATCGTGCGCGGTGTTGTTTCAATCCGCGCCCCCGTGAAGGGGCGACTATGCTCGGCTGTCGCCCCCGAGGGGGCGGGGATTGTTTCAATCCGCGCCCCCGTGAAGGGGCGACCAACCTCATGCGCCAGCTGGAGCGCGGCGACTGGTTTCAATCCGCGCCCCCGTGAAGGGGCGACCGATCTCGCCGTTCTTGCCCAGCCGCTTGAAGTTGTTTCAATCCGCGCCCCCGTGAAGGGGCGACGCGTGCGCCAGTCCCCGTCGTCGGCATGGTCCATGTTTCAATCCGCGCCCCCGTGAAGGGGCGACCGCCGATGCCGGTGATCTTGGGGATCGCCCCGCCGTTTCAATCCGCGCCCCCGTGAAGGGGCGACCGGATGAGTGTAAGTGCTTGTGAGGTCGCCCGCTATACCCGCTCTTCCGCGATCTTCAGGGTCTCGGATGGGCTGATGGTCAAGGATGACGAGGCCGTGATGGCTATTTACTTGTCAAAGAGGTATTTATGGCTATCGCGAACACGCTGAAGAATCGCGACACGCTGCGGGTTCGCGGGTTGGGGAAAACATTGACTTTTCGGATGAGATGCTCCGAATCATCTGCTCAAACGATCAGCGGCTCGTCCGGGTCCGATGAGCGGTTCACACCCAGGTGTTCGACCCGGCCGTGCCAGTGGGCTCCGAGGTTGTAAAACCGGAGGCTGTCTGTCTTCTGGTCGATCAGGGCGTGGAGACGGGCCTTGAGGAGGGTGTATTGCGCCGGATCAAGCTTACACTCGAAGACCGAGTTCTGCACCCGCTGACCCCAATCTTCACACGCCTTGGCGACCCTTCTGAGCCGTTTAGGGCCGCCTTCTTCGCTCGTTGCGACATCATAGGTGATCAAGATATGCATGGAATCCCGCTTTCAAAGAGTCGTGAACACATGTCACTTCCAGATGAAGGCCGGGTATACCTCCAGCTCGCCTCGAATGACCCGACACAGCAATCGCGCCTGGAGATGAACAAGCAGACCCACGGTCACACGCTCGCCGAGGTAGGGGTGCGTGATCTCCTCCTGCTTGCGTTTTTGATATGCGACCAGGACCGATTTACGGGCCCCATCGCTCAGCCGAACTGCGCCGCCTTCGAGCATCTCGAAATCTTTAGCACGGAGCTGTTTTCTATTGATGAGGCTGATCGCCAACCGGTCACACAGGAAGCTGCGGAGTTCCTCCATCAGATCAAGGGCGAGCGACGCCCGCCCGGGTCGGTCTCGGTGGAGGAATCCAACAGCGGCGTCGAGGCCACAGGCCTCGCAGGCGCTGCGGGCGTCGTGGGCGAGCATCGCGTAGAGAAACGAGAGCAGGCAGTTGATGCGATCGCGAGGAGGACGCCGTGAACGCTCGGTCATCCTGAACCGATCCCGGTCGTTCTCGCCGAGCGTGACGAGCCGATCGAGTACCGAAAAATATTGCTTGGCGGCTTCGCCCTCTTCTCCTCGCAACGCGTCGAGATTCGGCGCCGTGAGTGAGGCCTTCGCGCCCGCGACCATACGGGCGCACGCCCGGGCAAGTTCCCCTTCCTCATCGCCGTGATCCCGCGCGCCGCGGAGCAGCGCTGTGCGGGCGTTGGCGATCTTGGCGGCCACCATCGGCGACGCGATGGCGAGACAGACGGCCTCGTTATCCGCGACCCGGTATTGATCTCTGCGGAGAAGAACATTGCCGGGCGTAAAACCGGACACACGGGCGATGAGCCTTCCAGAGCCTGAGCAGAAGCTGACGGCGACGCCATGTTCTGCGCAGAGGCCCAGCGCCGCCGTCGAGGCGTTGGCCCGGCCCAGACAGACGATGCCGCCGATCGTGTGGATGGGGACGCGAAGCTTGACCTCCCGCTCGACGGAGACGCAGACAGTTTGTCCGTCCTTGTGGATCCAGGCCTCGTCGTTCTGGATGAACAGGGTGTTGAGGTGGTGTTTCATGCCATGGTTCTCATTAAGCGGCCCGTCGGACGATAGTTCATTCGCCATCGCGTCGCAGAGAGGCCGCCAGCGCCCGGCTCACATACAAGCCCGGGTTCCGATCCGGACCTGTACCCGAGGGAAGACAGAGGTTCAGCAGCGAGCAGCGATCGCACTTCTTCTGCCTTTTGACCGATGGCACGCGGTTGAGGGTGATGTTGTCCCTGATCTCGTCGATTGTGCGCGTGACCTGGTCCCGGAGCTGCTGATCGATCTCGATGTGCTCACGCTTTTTGACGGCGTGGTAGAAGAGCTCGCCCAAGGGCACGCGGACCTCGAACATCTCCTCCAGGCAGAGTGCCTGAGCCGCAAGCTGGACACGGTCGTGATTCCCCCGCTTTGGCCGGCCGCGTTTGTGCTCGATGGGGCGGGGTGGACCGGTCAATACGCCACTGGGATCGATGGGCAGCTCGATCTGGTCGGCTTTCCCGATCAGCCCCAGACAACGCGAGAGCAGGGGCAGCGCCCGCACGGTTCTGATGCGCCCGCCACCGCCAGCTTGGGCGGATGATTCATCTCGACGCACACGCCGGCCCGGGGTGTCCGAGCGCTCGTGGAGCACCCGTCCCTCGGCGGTGAGCCGGTTCTCGGCCCAGAGCCCGTCCACATGGATCAGCGCGCACTGCCTGGGGCAGAACAGGTGGTGCTGAAGCGCGGAGATCGGGATGAGGTCTTCATCAGCGTACATCCTGTGCTCCGATGCCGAGCGCAGGTCATGCGCCAGCGGCGATCGCGGCGGATTGGGTCCAGCTCGCTCTGGAAGGCGGCTCAACCCAGGTTTCCGCGGTCACGCCGGAAGGGAGATCGTTGAGGCGTGCGTCGAGTTCGTAATCGCAGAACGAGCGGGCGGGACGGTTTTCCTCGCGAACCTCGGGAAGGAGCCGGTACGCGACGCGATCGAAGAGCTGATCGGCGCGGGCGTTGCCCAGACCCGAATCATGTCGGAAGGCGATGCAGTGGACGGGTCGCATTTCGCCGCGGGCGGCGGAGCGATCGATCTCGAACATGATATTGAGCGCTCGCTTGAGCAGCCCGAGGTCCTCTTCGGAGAATCCGGTCCCGTTGTGCCCGGGGTCGGCCAGATGCGGGCTGATGAAGCCGTGGACGCGGTAGAGGCCGTAGGGGATGGTGAACTTGCGTCCCATGGTCCTGTTGTCGCCCTGCTGCTTCTCGGCCTCAGCCTCCGTGGTCACGGCGCAGCGGGTGACGCTGTGTTCGAGTGTGATGAGGGGATCGACGGAACGGGCGAAGCCGAACTGCACGGGGCCTCTCACCTGCCCACAGTTGACATCGGTACTCATCACGGCTCCGAAGGTGCGGATATCAAAGAAGTTCTGGCACATCCACGCGGTCAGCTCACGCGCCTTCGCCTCATCCTTGGGCATCTTTCTCTTTTCGGATTTGATCTTGAGCGCGGTATATGCGCGCTCGTGCTGCTTGTTGAGGACGGCCTTCTCCTTGACATAGATCTCGAATGGCGGCTGCTCACCCTTCTCCAGGCCGACAAAGTTGCGGATCTTGCGTTTGAGGCAGACATCAGTAACCAGACCCTGCCCGGTCTCGGGATCGACGCGGGGGAGATTGCCGGCGTCGGGATCGCCGTTGGGGTTGCCGTCGCGGACCTCGAAAAAATAGACGAAGTCGTAGCGGTTGGTGATGGGATCAGTGGTGTTGGTTTCTGTGGGCATAGGTCAGTTCTCCTGCGCTTCGGGTGCGGTTTCGGATTGGTTGTCGTCATGCTTTTTGGTGTAGAAATCCTGGCGTTGGTGATAATATCCTATCTGAAACAACCCCTGTTCTTCCAAACGCAGGTGCCGGGGGAACGCGGGCAGATGCGAGCAGATCTCACCCAATAGCTTCTCTCGATTGACCAGACGCCCGCCTTCGAGCTTGCCCATGTGATGCTGGGTGAGGCGGATGAGACGGGGGAACACCGAGGCGGGTGTCGCCGAGGCGGTCCCGAAGTACCGGTCTCGGATCCCCGCGTTCACATCCCCGAGGGCATCGGACTGATTTTTTTCGAGCGTGGCGAACAGGCGACCGAGCTGGTACGCTGGGGGCCCGTCTTTGTCGAGTGACATGGGAATCTCCTCTGTTGAGTGGTCATTTCCTCCGGCGAGCACGCGTCGCCTTCGGAGAAGGCAGGCCTTGATGATGCAGCAGCGGGCGTGGCTGATGCGGGCGTCCGCGCGTGTTCTTCGAATTACCGCTTCGAGCAGCGCCCTTGGATACACACCGCCGGTGATGACCGCACGGGCGACTTCTCCGGCGAGCGTCGGCGAGATTGTGTCGGCGTCGGGCTTGCCCCCGTGCTGGCGCGCCGTCTCCATTACAACGCGCCGGATCGAGAAGGGGCGATCCTGGTCGTTGGGCGGGACGGGCTCCAGATGAAGATCCGCCTGATGTCGCGCCATTCGCTCCACCATCTCCCCCAGCGTCCCGTCCCACCAGAAGCGAACCGACAGGCGCGCCGCATTGGGCGAGAGCCCGAGCACATAAAAACGGGTCTGCGAATCGGGAAGATCCTCGGGCACAAGCCCACGCGTGATCCGGCTCATGGCGGCGTGCACGCGATCGTTCGATTTCGCATCCTCGCTGGAACTGCTCGGCGGAGCGCCGAAGATCGCCCCCAGCAGGTCCTCGCCAGTCTCGTCCTTGGACTCCGACCACCAGACCACGGTCGCGTCGCCAACGCCGGTGCGCCGGGAGCGGTCGCCCAGCAGGCGGTTGAGCGCGGTGCAGTACCGGAACGCGTCGTCCTCGGCAACCGGGGCGTTCATGCCCTGTGACTTGCCGTAGCTTTCGAAGGCGTTCTCGTTGAATGACACTAGCCTCGCGCCCGAGCTCTGGGCCCCGAAGACACCCTTGATCGCCGGCTCGTGCAGACGGGCGATGCGGGCGGGCTTTCCGGTCGTCAGCGAAGGGAACAGTTCATCCGCCCCGGACTCATCCTCCGACGATTGCTCTTGCTCGATCCACCAACGCTGGATCCCCTCCCGCTCGTGAACATATTCCTGCGTCGGCATCACCCGCAAGACGCCGAACCCGTTCAGGTATTCCGCTGTGGCTTCGTCAGGCGTAAACTCGGAAGGATTCCAGGCTTTCAAGAAAGCGCAGACCGCTTTCATCGCGTCCCGGTCGGAACCGGGATCAATCTCCTCTGCGATAGCAATATGCCGATCGCGGAACGCCTCGAAACACGCCCGGGTGCGCTCCGGCTTGGGGTCGTCGCCCTTATAACCCAGCATGTAGGCGGCGTTGTCCCAGAGGAAGCACGGGTTGATCCCCTGTCCGGAGGGCTTGGACTGGCCCGGCACAATCTTCTGGCTGGGCACCGGTTTCCCGGAGCCGGTATCGGAAGGGATGCGCATGTCCTCGATCGCCCTCAGCGTCCCGTCCGGGTTGAGCGTCACGCAGAAGCTGATCTTCTGGCGGCTAAACCCCAGGGGCGCGATGTCCTCGTCCGGGTCCGCCACAAGCCGTTCGTAATACCCGATCAGCGCAGGAAGAATCACGACCGCACCTCCCCGCTCTCCAGCGGGGGCACGGCGACATGGCCGTCGCGTAGCTCGGCCCGGAAGAAATACGGCGTGCGCCCATTGGCGAAGTCGATATCGTGGAGCATGTAGCCCAGATCCCGGGGAGAACCACCGAGCGATGATCGGTCGGCCGAGTCGATGCCGGGAACACCCGTCGCCCATGATTCCGGCATGCGCTCGCCGGGCTGAGGAATCTCATCCGACTGCTCCACCCAGGCGAAGTGGCACTCGTGCTCACGAGCGCCGAGATACGGATGATGGAAGCACTGACCGCCGCGAGCGCGGCGTTCGAACATCGCCAGGTATTTGCCCGGGTGCTCGCCGGGATCGTTCATCTCGAAGTGGGCCTCGATGACATAGTGCACATCCCGCAGCATCATCGCCGCCATCTGCTGGCGGTCGTTCTCGATCGTCAGCCCCAACCGCCCGCTTCCAGATTTCATGGCTGAAGCGACCCCGGCGGCCCCCTTGACCGGGATCTTCGAGCCCACGCCGTTGCGCCGGATGCTCATGAACCGGATCGGCGTCAGCACATGGATGCCGGTGACGACCCACCTGATCTGCGGCTTCCAGAAGATCGCTTCGAGGATGCCCCGCGCCGCCGAAGGCGTCATCACATCGTAGCTGACCTGCTCGACCTTCATTTCCGGGCGAGAAAAGCACGCCGTCGGCCCCCAGACACGGAGCCGGATCCCATGTGTCATTGTGTGTCCCCTTGTCTCGATGATACGCCCCCACGATTCGCTCGAACCCGTCGCGAGAGCAGTCCCCGTTTCCGAACAGAAAGCAAATACTGATACGCCTCCGCTCGAGTATACTGACAATCAGCGATCCGTACAAACGCCATCCATAATTTTTCGAACTCTTCCGTGTAAGGCAATCTATCTAAGGGAACAGAGCTCGATTCCGCGATTTGGACGGCGACACGAAGTGTTCTGGCGTTCATGGGAAATCCTCTATTGATCTGAGTCACAGCTTGACAGTGTTACTGCTTGAGGTATACTGAAGTAAATGACTTCTGTCTCAAGCATAGCACGAACTCAATCCATTTCCAGTTCGAATTACTGGAATTGGAAATATGCTTGCGTCAGTATCAGAGCCCCCTAGTTTTTTTATTGTCGCCCCCTACAGGGGCGCGGATTGAAACAGTATTCCTCATGCAGTAGTGGGAAGAGGGGGCAGGTCTCAGCAGATCTGCCCCTTTAAATCATGAGATTTGATGCATCCATACCGCTGGCGGCGCTAAGTCCCAGCAGCGGGCTATAAGCGTTTGCATTGAGCAGCACACAGATGCCCACCCCGACCGGCTGGCCCCGGACGACGCACCGGGGTTCGACCACTGCGTGGCCTTCAAGCTTGGCCAGTGTCCACGGCCAAAGCCCGACGCTCAGACGCTGGGCCGCGCGGTAATGCGATCGGGTCGCGGGGTGATCGAGGCGCATGATTTCGTCGATCAGGGCGCGTCCCCGGCGCGACCAAGGAACGACCACGGGTGTCTGCCCGTTGTCGATGAGCCGGTAGGCCTCGGCGGCATCGCGAAAGTTGAGGACCGTCCCCCCACTACTGCGTTGGAAGCAGTCCATCACGCCATGGGTATCCCATTCGTCCGAGCGTCTCCAGTAGTGCTCGGAGAAATACGCCGCGATCGACTCGGGATCGAGTGGGTCCGGGTGGTCGACCATGACACGCAGGGCGTCTTGGACCGCGATCTTCAGTTCCTGCATGGGGTCCGGGATAGGGTGCTCAGGACGGAAGACAACGACGCGACCGGACGCAGAGAGGCGTCCCTCGCGGTTGCATCGGCCAGCGGCTTGGGCTATCGAGTCGAGCCCGGCGATGGCGCGATACACGACCGGGAAATCGACATCCACCCCTGCCTCGATCAGGCTGGTGCTCACGACTCTGCACGGGAGCCCCCGACGCAGCCGCCTGCGGATGAGCCGCAGCACCAGCGAGCGATGCTCGGGACACATGTCGGTGCTCAGATGCAGGCACGAACGACGGGTGAGCGGGCGATCATCCTCCTCGGCGCACAGAGCGCAAAGCATCGAGAAGACCTCCCGGCTCGCCGCGCGGGTGTGCACGATGCACAAAGCACTCTCGCATGCGGCGAGTTCCGCGGCGAGCTGCTGGTCACCGATGTCCCGAACAGGTTCGATCTCAACCCGCTTGAGACCCGCGAAGAGCCCGGCGACATCGGGGACGATTTCGCGGTTGTCTTCGAGCGGCAGACCGATGTGGAACCCGGCTCGGCGCCCCACCGCCGGCTGGGTCGCGGTGCACAACACCACCGAGCAGCCGTAGTTGCGGACCAGCTCGTGGAGCGCCGCCAGCGTCGGTCGGAGCAGGCGGACGGGGATGGACTGGGCCTCGTCGAGAATGATGACGCTCCGGGCCAACCGGTGCAGCTTGCGGCATCGTCCCGGCTTGCTCGCAAAGAGCGATTCGTAGAGCTGGACGGTCGTGGTCACGACGATCGAGGCGTCCCAGTTCTCGCTGGCAAGCCGCGACCAGTGGTCGTCCCGCTCCGGTTCAAAGTTGGAATGATGCTCGAGCACTGAATCCGCAAACGCACCCAGGGCGCTTCGATACACTTCGGCGTTCTGTTCAATAATACTGGTGTAGGGAATGCCGACCACGACCCGTCGCAACCCGTGGACCTCGGCGTGGCGCAGCGCGAAGGCCATGGACGAGAGGGTTTTTCCCCCGCCTGTCGGGACGCTGAGGGTGAAGAAGCCCGGCGCACTTTCCGCCCTGGACCGGCAGGCTCCGAGCACCCGAGCCCGATGCTGATTGACGGGCCTTGCGGGATCGGCGTCGCGTGCAAGGGCGTCCAGTGAATGGTCCAACGCGGCCCGCAAGTCCGCAATCGGCGCCATCGCTCGGGTTCGATCGGTCATCCGCGATCGGTTCATGAACTCCTCGGTCGCGAGAAAATCGGCATCGACCAAGCATGAGAAGATCATGCGGGTCAGGAAACCAAGCTGGAACGCCGGATCATCACCCAGGTCCAGCTTGGGCGGAATCGGGAGTGGACGATCCAGGATCGACAGACCGGCGCCGATGATGTTCTCACGGATTGCCTGGGCTCCGACATCCTTGTTCAGTCTCTGCTCCAGGCTCGCCTCGCCGACCGAGTTAGGGAGCCCGGAATGATGACCCACGATGCAGTACGCCAGCAGTTGACCAAATTCGCCCAGACCCGCGGCGTGCTGGGCGCCGAAGGTGGAATGATCGACCTTCCCGGCGTGCCTGAAGCCAGAGTGCGGGGGCGCATACCCGTTCTGTTCAAGCAGGTAGTCCTGGAATGCGTCGGCATACTTGCCCAGATCGTGCCAAAGGCCGCACAAAGCCCCTGTCTCGGAGACCTCGAAAGCATCAGCGAAGTTGCCCGCAAGGCGTGCAACATGTTCGAGATGATCCATCAACGGTTCCCAGTGGACCGGCGGACAATTTTCAAGCGTGTGGGCATAATACTGATTGTGTTTCAAATTTAGAATCCACAAAACATCGCAAGATAATGCATCTTGCTGAATCAGTTCCTAAAATATTTATATTTCACATCAGATTGTACACCCGCGCCGTCGTAAAATACATTTTCCAATCAGCTCCTTCTAGTCAATCGCTCCGTCGTTGTCCGTGTCCACGCGCTCCTCGACGATCTGCCAGGCGGCGTTGTAGAGGAAATACCGTTTCTGATCCAGCGTTCCGTCGTAGGCCCCGGTGGAGATGTCCATCTCCTTGCTGGTCCGCCAGCCCAGGCCGTCGTAGGTGTAGACCGCCACGGCCTTATTGGCCCCATTCAGGGGGATATACGCCGTGCCCACCAGACGGTTCCAGGCTCTTCCGGTTGGAGATCCGGGTACGGGAGCGGAAGAGGGCCGCGTGAACAACCGACCAAACCCCGATAAGGGAGGGCCACAAAGTCGCTGGACCGCTACTCACAAACACGGTATCATCACTTGGTATGAAACACGGGGGAAGGCCAGCTATTTATCCTGTAAATATATTATATACAGATTATCAGATGGCTCCAAAACCAATTTTTTGCCGCTTGCGATTATTTTTTGTGCACTATTCAAATTTTCTGAAAATAAATATTGCTGGAAAATCGGTATTGTTAACAAGAAGCACGTTAACTTCCGTGTTCAAGAAATAATGCCAGTGATGAACTGAATCATGATCGCATGGCTTAGACTTAACTCGAACTAATGCTTCACCTTTCCCCTCTTCGCTCTCTCTAGAAAATTTCAGAACCAGCTCTTTACCTGAATCTGGACCTTCTCTAATAGACGAGCTAACGATTGTCTCATTCCCTTCTGCATAAGATGTTGAAAACGACCCCTCGTCGATCTGTTCCAACCGAAGTACCAAAGCTTCTGTTTTACTGGCTGGAGAATGACCCGTGCTTTGGTCATTATTGCCCGAACAAGCTGCAATATATGAAAAAACTAACAAGAAACAAAAAACTCTAACATTCACTACAGATAGCACATTCATTTATCATGCCTCCAGTCACTCATCGCCGACCCCGGAAGTTGAGAAAACGCATTACTCTATACAGCTAGCGCAGGACCACACTTAGTCTCCGCAACAACAAGACGGCTTTATATGTATAGCAGGGCCGTCATAGGTATCTACATCCTCTGGCCCCAAATCACCCGTTATGCCGAATGGTGTACTGGGAATTCCTATTCCCCAGTTTAACTGAATAGAATGCTCATACCATGCATCAATTTCTAAGTCTACAATGGATCATTTCTGATCATCTGGACAACTATAAATACTAGCTTGGTGAATGTGTACATAAAAATCATTCTCCGTAGATGCTCCTAAGCCTACGGTGAAGGAGGTGTGAAGCGTATCCCAAAATTTGATAGCACCGGGCGCCGATGGTTCATTTATCATTCTCGGGGCAGAATAACTAAGTATCCCATCCTCACATTCCCAGCACAACTCGAAATCGACATAAATAAATGCTTTCTTATATCTGGCAACACCCGGTTTCCAAATCGGAGCCGAACCTATCATACACTGCTTCTCTGTCCACGCAAGATCGTTAAATTTAACAGCATTATCACTAACTGCTTCGTACAAATTGTTGCCATCTACATACTCTAGCAAGTCTCTTTGCATCCACCTTCCCATCCCTGGGTCGAATGTGCGTCGCCGCACGCAATACAGCCCGCTGGCCGAAGCGTCGCTCGCTCCGGCGTAGTCAAAGAAGTACCCGTCGTACCCGATCGTGTTGTCCGTCCAGCTCGTGTCCGTGGGGTCCGTGATCCACCCGTCGGGCACCGTGTTGCTGCTCTGGGCGCTGTAGATCGCGCTGTACGCCGCGGCGTCGTTGGTCAGGTCGATGTCGCCGTCGCCGTTGAGGTCCGCGTCCGGGTCGTAGCCGCTGTCGCCCGGCGTCTTCCAACTCCCACCGTTGTAGTTCGACGAGAACACCGCGCTGTCGGCCGTGGTGATCGCACCGTCATCGTTGAGATCGATCGAGAAGCGGTGCCGCGCCACGCTGTAGGGCGTGTAGTCGATCCGCTCCTGCACATACCCCTGATAATCCAGCAGCGCCCGCACGCCGAACATCGCGTCCGTCAGGTAATAGTACACGCTGGGCGTGTCGTCCGTCCAGTCGTTGTCGTAGTCACGATCAATGTTCTTGGCCACCGCGTCGTCGATGTACCGGGTGCCCCACACCTGCTGGCCGGCGTAGTCGAAATCGTCGTCGAGGTCCGAGTCCACACGCTCCTCGACCATCCGCCACCCGGCGGAGTAGTAGTAGTCCCGCCGTTCGTCCAGCCCGTCGTAGGCGCCCTTGGCCAGGTCCGCCTTGCGCGTGATACGCCAGTTCAGGCCGTTGTAGGCGTTCTCGAGGATGGAAATGTCGCCCCCGCCCGCCGTCCGCTCCACCTGCACCAGCCGGTTCCAGCAGTCGTGGGTGTACTTCATCCCGGTGCTCGTCCCCCCGCCGTTGCCGCGGAGGTTGCCGTTCTTGTCATAGGTGTAGTTGTGCATGAGTTTGACCTTCTTCCGCACAACGCCGGGCCGACCCCAGGCTCTTCCGCCTGGATATCCGGGTGCGGGAGCGGAAGCGGACCGCGTGAACAGCCAACCAGACACCGACAAGGGAGGGCCACAAAGTCACTGGACCGCTACTTATCCGGACCGATTTTTTGGATCTCCAAGATTTAGATTTAAACCATACAATGCCCAGTTCACAATGCACATCGATCCCCATGTTGGTAAAATTACCCAAAATATATGACCACTAAGAGGCATCCAATAGAAATATTTTATAATAATTAGTGTATAACTTGATGCTATAAATAAACCTAAAAAATACGATGCCGCCTTATACGAAAATCCAGATCGTCTGTTTGAGGCATACGCAACCGAAACGAATGCAATCGCTGCGGATAAAGAAAATACAAGTGCAACTGGCCATGCGAATATGAGCAGTACCACTGGAGCAACAATGACGATGCTGACAATATTTAGAGTATTAGCATTTCCTTCTAGCAATAAACGGTATAGTCCAACCGATCCGAGAAAGATATATCCGCAAAAGAAATAGAATAGTAATAGTAGCAGGAAGAACCTGCCAAAAACTGATTCGCGTACATTAGTATAAATTACATCCATGGATGTCTAGGCCATTCTTCAGGAGTATTATCAATAATAGTTTGCCACCAACCTCTTATTTCACTAGGTAATAAATCCTCCCACCCCACCTTAGGAGCCCCGGGAGGCAATCCTTTGGTCGGGAAAAACCCACATTGCGAATAGCACTTAGCGTGAGCTCGCAAGCGAAGTCGGTTTCTTAAATCACAATCCGGAATAAATGTGTGAAATCCCTCTTGGCTGGTTAGACATTTCGCCACGCATTGTACTGTACTTGAAAAGCCATATTGCTGCAAAAATCTACGACAAATTAGATGCGCGCTGGCTGGGTAGGGGTCTGGAACCCAACACCCTTTGCTATTCATACAGGATGTATTTTCGTAAGGAGCATAGCCATCGCAGGCTGTCGCGCCAGGTGTACTCATTGGGTCACCCTTGGGGCGCAGTATTGGCATGCCATCATCATAATCAATGACAATGCCGTTGGCACCCCCATTTCCACCGGGACCAGATGCAATATAACTTGCGGTCAATCCTGACGAGTCACTTAAAGTAGTTGGGTTGTCGATTGCATAGACATACAAACTGGATCCTTCACTATACTGTGCAAAATCCTCTTCAAGCCAGTTCGCGAGGCCTGGATCGTATGTCCGATGTCTTACACAGTATACCCCGCTCGCCGACGCGTCGCTCGCCCCCGCGTAGTCGAAGAAGTACCCGTCGTAGCCGATCGTGTTGTCCGTCCATGTGCTGTCCGTCGGGTCCGTGATCCACCCGTCGGGCACCGTGTTGCTGCTCATGGCGCTGTAGATCGCCGTGAACTCGCCCGTGTCGAACCCGTTCATCCCGTCGCCGTTGAGGTCCGCGTCCGGGTCGTAGCCGCTGTCGCCCGGTTCGAGCGTGTTGGTCACATTGTTCACCATCGCCGCGACATCGAAGTAGCTCAGCGCGCCGTCGTCGTTGACATCCGCCGAGTACCGGTGCTGGGCCACGCCGTAGGGCGTGTAGTCGATCCGCTCCTGCACGAAACCCGTGCTGTCCGTCAAGGCGCGCACGCTGAACATCGCGTCGGTCAGATAAAAATACCAGCGGGACGCCGAGTCCTCGGTGATCCGCTTGGCTACCGCGTCGTCGATGTACCGGGCGCCCCAGACCTGCTGGCTCACGCGGTCCGCGTCGTCGTCGCTCCCGCCCGTGCTGTCCGAGTTCGTGCCCAGATCCGAGTCCACATGCTCCTCCACCATCTGCCAGCCCGCCGAGTAATAGTACGCACGCTTCTCGTCCACCCCGTCGTACGCTCCCTTGGAGAGATCGACCTCACGCGTCACCCGCCAGTTCAGGCCGTTGTAGGTGTTCCTCAGCACCGTCGTCCGCGCGCCGCTGCCCAGCACCTTCTCCACCTTCACCAGCCGGTTCCAGGCGTCGTGCGTGTACTCAAGATCCGATGAACCCGTCGCGTTGTTGCTGCGGAAGTTGCCCGCGTTGTCGTAGATGGGTGCGAAGGTGACCCCCGAGCCCACCGGGCCCTCGCGGCTGGTGAGCTCGTTGGCCGAGTTGTGGGAGCGGTCCTCGGTCTCGTCCCCGGTCTCGAAGAGCCCGTCGCCGTCCAGATCCGTCACCACGCTGCCCCAGTTGCCAAGCATGTCCAAGTTCCACTGACGAGACTGATCCGCGATCGTCCCGATGCTCGAGGGGCTCGTCTCGCTGTTGCGCAGGCCGCGGGTCGCCGTCTCGAGGCGGTCAAGCCCGTCGTATTCATAGTGCCAGTCCCGGTCGTCCGCGACCGCGCCCGGGCGACCGTCCCAATCGTAGGTGCGGTTGGACATTCTGTCATAGGCGTAACGACGCGCCATCAGCGGCGTCGCGTTGGGCTGCCCGGGATTGCTGCCTGCGGCGAAGCTGTGATTGACCCATGCGTGCCACACCCGGCGGCCGTACTGGTCGTACCCGGGATACTCGCCCGAGGTGGAGCTGCCGTCGTAGCCCCGCACGGCATCGAGCATCGTGGAAATAGAGCCGTAGTCAACCTGCGCCGTGATCCCCTGGCCGAGGTAGCGGTAGGACACCAGATCGACCGGGGTCGTATTGTTCCAGCTCGGAGAGCTGTAGGCATACACGCGGCTGATGCGGTCGTTGATCACATCGAAATCGGTCTCCCCGGTATAGTCCACGCTGATCGTGTCGTACGACCCGCCGTAATCCGATGGATAGCGGATGCCGGTGATCCGGGAGTAGTCGCCCCCGCTGCCCGAAGGCGCCGCGTCGGCGTAGATATACTCGACGGTCTCCGAGGCGATGGACCCCGCCCCGTCCACATCCTGCACGACCTCCTCGATCTGGTGCAGCGGCGTGTAGTTGAACTCCACCGAGTTCACCACCGCGCTCGAAGCGTTCAGGGACTGCACGGTGTCGATGCGGCCGTGGTTGTCGAAGCTGGCGGTGATCTCACGCACCGACCCGTCGATATTCGTGCCCAGGGTCTGGGCCTCGTCACCCGTCATCCGACCCAGATCGTCACGCGTCAGCTTGTGCACCGTCCCGTTCTGATCCGTCATGCCGCGCAGCTCGCCGAGGCGGTTGTACGCGTAGCTCACCGTGTACGCCGACGAGCTGTCCGCGGCGCCGGTGCTCTCGTTGGGATAATGCACCGCCGAGAGCAGGTTCGAGGAGCCGACCAGTGAATCCATCGTCCCCGGCGACGAGGTGACCGCCGTCGTGCCGTAGACATACTCGGTCACCTGCACGCCGCCGCCGTTGATGTGGGCGGTGCGCTTGGTCACATTCGAGTTGCCGTCGTAGACGAAGGTCGTCACACGGTCCTGGTCGGCGGGCGGCGTGCCCGTCCAGCCGACCTGCCAGTTCTCGGTGGTGCCGTTCCAGGTGATGTCGCCGGCATCGATGCTGCTCTGGGATTCCACGACCGCGATCGAACGCGACAGATCGTCGTACACGGTCAGCGTGTCCTTGTCATCCGGATCCGTGGTTCTCACGACCCGGCCCCACTCGTCGAACGCCACCGAGCTGATCAGCGCCGCGCTGGTGCCGCGGTTGGTATCGAACGGCGTGCTCGGGGCGCTGGTGCCACTGACAAACCCGCTGCTGTCGTTGGTGCCGTAGTTCAGTGTGTCAATCCGTCGGCTCGCATCGTCGGTGTCGAGCTCCAGCGACGACATCTCGTATTCGTAGGCCCATCGGTTGCCCAAATCGCGCGGCGACAGGGAGTATTGGTTGTTCAGGACCTGGTCGCCGATGACGGGAATATGGCGGGTTAGGGAGAGGGTCTTGATCATCGGTGCATTGTAGTCGTAAGTACAACCGAGCTGGCGGGGTGAGCGCTCGAGCGTGATGTCGTGTTTCAGGATCCTGCTTAAGCTGAGCGTAAGCAGGGCGCCCGGCTGAGTTTTTGGACCCTACGCTATGGGTAAAGCCCCGACTTTTTCGTAATGCTTGCCGACCGGGCACGAATCGCTGATACCTGCTCATCCAACTGCCGCTTGTCTTCAAAGGCGTCACTCAGCATCTCATGTGTAAACGGGTCAAGGGCGCATCCATATTTCTCCTCTATGCGAGCCACATACGATGAGCCATCACTGGCGGTACTGTCGGTGTCGGTCAATAAGCCATTAATTAGAAACATTTGCACTTGGCTTTCGCGCGGCAAGTCGGATGCAGAAATACTGATTGCAACCGACTTATCTGTTGACCCGCCGGCGGCATTTGGGGCGGAGCTACCCCACCTGATCAAATCATGATACTCAAGCAATAAGCCTCCAGTATCTATCTTTGTCGACCGAAGTCGCGTCAGCATTTCTTGGACCATGGGGCGAGGAGCTCCATCGCGAATGTCGATTCGATCTGCAAGCTGATCCAAAGCGACCAGCGCTTGCCGAAGCATCCTCAATTCAGCCCGCTGTGAATCAAACCCCGGAAACTCCTGGCAGTAGCTCGACATCTCTATGATAGCCTGCACAGCGGCTATCGACTCGGCATAGCTGCCCCTCATTGCGGCCACAACTGCATACCTCTCTAACAGTGTGCCAAACATTTGCAGAAAACTCAACGCAGCAATATATGTATCTGCAATTGGTATCTCCGAACTAGGCAGCGACAAAGCGGCAAGGCCAACCGCCAAATCGGGATCAAATCGCAATATTGCGGAATACTCCTCAGGACTAATCTTAACCAGCTGCAGCGTCGATAAATTATTTTGATATAGTCCGGAGCCAAGAAAACTAGATGACGCAACCACTTGCTCAACTTGGTTAACAATCCCTTTCAGAAGCTCGAACTCTTCATCAGATGAATTTATGGACGCGACAAAATCACCAGATTCGCCAGATGCCATGCCGTAGATAGTCATTCTGTGTTGATAGTAAATATCAATCAGAGCTGGCCAAGCTCTCTCATCGCTCGGAATGCCGCTTATCCATTCATTATAATTTAATACAGGCGACCACCTACGCGGATCTTCATCATTCTTGGTCCACACCGACCACCGTCTTGGCTTGGCATCCATGTAGGCAAAGTCAGGCAATCCGCCCGAAGCTTCGATATTTTGAAAAATTCGATAGGAACAATGACCATTATGAAACCAAAATAAGAGGGCGAAGACAATAATAGCGGCAACGAATCCAAAACTAGCAGTTATAGCCCTACGATTACTGAACAATGACATAATTTATCATACCCTTCTTGTTGAGGCCTTTGCTAGTGTCTCAGTCAAAAGAACCCTCTGAAAAAGTCAACCATGCCCTTAACTAAGTTGACAACACCATCCTCGACCGTCTGCGGCTGGACGCCTCTAACAGCTTTATACCCGTTGGTAGCTCCAGCGGTGCAATACTCTATCGCTTGGTCTTTGATCGCGTCTTCAATTTCATCTTGGGCAGCACGGATCACCTCTCGATCCGTTTCGCCTTTTTCAACTATATCGTCTGAAATCGCATCCTGGCTGTCAGATTCCTTGCTTTCTCCATCTTTGTAAGGATTTCCGTTGTTAGGGATCGAAATCGGTTCTGGTGGTGAACTTCCCTCATAAACCCCATTTTTGTAGGTGTGCACAATCCGATACCACCTTCCGCCTCTATGTCGCTTCATATAAACAACATCTGTTTCTCGTTTAAGGCCCATGGGATCCATATGATGTAGGGGTGCATTGCTGACATACTGGTAGAGCGATGCTCCATCCACATAAAGTAACGGATCCCTGCTCATCCACGACCCCGTCCCCGGATCATACCACCGGTTCCGCACATGATACAGCCCCCGCTCGGCGACATACCAGTACCCCGCGTACCCGAACCGCTCCCCGTAGTTCGACAACACTCCTCGCCCGAGGTCCACCGGCGCGTTGTACTGCCCCTGCCACCCGCTGACATCGAAGAAGCTCATCTGCCCATCGAGATTGTAGTCCGTCCGCACCTCGTAGCCCGATGAGCCGTAACGCGTCGTGAAATCGCTCGAATCGAAGAAATCGAGCACCCCATCCGCGTGCTGGTCCGCGAAGGGGATGAGGATGGGCACGCCGTACGGGGAATACCGGATCTGCTCGAGCTGATTGCCCGCCTCGTCGAGGATCGCCACCACATCGGCTCGCCAGTTCTGGCAGTAGAAGTGGAACTCGTCGAGCACGCCGTCGGCGTCGGCGTCGCGGTCCCGCAGGATGAGGTGATCGATGTACGAGCCCGTGCCCACGCCGTCGAGCCCCGCGGCGTGATGCACATACACCTCCCGCGGGTTCGTCTCGTCCGAGTCCTCGTACACCTCGATCAGACGCCAGTTGGTGTCGTAGATGAAGTACCGCCAGTCGGTCTCGCCGGTCTCGATCACGCCGTCGGCGTCGGAATCGATCCGCTCGCCCGTGCGGTACCCCAGCCCGTTGTACCGATACTGGCTCAGCAGGTCGCCGGTGCCCCGAGCCCGGATCTCCACCAGCCGACCGAGCACATCGTACACGAAGGTGTAGTTCTCCCCGTCATCGGTCAGGTCGCCGCGATCGTTGTGCGACCGGCTGTAGGTCACATCCGTCACGCCGTCGTCGTCGGTGTCGAACTCCAGCGACGACATCTCGTTGACATCGTTGAAGGTCCCGGTCGCCTGGAACTCGCCCGTATCACTGTAGTCAGGCGGGTTGTCCCCGGTCAGCTCCAGATCGTGACCGCCCCAGTTGCCGACATTGGTCAGGTCCCAGCCCTCGGCCTCGACGGCGGGCAGCGTGACGCTGTTGCCCGACCCGTCGCCGCGCTTGCTGCCCACCAGGCGGTTGAGCGCGTCGTTCTCGAACTCGTAGTTGAAGAAATCGGGATACACGTGGTCGGTGATCCCGGTGACATTGGAGTTGTCATCCCAGAGCACGGTGATGTCGTAGAAGGGCACCTCGCTGGCGGGCGCGTTGTAGGCCCGCTGGCGGTTCCACCGGCTGTGGACGGGTCGATTGAAATCGTCCAGGGCGTCGAAGTCGCCCGAAGAATCCTTCAGCGTGGAATAGACCGCGTAGGTGGTGTTGGTGGGATACCGCGTCTCCATCACACGATCGACGCCCAAGTAATCGTACTCGGAGACGATCGTCGAATCGTACGACACCGAGCTGACTCGGCTCATGTTCGAAGGGCCGCCGTTTGAACCCGAAATAGTTTCGTAGTCATACCCAACCGATGCGCCTCCGGGAAGGGTCTTGCCGGACATACGCAAAGTCTGACGCCCGCCAGAAGGATTGGCCAGCGCCCATGAGTACGCAAGTGTCTTTTCATCGAAGGTCGTCGCGTCCAAACCACCATCAGGATCTTGAATGAAAGAGCTGAGATTCGACCAGCCGTCATACTCGATCTCGACCGAATCGATTTCTGTGGACCCCGAGTCATACTGGGTGACGGACGCCAGCTGCCCGATCCCGCCGTAGGTCAGCTCAACCGAAGCGACGGTGCCATCGAAACCGGTAGCCGCGGTCAGATCGAGCTGGTTCACCCGACCCGGGCGATCGTACCCGAACTCGATGACATTGCCGGCTGCGTCAATCCGTTTCGCGAGCCGGCTGTTGTCGGATTCATAAATGTACTTCTCGATTCCGGAATCGGGGTAGGTGATGCTGCGCAGCTCATCACGCGATGGGTAGTCATCCCCTCCTGTGCCACTGGGCGCATAGCTGTATGTGGTCGTCTGGGTCCCGGCGCCCTCGTGCGCGATATATTCATAGAGCTGGCCATTGAGGTAGGTCCATTCGGTCGTGAGGTTCTCATCGTCAGCACCGGTTGGGACAGCGACATAGTTCTCCACGCGCTGGGTGAGCCGTCCAGTCGCGTCGTAAAGACGAAGATCAGTTCGTCCCATCGGGTCGGTGATGGTGGCGACCCTGCCCGCGGCGTCATACGCGTATGCTGTCGAGAGGCTATCGGGCATGCTCACCGCGTCGGGATCGAATGTCGAGGACGCGTCGGTGCCGCCCGTGCCGAAGTCCGCCTCCTGCGTGTGGCGATCGAGCGCGTCGTAGCTGTTCATTCTGATCTGAATACGGCCTTCAAGATTGGCGGGGTTGATGGTCGTCCCGGCGATCGTGGTATAGCTGTTGGAATCCAGTGAGCCGCGATGCTCGCTCGACCCGTAGTCGTTTGCGGTCCGATCGGTAACGGCCTCGAGCAGCAGCTGCCCCGTCTTGGTGTTCAGGATCCGGTGCGTCTCACGCTCGACGACATCTCCGGAAACAGTTGTAGCGTCGGCGTAAGACGAATCATCGATCCCGGAGAGCTCGTAGGTGGCGATTTCGCGACCGAGACGGTCGTACCGGCGTTTGACCAGCTGGTCGCCCTGCTTGAGGATTTCTCGCCCGGCCTTGTCGTAGGTGTATTCCCAGGTCAGCGCGCTTCCTGTCGCCACACCGCTTGAGTTCAGCTCATGCAGCGACCGACGAACAACCCGGCCTCGCTCGTCATAATCGATCGACACAAACGCGAGCCGGTTTTCGGTGAGATGGAAAGGATCATACACCTCCGGGTCGTATTCGGTGTAGATATCGGGATCGATTTCACTCCGGTTCGAGTTGAAGCTGAGTCCAGATGAAGAAAAATCATCTGAGCTGTATACCGCGGCGGATGTCATCCTACCAAGATTGTCGTACCGTGCCGCGTAGTATGGCTGCGCCGCGGTCCGAAGGAAAACCATCCGACCAAAGAGATCACGCTGATATTGGAAATCACCCGTCGCGAGTGTTGTGCCGCCGGTCAGGCGTAAACAGCTGTCCTGGGCGCTGACCACGCAGCTGCAGCTGGTTCCCATCTCATCGCCGTTGGCGTCGTTCTGGCCGCCCCCGGCGTCTTGATTCGCCAACGCCGTGCTCGAGGTGAGCGGAGAGGGATCGTACGATGAGATCGAACGATCAATGATGAGCCCGCGTGAGTCGCGCTCGACGCTACGGATCGTCCCGCTCATGTAGGTTTGTTCCACGAGATCGCCGGCACCATCGTACTCGTAGCCTTCCGAGTCGTAGTTCGTCTGAATGGTTCCAGTTCCAGAACTCGGTATTAGGTGGTAGACATTCTTCGCTTCAAGCATGCCCCCGGCGGAGTTCCACTCCAGGGTGGTCAGGCTCGAGAGGTCGCCCAAGGATGCCGCCAGAATGGGATCAGACTCGGCATCGTCGAGCCAGGCCGACGGGGAGCTTGAAGTCGAGGCCACGCCGATCCTTGCATCGTTATGGACCCGCCGGTTGTCATTCCACACCAAATAATCAAACGGCCCGAGATAATCCGAGCCGCTCTCACCCATTGAGGAAACCCGAGCGAGCCGCCCGTCCGCGAGCTCCTCGTAGCGGTGGGTAATCTCACGGCCGGACGGGGTTGTCCGGGCTGTTTCACGACCGGCTTCATCACGGATATATTTGGTCGTGACCTTGAGCTCGGCGTTTCCCCCATCGACGGGAATCGGACTGAAATAGTCCGCCGGATCGTCGTCGCCAACGAACACGCCCGAGATCGACAACCGCACATCATCGACCTGCTTGATGAGTCGGTTGTTGACGAGTCCTGTGTAGTAGTACACATCGGTCTCGTCACGCCGGAAGATCATCGTATCATCGGCGCGGTAGTACGCGTCACTCGTCGCAGCGACGCCCGAGCCGTTATTCATGGTGGACACGATGGGGTAGGTGGTGCGGATCTTCCGCGGCGCCAGCCATTGCGGGTCCGCGGGGTCGGTAGTCCCGCCCCCATTAATTGCTTCGGCGTGGAACTCGTACGAATACGATGTCTCGTCGTAGTAGAGCGGATCGGTGGAGTTGTACTTGTAGTTGTTGTATCGCCTCTCTTTGGCGACAAGCGGCCGCACGACCAGATAATCGTCACCAACATCGGTCGCGGTCGAATCGTCGTACACGGGGGTAAGGTAATCGTACTCTTCGATGGCGTGTGGACCATGACGCGTCGCTGTCGGATTCGAGACCGATTGCCACGACCGGCTGGACATAAAGCCTGTATACGCGCCTGACTGGACACGCGGATATACCCGGATCAGCGCCCCATCCGCGCTGTCCGTTTCAATTGCCGTGTTCGTCCTGAGACTGGTTGGCGCCTCGTAAGTTATCCCGGAAGGGTTTGGATCCGAGCTGAATGCGCAAGCCAGCGGCTCGGCAATCATCTCGATCGTGCCGTCGACGCCGCTTGTGATGCCCACCTCGCCTCGGGAAACGAACTGGTAAACGTCCGTGTCATCCGGCGTGGTGGTCAGCCTGCTCAATGGCTGGCCGACCTCGTCAAAGTACATCCAGAAACTGGCCCCGTCGGTCGCAACCGTGGTGATAGAGGCGTGCTCCGGATCGTACTGGTGCGAAGTAGCGACGGCGAGGAAGGTCTCGTACTCGAAGTACCGGAAGACCGCATCATCATCCAGACCGTCGATGTTCGCTGATACGAGGGCGACATTCCAACGATCATTGTATGTTGTTCCGAAGGAGATGTCGAACCCATCGTAGTAGTTGAAATCGTAGCTCAGATAGTCATAGAGATGCGTGCTTGTATCGATATTGTCGCTGGGATACTCCTGGACAAAGCGGCGGTATCCCTCGGGGCCCACCACCGCCTCGATCACGGCCTGGTCATAGAGCGATCCAGTGTTGTCGTATGCGTAGTAACTCGAATAGGTCTCCACTTCCCCGGTCGCCGAGACCGGATCGAACTGCGGCAGCGGCAAGGTCACCGTGGCCGAACGCAGCCACCCCGCCAGGCCGCGGGCGGTGTGGGAGCCCGTGTGATAGCTGTACTCGACCTTGGCGCCGGTTGTCTCCCAACCGCCTGAGCCATCGTCCACGAACGCCTCGACCGATTGGAGCAGGTCATTGCCATCGTATGTGTACTCATAGCGGCGCCCCGCCGCGTCGTAGGCCAGCAGCATGCGTCCGTCCGACTCGTACCCGTTCTCGATAGCCGTCGCCGCGTCCGATTCATCGCCTATGTACGCCGTGTGATCCGCCGCGTCGATAATCTTCCAGAGCTGCCCCCGCCCATCGTGCAAGTTGCTCGAGCCGTCGGTGACCTCGTTGTCGGCATCCCGCGGATCAAAGAAAGTCGATCGTGTGCCACGCTGATCCCAGTACACGAGCAGGTCGTGCGTGCCGACCGTGCCGGCCACCACAGCGCCCGCCGCCCCGTTCACGCCTCGATAGACATCGCTGGTGCCGTCCAGCCGCTTGAACTCAATGAATCGATCGGCGCCGTACACCAAGTAGATCCGATCGCCAGCCCCCCCCGCTGGCATAAACCAACTCCGGCTGTGAAAACTGCTGCCAGTTATCCCCCTGATACCCGGATGTGGGGCTGCCGGATTCAGGAATCGAATAGGTCCGTCCAACGGTCCAACTGAAACCCGGAGCGGGGAGCGCCAGATCGATCTCGGTCGGCGAATACCGGCCTGTCTCGAGCATGATGTCATCGCGGTACCGGGCGTGCTCGTTCCACTCAAGAGCAAATGGGTTCGCGTTAACCGCCCATCCAAACGGCGCCTGGCTGCGGAGCGAGCCGTCAAGACCGACGCCGCGCTGCGAGATGAGCGGCAAAATATCCTGTACAAGCGTGGCCGAGGCGAGATAGTCGTCCACCGTGCTCCCGTCGATCTGGAGGATCGCTTCGGGGGTGGGGGTTTGCGCGCACAATGAAGTCTGCGCGCCGTGCATCACCGCCAGCATTGCGCACACGACGGCGGCACGCTTGATAAATACGCTGAAAATCATGGCTCGGCTCCTGGCAACCAATCGCGAGAGATGGTACAAAGCAACGATGGAACCATCCTCGTGTCAAGCTCGGATCCTGTCAACACGTATCGACTTGTTTTTCAAATAGTTTTTTGTATACTCAGCGCGGCGATCTCGATCGCCATCATCATGCGGTTATACTGAGCACTCAGAAGGAGCACACCATGCGCTACTCGAAGATCATCGTTCGGAGCACACTCGTCGCTGCGACTATCGCAGCAATCACGCTTGTGGGCATCGGTTCTGTGTCAAACGCCACAACGATGAGTGTATCTGCTGATGTTCCCACGCAGAGCGACCTCATGCATGAGGTTGCAGCGCTGGGCTATTCTCCTCAGAACTTGTGTGCCGCGGGATTGAACTCGACCCAGACTCAGGCATTCCTCTCACTCGCGATCGATGAGATCGGCGAGCAATGGGATGATCTCTCCTCGGTCCGCGACTCCATCCAAGCCACCGCTACAGAAATCAGACAACTCGAACGACTCGTTACCCAAGGCCAGGCCACGACTCAGGACCGCGAGCAGCTGGCGACCGCCCGCCAGGTGTTGGCGACCGCCCAGTCCTCGGTAATCACTCTACAAACCGCTATTCGGGTAGAAGCCGAGGCAATGATCACAAGTCAGCAGCAGGCCAAGCTCGCCCAGCTGATCGCAAACAGCTCGCTGCCGATCCCAACCAAGTATCATGTGCTCGAGAAATCGACCACGGAATGGGTCGAGTTCCGCAAAGCATACATGGAGTGCCAGACGAACCCGGACGCAAGGCAAGCCTCTCAAGATCTGGTGGACAACGCTGATGCGAACTTCGAAGTTAATCTGGCCCAGACCAGCCTCGATACCAACCTTTCGAGCATCCAACAGGTCTTTGACAGCCTGCTGAATGGGGTCTGACCGCTCAAAGCAAGCTCATGCACGAGATCAAGTGCCTATTCGCTATTCATGGCGACTTGGTTAGCTGGCTGTTCGCCCATTTCTTCCACGCCTTGTCGCCTCTGTAGGCGATCTCTTCGAGCATGGTCCGCGTGCCCGCGTCGTCCTGCCCGCTGCGCAGCTGCAGCCGCGTGAGCGCCTCCATCGCCGGCAGGTGGTTCGGGTAGACCTCGATGGCCGAGGCGTAAGCGTCGAGCGCCTCGCCGATCTTCCCGCCGCGCTCCAGCGCGATCCCCAGGTTGATCCTCGGGGCCGGGTGCCCGGGCATCAGCCGCCGCGCCCAATCAAACTCCTCGGCCGCCTCGTAGAGTTGTCCACAGTTCAGATAGACGATGCCAAGGTTGTTATGGGCCGGGCCGTAGTACAGGTCCGCATCCAGCGCGGCCCGCAGCAGCCGTGTGGCTTCTCCGGGGTCCTCACCGATGAGCGGTGTTGCCTGATGGGTCAGCTCCGCCGCCCGCTGGGGGTTGCGGGCCACGCCGGTCTCGGATCCACGCATCTGCGCGCCATGCCCGCACCCGCCGAGTCCCGGCGCGACCGCCGCCAGCAGCCCGGCGGCCAGGAGACGGCCCGCGGCCGCACGGCGCTTGGGGTGAGATCGGGCGGTGTGCATCATGGAATCGGTCCATCCTTCTTGCGGGCCTGCATCGCATTGGCTTGCCAAGAAGCAGCGAGTGTACCCGGACCGACGGTGCTCCGCTGGCCGCATGGGATGGCTCCTCGTTCGGCGTGCCCCTCGCCCCGTCTTATCCATATTCCGCCCGCCGGGCGAGCGCGTGCAGCACCGAGCCGGGCGCGAGATGGTCCAGGTACTCCACCGTCGTCAGCAGCGAGGCGTGCCCGAGCTGCCGGCGGATGACGGCGATATCGATCCCCTCGGCCCGCAGCTCGCTGGCGTGGGTGTGGCGCAGCCCGTGGGCATGCACGCGCTTGTGGATGCCCGCCGCGCGGCCCAGCTCGGGCAGCTTGCGGCGCAGGTAGCCCTGCGTCATCGCACGGCCCGAGGCGGTGACGAAGAGTGGCCCACCCGCACCGTGACCCATCGCCCGGTGCTCGTCCATCCACGCCCCCAGCGTCCCGGTTCCTCGCCGATCGATCCCCACCGTGCGCGCCCTACCCCCCTTCCCCCGCAGCACCCGGATCGCCCCGCGCTCCAGGTCCACATCGCACGGCCGCAGCGCCAGGGCTTCTGAGATCCGCAGCCCCGTGCGCCACAGCAGCACGATCAGGGCGTGGTTCCTACGATCGGTCCACGATGCTGTGCCGCATGCCTTGAGCAATGCCTCGATTTCGTGTCGGTTCAACACCTCGGCCGGGTAGCGCATGGTCTCTCCTCCTATGGATACGGATTGTCCGTCAACCCGTATCCATCGAGAGATACCTCGACTCGGCCGCATGGATCAAGGCCCCGGGGCTCGGTCGGGACGCTCTTTCTGCCGCGCCGCCCACTCGGGCGGGGGAATGCCGCGGAGGATCCGGATCACGATCCACTCACGGCCGCAGCGGGCGCACGGCTCGGGCAACGCCTCGTCCTCGCCGACGAGCACCTTCACGCGCGGCTTGCCCCCACACAGCCTGCACGAGCCGGGGGCCGTGAGCCGGCGCTCGAGTCGCTGGACCCGCCCCCGGATCCATCCGCTCACGGCTGGTCTTCCTGCTGCGTCGCCTTCTCGAGTTTGATGAGCCGCTCGGCCAGGTCGTCGAGCTCGATGCTCTCGCGCGCGAACCTGAGCACGTTGGTGGCCGCCGCCACCCGCGCCGACCAGGTGGCCTTGGGGTCGTGCATGATCCGCAGCAGCGTGGCCACCGCCGCCGCCGCCGAGCGCTGGGTCAGGCCGATGGCCTGGATGAACGCCTCGCGCCGTGAGTCGCGGTACACCGAGCCGAACACCTCCTGGCGCAGCCAGCGGTGCAGGGTCCGCTCGCCCACGCCGGCCTTGGCGGCCGCGGCGGCGATCGAGGGCTCGGCCAGCAGCGCGAAGATGGACTGCTGCTGGGCGTGGGTCAGTGCTTCGAGATCATGCTCGGCCATGGCGGACTCCGGTGTCAAACGGATCGAAAACTCTGGAAAACAGGCGGGAATCGCCTTGCCATGGGCCGCGGGATGGGCCTTCATGGTCACCAACGCCCGCGAGGTGCGGGCACGCTTGAAAGGAGCGACGAACATGACGACCAGAAAGGCCACGGCCAAGACCACCGGTAAACCCGCCAGCCCCGCCCACAGTTCCCGCACGGTGCCCACAAAGGCCGCGTCCGGCAAAGCGGCCAGGAAGGCGACCAAGCCCCCCACCGCCAAGCCGGACGCGACAGCCGCCAACACGGCGGCCCCGGCGCGGCGAGTGAAGGAGGTCAAGCTCAGCGCCATGGAGGCGGCGATCACGGTCCTGGCCGATGCGCCGCCCGAGGGCATGGGCACCAGGGACATGGTCAGGCTCATGGTCGAGCGCCAGCTCTGGACCAGCCCGGGCGGAAAGACACCCGAGGCCAGCCTCTACGCCGGCATCATCCGCGAGATCGAACGCAAGGGCGACGAGTCGCGCTTCCGCAAAGGTCAGCCGCGGGCGGTTCGTGCTCCGATAAACGAACTGGCGAGCCCGACCTCATCCTCGAAAATGGGCTGGAAACCCATTTTTTCTCAGTTTTTCTCACTATTCCGCTGTACCGTTGGTCGATCATGGTAGATACTTCGTATATCCAATGTGGATACCAACGGAGAACATCGCCATGATCAAGACGCTCACCAAGCACGGGAACAGCAAGGCCCTGGTCTTCAACCGCACCATGACAGAGCTCATGAAGATCGATGAGGACACCAAGCTTGAGCTGCGGATCGAGGGCGAGCGAATGATCATCACCCCCATCCGCGAGGACGATCGCCAGGCGGAGATCGCCAGGCACCTCAAGCGGAACAACCGCAAGTTCGGCCCCGCGCTCAAGAAGATGGCCGAGTAAGCGATGATCGGGTCATGTTCCTGACGCGAGATGATGTCCTGCAGATTCACGAGGACCAGATCGAGCAGTACGGAGGCAGCCCGGAGGTCCGAGACACCGGGCTGCTTGATTCTGCGCTGAGCACCCCCTCTGCGAGCTTCGAGGGCAAGTACCTGCACGATGGCCTGCCCGCGATGGCGGCCGCCTACATGTTCCACCTCATCCAGAACCACCCCTTCGTCGATGGCAACAAGCGCACGGGCGCGATGTGCTCGCTCATCTTCCTGAACATGAATCATGCCGACTTTGATGTGAGCAACAAAGATCTCGAAGAGCTGGCGTACTCGATTGCCAAGAGTGAGCTGACAAAGGCGCAGGTGACCGAGCAGTTCGAGAAGAGGGTTATCGCGTACGACCCCGGCTCGGAAACATGAATCGCTGCTGATCGCGATCATGACCCACCCCCTGCCGCTGCGCCTTCTTGCCCGTGAGCCCCTCCCAGCGCGTGACGATCACATCGCAGTAGGCCGGGTCGATCTCCATGAGCAGCGCGTGCCGTTCCATCTGCTCGGCGGCGATTAGCGTCGAGCCGCTGCCGCCAAACAGGTCCAGCACCCGCTCGCCGCGCTTGGAGCAGTACTCCATCGCCCGCGCCGCCAGCTCCACGGGCTTCTCGGTCAGGTGCACCATCGATTGGGGGCTGACCTTCTTGACCGGCCAGACATCGGGGATGTTCTTAGGGCCGTAGAAGCGGTGCGCCGCCCCCTGCCGCCAGCCGTAGAAACACCACTCATGGTCCCCCATGAAGTCCTTGCGGGTGAGCACCGGGTGGAGCTTGTGCCAGATCACCGCCTGGCTGAAGTACAGCTCGCAAGCCGAAAGCGCGGGCGGGTAGTTGGCGACATTGGCGTAGCCGCCCCAGATGTAGAAGGCCCTTCCCGGGCTCAGAACGCGGGCCGCGTTGCCAAACCACGCGAGCAGCATGCCCGCGAAGGCCTCGTCGCTGACGAAATCGTTGATCAAGGGGCGGTCCTTGGCCCGCATCTTGGCGGTCGTGCCGCTGGCCTTCTCGGGGTGGCGCTCCAGATCGAACTGCTGGTGGTGCGTCTTCTTGGGCGCTGCGAACGACGAGTTGCCCGCCGCGATCGCGTTGTTGGAGCGCGGCTCGACCTTGACGTTGTAGGGCGGGTCGGTGTTGAGCAGGTGGACCGGCTTGGACTCACAGAGGCGGTCGACATCGGCCTCGCTCGCGCTGTCTCCGCACAGCAGGCGGTGATCGCCCATGATCCACAGGTCGCCCGGCTGGGTCGTCGGCTCGTCGGGCGGCTGGGGGATCGCGTCGGGGTCGGTCTCGGTGCCGCCGTCGATCTGCGACAGCGCCGCCAGCTGCGCGTCGTCGAAGCCGAAGGCGGCCAGGTCGGCCACGGCGTAGCCCAGCTCGCTCAGGGCCGCCAGCTCGCCGGTGAGCAGCGCCCGGTCCCAGTGGGCCAGCTCAGCGGTGCGGTTGTCGGCCAGGCGGTAGGCGCGGACCTGCTCGGGGCTCAGATCGGTGGCGATGTGCACGGGCACCTTGGCCAGCACCAGCCGCTGGGCGGCCTTGAAGCGGGTGTGCCCGCAGACGATGGTGCCATGCTCGTCAACCACGATGGGCTGGCGGAAGCCGAAGTCGCTGATCGAGCGCGCGACCGCATCCACCGCCGCGTCGTTGTCGCGGGGGTTGGACTCGTAGGGGGTGATGGCGTCGAGTGCCTTCATTTCAATCTTCATCGGGGGTGCTCCTGATCATCCAGTGTGGGGTGGGTGTGTGACACGTGACACAGCGTGACGCGGTTTTGCACACAACCCCCTATGCGCGCGCGTGTAGTGTGAATGGCCGGATCTGTGTCACCTGTGTCACGCGGTGAGTTAAATGCCTGCAAATGCGTGGCTTGCAATGTGACACTCCGACGATTCGCTGCGTCATTCTGTGTCTCAAACCGGTCAACTGTGTCACGCATCGCTCCCCTCCCCGCGGCAAGCGCGCTCCAGGCCGATCCACATCCGGCCCGCGTGGGTCTTTGCTTCCTTGAACCCCAGCCGTTTGATCCGTGCGCCGAAGGGGTTCTTCTCAAGATGATCCAGCCCCGACACAGCACACCACGCCTTGTACGCGTCGTGCAGCTCGCCCTTCATCACGAACACGCCGTCGGCCGTGGCGCAGCACTCTTCGAGGAATCGCCCCACCGTGTCGTTCTCCGCGCGGTACCCGTGCGTCGCGTTCGTCACGACGTCCGGCGGGCAGAGACCGCGCTGCTGCCACTGCTGGCAACCCCGCACCATCCACGCGAGGATCGCGTCCGCCTCGGTCTTGAGCTTGTCGATCAGCTCGGGGTCACGCTGGGGCTCGGGGATCGTGACCTGGAAGGGAATCAGGTGGATCCGCCGCCAGATGCCGTGGTCCACGCCCGTGATCTCGGGCTTGTGGTTCCCGTACAGCAGCAGCTTGAACATCGGGTCAAACTCGACCGGGTCCTGGCGCAACCCCCGCGCCGTGAGGCGATCGCCTCCGGTCAGGTCCTTGATCCGCGCCTCGGCGAACTTCTGACCCTCTTCGAGCTCGCTCGAGGTCGCCAGCCGGGCACCGAGCAGCGTCGAGAGAAACGGCGTGGGTCCCTCGCCCGCGACCCGATCGCTGCGGGACAGGATCTGCGCGGGGATCTTGCGTGCGTACTCACCGAGGATGTGCTGGAGCACGGAAGCGAAGACCGATTTGCCGTTGCAGCCGTCGCCGTGCATGAAGAAGAGACACTGCTCGCGCACGCTGCCGGTCAGCAGGTAACCGCACACACGCTGGATGTAGCCGATGAGTTCCTCGTTACCTCCAAAGACGGTCTCCAGGAACATCATCCACCTGGGGCACGAGCCGCCCGGCGTGTACCGCACCGGCGAGATCCGGCTGAGCAGCTGCCTGCGGTCATGGGCATGGAGCGTGCCGCTGCGTAGATCAATCGTCCCGCTCTGGCAGTTGAAAAGCATCGGATCCGCGTCGAAGTCACCCGGGGAGACCGCCATGCTCGGATCGGAGCGAGAGAGGAAGAGAATCTCCTCGATGCCCCGCTTGGTGCAGCTCGAACGCCGGTGCTTGGGATCGGAGATCTCCTGCGCCGAGAGCTTATGCCCCAATCGAACCGCGGGCTGGATCGAACCGGTCCTCACTCTGAATCAAGTGAAGCCGGATATCCTGCTTCAGGTCACGGGCAGGTGCACGCGCCGAGCTTCACCGCCCCCACGCACCGGTAGTATCGGTACTGCTTCCCGCTCTTGCCGCGCGAGGTCGTGAAGACGTGCGTCATCGCCTGGTCGCAGGCCTTGCATCGCAGCAGCCCCCTCAGCAGCGCCCCATACTTATTGCGGACCTCGGTCCCTCCGCTGCGGCCATTGTGTTTGAGCAGCTTCTGCACCTGGTCAAACTGCTCGGGCTCGATGATTGCTTCGTGCACCCCAGGGTACAAATCGCCCTTGTGGCTGATCATTCCCTTGTAGATCGGGTTGGTGAGGTGGGCGTGCAGTGTCGCCTTGTCGAAGGGCTTGCCGCCGATGATCCGGCCCTTCTTGGTCTTACGCAGCTTGTTGGTCCAGCCTCGCCTCTCCAGCTCCCGCACCACCGGCTGGAGCGACTGCTTCTCGAGATACATCCCAAAGATCTCGCGCACACGGGCCGCCTCCTTGGCGTTGACGACCAGCTTGGGGCTGGGCCCGGATCGGTCCACGTCGTAGCCCAGGACGGGCACACCGCCCGCCCAACGCCCCTGGCGCTTCTGGGCGGCCACCTTGTCGCGGATCCGCTCGCCGATGATCTCGCGCTCGAACTGGGCGAAGCTCAGCAGGATGTTGAGCGTCAGCCGCCCCATCGAACTGGTGGTATTGAACTGCTGCGTCACCGAGACAAACGACACCCCGTGGGCGTCGAAAGCTTCCATGATGCGTGAAAAATCCATCAGCGAGCGGCTGAGCCGGTCCACCTTGTACACCACCACGCAGTCGATCTTCTTGGCTTCGATGTCACGGATCAACCGGTCCATCGCGGGCCGATCGAGGCTGCCGCCCGAGAAGCCCCCGTCGTTGTACTGCTCGGGCAGGCACACCCATCCCTGGGCCTTCTGGCTGGCGATGAAGGCCTCGGCGCTCTCGCGCTGGGCGTCGAGGGAGTTGAACGCCTGCTCGAGCCCCTCCTCGCTGGACTTGCGGGTGTAGATCGCGCAGCGGACCGCATCGGGCTTGGCGGGTCGCTCACGGCTCACGGCTTGCCCCCGAGCCCGAAGAAGCGAAAGCCGTTGACGTGGCTGCCGGTGACGTGCTTGGCGACGGCGCTGAGGGTGTCGTAGCGTTGACCGTCGTACTCGAATCCGAGGTCACCCTCCAGCACCACCACGCGCAGCTTCTTTCCTTTGTACTGGCGGATGATGGCCGAGCCCGGTGACGGGATCCTCGGGTCGCGTTGGATCAAGCGCCGCGCCCGACTCTCGGGATCACCGCCCTGCGGCGGGCACACCAGCGTCCTGGGGGCCATCACACGGATATCCGCGTCATTAGCGATCTCGGCGGCCCGGCGCCTGGCACGCTCCGACAAACCCCCGAAGGCGTTGGCCTGGATCCGCCAGGCGTTCTTGCGGATCAGGTACTGGCGGTGGCGGGTGCGGGTCGGCTGCCCGTGCAGCTGCGCGTACTTCTCGGCCAGCTGACCGGTGGTCATGTCGTAGAGCTCGGCGATCGCCGCCTCGATCTCTGGGGATTGGTATCGGTTTGCTTCAGCCGTCATGCGTGCCTCCTCTCGGGTTCTGACGCGTGACACTGAGGCGGTAATCTTCCCGGTCTTCAAGTCCCCCGGGTGAAGAATCAGAGACTGGCGGAGACTCCTTGAGCAGGCTCGAAGCACGCACCAGACCCAGCGCGAGGATGCGTGCGATCTCGGCCCGCCGCTCTTTCGGGGTCATCGTCTGCGGGTCGCGGGTGCGGTCCGCGCGGGGGTGCTGGGTCATGGCGTCGTCCTTGACCGGGGCGTGAGTGCCCCTCACCATGCACCTATGCCGTCGGCGTGCGACCGGTCCGGTTTTTTCGGACACACTGATAACTTCTCACCGCGCGCAACCGTGGGGGTCGGGCGCGCTGGAGCGCGCCCAACCCTCCCTTCACCCGTTCACCGCTTCCCAGAGACCCGAGAGACTTTTAGGGAGAATCGAGCGGTTTCGGGGCCGATTGGTGCGAATCCGGTTATGGCCTGCGCGACATCAGAGACACCCGGATGAGCCGTCACCGCTCGGGAAATCACGCGTCGTTGGCGGGAACCGACGAAAAAACACCGCCGTGTCTCTCGGCGGTGTTCATCGTGAACCGTGGGGCCGGAATCTTTCGATACCGACCGTGGAATAGCGGGGGCTGGATTTGAACCAACGACCTCCGGGTTATGAGCCCGACGAGCTACCAGACTGCTCTACCCCGCAATCAGGAAGTGATTGTTTCCGCTGCCCGCACGGAAATCAAGCCTCGGCGACGGGCAAAGTGGACTTTCGTGCTGCTCAGGATTCTTCCGGATCCGGAGCACTTCTCACCGCCCATGAAACTCGCGCACCCCGATTCGGTACACTCTGCTGTGCCGACTCGGTCGGTGGTCCAACACACGCATTCACCACTGGAAAACCACTCATGAAGATGACCACGCTGCTGATCAGCGTCGCGGGGATCGCGGTCGCCTCGACGCCCTTGCTCGCTCAGGACGAGACGAAGAACTCGGGGATGTTCCGCTATCCGGATGTCGGCAAGGACAAGATCCTCTTTGTCTACGCCAACGATATCTGGATCGTCGACAAGAAGGGAGGCGAGGCCGAGCCCGTGGCCAGCCCGGCGGGGCAGGAGGAGTTCCCTCGTTTCAGCCCCGACGAGCGGACCATCGCGTTCGTGGGCAACTACGAGGGCGACCGGGATCTGTACACCGTCGCCGCCGGGGGCGGGGTGCCCATGCGGGTGACCCATCACCCGGGGAATGAGCGCCTGCTCGACTGGACCCCCGATGGATCGCTTCTGTTCTCGTTCAACGGGCTCAGCGGCAACCCCGCCCAGCAGAAGCTCTTCACCGTCGATGCCGACGGGGGAATCCCCGAGGCGATGCCCGTGCCCTACGGCGCCACCGGCGCCGTCAGCCCCGACGGGGAATGGCTCGCCTACACCCCCAACTCTCGCGACTTCCGGACCTGGAAGCGGTACCGCGGCGGGCTGGCCACCGATATCTGGCTGTTCAATCTCAGGGACCACGAGTCGAAGAAGATCACCGATTGGGAGGGCACGGACACCATCCCCATGTGGCACAAGGACAAGCTGTATTATCTCTCCGATCAGGGGAGCGAAAAACGCCTGAACATCTGGCGCTACGACCCCGGCAAGGACGAGCGCGAGCAGATCACCCATTTCGGCGACGACGATGTGAAGTTCCCCTCGATGGGGCCGGCCGACTCGGGCAAGGGGGAGATCGTGTTCCAGCTCGGGCCGCGCATCTACCTGCTGAACCTGGGCAACGGCAAGACGAGCCCCGTCAACATCACCGTCCCCGGCGCCCGGGAGTCGCTGCGCCCCCGGGTCGTCGACGCCAGCGACCTCGTGCAATCGGGCGGGCTGTCGTCCACCGGCAAGCGCGTGGTCGCCGAGGCCCGGGGTGACATCTGGACCGCCCCGGCCGAGAACGGGGCGCCCCGCCAGCTCACCACCACCTCCGGCGCCTCCGAGCGCCTCCCATCGTGGAGCCCCGACGGACGCTGGGTGTCGTATTTCTCCGACGAGGACGGCGAGTACGAGCTGTACATCACCCAGTCCGACGGCAAGGGCGAGACCCGCCAGCTCACCGACGGCAACATGACCTACTTCATGGGCTCGTCCTGGTCGCCCGATTCCAAGACGATCTACATCGTGGACAAGGCCGGCGTGATGTCGCTGGTCGATGTCGAATCGGGCGAGGCCAAGCAGTTCGATAAGGAGCCGCTGGCCAACGCGGTCGACGCCTCCTGGTCGCACGACTCTCGCTATCTCGCCTACGCCCGAGCCGATGAGAACGGCTTCAGCACCAGCATCTGGATCTACGACACCCAGAGCGGGGACAAGCACCATGTGACCTCCGGCTTCTTCAACGACTCCGAGCCCGTGTTCTCGCGTCTGGGCGACTACCTGTATTACACCTCGAACCGCGATTTCACCTCGCCCAAGTACGAGGATGTCGGTTCCACCTTCGTGTACGCGCAGACCGGCCGCCTGCTGGCGGTGCCGCTCAACAGCGAGGTCGAGAACCCGCACCTGCTCAAGTCCGACGAGGAGACCTGGGAGAAGGACGCAGACAAAGACGGGGACGCGAAGGACACGCAGGAAGAAGACAAGGACGCCAAGGACAAGAATGAAGCCGACAAAAAGGGGACCGACCATGCCGATGACGGCGCGGGGGACAAGGACTCCGACACCCCCGCCTATCTCGACGGCTACAACACCGATCATCCCCTCTGGGGCAAGTGGGAAGGAACGGCCACCGGCTTCAAGGCCCTGGGCATGCCCGCCGACGAGATCTCCTTTTCGCTGACGATCATCGTCGACGACAAAGGGGCGATCACGGGCCAGTCGCGGGCCATGGGCGAGACCGACGACCTGGGCGATGTGGTCGAGTGGGACCCCGAGACCAACGAGCTCTCCATGGAATCCACCGAGAACGGGATGACCATCATCCAGAAGTGCACCGTCAGCGACGGCGAGATGAAGGGCTCCTGGGAGATCAAGGGCATGGGGATGACCGGGAGCTGGAACGCCAAGCGAACCAGCACGGAGATCAGCGAGGAGGAGTTCAAGGAGATCGTCAAGGAGTCGGCCCAGGCCGCCGCGGAGGTCAAGATCGACTTCGAGAACTTCGAGGCTCGTGCCTTCGATCTGGATGTCGATTCAGGCAACTTCGATCATCTTGCCTCCAACGACAAGGGCGAGCTGCTCTACATCCGCCGGGGCGACGACGGCGCTTCGATCAAGATCATCGATATCCGCGAGGACGAGCCCTCGGAGAAGACCGTCCTGGGCATGGCCTTCGGTTTCGGGATGTCGGGCGACGGGAAGAAGCTCGTGGCCCAGACGCCCGGCGGCTTCGCCGTGGTCGACGCCAAGGCGGGGCAGACCGCCAAGCCGCTGGATTTGGACCTGCGCAAAGCCGTGAACCTCCGCGAGGAGTGGAGAGAGCTGGTCACCGACGCATGGCGGCGCGAGCGTGACTTCTTCTATGTCACCAACATGCACGGCGTGGACTGGGACGGCGTGCTCAAGCACTACCTGCCCATGGTCGACGACGCCGTCAGCCGCGAGGATGTCTCGTACATCATCGGCGAGATGATTGGCGAGCTCAACATCGGCCACTCGTACTACGGCGGCGGCGATGTCGAGGACCAGCCCAGCGAGAGCGTGGGCATGCTCGGCGCCGATTACGAGGCCGTGGGCTCGGGAGACGACACCGGGTTCAGGATCACCCGGATCTACCGCGGGGCGCCCTGGGACACCGACGCGATGGGGCCGCTCTCGCAGTTCGGCCTCGGTGTGAAGGAGGGGGACATCATCATCGCCGTCAACGGCGCCCATGTGGACACCTCCAGGGACCCGTGGGCCGCCTTCATCGCCACCGCCGGGCGTCCCACAACGCTCACCGTCGTGTCCGCCCTCGAAGGCGACGAGGAAACGGTCAACAAGCGTGATGTCACCGTCAAGCCCCTGGGCTCGGAGGTCGGGCTGCGGTATCGCGCCTGGGTCGAGGGCAACCGGGAGTATGTCGAGAAGGCCTCGGACGGCAAGATCGGCTATATCTATGTGCCCAACACCGGGGTGCAGGGGCAGAACGAGCTCTTCCGCCAGTTCTACGGGCAGATGCACAAGCCCGCGCTGATGATCGACGAGCGATGGAACGGCGGCGGGCAGATCCCCAACCGCTTCATCGAGCTGCTCAATCGACCCCGGACCAACATGTGGTACCGGCGCGACGGGGCCGACTGGCCCTGGCCCTACGACGCCCACCAGGGCCCCAAGGCGATGCTGATCAACGGCAACGCCGGCTCGGGCGGCGACATGTTCCCCTGGCTCTTCAAGCACCTGGGGATCGGCAAGCTCATCGGCACGCGCACATGGGGCGGGCTCGTGGGCATCTCGGGCGTCCCGCCGCTGATCGACGGCGGCGCGGTCACCGTCCCCAACTTCGGGTTCTATGAGCTCGACGGCACCTGGGGCATCGAGGGGCACGGCGTCGACCCCGACATCGAGGTCGACATCGATCCCACCGCCGCCCTCGGGGGGCACGACCCGCAGCTCGACGCGGCGATCGAGGAGCTGCTCAAGGAGATCGAGGCCCAGGGCGACATCACGCCCAAGCGTCCCGAGCCCCCGATCCGCACCGGCATCGGTGTGCTCGAGGAAGACAAGTAAGAGCCGGCGCCCGCGCTGACATACATCGCCCGGCGGCCCACTGGGCCGCCGGGCTTTTTCGTGTCTGCGCCGACGCAAGATCAGTTGCCGATGCGGCCCATCAGCTCCTTCACCGCCGCTTCGAGCTGCGGATCACGCCCCGCCGCCTCGTCGCTCGGCGTCTGGGGCACCTCGATATCCGGCACCGCCCCGTGCTGCTCCATGTCGGTCCCGTCGGGGAGGTACCAGCCCCGGAACGGGCGGCGCACTGTGGTGCCGTCGATGAGGGTGAAGGCCCCCGTCGAGATCACCCCGCCGAAGGTCTGGGTCCCGATCAGCGGCCCTCGCCCGATGGTCTTGATCGAATGCGCGAAGATCTCCGCGTTCGAGAACGAGTTCTCATTGATCAGCACATTGATCGGGCGTGAGTACGCATAGATCAGACGCCGATCACGGGGGTAGTTGTCGTTGCGGACCCGCTCGGGGTCGGCCCCGCGCGGGACGGTGTACGCGTGGTTGGGGGCCGTCAGGGAGGCCAGCAGGATGTCGGTCGTCCAGCCGCCGCCGTTGTCACGCACATCGATGATCAGGCCCTCCTTCCCGTCGGCCGCGGCGAACAGGTCTCGCTCGTAGTCGCGCACCTCCGCCAGCCCCATGCCCCGGATGTGCAGGTAGCCCAGCTTGCCATCGGAGAGCGCTTCGACCTGCGCGCGGCGCTTGGCCACCTCGTCTCGGTAACGCAGCACCGACATCGTGCCATAGCTGTCCGGCGTCACCAGGGCAAACCGATGCACCGCCTCGCCCGATTCGTCGCTGGTGACGAACTCCATGATCTGCTCGTCGCGGGCCATGTTCACCATCGCCCCGTGCAGACTCACCAGCCCCGAGGCGGTGGGCGCGCCGGTGAGCCGCTTGTCCCCGATGGCGACGATCACATCGCCGACCTCCGGCCCCTTGTGCATGCGATCGACCGGGCCGCCCTCGATGATCGAGTCGATGCGGTAGCCGTTCTCGACGGGCGTGAAGTTGATCCCCAGGTAGCCGTTGCCAGGGGAGGGCGCGGAATAGCCGTCCCCGCCCCAGGTGCCCGTGTGCGAGCCGTCGACCTCGCCCCACATCAGATTCATCAGACGCAGGAACGCGTCGTTGGTGCGGGTCTGCATGACGAGCTGGCGATACCGCTCGGTAACCGATTCCCAATCGACGCCCTTGAGCGAGTAGAAACTCATCCCGAAACGCCCCGCGGCCTCCTTGAACTTCTGGGCCAGCTCCTTGTCACGGTCGATGGTGATCGTCGCGTCGATCGGGAGCTTTTCGGCCTTGCCGCCGGTGGGTGAGCCGGTCGCCGCCTGCCCGGCGCTGATGAAGCTCAACGCTTTTCCGTCGAGCGACACGCGCGGGTCGCCCACCCCGCCGGCCGTGATGGTCTTGCGGTCCTGCCCCTTGTAATCGACGCTCACGAAGCTGCGGTCCCCGTCGATCACCGTCGAGAAGATCACACGCTCGCCGCCCGGGGTCATCGTCAGGTCCGATTCGGACTGCGGCGTCGAGGTCAGACGCCGTATCCGCAGGTACGCATCATCGGTGTCAAAGGTCATCTCCACTTGGGGATCACCCTTATCCCCGTCGGTTTCTTCCTGCGCCTTCTTGTCTTCTTCGATGCCGTGATCTTGCGCGGCCTCACCCGCGACCGTTCGCTCGTCACCGTCTGCTTCGACGCCGAACTTCACCGGGTCGATGGGCTTGCGCTTCGTGGCCGCCTCGGCGGCGTCCTTGAAATACTGCGCCAGCTCGTAGTCGGGCAGGCCCTCAAGATCGAGATCCAGGTAGACCGAGTACACATCCCAGTCCCCGTTCTCGTTGTCGCGGTCGGAGAGGAAGGTCAGCACCTTCCCATCGTGCGACAGGTGCGGCGAGTGGTCGATGTCGGGGTGGCGGGTGATGTTGATCGCCTTGGGAAGTTCTCCCTCGGCGTCGGGGAGGGTGTCGAGAAGGAAGATGTCGGCGTTGAAGTCCAGGTCGACCGCCGCGTAGATAATGTGGCGCGAATCGGAGGCCCACAGGATGTCGGGCTCGGACCACTGCTCGCTCACGACGCGGTCCTCGCCCGTCTCCAGGTCCCGGATCACGATGTCCCCCCGCTCACGCAGGTACATCAGCTTCTTCCCATCGGGCGAGGGCGTGGGCCGGAATGCCAGCTCGCTCGATCGCACCACCGGCTCGATGTCGAACCGCAGCGCCTGGGCCCAGCGTTTGGCGTAGTCGATCTCGGGTTTCATTTTCTGATCTTCTTTTTTCTCTTCGCCCTCCTCCCCGGACTCATCGGCCTGCGGCTCGCCCTTTCCCTCCTCGCCCCCGGACCGGTCACCTGCATCGGCCGGCTCGTCCGACGCCACATCATCCGGGGGTTCGTCCACCTTCTCTTCGGGCTTCTGCTCGGGCTCGGGATCAAGATCCTCGCGGGTCAGTGAGACCGTCGCCGCGTAGATCGATCCCAGCGACTCGTCATCGTCGGCCACGAAGTACAGCCTGGTCCCGTCGGGCGACCAGGCGATGTCCCGCTCGCGGGCGCTGGTGCTGGTCACCCGGTAGGTCGGGAACCCCTCCTCGGTGCTCCGGATGAACAGCTCGCCGCGGGCGATCTGGGCGACCGCTTTGCCCGAGGGGTGCACCGCCGCCTCCGAGACCTCCTTGGAGAGGTTCTTTCGCTCCTCGCGCCCCCGCGGCAGGTCGGAGCCGAAAGCCACCTCAACGGCCTTGGGCGATGCGTGCGGGTCGGACAGGTCGAGCGTGTAGAGCGTGTTCCAGACGACGAAGACGGCGGTGGTCCCGTCGTCCGAGACGCTCAGGTCGCGCGCGCCATGGGCGATGGTTGTCGGGAGCTCGCTGTCGGGCTTGAAGTGCGTCAGCTGCGTGATGGCCTGTGCGTCCTGATCGTTCGCCCCCGCGTCCAGGCGCACCAGGTTGTACTGCCCGTCGCGGCTCGAGAGGTACACCAGCGACCCGTCGGGGAGCGGGCTGGGGTCCATGTCGTTGCCTGTGAAGCTCGTCATCCGGGTGAACGCGTTGTCGCCCGGGTCGAAGCGCCAGATGTCCATGTTGCCCGGGCCGCGGTAAGCGACGCGGTGCGGATAGTAATAGCCACGAACGAAATAGATCGAGTCCTGTCCCGGCGCGGGGGTCGGGGCGCGACCGAAGGCGTCGGTGATCCTCGTCATCGGCCCGCCGTCGAGCGGGGCCGAGTACATCCGCGGCTGGCGGTAGATCTCGGGGTAGATGTACGCCGAGAACAGAACGCTCGCGCCGTCGTGGCCGAAGTCGCCCAGCATCTCGGCGCGGTCCGAGACCGTGACGCGGCGCAGATCTCCCGCCGCCAGGAACCCCCCGCGCGGCTCGACGCCCAGCGTGTACAGATTCTGGGCCCCATCGCGGTCCGACTCGAAGGCGATCATGCTCCCGTCGTCGTTGAACCGGCTCTGGGTCTCATTGCCAGGGTGCGAAGCGAGCCGGTACGCCGCCCCACCGCCCACCGGGACCGACCACAGGTCCCCCGCCGCCGAGAACACAATGAACGACGCGTCTGGCGAGAGCGTGGGGTACTGGATCAAGCCGTCGTGGGTTTCTTCGGCACGGGCGCCCAGCGCCAGCACGCCCACGGCGAGCAACGAGATCACGGTGTGAAGCCTGAGCGACATGAAAACTCTCCTGATGCTGGGTGCGGGGCTCGTGCCCGACCGCCTTGAACGCGCCGGCGAGCCGGAAGAAAAACAGGCCCGGTCAAGCACGACCGGACCCGCGAATATACACGATCCCGGCCGCGCCCGGGGGCCGGGGCCTCGGGATTCACCCGATCACTCGGCGGGCTTGAGCGTCTCGGGATCACGCTTGGGAATCTGATGGGCCTGGCCGAACTCGTCCATGGTGGCCACCCGGTCGGGGTCGGCCTCCGACTCGGCGTTGCCCTTCTTGATCTGGTCCCACGGGCCCACGATCAGCACGACCGCGTCCTCGGGGTGCAGGTACTCGTTGGCGGCCTTCTGGACCTCGCCGGGATCGACCGCCCGGACCTTGTCGCGGTAGGTCCGCCAGTAGCCCTCGGGGCGGTCGGTCCGCTCATCGTTGATGAACAGGCGCATCATCCCGTCCTTGGACTCGAAGTTGCGTGGGAAGGTCTCGATCAGGTTGTTCTGGATCGTCGTCAGCTCGTCCGTCGTCACCGGCTCCTTCTGGATGGTGTCGATCTCGTCGAAGACCAGGCGGGTGGCCAGGGCCGTGGTGGGCACCTTGGTGAAGAAGTACGACATGAACACGCCGGGGTAGCCAACCTTGGGCTGCATGAACGAGCCCGCGGTATACGCCAGCCCCTCGCGGGTCCGCACCGAGTTGGTGATGCGCGAGGTGAAGCCCGAGCCGCCCAGGATCTGGTTCATGACATCCACCTGGATCGCCTCGGGGTTGTCGCGCTCGATGCCGCGGTGACCGATCAGGACCTGCACCTGCGGCTGGTCCTTCTCGTAGTAGTACACCCCGGGCTTGAACTCGTGCGTCTGGGCCGGGACATCGGGCGCCTCCTGGCCCCACTCCCAGCCCTTGACCGCCTCCTCCAGGAAGGCGAGCATCTCCTCCTGCTCGAAGTCGCCCGTGACGGCGATCATGAGGTTCGCGGGGACGAAGACGCGAGCGTGGAAGCGGCGCAGGTCCTCGGGCGTGATTGATTCGAGCGACGCCTTGGTCGGCTGGCGGGCCTCGAAGCTGTCCTGACCCCACATCAGGAAGCCCATCTCGCGCATGGCGATCGCCAGCCCGTTGTCGTCGCGGGTCTTGAGCCCCTCGAGCGACTGGCCCCGGAGCACCTCCAGCCGCTCCTCATCGAAGCGCGGATTCTTGACCATGTCCATGAACAGCTCGAACGCCTCGTCGAGGTTGCTCGTCAGCGCGTTGATCGACGCGCTGGAGGTGCGGTCGCCCACCCCCGCCGACACATCGGCGGCCAGGAAGTCGAACGCCTCGTCGAGCTCGCTGGGGGTCATCGTCGACGAGCCGCCCGTGCGCATCATCGCACCGGTCATCGCCGCCAGCCCCGCCTGCTCGGGCGGCTCCATGTAGGCCCCGCCCTTGAAACTGAAGGTAATGGTCACCAGCGGGAACTCATGCGAGGCGTCCATGTACACCGGGATCCCGTTGCTCAGCTCGTGGCGGAACTGATCGGGGCTGGGCGGAGTGAACTCCAGCGGCTCAAACTTGAGGTCCGAGGGACGCGCGGGGATGTCGCCGCCCATGGCCGCCGGAACACCAAGAAACGCGAGCGACGCGCATGTCATCGTAAGGGCATGTCTCATTGGTCACCTCCCTGGTCACCCGTCTCGTCTTGCGGGGACTGCTCGGCCGCTCCAGCGCCCGACTCGATCTCGTCGATCCGCTTTCGGATCTCCTGCTTGATGTACTTCATCGTCGTCTGGAACGCGGGGGGAACCGTCGCGGCCTGCTCGTCCATGCCCTCGAGCTCTGCTCTGAGCTCGTCGGCGTCGGTCATCGTGGCCAGCTGGTCGATCTGCTGCTGGATCGCGGGGAGCAACATGGCCGCCTGATCCTCGGGCAGCGAGTCGCGGACATCCTCGATGGTCAGAATCGTCTCGACGCTCCCGCCCCTGCGTGTGTAGTGCGAGACGGCCCGCGCGTCGCTGTTGAAATACTCCTTGGCCACCCGCATGATGTCCTCGGGCGTCACCGCCGCGATCGCCTTGGGGTGCTCGTTGAGGTACTCGTACCCGCCGTAGGCCTCGGTGATGGCCAGCTGGAAGAACAGCGAGGAGTTGTCTTCCAGCTCGCGGAAGGTGTCCGCCGCGGCCTGGTTCTTGACCTTCTGCAGCTCGTGCTCGCCGACGGGCTCGGTCTTGAGCCGATCGATCTGCTCGTACCACGCCGCCTCGATCTCGCCCAGATCCGCATCCCCCTTGGGACGGGCGCTGAACGAGAAGCTCCCGGCGTACCGCCTGGCCTCGTTGGAGGCCCGGGCCTGGGAGGCGATGCCCCGGTCCTCGACCAGCGACTTGTAGAGCCGCCCGGTGCGCCCGTTGAGCAGGTCGCCGATCACATCGAAGACCGCCTCGTCGGGGTGCCCGAAGGGCACGCTGCGGTAGCGGACCTCCAGCTGGTCCTGACAGTCGCACTCGCCGTTGAACCGCATCTCACCGAGCAGGGGAACCGCGTAGGTCACCAGCGGGTCGGCCTTGGGACGCTTGTTGGGGATGCGCCCGAAATACGACTCGGCCAGCTGCTTGGCCTCATCGACATCGAAATCGCCCACGATCACGCCCACCAGGTTGGCCGGCTGGTAGTAGGTCTCGAAATACTCGCGCACCTGGGCCTCGGTGTAGGCCATCAGGTCGCTCATCCAGCCGATCACCGGCCAGTTGTACGGCGATGCGACCCAGAACATCGAGTCGAACTGCTCGTCGAGCTTGCCCGTGGCGGTCGCTTCGAGGCGCTGGCGCCGTTCCTCGATCACCACGAAACGCTCGGCGTCGAACTCCCTGAAGGAAGGATTCAACAGCCGGTCGCTCTCCATCCACGACCACAGCTCAAGCTTGTTGCTCGGGATGTTGATGTAGAACACCGTGAAATCGTTGCTCGTCCCCGCGTTCATGCCCGAAGCGCCGTTGCCCGTGTAGATCGAGTCGAACTCGTTCTTGACGGTGATCTGGGCCTGCTCGTCCTGGAGGGCGGTCATCTGCGCCCGAAGCTCGCGGAGCTCATCGGTGTCGTTTGCCGGGTCCCAGGGGTTGTCGATCTCCCCGCTGTACATCCGCTGGTACTGCGTATCGAGCGTGTACGCACGCATCTTCTTGCGGATCTCGGTCAGCTTGTCACGGAACTCCTTGTCTTTCCCGGCGTCGGAGGTCCCCACCACATCGCTGCCCTTGAACAGCAGGTGCTCGAGCAGGTGCGAGACGCCCGTGATCCCCGGGTGCTCCATGACCGAGCCCGTGGGGGCGATCCAGCCGGCGGTGATGACATTGGGCTGCTCGTCACGGGGCATGAGCAGGAACTTCATCCCGTTGTCGAGCGTGAACTCGATGGGTTCGACATTCTGGGCGTACGATGACGCCGCGGGGATCGTCAGGATCGCGATCGCCGCCGTGAGCGCGGCTCGTATAGGTCTCATTGGTGCTCCTCGGAATCGAGTCGATCGCCCGCCGCACACCGCAAACGGGGATCAATCATACCGAGCCCGGCGCCCGAAAGATGCACCCGCTCGGCCCAAGCACCGATGATGAAGAATGCCTGGCCCAGGGCGGCGGGCGGATCAGCAGCCCAGCTCGGCCAGCATGCACCGCACGCTCCCGCCGGCGACATACTCGATGGTGGGGATCGCCACCCTCACCACCCGCCCCTGGGAGGCGAAGCGCTCCTGCTGGGCCGGCGTGAAATGCTCGAAGGCCGACTTGGACATGGCGAAGACCGACTCGCCCCGGGCGTTCTGGAGCTCGAGGATGTTGCCGCAGAAATGCGCCACCTGATCGAGGGTGATGGTCATGATCTCCCGACCGCTCCGGCGCAGGGCGGCCTCGACCAGATCGTACTCGTCGGGATCGGTGATCGACTCCAGACAGACCACCGCGAACTTCTCGCCGATGCTCATGACCACATTGGTGTGGTAGACCGGGTTCCCGTCCCCGTCGGCGGCGTGGAACCGGACAACCTCGTATCCCAGCTCATCGCCCCAGGTGTCCAGCGCGTAATCGGTGGTCCGCGCCGAGACGCAGGCGTACGCCACGCCGTGGATACGGTCGAGCACCAGCGAGCCGGTCCCCTCGAGGATCTCGTTCTCCTTCTCGAGGGCGCTGAGATCGATGTGATCGGGCCGGACCCCGGTGAACCCCGCCACGGCGTCGAGGATCTCGCTTCGCCGCTCACGCCGGCGTGCCTCGGTGAGCATGGGATAAGTCACCACGATCGGGTTGGCCGGTTTCCCAGACACAATCGGCTGGTGGTACGAGATCCAGTTGTTTGGGAAGGTCGAATCCGGGAGCCCGAGCTCGTCGTCGAACACCAGCACCCCCACGCCGGCCTCCTGGAGGGTCAGGGCCAGCGTGTCGAACTCCTTGCGCGCCTGCTCGCGGATCCGGTCCGCCGTCTCGACTGGTTTCCGCATAAAGGCGTTGGTTTCGGCGGCCTGGTCGTCGCGCCCGAACCCGTCGGGTCGGATCATCAGCACTCGGGAAGCCCTCTGGGCGCGTTCAGCGGTCATGGCACTATGATATCGTGCATTTCATCCCTCAACAACAATCCCAACCCCTTGAACCGAGCACAAGATCCATGCCAGAGCCCACGCCCCTCACCCTCGATCCCACCGCCCCGCTGACCCCGGCGCAGGTCGAGTCGGTCGCCCGGTCCCGCCGTCCGGTGGGCCTGAGCGATGCCGGGCGAAGGGCGATCCTCGCGTGCCGCGCCGGGCTCGAATCGGTCCTCGACGACGGGCTCGCCCACTACGGCATCAACACGGGCTTCGGCTCTCTCTCGCGCCAGAAGATCGATCCGGGCGACCTACAAAAGCTCCAGCTCAACCTGATCCGCTCCCACGCCGCCGGGGTGGGCGACACGCTCCCCGAGGAGGTCGTCCGGGCCATGATGCTGGTGCTGGCGGCTTCGCTTGCAAGGGGATACTCGGGGGTCCGGGTCGAGATTGTCGAGCAGATCATCGCCCTGCTCAACGCCGGGATCACCCCCGTGGTCCCCGAATCGGGCTCGGTCGGGGCCTCGGGCGACCTGGCGCCGCTGGCGCACGCGGTGCTGGTGATGATCGGCGAGGGGGAGGCCATCGCCGACGGGCAACGCCTCCGTGGCGGCGAGGCCCTGCGGCGCGCGGGCATCGAACCCGTCTCCCTCGTCGCCAAGGAGGGCCTGGCGCTGATCAACGGCACCCATCTGATGACCGGACGCTTCGTCCTGATCGCCCAGGGTCTCAAACGGGTGATCGACGCCGCCCTGATCGCCAACGCCATGTCCATCGACGCCGCCCGGGCCTCCCACGCTTACCTGGATCCAAGGGTTTACGGGGTCCGCAACCAGCCCGGGGCCGCCCGCGTCGCCCGAACACTGAAATCGCTGCTCACCGGCAGTTCGATCGCCGAATCGCACGCCGCGGGCGATCCTCGCGTGCAGGACCCCTACTCCTTCCGATGCTCGCCGCTGGTGCTGGGGGCCGCGCTGGATTCCTTCGAATCCTGCTTCGCCCGCCTCGACAGCGAACTGGGCGCCGTCACCGACAACCCACTTATCTTCGACACGGGCTCGGACACCCCCGACATCGTCTCCGCCGGCTGTTTCCACGGCATGCCCGTGGCCCTCCCTCTCGACACGCTCTCGATCGGCATCGCCCACCTGGCAGGCATCGCCGAGCGGCGCGTGTACCACATGCTCAGCGTCTTTGACCCCCAGAGCGAGCTGACCGCCTTCATGAGCCCCAAGCCGGGCGTGATGTCAGGGTTCATGATCGTGCAGTACGCCGCCGCCGCCATGTGCAACGAGCTGATCGGCCTGGCCACCCCCGCCAGCGTGGCCAACCTCTCGACCTGCGCCAACATGGAGGACTACAACTCCTTCGGCCCCCGCAGCGCCGCCAAGGCCGCCCGGGGCGTGCGGCTCGCCCGCTCGGTCATCGCCACCGAACTGCTCTGCGCCGCCGAGGGCGTCGAGGCCCACCGCCCCCACGGCTCGGGGGAGCGCGTCGAGCAGGCGATCACGATCATCCGCGGCGTGGTCCCGCCGCTGACCGAGGACCGGAGCCCGTCGCCCGACATCGCCGCGATTGAAACGCTGATCGAAAACGACGCGTTCGGTCCATTGGTGGATTAGGGATTGGGGAAGCGAAAATGAACGCCCCTACTCGCCGTCTTCAGGGTGGTTTTCTTGGTCAGGGGTTCTGGGTGGGATAATTCAATGCGATAGGTTGATGGGGGCTGAGGTCTCCACATCTGGGTATAGGTCTGCAAAGCCGTTGAAGTGAATGCTTGCCTTGGTCCAGCGATACTCGATAAGCCGGAGATCGAGGGCCTTCAGGGCCTTGCGCGTCCTAGCCGGTACAGGGCTCGGCAGGACTACGACCTTCGACATCGCCGGTGTCGCGACGCTGTGCATCAACAACTGCCCGACAGCGGTGTACACGCTTTGCGGGTCGCACCCGGTCTTGATCTCGAACTCTGCGTCCGGCTTACTGCGTGACCCGATGAATAGATCGCGGGCCAGATCCCGGCCCACATTGTAGCCAGCATTCCGCAGCAACATAGTGAGGCGGTTGCGAATGATACCATGGTCGCAGTTCGCGGAGTACGCCCGGCTTGCCGCTACCGTTTTCGTCCCCTCGAACTCATCGTCGGCCCCGCCGAAGAATGGAGGAGCTTCACTCGTCTCAGGCTTGGCCTCACCAGCCTTGAAAGCTGCACACGCACGCACAAACTCGGCAAGCTGTGTGATCATGCGATCGCTGCCTACCTCGGCGACAGAAACATTTCCGATGCTCTACCGTCGTCATCGAGAACAGAAACGGATTCCCGACCCCAAAACTTTGCAAATGCATCGCGGGTACCGGCACCGAGGCGACCACCCAAGTGTCCGCTGTGGCAGATGATGATCCGGCCGGCTCCATCGGAGGCGAGAAGACCTTTCACCCGCCGGTTGATCCCTTCCTTCGGGAAGTTGATCTCGACGGCAATCGGTATAGCCGGCCGGTCACCCGGGCGGATTGTGCCGTAACCGAACCAGTAACGGTTATTGATCCAACCCCACTCAGATGGTGGACAAAGCCAAATCCCCGCCTGCTCACTCCACCACATAGCGACTTGCTCGCTGCCACCCGGAAACCCGACGGTGGATCTGCTCCGAGTACCGGCGGCCTTGAACGCAGACTCGATCGACTTGACCGCCGTACGGATGGTCTTCGCGGTGGTAATTCGTGTCAAGCTCATGAGGTTGCACCCGCGAAATCAGCGAGCTTGGCTCGGAATGTATTCTGTAGATCACATGGATCCGAGATCTCGATAAATGTCCAGCGGCCGTACTCGCTGGCGTTGTTGATCGCCGGCACCCAGAGCGTCCGTGCGGTTTCGACCTTGCTATGCTTCGCCTTGCCGAGCTGGCCGTCCTCCTGGCCGGAAACTTCCAGGAACCGGTTGAGCGGGTTGGCTCCCCCATGATCATCATTAAGGTGGACGATGAAGTCTAGAGTTTAGTCTCGCCATTCAGCGAGTAGGGGATCGTGAAGCCGAGGTTGTGGTTCTTGGCGTAGCAGATGACCTGCGCCACCAACGACGCCGCTGCCAATGAGACGCACCCCGCGATGAGTGAAAACTGTGTTGTCCAGGTTGTTTGCATAATCGCTCCTCCGCACTCGCGGCTGCATTTCTGCCACCGGATCAGTCGGCGGCGATGTTGTCTCGATATAGTCTAGCAGCGAGGATACATGATATGAGCACCACCACCAATCCCGGCGTCTCCAAGCACATCCCCGAGCCGCAGAATCGCGTCATCCGCGCCCCGCGCGGGACGACGAAGACCTGCTCAACCTGGCAGGCGGAGGCCGCGATGCGGATGCTCATGAACAACCTCGACCCCGAGGTCGCCGAGCATCCCCAATCCCTCATCGTCTACGGCGGGCGCGGCCAGGCCGCCCGCTCATGGGCCGCCTACGACGCGATCATCGAGACGCTCCAACGCCTTGAAGCCGACGAAACCCTGCTCGTCCAATCCGGCAAGCCCGTTGGTGTCGTGCGGACCACCACCGATTCACCGAGGGTCATGATCGCCAACTCGAACCTGGTTCCCCACTGGGCCACGCAGAAGCACTTCGACGAGCTGGCCGTCAAGGGGCTGATGATGTACGGCCAGATGACCGCGGGGTCATGGATCTACATCGGCACCCAGGGCATCCTCCAGGGCACCTTCGAGACCTTCGCCCAGTGCGCCCGCGATCACTTCGGCGGCACCCTCGCCGGCACCCTGAGCGTCACCGCCGGCTGCGGCGGGATGGGCGGCGCCCAGCCGCTGTCGGTCACCCTCAATGGCGGGACCTGCCTGATCGCCGATGTCGATCGCACGCGTCTGCAGCGCCGCCTCGATGACCACTACCTCGACGAGCTGGCCGACGACCTCGACGGCGCGATCGACCGGGCGTTGGAGCTCAAGGAACAGCAATCCGCCACCTCCGTCGGCTGGCCCGGCAACGCGATCGCCCTCCTCGATCGCCTCATCACCCGCGGCATCACCCCCGACATCCTGACCGACCAGACCAGCGCCCATGATCCCCTGCAGGGCTACTGCCCCATCGAGTTCACCTTCGAGGAGGCCAACGAGGCGCGGCGTGCCGACCCCGAGGATTATCAGCGGCTGGCGCTGGCCTCGATGCGCCGCCATGTCGAGGCGATGGCCGAACTGCAGAACCGCGGCGCCATCACCTTCGACTACGGCAACAACATCCGCCAGCGCGCCTTCGACGAGGGCTTCACCGACGCCTTCGCCTTCCCCGGCTTCGTGCCCGCCTTCATCCGTCCCCAGTTCTGCCTTGGGCGCGGGCCATTCCGCTGGGTCGCGCTCTCGGGCGACCCGATCGATATCTATAAAACTGATTACGCCCTGCTCGGGCTCTTCCCCCAGGGCGACGGCGGCTACAACGATCGCCTGCACCAGTGGATCCTGGGCTGCCACAAGAACCCGGAGGCCCTGCTCAATCAGAACTTCGCGAGTTGCGAGCCGAGATTCGCGTTCCAAGGGCTCCCAGCCCGCATCTGCTGGTTCGGTCTGGGCGAACGCGACAGGGCGGGGCTGCTCTTCAACGACATGGTGCGATCGGCCGAACTTTCCGCGCCCATCGTGATCGGCCGCGACCACCTCGACTGCGGCTCGGTCGCCAGCCCCAACCGCGAGACCGAATCGATGAAGGACGGCACCGACGCGGTCTCAGACTGGCCCCTGCTCAACTTCGCCGTCAACATCGCCAGCGGCGCCAGCTGGGTGAGCTTCCACCACGGCGGCGGCGTTGGGATCGGGTTCTCGCAGCACGCCGGGCAGGTCATCGTCGCCGACGGCACCGACGAGGCCGCCGATCGCCTGGCCCGGGTGCTGCGCAACGACCCCATGATGGGCATCTTCCGCCACGCCGATGCGGGCTACGAGGACGCCATCGAGTGCGGGCGCCAGCAGGGCGTTGATATCCCCATGCAGAACGACTAAATCAGGAAAAACCATCATGTTCATCGTCCAGCTCCTCGCCCGTCTTCTCGCTCTGATGCTCGCCACGCACGCCCCCGTCCCCCGGAGCCCGCACGCGGGCTCATCACTGACCGTGATGAGCTTCAACCTCCGCTACGGCACCGCCGACGACGGCGACAACAGCTGGCCCAGCCGGCGGGGGCTGGTCATGGAGGTCATCCGGGATCGCGGCGCCGACATCATCGGCGTGCAGGAGGCCCTGACCTTCCAGCTCAACGAGATCACCCTGAGCAATCCCCGCTACGGGGTCATCGGCGTGGGTCGCGACGATGGGAAGACCAAGGGCGAGCACGCCGCGATCCTCTACGACACCGGCCGCTTCGCCGTGGACGGCTCGGGAACCTTCTGGCTCTCCGACACGCCCGAGGTCGTCGCCTCGGCCACCTGGGGCAACTCGATCACCCGGATATGCACCTGGGCCCGCCTGATTGAACGCGACACGGGCGATGCGATCTATGTCTTCAACACCCACCTCGATCACCGCTCGCAGCCCTCGCGCGAGAAGAGCACCCAGCTCATCGCCCAGCGCATCGGCGATCGAACCCACCGGGACCCGTATGTGCTCATGGGCGACTTCAACTCCGGCGAGTCGAACCCCGCCGTCACCTACCTCACCCGCCGCTCGCTCAGCGCCCGCGAGAGACCGTATGTCGAGGCGTACCGCGCGATCCACCCCGATGAGACGAACGCCGGCACCTTCGGCGCCTTCACCGGCGACACCAGCGGCGAGATGATCGACCACATCCTCGTCCCCTCCTCGATCACTGTGCAGGACGCCGACATCGACCGCACGAACGACGACGGCCGCTATCCCTCCGATCACTTCCCGATCTGGGCGAGACTCACACTGCCTGAAGCGGAATGAGGAACTGAAGTCGTGGAGGGTCCTGGCCTTCGAAGCGAGATCGAATCATGTCCACCTGCTGATTCGCTTTGCTCGCGGGAAATACGCTCAGCTGGGCCAGAGCTCTTCTTCAACCCGGACGCAACCGAGGCCGCTCATTTCCATTCGCGGCTGGTTCAGCGCCCGCGCCGCGAAGACCTTGATCTCCGACCCCTCCGCCAGGATCACGCTCAGCGGCCGCGCCTCACGCATGTGCGACCACTCCCGGCCATAGATCCGGCCCCAATCGACATCAACGGACCAAGACCGCACCTCGTGACACCCCCAGTGCGGGTGGCGCACCTCGTACACGATGCCCCGGCCACCGCGCGTGACGCCGTACCCCCACTGGTGCTCCTTGAACCAGTGCTCGGACGAGTCCTCGTGCGGGACGCAGGCCGTGGCGTGCGCTTGCACAACCATCCGTCCTGACCCACCGCCATGCGTGAACCCATACTCCACCCGTCGATGAATCCCGTCATCCTCGATCCGCTGATCAATCCTCGCCCGGACATACGGCTCGTTGTACACCAGTCTCGCCATCCCCGCCACCAGCCGGCTCCGCACCAGTTCGCGCACGAACACCACCCCGCGACGATCGCCGCGGGTCTCCCGCACATAAAACCGCAGGTTGATCTCGGGAAAGTCGCGATACCCGGGCCAGCGACGCCCCAGCACGCGAGTCTCGGCGAACCGAAAGCCCACGAGACTGCACACCGCTTGCCCCCGGAACAGATCGAGCTCCAGCCCGGACGCCAATCGTGATTCCAGCAGCCGGGGGTCGACCGCGTAGCTAACGATGACCAGATCCCGCCACCGGGCTGAGAGAAACACGCGCGCCATGCCCAAGTCTACCGCCTCCCCGATACACTTGGACGATGACGCCGCCCTACCTCAACCCGGCCGACTGGCCCCAAGATCTTCCCAGCGCCAGGTTCGGGTCGCTGATCCGGCCCAACCCCGAAGGGTGCCAGGTCGCCCTGATCGGTATCCCCGACGACACGGGGGTGCGACTCAACAACGGACGACCGGGCGCCAAGGAAGGCCCCGGCGCGATACGCAAGGCGCTCCAATCCTGTGCCGTCGCCCAGCCCCACGCCTGGGATTGGCCGAGCATCTTCGACGCGGGGGATGTCGATGTCGTTCCCGGCGACCTGCACGCAACACACGATCGCGTCACCCAGTCGGTGCAGGCCATCCTCGAACTGGGCCTCTTCCCCATCGCGATGGGCGGTGGGCACGATCTGACCTTTCCATTCGTCCGAGCCGTGGCCGACAAGCGTGGGCCGATCGCCGGGGTGTATTTCGATCCCCACCTCGATGTGCGTGAAACCGACGGTTCGGGGATGCCCTTCCGCCGTCTGCTCGAAACCGGGGCGGCCACATCCCTGCGAATACACGGCTTTGACCCCATGAGCAACACCCGCGAGCATGTGCGGTGGTTCACATCTCACGGAGGGCGCATCGACGACACCGCCAACGCCCACGATCCCTGGCCCAGCGCCCCCACTTTCGTCTCCCTTGATCTTGATGTCATCGATGCGGCGTACGCCCCTGGCGTCAGCGCCATGAACCCCTGCGGCTGGACGCCCCGCCAAGCCTCCTCATGGGTCCATGCCGCGGGTAAAAATCCCAATGTCACATGTTTCGACATCATGGAGCTTTCCCCACCCAACGACCACGCCAACCGCACGGCGCGGCTCGCGGCACGGATGCTGCTGGCCTTTCTCAAGGGCTTCTCGGAGCGGCCTCAATGAACCAGACGACCAAACCGATCGCGATCATCAACGCACGCCTGCTCACGCTCGCGCAAGGCGGGGTCCCGCGTCGCGGCCAGCAGATGACCGAGCTGGGCGTCATCGAGCGGGGCAGCCTGCTGATCCGCGCCGGCCGGATCGAAGCCGTGGGCGAGTCGATCAAACTCCCCCCCAATACCAGCACACTCGACGCCGAGGGCCGTGTCGTGATGCCCGCCTTCGTCGACTGCCACACCCACGCCTGCTGGGCGGGGGATCGGCTGGACGAATGGGAACGCAAGCAGCGCGGAGCGACCTATCTCGAGATCCTCAGATCCGGCGGCGGGATCATGTCCACCGTCCGCGCGGTCCGCGACGCGAGCGCCGACCGCCTCGCCGAATCCTTGCTATGCCGTCTGAACTGGATGCTGACCGAGGGGACCGCCGCCTGCGAGGTGAAATCGGGCTACGGGCTCACGACCAGCGACGAACTCAAGATGCTCGACGCGATCACCACCGCCGCCGGATACTGGCCCGGGCGCGTCTCCCCCACCGCCTGCATCGGGCACGCGATCGACCAGGAGGTTCCAGACTTCGCGGCCGTGACGATCAACGAGACCCTGCCCGCGGTGCACGAGCGGTATCCCGGCGTGACGATCGACGCGTACTGCGAAGAGGGCGCATGGTCGCTCGACGAGACGGTGCGGCTGTTGCAGGCCGCCAAGGAGCTGGGCCACCCGTTTCGGGTCCACGCCGACCAGTTCAACGAACTGGGGATGGTCCGGGCCGCGATCGAACTGGGGGCCCTGAGCGTCGATCACCTCGAAGCGACCGGACCGGGTTCGCTGGCGAGCCTGGCCCGGTCCGACACCATGGGCGTCATGCTCCCTTGCTCCGGGTTCCATGTCGACGGGCGCTACGGCGACGGACGCGCCTTCATCGACGCTGGCGGCGCCCTGGCCCTCGCCACCAATGTGAACCCGGGCTCGGCCCCGTGCCTGTCGATGCCCATGGCCATCGCCCTGGCGGTCCGGAACCTCGGGATCACCGTGGCTGAGGCAATCACCGCCTCCACCGCCAACGCCGCCCACCTGCTCGGTTACGCGGATCAGGGCGCGCTGGCCACCGGTCAGCGCGCGGACCTGGTCATGCTCCGTCACCGCGACGAGCGCCAGCTGGGCTACACCTTCGGCGGCTGCCCTGTCGAGCTGGTCGTCTGCAACGAGAAGCTCGTCCGGGGCTGATCAGGGCAGCCGGCCAGCGATATGCTCGACCAGCGTGCTGATCCCCGCGTAGACCTGCGCGGGGTTGCTGGCCTCCATGTACGCCGGGGTCGAGACGATGTTGTGCTCGTCGTCGATCACGATCTGCTCGGCGTCCGCCTCGACATGCTCGGCGCCGGTCTTGCTCACCGCCGAGGCCGTGTCCCGATCGTGCCCGATGGTGAGCCGCACGCCCTCGGAGCCGAAGACGCTGGCGCCCAGCGCGGGAGCGATGCAGATGAACCCGATGGGCCTGTCCGCCTCGTGGGCCTCGCGCAGCACGCGCTCGACTCCGGGGTCCACGCGGCAATCGGGGCCGTCCTCGGCGAAGGTGCACAGGTTCTTGGCGGCCCCGTACCCGCCCGGCAGGAAGAACGCATCGTAGTCGCCCCCGCGGACATCCTTGATATCCACGATCTCGCCTCGTGCGATGCGGGCCGACTCGGTCAGCACATTGCGCTTCTCGCCCGTGGGTTTCTGGGTGCGATGGTCGATCACCTCGAAATCCCGATCGGGCGCCATGCACTGGTATTGAATCCCGTGCTGGGCCAGGGCGATCAGCGTGGCCGCCGCCTCCTGGATCTCGCTGCCGTCGAACACACCGCACCCGCTGAGAATCACGCCCACTTTGGCCATCGCTCACCTCCTGGGAACCTCAGTCTGGGAACCTCAGTCCTTTCCCGCGTCCTTGATCGCCCGCGTGGTCCTGATCAGGGATCGCCCGACATTCAGCGCCATCATGCGCGCGTTCTCGTCCACGAGCGACCCATGGGCGTCAAAGGCCTCGTGGGCCTTGGCCAGGGCGAACTCCTGCGGGATCACCAGCATCTGCACCTGGGTCAGAATCTGACGCACATGCCGGATCCCGCGCAGCCCGCCGAGCGCCCCGGGCGACGCGGCCAATAGGCCGCAGGTCTTGCCCTTGAAGCACGCCAGGGATTCTTCGTCCGCGCGCGGACGCGAGGCCCAGTCGATCGCGTTTTTGAGCGCCCCGCTGATCGATCCGTTGTACTCGGGCGAGCCGATGAGGAAGCCGTCCACCGCGATGAGCCGCTTCTTGAGTTCCAGCGCCGACTTGGGGAACTCTTGATCCTCGATGTCCTGGCTGTAGATGGGTAGGTCCAGCTCGTTGAGCGAGATCAGGTCGAACTCAACCCCGCTGCTGGCCCCCATCTCCCCGGCCACGAACAGCACCAGCCTGGTGTTGAACGATTCCTTGCGCAACGAGCCGGAGAAGACGGCGAACTTGACGGGTGTGTCTGACATGCGGCGGATCCCTTTCATGGACAGGATGGGACGGACTCTACGCGCGCTCGTCCGCTTCAACCAGCGGGGATCCGAGCACCCGATGCCGCTTTCCTCCGCCTCTGCACCCGGCGCCCGAGCCCGGTTTCTGAGCGAATATCCGGGATCCGCGTGGAAAGATCGGAATTTTTTTCGGTTTTCCTGTCAGATCACCCCACCCTGTTCGGTTGAACCCATGAGGCCGCTCGTGCGAAGATGAAAACACAGGAGAGCCGCCAACGGAGTCGCCATGCCCAGCACCGCCATCCACAGCCCGGGGAAGGACCAGTCGCGTCAGCCGATCACCTCCACGATCGTGACCGCGTCCAGAGCCGATGAACTCTCGCCCATCGAAGCGGCGATCATGGATGCCTGCAACGAGCTGCACGAGGCCCGGGACCGGCGTGACAACCGCTCCATCCGCGAACTGGGCGAGCAGCTCGAATCGCTGCTTGATCGGTACGACGCGACCGACGGCGAGAACCATCCAAACCCCGCCTGGGCGAGGGCCACGCAGCGAGCGCTGGCCCTGAGCGCGACGGGACGGCTCGACCAGGCGATCCGCCTGGAGCTGACCGCCCTCAAGTACGCCGACACCCCACGACGGCTGGAGATCTCCTTCGGGAATCTTGCCGACCGCTGCCTGCGCCTGGGCGAGCCCCAGCGGGCCATCGAGTTTTTCCTCGACGCGATCAACGCCAACCCCGACTCGGTCCCCGTGCTGATCACCGGCGCCCAGGCCCTGTATGAGGCCGGGCATGTTCAGGAGGCCGATACGGTCTTCAAGACACTGCTGGCCAACCCCGCCCTGCTGACCCCCAGCTCCGAACTGGGGGCTTACCTTGATTGCGATGTCCGCACCCGCAACCTGAGCGAGGTGCTCCCATCACTCTCGGCGCTCTACGACCGCTGGACGGCCCTGAACGCGTGCTCCTCCCAGAAGGGGGGCGAGCCGTGAAGCCGCAAGATCATGACCGATTCTGGCGGCTCTACGAGCGTGAGGCCCGCGCCCCGATCGAGCGTGCCTGCCGCCAGGCATCCCGCGTCAGGACCGACTCGACCATGGACCCCGACGACATGGTCGCCTGGGCCGACACCCGCGTCTGGACCATGCTTGTGAACGACGCCTGCCCCACCTTCCACGATGACCCCACCCCCGAGCAGGCGATCGAGCGGCTCGTCAAGCACGCGCCCACGCTGGCGCGCTGGTCCTATCTGGCCCTGTGCCGCTCACACTTCCGGCGTCTGGAGAACCGCTCGAACTACATGGGCGGGATGTCCCGCGCCCAGCGCCTCTCGATGGCCTCCTCGGTGGATACGACCATCGAGAAGCGCGAGGAGCTCGATCAGGCGATCGCCTCGCTCCGCCAATCGCTCAACGCGGGCGAGAAGCAGAAGCTCGCCGCGTCGTGGATCGACAAGGAGGACCGCGCCCGCGTGGCGCTGGTGCTGGGCGCGACCCGACGCGAGGACGACACACTCATCGCCAGGGTCAACGCCGAGGCCATGAACGAGAACACCGTGCAGCAGATGCGTTCCCGCGCCAGACGACGCGCGATCGAGGTCCTCGACGCCGCCCGCAGGGCGCCCCTGGTGCTGGTGATCGGTGTCACGCTCCTGGCCCTGGGCATGGGAACGGCCCGCGCCAGCGGCGGCGAGCAGACCGGCGGGCGCAGGGGAACGACGAGCGCCTCGCCAGAGCCCCTTGATGCGCTAAGGTGCGCCGGTCAGGTCATGCTGCCGGGCGAGCAGACCGGGGGGCGCGGCCCGCATCCCGACTGATCGGCTCCGTGTATACTTTTGCGCAAGAAGACGGAATAGCCGTCCGAGCCCGAGGGTGTGCTGAACATGAGCCGAGCCAGAGTCATCGCGATGCTGAGCATGATCCCCGTCTTCACCTTCGTGCCGCTGGGCGATGCCCAGCCGGAGGACAATGAATCCACGGAGGAAGTCGAGCAGCTCGACAAGCCGCTGAAGAAGGGCGACACGATGCCCATGTTCAGCGTCGAGGCGGCCGCGGTGGGCGGCCGAGCCGCGGAAACCTATGACCTGGCCGAGCTGCTCAAGGACGGGCCGGTGGTCGTGAGCTTCTACCGCGGCTCGTGGTGCCCCTACTGCCGGGGCGAGCTGTCCGCGATCCAGGCCCGTCTCGACCAGATCACCGCGACCGGCGCCAGGGTGCTGGCGATCTCACCCGAGCAGCCACTCAAGACCGCCGACCTCGTTGAGCAGAAGGACTTCGGGTTCCTCTTCGGCGCCGACCACGACAACACGCTCGCCAAGCGTCTGGCCCTCGCGTTCACGCTCGACGGCGACACCGTCGAGAAGTACAGAAAGTACGGCATCGACTTGCCCGAGTCGAACGCAACCAGCACCTGGGAGCTGCCCATCCCCGCCACCTATGTCGTCGGCGCCGACGGCACGATCAGGTACGCCTTCGTCGAGAAGGACTACACCAAGCGGGCCGACTACGACGAGGTGCTCAGGGTCCTGCGGGAGTTCCAGAAGGACGGCTGACAGGCCCTACGCGTGGACAATGGCGTCGAGCCGCGCCCGCAAACGCTTCTCCGAGACCTGCATCGAGGTCCGCAGTTCCTGGGCGAAACTGGCGACTCGGAACTCCTCGACCATCCACCGCAGCTCCCAGAAGTCCGCCGCCACCTCCGCGTGGTGCGCCCCCTGGGCCATCAGCTCGTGCAGGGCCTTTGTCCAGGCGTACACGCGTTCGGCGGTCTTGGCGTCCCGCTCGGGCCCGATGGATCGCAGCTTGTCGAGCCGGATCTCCATGGCGCGCAGGAACCGGGCGTAGCACCAGAGCCAGCGCGTGGGGGCGGTGATCAGCGCGTTGGTGTCCAGGAGCATCTCCAGCTGCCCACGCATGTCCCGCAGCGCCCGGTCCCACGCGCCCGGATGCGACTCGCCGAGCCGGCCTTTGACCCGCATAAGCGAATCGAAGATCTGCGTGAGGTTCGAGATCACCCGGTTGGCCTCGTCCACCCCCCGGTCCCAGGCCCCAAGCAGGCCCAGCTCGAACTCTTCCCTGGATCGGGGCGTCTGCTGGTTGTCGGCGCAGCACACCAGCCCCACCCGGGTCCAGACGATCGTCTCCAGGTGCTCGGCCATCGAGCACGCCGCGGCGAGCATGTGCAGCCTCGTGTATCCCGGCAGGTTCTTGAGGCGCAGGCGCAGCTCGCGCCGGATCGCCAGCCCGTACAGCAGCCCCAGGCCCGAATGGGTGTGCAGGTCCGCCTCCCACCGCGTCGCCAGCATACGCAGCGAGACCGTGTCCCCCTCGACCATCAGCGCCGGGAACCCCACCACCAGCGGCGCGCCCGGGCGGCGCAGCTCGATCGTCTCGGGCAGCTCATCGAAATCCCAGCCGACCAGCCCCGTGCGTTCGATGCCGGAACTCGCCTTCTGCACCACCCGGGTCGCCTGCCGGGCGAACCGGGCTTGGAGCGTCCCCAGATCGCGCGAGGCGTCGAGGGCCTTGCCGTGCTCGTCGAGCACCTCGATGCGGGGGAACAGGTAGGGATCGAGCTGGTCATGCCGGAAGTCCTCGGGACGGACCACGATCCCCGTGCGCGAGGTCAGCTCCCCGGCCAGCTGCGCCTCGATCGAGCCCCGGTCCGGGTGCATGATGGGCGCCAGCTCCCCGGCGATCTGGTTGGCGTCGAACTGGCGTCGCAGCTGCTTGGGCAGCGACCGCACCAGCGCTTCGATGCGCTGGGGCATCAGCCCCGGCACGGCCCAGTCGACCCGCTGGCGCGTCAGCTGGTGCAGCGCCGCCACCGAGACCCGGATCGTCGCACCGTCGATCTCCTGACCCGGTTCGAACGCGTACAGCAGCTTCGAACTCGCCCCCGAAACCTCGATCGCATCTGGGAACGCCTCGGGGGTCACCTCGGCGGGCGCGAACTCAAGAATGTCCTGGCGTGTCATCTTGAGCGCGTTGGGATCCTCCGATTCGGCCTTGCGGACCCAGCGTTCGAAACTCTTGGACGCATAGATGTCGTCAGGCAGGCGGCTGTCGTAGAAGTTGAACAGCGTCTGGGTGTCGGCGATGAGGTCGTTGCGCCGCGCCTTGGCCTGGAGCGTCCCGACTTCCGCGATGAGTTTCCGGTTGTGCTTGAGCGATTTCGACGACGAGCGTATCTGGTCGTCGATCAGCGCGTGGTGGATGAACAGCTCACGGCTGAACTCCGGATCGATCGGCCCGTAATGCACGGTCCGGCGTGGAACAAGATCGAGCCCGAACAGTGTCACCTTCTCGTCGGCGACCACCCGCCCCGTTTCCTCGTCCCAGCGCGGGTCCGAGTGGGTCTTCTTGATCAGGTGCCCCGCGGCCCGCTCGATCCAGTCGGGATCAATCGCCGCCAGCGTGCGGGCATAGACCTTGCTCGTGCGCACGATCTCGGCGCACATCACCCACTTGGGCTTGGCGCTGAACAGCGCCGAGCCCGGCGAGATCGAAAAGGTCGAGTTGCGCGTCCCCTTGTACTCGTGCTTCTCGCCCTTGGTCCCGATGTTGGCCAGCAGCCCTGTCAGCAGCGCGCGATGCACCGCGTCGGGCTCGCTGTGCCCCTTGGCCGGGTTGTCGCCCAGCTCGATGCACAGGCCGCGAAGCTGACGGTAGACCTCGCGCCACTCGTCGATGCGCCGGGCCGACAGGTACGCCTTCTCGCAGGCGCGATCGAGCCTGCGCCGCGTAAGATTCATTTGCTGGGCGTGATACCAGTCCCAGATTCTGATGTATGACAGGAAGTCCGAGCCCTCGACCCGGAACTGCTCGTGCGCCCGGTCGGCGGCCTCCCGCTTCTCGTGCGGTCGCACGCGCGGGTCCTGCGAAGACAACGCCGCGGCGATGATCAGCACATCGTGCAGGCACTTCTCCTCGTTGGCGGCGATGATCATCCGCCCGATGCGCGGGTCCACCGGCAGGCGCGCCATCGCCTTGCCCATCGCCGTCAAGCGCCCTTCCTCCTCGATCCCGCCCAGCTCACGCAGGGTCTCGAACCCATCGCGCCACTGGCGCGATTCGGGACGGTCGAGGAAGGGGAACGCCTCGGGCCGGCCCAGGTTCAGGTCCGCCATCTGCAGGATCACCGATGCGAGATTGGATCGTAGAAGCTCGGGCTGGGTGAACTCGTCGCGGGTCGCGTAATCGCTCTCGCTGTAGAGCCGGACGCATACGCCCGGCGCGATCCGCCCGCAGCGCCCGGCCCGCTGGTCGGCGCTGGCCCGGGAGACGGGCTCGATCTGCAGGCCGTGGATCTTGGTGCGGGGGTTGTATCTTTTGAGCCGCGCGGTCCCGGGATCGACGACCGACCTGATGTTGGGCACCGTCAGCGAGGTCTCGGCGACATTGGTCGCGATGATCACCCGCGGGCGCCCGCTGGGGCGGAACACCTTCTGCTGATCGGCCGGCGAGAGACGCGCATAGAGCGGGATGATCTCGGTCCCCTCGGGCAGGTGCTCGCGTTTGCGCAGCTCGTGGGCGGTCTGGCGGATCTCCCGCTCGCCGGGCATGAAGATCAGCACATCGTCGTGGCGTTCGTGAATCAGCTGGGCCGCGGCGTACGACGCCGCCTCGTCGATGTTCATCCCCGTGCCGATGTGCTCGGGCTCGTAGCGCATCTCGACTGGATAAGTCCGCCCCGAGACCTCGATCACCGGAGCGGGATTGTCCACCGTCCCGAAGTGCTCGGCGAACCTTTGGGCATCGATCGTTGCCGAGGTGATGATGAGCTTGAGATCGCGGCGCGAGTGCAGCAGGCGGTGCATGTACCCCAGCAGGAAGTCGATGTTCAGCGACCGTTCGTGCGCCTCGTCGATGATGATCGCGTCGTACCGGCGCAGCTTGGGGTCGCCGCGCGTCTCGGCCAGCAGGATGCCGTCGGTCATCACCTTGATCATTGTTTTATCGCTGGTGCTGTCGGAGAAGCGGATCTTGGTCCCGATCTGGTCCCCGATCTTCACCCCAAGCTCCTCGGCGATGCGCGACGCCACCGAGCGCGCCGCGATGCGGCGCGGCTGGGTGTGCCCGATCATCGCGCCCACGCCCAGGCCGAGTTCGAGGCACATCTTGGGCAGCTGCGTGGTCTTGCCCGAGCCCGTCTCGCCGCAGACGATGACGACCCGGTTCGCTCCGATCAGCCCCTTGATCTCGTCACGCCGCTCGGAGACGGGCAGGCCCTCGGGGTAGCTCACCGAGGGAGCATGGGCCCTGCGCCACTCGTAGCCCGTGACCGCTTCCCGCAGGTCCCGCTCGATCGCCGATTCGATCTTCGCACGCCGATTCGAATCCTTCTGCCGCGCAAGACCGCGGAGACGGCCGAGAAAACGCCCCCGCTGCGAGGGCGGGCAGCGTTCGATCAGATCGTCGAGATGGGTGTTGGTCCCGGACACGGTGCAGGTACGCCTCAGCCCAATTCTCATCCACGAAGGGCGTTCACCATCTCGGCGGCTCGCCTCGGATCGACCGGGTTCTTCCAGCTCCCCCCGTGCTTGATGAACGAGCCCACGATCAGGGCGTCGGCGTGCTCGCTCAGATCGCCCGCGGAGCCGGGGGTGACGCCCGAACCCACGATCACGGGCAGATCGGTCGCCTCCCGCACCGCCCTGACATCATCGAGAGACGCGCCCTGCCCGGTCGAGATCCCCGTCACCACGAACCCGTCGGCCCCGAAGAACTCCCCCGCCCGGGCCGTCTCGGCCAGATCGACATCGCCCGTGATGGCGTGCGAAGCGTGCTTCTTCTTAATATCGCAGAAGACCATGATCGACTCGGCCCCGATGGACCTGCGATACCGCAGCAGCCCCCCCGCCTCGGCCTTGGCCAGCAGCCCCTCGTCGGCGACATGGGCGAACACGAAGTTCTCGCACCGGATGAACGCGCACCCGCTCGCCTGGGCCGTCGCGATGGCGCGGGTGTTCCCCCCGGAAAGGATCTGCACACCGACCGGGATTCCCACGCTCTGGCGCACCGCGTGGGCCACCCGGGTCATCGACGCAACGACCTCGGGTCCCAGCTCATCGCCGTGGACATAGGGGGCGTCGTGCATGTTTTCGACGATGATCGCGTCGAACCCCGCCTGCTCGATCTGCCGTGCCTCGGTGACCGCCTGGGACACAAGCCGCTCGATGCCATGGCTTGAACCGGGCGTGCCGGGCAGGGCCCCGACATGGACCATCCCGATCAGGCGGCAGGGGGACCCCCGACCGGGCGTGGGGATGATCCGGGACAGGTTGGGGTGGGTGTGGTCGCTCATGCGTCGTCGGGATCGTTCCGCGGGTGTGCGAGCTGGTTCGAGGCGGGAATTCGACCGCCCCGGCTTGTGCAAACCGGGCCGATCGCGTAGGTTGTGTCTCCACGATCGTATGGCCCCCAGCGCCGACGATCGCGCCAACCGCACCGAGAAGGAAGCCCATGGGTGAAAAACAGTACCTGACCACGCCGGACCCCACGCAGACCCGATTCCCGATGGGGGTGCCGTTCATCATCGGCAACGAGCTGGCCGAGCGGTTCAGCTTCTACGGGATGAAGGGAATCCTGGTCATCTTCATGACCACCTACCTGCTCGGACCCGGCGGGGAAACCCAGAACATGAACCGCGAAGAGGCGATGACGGTCTATCACCTCTTCACGATGAGCGCTTACTTTTTTCCGATCATCGGGGCCCTGATCGCGGATGTCTTCCTGGGCAAGTACCGCACCATCCTCTGGCTGAGCCTGCTCTACTGCGTGGGACACGGGTGCCTGGCGCTGATGGATGTCGCTCCCCACGCGACCGGTTTGGGGATGAAACCCTTCCTATTCGCGGGGCTTGCCTGCATCGCCCTGGGCTCGGGCGCCATCAAGCCCTGCGTCTCGGCTCATGTAGGCGACCAGTTTGGAACGGGCAACAAGCACATGCTGACGCAGATCTTCAACTGGTTCTATTTCTCGATCAACATCGGGGCCGCAAGCTCGATGATCCTGACACCGATCTTCCTCGAAGCATCCTGGGGCGGCCCTTGGCTGGCTTTCGGTGTTCCCGGCGTGCTCATGGCGCTGGCGACCCTGCTGTTCTGGATGGGTCGGAATGTATTCGTCCATGTTCCCCCCGCGGGCACGGATTTCTTCCATGAAACCTTCAGCAAAGATGGCGTCCGCGCGATCCTGAACCTGATCCCGCTCTTCATGATCTTCGTTCCTGTCTTCTGGGCGATCTTCGATCAGACCGGCTCTTCCTGGGTGCTCCAGTCCGAGCAGATGAACCGCTACATGCTGGGGCACGAATGGCTCCCGGCGCAGGTTCAGGCGATCAATCCGCTACTCATCCTTGCGGGAATTCCGATCTTCACTTATGTGATCTACCCGCTGGGCGACAAGGTCTGGAAACTCACCCCCCTGCGCAAGATCGGGATCGGGTTCGTCATCACCGCCTTGGCGTTCTCGCTCTCGGCGCTGATCGAGACATGGATCGTCAAGGGCACCCCCGAGGTCATCAGCAGGATGTGGACCGACCTGGGCCCCGATGTCACCGCCGGCCTGACCCAGCCCACGAAGCTTGACTCGATGTTCCTGATCGTCAAAGAGCACGGGTGGAAAGACGCCGACATCGCCCCTTACCTCGTGGACATGCCCAACATCGCCTGGCAGTTTCTGGCCTACATCATCCTGACCGCCGCCGAGATCCTGGTCTCGATCGTGTGCCTCGAGTTCGCCTACACCCAGAGCCCCAAGAAGATGAAGAGCTTCATCATGGGCGTCTACATGCTGGGTATCTCTCTGGGCAACCTCTATGTCGCCGGCGTGAACATCTTCATGGAGCGGACCCGCGACGCCGCGGGCAATACCCCGCTCGACGGCCCCAACTACTACTGGTTCTTCGCGGGGATGATGCTGTTCACCACCGTGATCTACATCATCTACACCCAGTTCTATAAGGGCAGGACCTATATCCAGGGCGAGGACGACATCATCGGAGCCCAAGCGGGGGCCGAGGGCACGATGCCAAGGTGATATCGTGGATGGGAACTCGTAAACTCCGGAGATCTCGGAGCGTATCGCGCGCCAAACATCCGCCCGAACGCTCAGGGCGTGACCCCCGGGAACAGCAGCCCCCAGATCGCGTGGCTCACGCCCTCGACGCTCAGGTGGGCGACGGGAAACATGAAGGGGCTCACGAAGATGAAGAAGAGCAGGAACACGCCCAGCACGACCCAGCGGCCCGTGTCGCTCGCGAGCACGCGCCGGTAGGGGGGGAAGAGGTCCAGCGCGATGCGCCCCCCGTCGAGCGGGGGCACGGGCAGCAGGTTGAAGAGCATGAGCACGGTGTTGAGCATCGCGCCCAGGAACAGGAAGGTGCGCATGTTCGTCGCCAGCGGCTCGGGCACGCTCACCGACCCGATCAGCTGCCCCTGCGCCAGCGGCACCCACAGAATCAGCAGCGCCAGGGCCAGGGCCGCCAGCAGCAGGTTCATCACCGGCCCGGCCAGCGCCACCACGGACTCGGCGTAGCGTCCGCGCAGCCTGGAGGGATTGATGGGCATCGCCCCCCAGGCGATCCCGATGAAGACGAAGACCAGCAGCGAGTAGGCCCCCATGTGCGCCATCGGGTTCCAGGTCATGTGGCCGGTGAGGACGGGCGTGTCGTCGCCCAGCCGGATGGCGGTCCAGCCGTGGGCCAGCTCGTGCAGGCAGATCGAGAGGACGACCCAGACGATCGAGGAGACAACCCACACAGAGCCGTTGATGTTTGGATTATTGAGATAATCCGTGATCCACCAACCGCTCATGCGTGGGTTCCTTCTGTCCGTGCGCGATGTCCGCGATGGGTTGCCCCGCCCCGCGGCGCGATCACGCGTTGGCGGGGACCGCGCTCGTCGCCGCCGTGGCCCGCTCGACGAGCCGGTCGAAGAGCTTGGGGTCCTCGATGGCGATCTGCGAGAGCATCTTGCGGTTCAGGTTCACGCCCGAGAGCCTGAGTCCGTTGATGAACAGCGAGTACCGCGTCCCACGCATGCGGCAGGCGGCGGTGATGCGGGTGATCCACAGCGCCCGCATCTCGCGCTTGAGGGCGCGGCGGTCACGCAGGGCGTAGCAGCCGGCGCGACGCACGGCGATCTTGGCCTGGTACTTGTGGCGGCTCTTGCTGCCGAAGTAGCCGCGGGCCTGACGGAGCAGCTTCTTGCGCGCCTGGGTGCGGGCGGCGCCTTTGCGAACGCGGGGCATGGCTCATTCTCCAAGTTTGTCTGACGGGGCCGGCGCTGGGGCCGATGCTTGCAGCCCGGCAGACGGGGATGGGGGGACCCGAACGCCGCACACGGGCGCTCGATATTCAATCGACTCAGTCGTTGCTGTTCCTGGCGGCCTCGCGCATCGCACGCTTCTCCTCGGGCGAGGGGTTGCGCCGCAGCGAAGCGCGGGGCTGGTTGCGCCCGCGCAGGCGACGGAACAACAGCTTCTCGAAGCGCTTGGCCTCGGAGGCGACCACATTGCGGTCCTTGCGCAGCTGACGCAGGCGTTTGGCGCTCTTGCGCGACGACAAGTGCTTGTGGTAGGCGGTGCGGTGGCGGACCTTGCCGGTCTTGGACACGCGGATCCGCTTGGAAAGACCTTTATGGCTCTTGTTCTTGGGCATCGGGATCGCTCCGGGCGCTGCGAGGCGGATCGAATCCGCCGGGATTCAGTTCATGGCCAGTGGGCCCGCACTCCATGCGGGCAGGAGCGAAGAATAGGCGCTCCACTCGCTTGAGACGAGTCCAAGGGCGTCTGGAATGTGGTTTCAGACGCCTCAGAGGCCATCTTGCGACCCCCAGTGCGCCCGATGCGGGCCAGCAGGGCGGGCTCAGGGGCCCACGAAGGCGTCGGTGGGACCGTCGGGCTGCTCGTTGCCCGTGATGATGCCCTTGCGGGCCCGGGCCTCGTGGATGACCCGCTCGATGGGGCGCGGGAGCCAGATGTTGTCCTTGTTGTCGAGCATGGGGGTGGTGGTCCAGCGGGCGCTGCCGTCGAGCATGAGCATGTGCTGACCGGCCCCGTTGTGGTTGGGCGAGTTCTCCTCGGGGATCACCGCCTGGCCCCGCGCCACGCGGAGGACCACGGGCGAGCGGTCCGCCAGCAGGACCACGCCGACCGGGTGCGGGGCGGCGCTGGCGCGCATCCCCCCGGGGGGCATGATGCGGTAGGAATACGAGACCTCCGACAACGAGTTCCAGTCCCATGCGTCCGGGTCGGGTTTGCCCGTCGCGGCGTAGGGGTTGCTCGGGCAGGCCAAGTCGTCGAGCGAGGTGAAGTTCTTGCGGACCAGCGTGTAGAGGTTCGAGGAGTTGGACCGCTCGGGGGTCGAGCCCACATCCATCCAGGTGGGGCCCAAGCCGGCGGTGGCCATGGGCAGCATGTCGCGATTGGAGCCGGTGTACATCCCGAAGGCGTTGGCGGCGCTGAGCATGTTCTCGTTGCACAGGTTCTGCTGGGCGCTCGCGCGAACGCCCGACATGATCGGCATGACCACCGAGGCCGCCAGCAGCAGCATGGCGGCGATCGAGATCAGATCGGACCACCGCAACGAGAACCCTCCGCGCCCGCGTTCGCCGATGCGCATCGCCGCCCGGCGCTCGTCAATCCGGGCCTGGATCCCGCCGAGCGTGCGCTCGACCAGACGCTCGCGCCCCTCGGTCGCGGCCGACGCGGTCAGCAGGCCCCCGACGCGGTCGATCCGGGCCGCACGCTCGCGCAGCTCGGGGCTCACGGCGTGAAGGTCATGCTGGTGCTCGATGTACTCGTCCAGGGCGCGCTGATCGTCGGGGCAGAGCGTGAGCGACCGCGGGTCGTCTCGCTCGATCCGGGCGGCGAGGATGCTCACCAGTGCGACGCGGGAGGGGCGCTGGTCTTCGCTCTCGACCGAGGTTCCCAGCAGGGACAGCAGACCCATCGCGGCGTGGTCGTGGTCGGTCTCGGGAACGAACGACTCGGGCCCGTGCTCGAAGACCCGATCCAGGGCCGCGGCGCTCAGGGGGCACAGGGAGATATCCGAAGGCTCATGGATGGGTAGATCATCGCTTAGCATCGAAAACCTCGTCAGGCAAGCGGCGTGGGTCACGCCGATGGTTCATCCGGAAGCCGCCCGTATCAGACCGATCAGTCCCGTTCCTTGGAGACGCTCTGCCAGCTGCGGGCGAACGCCGCGACAGCCGAGTGCATGCGGGATTTGACCGTCCCCAGCGGGATGCCCAGATCCTCCGCGATCTGCGCGTAGCTCATACGCTGAAAATACGCCAAAAGAAGCACCTCACGCAGCGCCGGGCCGAGTTGGTCGAGCGCCTTCTGCACCATCTCGTCCCGCTCGGAGAGGTCCAACGCCTCGTCGGGGGGTGGGACATCCACCTCCAAAAGATCCACGAACGAAGCGCCGGGTTCTGATTTCCGAATCGGGGCCGAGAGCTCGACCGTTTTCCGTCTGATCTTCTTACGCAGGTAGTCCCGCGCCTTGTTCGCGGCAATTGTAAAAAGCCATGGTCGGAATCGCCTACTGGTGTCGAATGTGGCGGCCGAGATGTGAATCTGGAGAAAGGTTTCCTGGAAGATGTCCTCGGCGGCCGCCCGATCCCCCACCATCCGGGTCAGAAACCGGAGCAGGTCGTCGTGATGCCGCTCGATGAGCTCCCGATAAGCAGAAGGATCGTCGCCCCGGAAGGCCTCGAACACCTGCTCGTCTGTTTGGCTGCGCCAGTCGGCCATGAAGCCCTTTCGCGGGAGTCGCTCGGGGGGAGACTATGCCCCCGGATATCGGTGTGGTTCGGACAAGTGCACGGGAGACAACCGGATCACTTTATCGACCTCCCTCCCCGCCCAGCCCCGATAAACCGATAGGCGAGGGAGCCAGCGGACCCGAACACGAGCCATCACGCGCCCCCCGGCGCGCGCCCTCGTCGGGTAGAGTATAGATGAGAACCGGGCCCCCGAGCGGCAATAGGCCCTCCCTGACCGCGTTGAACACGAAGGATGGTACCGGCGTTGAGTCTTCAATCAGGGCCAGAACACCCCGAAGCCGGCGAGCTCGGCCAGATCGTGGCCCGGGCCGCGCGCGGGGAGGAGCGTGCGTGGGAAGAGCTCATGGCGCGATACGCCCGGCGTGTTTTCGCGATGGCGCGCAGCCGGCTCCACGACGACGAGCTGGCCGAGGAGATCACCCAGTCGGTGTTCGTCACCGTCGCACTCAAGCTCGGCCAGGGCCCGCACGGCGGCGCCGGCGGGGGCTACAGCGAGCAGGGGCGATTCGAGCCCTGGCTGTTCCGTATCACCATGAACCGGGTGCGGGACCTGTGCCGCAAGAGAAGCAGGCACGCTGTTCCCGTTGCTCCCGAGCACCTGGCCGGGCTCCACGCCCAGGCGGGCCCCAAGCCCCGCGAGCTGGATCAGGAACGCCGTCAGCTCGATCAGCTCCGCGCGGCGATGGAGCAGCTGACCGAGACCGACCGGGAGATCATGGAGCTGCGCCACCACGGGCAGCTGAGCTTCAAGCAGATCGCCGAGCTCACCGGGGACCCCATTGGCACCCTGCTGGCCAGGCACCACCGGGCGCTCAAGAAGCTGCGGACCATCATCGATGAAACCAACACCACCCCCCAGACCCGATCAGGGGAGGCCACATGAACGAGCACACCAACGACCATGAGAACCCCAATCTGCACCTGCACGATCCCCGGATCCGGGAGATGGAGACGCTGCTCGAGAGCTTGGGCCGCCAGGACCGCGACGCGATGCCCCAGGGCGCGACGGCTCGCCTGATGGAGGCCGTCTCGGACGCCATGGCCCCCGGGCCCATCGCCATCGACCGCGCTCAAACCGCCCAGCCGGAACCCGCCCGGTGGCGAAGGATGGACGGAGCCCGGTACGCCGCCGCGCTGCTGGCGGCGGGCGCGACGCTGGCCATCATCGCCGCTCGCCCCTGGCGTTCCCCGCCCCCCTCACCGAGCCCGGCCGACCCCGCAACGAGCGGGAGCTGGTCGCTGGCCTCGTTCGAGCGGGATCTGGACGAGTACCTGGAACTGGAAGCGGCCGACGACGGGCAGCTCTCCGGCGCCGTCACCGAGTGGGAGATCTGGGCCCAGGCCGTCGATACGGAGATCGAGTCCTCCATGTACGGCGGGGACCTCTACGCCCCCGCCACCGATGAGGGAGCGCTGTGATGAAGAAGACAAGGCTCTTGGTCACGAACACCGTTCTGAGCGCCCTGGCCATGCTGGGGCTAGCCTCGCTGATGATGGCGGCGATGCCCCAGCCCGCCGGCTCACCCGCGCCGGGAAACCCGCAACTGCGCCCGGCCAACGCCCAGAACGGTCCGCCACCGGGCGTCTCGCTCGAGATCCGCATCGACCCCGAGACGCTGCGCCAGCGTCTGAATCGCACGATCATGCGTTCGCAGCAGACGCTCGACCGCAGCCAGTCGGCCCTGGCCAAGCTCGACGCCGGCGCCTCGGCGACGGAGGTGCTCGCGGAGCTGCGCCTCTCGGGCGTCTCCCGCCGAGACGATGACGGGTCCCGGGGCGGGCGCGCGAGCGGGGGGATGGCCCCCGAGGAGCGCGAGCAGATGCACGCGTTCCTGGCCGAGCATTTCCCCGATCTGTGGGCCAACCTCTCGCCCATCATCGAGAGCGACCCACGCGGCGCCGACGGGCTGCTGGCGCGGATGGCGCCGCAGATCAGAGAGATCCTGTTCCTCCGCCGGACGCAGCCCGAACTCGGTTCGATCAAGATCGAGCAGATGCGGGTGGGGCTCGATTTCGTCGAGGCCTCGCGGGTCTACCGCGTCAAGCTGAACGCCCCCGATGCGACGCAAAGCGAGAAGCGCGACGCGATGGTCACCCTGCGTGCTCTGGCCGCGGCGCGGTTCGACACCGACCTGCGGGCCAAACAGTTCGAGATCGACCGGCTCGAGGGCCGGCTCGATGAGCTGCGCGACTCGATCGAGGAGATCCGCGCCCGGCGCGACATGGAGATCGAGCACATGGTCAGCGCGGCCGTGCTCAACGCGCGGCGCCAGTCCCGCCAGCTCAACAACGAAGGGGCGTCAGGAGACGACTGAGCCGGGCTCGATCTCGCTCATCGGCGTCAGGACCACGACGCTGCGATCGTCCTCGCCCTTGGCCGCGTTGCTCGCGGCCAGCAGCATCCCGCGCGACTCCTCTCCCCGGATCTTCCGCGGCGCCAGGTTCGCCACGATCACGATCGACCTGCCGACCAGGTCCTCGGGGCGATACTGCTCCTTGATCCCCGCGCAGATCTGGCGGGGCACGCCCGAACCGTCGTCGAGCTGGAGGCGCAGGAGCCGATCGGCGTTGGGGTGGGGCTCGGCCAGGACGATCCGGGCGACGCGCAGATCGACCTTGGCGAAATCATCGAAGGTGATCTCGGGCTTGCCCTTGGACTCCGCTGGGGCGGTCTGATCCGCGCCCGGCGTCGAAGCGGGCATCGTGTTGGGCGTGGTGGTCGGCTCGTTGCTCATGGGCGTGCTCCTGATCGTTGTCTGACAAAGGAGTGTAGCCGCCCAAGAATGACCGGGGCCGCACGCTCAGCGGACGCTCGACCACGCGTCGGCGCGCCACACGGGCTTGTCCGGGTCGACCCCGTAGCGCCCGAGGACCGCCGAAACCGTGGGCTCGCGGGCCGCGCCGGTGCGCCCGAGGTAGGCCGCCGCGGACCATCCGTCCCCGCCCGCCCGGGCCCCGGCCGGTTCGAGCAGCGCCGCCTCGATCGTGAGAAGCTGGCGCAGCGCCCCGTCGCTCGGGGCGGCGCCAATCGGGCGCGGGTGCTGGGGGCAGACCACGCGCAGCGCCTGCCCGTCCTGGGCCCGGCGGAGGAACACGCGCCCGCGGCAGGGGTCGTCCGCGCTGGCCTGGATCATCCCCGTGAGAAGCTCATCGAGCCCGGCGGGGTCCATGCCCAGGTCCGCGGCGGTCGATCGGATCAGCTGACGCACGCCGGGCTGGGCCCAGGAATCCGCCGCTTCGTGGTAGTCGCTGTTGCGCGCGAAATACACGCACCGGGCCGCTCGCTCCCTGAGCGGCGCGTTGCCCACGGCCGCCGCGCCACGGTGTTCGCTCCAGGCGTTGGAACGCGTCGGATCTCGCAGCAGCGCCAGGTCCCAGAGATCGGTCCGGACGGCCGGATCGGTCTCCGCCGAGGCCAGGGCGATGCACATGCTGGCGGCGAGACGATCATCGCCGGCCCGGTCGGCCAGGCCCAGCCCCAGCGCCAGCACCTGCAGGGCCCGGTGGGCCTGCTCGGGGGATCGGGCCTCGGCGCACAGGCGTTCGCCCAGCTGCAGGTACCCCAGCGGGTCGTCGGGGCCGAGTTGACCCAGCGAGCTCACCGGCGCACGCACCGCCGCGAGCATGACGAGCAGCAACACCGCGCCGGCGCCCGACACCAGACGGCGTGTGATGGGCCGTGCGTCGTGTTTCATTGGACAGCCCTCTCCAGACGCAGCGCCCAGAGGCGCGCGATCGCCCGCTCGGCCTGGGCGATCTGGTCGAGCACGGCGGTTGATGAGTTCAAGCGCATTTCGAGCTCCCGGTTGATCTCACCGACAAGGCGGTCCGCGCCGGGGATCTCATCCCTCGCGCGGATTGAGAGCAGCGCGAGAATCGAACGCTGCAGCGCCAGGAACCGCTGCATGGGCGAGGCGGCCCGAGCCAAGCGAACACGGGATTCGCTCATGAGCCGGTCGATCTCGCCCGCCTCGCCGGGATGACGGGCCAGATGCTCCACGCGAAGCCCGAGAGCGAGCGCCTCGGCGGCCTGGTTGGCGGTCAGCGATGGTCCTTGTCCCCGATCCGCGTCCAGATCCCCCGCCCGCATCGCGTAGAGTTCCCCCAGCAAGCGGCTCAGAGCCGAAAGATCCGAATCAGCCGGGGCGGCCAGGGCGCTGGTCAGCAGCGACACGAGTTGACGGTGGGCCGCCTCGAACCAGGCGGGGTCCGTCCTTGGAGGCAGCGGCGTTTCGACAAGGGCATCGACCAGATCGCTCAGGCGCGTGGAGACCCTGGAAGCCGACAGAGCGTGGTCAACGGCGATCAGCACCGCGGGAGAATCACCATACTGCAGCAGCTGGGAGAGCGCCAGCTCGCGCAGCTCGGCGTCGGGTTCGAGCGTGGCCAGATGCACCAGCGCATGGGCGGAATCCACGCCCGGCCCGCCGTCCTCGCCCAGCCGGCTCAGCAGCGGTCGCAGCCCGGGCGCGCCCTGCGCATTGATCGCACCCTCGGCCCAGAGCCGGTCCCGCTCGCTGGCGTCCAGCCGCGGCGCGGGGGTATTCTCGGCGGGGACGAGCGGGCGGGGATTGTTGAGCAGATCCAGCGGCAGCAGGCGCTCGCCCTCCGCGAACAGCGAGGCGGCGGTGTTGAGGTTCGCCAGCGACACGATCGCCTCGATCGCCCGCTGCTCGTCGAGCCGATCGCCCGTCATGCTGACGGCCAGACGCAGCCCGTCCACGAGTTTTCCGGCGCCGTCCCCGGGCCCGGGCGCGTCATCCGAACCGGGCACGGGGAACCAGGCGTCGCGATATTCCTGGGCCAGCGCTTGGCGCTGGCTGTCGTTGTCCAGGGCGCCAAGCACCATGCGCGCATCAATGTGCTCGGCCCCGGACGCGGTGGCCATCGCGTTGGTCAATACCGCGAGCCGGGGGGTGGTGACGGCGGCGTCTGCGAACTGGCTCAGCAGCCAGAGGCGTTCGGCGGAGCCCTCGCGCCAGGTGAGCGAGCCGACCAGCAGGCGGGCCGTCCGGTCCCAGCCGGGTCCCGGTTCGGTCGTGTCATGAAGCCGGCCGCTCAGGGCCGCGAGAACCAGGTCCGCGCGCGACGCGGGGTCCTCGACGGTGGCGGCCTTGACGCCCCCCAGCCAGCCCTCCCACCACCCTGGATCATCGCCTCGCGCCCCGGCGGCCAGGGCGCTGGCGATGGTCACGAGCGAGGCCTGGACCCTGGAGACGGGGCGGGGATCGGAGGGCTCGCACCGGGTGCGCTGCGCCGCGAGCACCGAGCGATCGGCGGCGTCGATCCCCGGCGTGGCGAGCGTGACATCGAGCACCGCCGCCCCGATCATGAGCCGGTCCGGGTCCCGCTGGTTGCAGGCGAGCACCGGCGCGAGGGGCTCGATCCCCAGATCCGAGCGTGCGATGCCCGTGATAAAATCCGCGATGTGCAGTGCGGCGCGCTGCAGCGCCGGGGCGGGGAAATCGGTCCATGATTCAACGAATCGGGGATAGACCGTCCTGAACCGCTCCAGAGCCGAGGGCGGATCGACCCGTGCCGCGCCCGCGAGCAGTTCCAGCTCGTGGGCGATGGCGGTGTAATGCGAGAGGTTCTCCCGCACGGCGGGCGCGCTGCTTGTCGAGGGGTCCGCCCCGGGCCCCGGCGCCTGGGAGAGCCCGGGCGGGATCTCGCTTGCCGGGGAAGAACCGGGCTTGGGCGGATCGACGGCCAGCGTGACGACCAACGAGACCGCCATGAGCGCCAGCAGCGCGTAGGCCCCCAACCAGTTGCTCATGGGCAGGGGACCGATCAGGGCCAGCTCTTCACGGCGGGTTCCCGCTTGCGTCGGGCTCGATTCACCGTGTGATCCATTCTGCGTCCGGGGAGTCAGGGCGCGCACCAGGTCCAGGGCGCTGACGCGATGCAGGCGGGCCAGGTGCGCCAGGCGTTGGCGCGCGACGGCGTTCCATCCGCCACTGGAGGCCACGATCATCCTCGCCCGGTGCAGGAACTGGGGCGAGAGGCGCACGATGGCCCTGGCGGGTGTCCACGCCTTGGGGAGCACGGCCGGGACGCCCTCGGGCCAGCGCCGGGCGAGCTGGTGTCGCAGGGCCGGGTCGAGCAGTTGCGAGGCGGCGCTGTAGATCGCCAGGCGCACCTCCTGGGCGTCGGGCGTCGAACGCAGGCGGTGGCTGCCGACCTGATGGAGCCGGCGGTTGAGCGCGCGGATGATCTGCTCGTCGGATGCGATCGCGTGTGGGAGGCCCAGTAGCGCGAATGGACCGCCGGCGCCCGCGTCCTCGCCGAGGAAGCGCACGATCGGGCTCTCCTGGGGTCGTGAGGGCGTCACGGCGTCTCTCCGTCGTGTTCCGCGTCCTCCGGCACCGGCGCGGACGACGGGTAAAGCTCGGCGAACCGGCCCGACCAGGGCTCGGGGCCGAGATCCGGATGCAGCACACGGAACTGCTTGTATGTCTCCTCGGCTCGGGTCGGATCCATGTACTTGAGCAGCCGCAGGGACTCGAAGCGCGCCTCGTACCAGCGTGCGTCATCGCTGGGATAAGCGGCCAGCAGCATCAGCCACGCATCGAGCTCAACCTGCTCCTCCCCCGCGCTCGCGGCCAGCGCGGCGGTGCGGCGCAGGCCCGGCTCGGAAGGCTGCCCCCGCTCAAGGACCATCCGGGCCACCCGCAGCGCCAGGTCCCGCATCTCGGGGTCCCGCTGGTTCTCCCAGCGCCAGGCCGCGGCGTCCGACACGAGCTCGGCGATCGCCGACACGCGCAGGCCGATGGGCTCGGGGAAGGGCGGGGTCATCGACGCGAGCACCGCCGAGCCGATGTCACAGAGGCGCTCGGCCGTCTCGGCGCTTGGCTTGCCCCACCGCTGCTGGAGCCGGCTAAGCAGCAGGACGCGGGCGTTGGAGGCCATCGCGGGGTCGAGTGTCTCCAGGTCCGCCAGCAGCCCCATCGCCTCGTCCACCCGCTGGTCACCGAGCGACAGCTCGATGCGGCGGTAGACCAGCTCGGCGCGGAAGCTCGCCAGCGACGCGTCGGTGTCCGCCAGCGCCGTCCCGCGTTCGAGCAGCGACCGGGCCAGCTCGCCGCGTGGGGGACGGGCGCGCAGCGCCATGTCCAGACCGATCCGGATTGTCCCCAGTCGCGCCCGCGCGTCGTTGAGATCCGCCGCGGGCTCGCTCTGGGCGGCGAGGATCCACTCTACGATCCCCAGCGTGTCGCCCAGCATCCGCTGATCGGCGAAGCCCGACTCTCGCAGGGCCTGGTAGCGGAGCTGGGCCAGCGCCCGCCTCGCGGGGAGAGCGATCGGGTCGTCGTCGCCGATCGCTTCGAGCGTGCTGATGGCCACCCGCGGGTCGACAGTTCCCTGCATGGCGTACCGGAGGATCAGCTTGGCGCTGCGTGGGGTGGACGGGTAGGCCTCGATATAACGGCGCACCGCCTCGGACAGCTCGGGCGACCCGTCGCGTCCCTGATCGCGGTTGAGCTGATCGATGGCCGCGATGCGCATCCAGCGTGCTTCCTCGATCGCCTTCTCGCGCAGCGAGTTCCCGATCACCGTGTCGCAGACCCTGATGGCGTCCTGGGGCCGATTGGCCAGGATCTGCGTGTACGCGAGCTTGAGCCGGCAGTCCTCGCGGTGCTCCGGGTAGTCCCCGGCATCCTCGGTCCCGAGCGCCCGGGTGAACAGGTCGGCGACCGTGCCGTACTGCCCCCGGTCCCCATCCCGCTGGGCGCGGTCGAGCTCGGCCAGCGCGTGGGCGTAGCGGGGGATGAACCCGTCGCTGACCAGCGGCAGCGAATCGAAACGCTGGTATAGATCGACGACATGCCCGATCTCGCCCAGGTCGATCAGCTGCTCGATGGCGAACTGCGCTGCCCCGCGGGCCTCGTTCGCGCCGCCGTGACCGATGTCCGCGCTCCGCTGGGCCTCCAACGCCCGCAGGGCCAGGAATCTCGCGTCGGCGACACGAAGGTGCGCGCCGTCGCCGCCACTGGCGACGATGAACCGGGCGTACCGGTTGGCCTCGGCCCAGTCCCGCTCCATCGCGTAGATCTGCAGCAGCCGCTCCCGGGCCGCCTGCCGCACCGCCCCGTCCGCGAGCTCCGAATCGGCCACCATCTTGGCCCAGGGACGCCCCAGGCGCGGAGTCTGCGATTGCGCGTACGACATCGCCACGCCGATCGCGGCCCGTGCGACATGCTCGTAGCCGAGCGCCGACTCGTTGAACTCGCTGATCTGCGGCGTGCTGCCCTCGGCGCCCAGAAGCCAGCCGAACGACACGAACACCTCGGGCGAGACATGCATGTCCCGCAGAACCGCGAGCGAGTACCCGGCCCAGGCATGGTAATAGTGCGCCAGCGAGCCGTAACGGCGCAGTTCGCCCAGGCGCTCGTCCGACTCACGCGTTGCCCCGCCCGCCGAGGCGTTCGCTCGGCGCTGCACCAGCTCAAGCTCGGGTTCGATCGTGCTGATGATCGAGCCGAGCTTGCGCGACAGCTCGCCCAGGCGTGAGATGTCCTTGTCGCGGCGGTCCGGGTCCAGGAGCCCGAGCCGCCACAGCTCGACATCGGGCTCGATCCGGACATACTCGTCGATCAGCAGCTCCAGGCGCAGCTCGTACAACGGGGCTTGGGCCAGCCGCGACACGAGCCCCTCCGCCCTCAGGAGCACGATCTGACGGTACGGATCGTCCTTTCCGGTCTCCCCAAGCTGGCGCAGGTACAGGCGCGAGAGCTCCATCGCCAGCTGATCGCGCTGCTCCTCGTCGTCGGCCTCCCCCATGCGTTGTTCGAGCTGCACCTCCAGCAGCGGGAGCATATCGTGGCTGCGGAGATACTCCGCCACCAGGTCGTCCTCGGGCGAGGCGGAGGCGCGGGCGCCGAGCATCGAGCACGCCAGCAGCATCGGGATGAGATGGTTACTGGCCCGCATCGCCCGGCACATAGCTCCTCTTGGTGAACCCCGCGTCGCGGGCCGCCTGCAGCGCCGTCGCGATCGCCGAGATCGGGACATCGGGATCGGACCTGATGGCCACGCCCGGCTCCTTGGGCAGCTCACGCAGCAGGGCCCCGAGCGAGTCCCGATTGGGGACAGCCACCTCGCCCATGGTGAACACGGGCGAGCCGTCTTGCACGCTGATGCGGATGATCTGCGGCTGCAGGTCGCTCGATCGCACCCCGCCGCCATCGGTCTGCAGGGACGCGGGCAGCTTGTGCTCCTGGCGGGCGAAGTTGGCGGTCACCAGGAAGAAGATCAGCAGCAGGAAGACCACATCGATCATCGAGGTCAGCGGCAGCGCGCCGAGCCGGGCCGGGCGACGCCTTGTTTTCACGCCCGTGACCCGGCTCATGACCCGCCCCCCTCGTCGGTGGTCGCTAGTTTCCAGCGCCGCACGCCCGTGGTCGAGAGGCGAAGAAGGAGGCGATCAAGATGAGCCGCCGGCGCGTGGCGGTCTGGACGGATCAGCACATCGAAGGGGTCGTCCGGGGCGCTGGCCGCGCTGCCCTGCGCGGCCAGCCGCTCGATCTCCAGCAGGCTCGTCTCTCGCGACCCGACGAGATAGCGACCGTCGCCCGTGAGATCGATGATCATCGCCGGCTGCCGGCGCGTCCGCTCCCCGTCGCCTTGCTCACGGGGGAGGTCGATCTCGGTGCGTCGCAGCTCGCCGAAATGAGAGGTGAACATGAAAAAGATGATGAGCTGAAACACCACATCGATCATGGCGGTCAGATCGACATCGATCATGTGCCTGGGTTTGGCGGTGCGCTGTTTCACGCCTCGGCGGCTCCCCTGGCCTCGGCCGATCCCTGAGCGGCTTCGAGCGGCGCGATCAGCTCCTCGATGTCCTCGTCGATCTCGGTCGTGAGGTGATCGATGCGGTTGCGCAGGTAGGTGTACATGGCGGTGGTCGGGATCGCCACCACAAGTCCCAGCACGGTGGTGATCAGCGCCACGGAGATGCTCCCGGCCAGCTGGTCGGGTCGCGCCGAGCCGCTGGAGAGCGAGATCGCGTCGAAGGCCCCGACCATCCCCACCACCGTCCCCAGCAGCCCCAGCATGGGCGCGACCGAGGCGATGAGGCCGATGCCGTCGGTCAGGCGGTAGAGCCGGTCGGTCTCCAGCTGCCCGCTCTCGCCGACCGATGACCGCAGCTCGAGCATCCCGAACGCCGAGCGCGAGGCGCGGACCAGGCCCGACCCCACGACGCGGGCGAGGTAGCTGGGCGTCTGCTCGTCGGCACAGCGCTTGATCGCGCCGTCGATATTCCCGCCCGCAAGCAGCGTCCGCAGATCGTCGAGCAGCTCGGGCGGCGCCAGGCGCTCGCGACGGATGCGGAACAGCTGGGCGCCGATCATCCCGATGGCGACCAGGGAGATCAGGATGATCAGATACCCGATCGGGCCGCCCTGATTGATGTACTCGAGCAGCGAGCGTCCCTCCCCGCCGGCGCGCTCGGCGGCGAGCGTGAGCGTCGCGGGGTCGGCGAGTCGTGACAGCGGTTCAATCATCTGCTTGGTGCTCCCGGGTGGTTGAGGGTGTGCCGGCCCCCGCGCCGCGGGCGTCGAGCATGATCTGGGCCGCCCAGCAGGGGCGGTGCGTACGGACAAGGTACTCGCCCGCCAGCTCGGCGCCCAACTCGGTCAGCGCCGGGCTCACCTGGCGCAGGCGGACAATGACATGGAGCAGCTCGATCAGGCCCCGCTCGTTGCTCTGGGGATCGTCGTCGCTGATCATCGCGGCCCCCAGGCCCAGCCGGGCCCAGGCCTCCACCCAGCCGCCCCGGTCCGTTCGCGCACGGCGTTGGAGCGCCCCGCGCGCCGCGGCGCGCTGTTCGGGATCAGGATGGACCCGGGCCATGACCATGTCCGCGACAAGCTCGGCGCCCGCGTCGCGCGCGCCCGGCTCGCGACGCCGCGCGTCGATCCCGTCGATGAGGACCCGGTTCGCGGGGTCGCCGCGCACGGCCAGCGCCAGGGCGAAGCAGTCGTGCAGCAGGCGCTCACGGTCGGTGACCGGGGCCGAATCGGGCAACGCCCCGATCGTGAGCAGGCGGTCCGCGGGGCTGAACACGGGCGGCAGCCCGATCAGCAGCCCGTGCTGCGCATCGATCGACGCCTCGCCCGTGGGCTGCCCGGGCGCGTGGACTCCCGCGCCCACGAACCAACTGAGCATGGGACCAACCGCCTCGACGCGCCGCCCCTGACCGATCAGGCACCGCGCCATCCCAAGACTGACCTCGGCGGACTGCGCGCCCCGCTCCCATAGATAGCCCGGCGCCAGGCGGGTGTAAAGATCGAGCGCGCCGGGGCCGTCTCCCCGCTCCATGCGGGCGTGGGCGCGCCAGGCGGTGTCGGCGACTTCGAGAAAACGCTCCGCCTCCACGCTGGGAGGGTCGATCTCGCGCACATCGAACCACGGGATCGGTTCCGGCAGGTCCTCGCCCTCGCGTCGCACCCCGAGCCCTTGCTTGGAGACCTGTGTGATCTCGCCCACGACCGGCTCGGGGCTCGACCAGCGGGTGATGGCGCCGGGCGCGAGCATCAGCGTAGCCGATGTGGCGAGCACGCATGAGGCGAGGGCGATCATGGCCGGGCCTCCTTGATGTGCGTGAACTTCCCGCCGGAATACCGGGCGATGCCGCTGAGCATGTTCACGGCGGCCCTCGCTTCGCGTTCATCGGCCAGCTCGCCGAAGAGCACGCAGTGGACCGGGGTCAGCTCCCGCCGGTTGAGCTGGCGGATCTGGTCCGGGACCCCGGTGTCGAACAGACCGTCGGTCATGAAATAGACCGCGTCGGGCATCGGGTCGAGCTTGAAGACCATCTCGAAGGCCGGGAGCGGGACCGTCCCGCCGTGGGGCTCGAAGCTCAGGAGCGTGGTGGCGGTCAGCGACAGGTTGCCCGGCGTGGGCATGGTCCATTCGCCGTTGCCGAACAACGCCATCGCGTTGGATGAGTAGAGCACGATATAGAACTCGGCGTGCTCGTTGAGGCCCTCGATCGAGCGCATCAGCTCGCTGCGTGTCAGCTCCCAGCGGGTGTACACGCCCTCGCCGGTCAGGGCGTCCATGGATCCCGAGATATCCACGATGTAGGCGAAGCGGCGCCCCTGGGCCTCGAGCCCGAAGAAGCTCGCCCCGTCCCCGCTGCCGGCGCCCGCGCTGCCGGTCGTCGCGTCGATGCTCATGAGCGACACGCTACCGGGACGGAGATTCGGGGCGATCGAGTCGGCCAGCTCGTCGGCCGAATCGTGGGCCTGCGTGTCCGAGAGCATGTCGATGCTGATCGCCTCGGTCGCGATCGCGGAGACCTCGACGCTCTGGGGCCGGATCACCGGCGAGGCGGCCTGCGCCAGGTCCGCGCTGGTGAGCACCGCGAACCCGACATCATCGCTGGCGGTCCCCCCCGCGTCTTTGTAGCCGAAATCGACCGTCACCAGGGCCGCGATGAGCATGATGACCAGGTGCACCGCCAGCGAGAAGCCCAGCCCCATGATCGTGGCCCGCTCGATGAAGCGCCGGCGCGCCGACTTCTCACGCACCAGCCAGGTCGCGCGTTCGGGAGGCTCGTTGATGTGCCGCGGCTGGGTCAAGTCTGCTCACAATCCGTTGCGACCGCTGGGGTGTTCCCGCCGGAAACCCCGGTGGCGATCCCGCGATCAGGATCGTCCTGACCCCACTGCGGTTCGCTCAGGGTACCACAACGGTTCGGGCGGGTTCTACCATTGGGCTTCTGTTTTGGCCCCGCTCAATCGGGTGGCGGTCTATCGTGCTTGGCGCCCCGATCCCGTCGCAGGAGATTTTATGCCCAAGACCGCACCCGCCACGGCCCCCACCGCCGCCAGACGCGCCAAGCCCCATCGCGTGCTGCTCAAGCTCAGCGGCGAGGCCTTCTGCAAGCCCGGCGGGTTCGGGATCGACACACGGGAGCTCAACCTCATCGCCCACGAGATCAAGGACGCCGCCGCCGCCGGGGCCCAGTTGGCGGTGGTCGTTGGCGGGGGCAACATCATCCGAGGCGCCGACTTGGCCAGGAGCGGCGACATCCAGCAGGCGACGGCCGACTACATGGGCATGCTGGGCACGGTGATGAACGCCGCCGCGCTCAAGGAGAAACTCGACAGCATCGGGATCGACTCGCGCGTGATGTCCGCGCTGGATATCCGGGCGGTCGCCGAGCCGTTCATCCGCAACCGGGCGATACGGCACCTCAACAAGGGGCGGGTGATCATCCTGGCCGCGGGGACGGGCAACCCGTTCTTCACGACCGACACCTGCGCCTCGCTGCGAGCCACCGAGCTCGACTGCGACATCCTGCTCAAGGCGACCAAGGTCGACGGGGTCTACAGCGCCGACCCCCGCCTCGACCCGACCGCGACGCGATACGCCAGACTCTCGTTCTCCGAGGCCATCGCCAAGCAGCTGGGGGTCATGGACATGACGGCCCTGGCCATGTGCCAGGAGCGGAGGATCCCCGTGCTGGTGTTCGATTTCAAGATCTCGGGGAACATCCGGCGCGTGATCGAGGGCGAGGAGATCGGCACGCTGCTGACCACCGGCGACTGAGCCGCCCTCCCGACGCGGCGCATCGTCACCGCGCCGTGGCGGGGGTATGATTGTCACAAGCCCCAGAGCCCGGAGACACCCCATGAGCACCGACCCGAACACGATTCTCAGAGAGGCCGAGGAGGCGATGTCCAAGGCCCAGGACTACCTGCAGAGCGAACTCAAGGGAATCCGCGCGGGGCGGGCCTCGCCGGCGATGGTCGAGTATGTCAAGGTCGAGTGCTACGGGTCGATGAGCGACCTCAAGAGCGTGGCCGCCGTCTCGGTCCCCGAGCCGACCCAGCTGCTCATCAAGCCCTTCGACCCCTCGATGGCCGGGGCGATCAAGACCGCCATCGAGCAGGCGAACCTGGGCGTGAACCCCCAGATCGAGGACAAGCAGGTCCGCCTCTCGATCCCCTCGCTGACCAGCGACCGGCGCAAGCAGTTGGTGGCGCAGGCCAAGAAGATCTCCGAGGAGCAGAAGGTGCTCATGCGCAACACGCGGCGCGACGCCAACAAGCACGCCGACGCCCTGGCCAAGCAGGACGGCACGCACTACTCCGAGGACGAGATCGCCACCCTCAAGAACGAGATCCAGGACCTGCTCAAGAAATACGAGGGCAAGGTCGACGAGCTTCTTGTCAAGAAGACCGCCGAGATCACCGAGGTCTGACCCGTACCCGCCCCGGACGCACGAACACGGCCGCCCCTTAAGCGGCCGCTTCTTTGACCGGTCTCCCCTACTCACCGGAAGTACAGCACGCGGGGGCTCACCAGGAGCACCTTTTCCTCCCGAAGCTGCATCAGGGCGTTGATCGTGTCGACGGCGGAGAGATACCGCTGCTCGCCGAGCAGGGATCGCAGCACGCTCTCGATCGGGTTGATGCCCACCGAGAGTCCCGGCGCGCGGAGATACCTGCCGAACCGCTCCATCAGACGCTCCTCCAGGCTCGGCGGCTGCGGGAAGTGCGCGACATCGAAGTCGTCGGCGCCCACCTCGGCGGCGAGCGCGTTGATCGCGTCGTCGAGCCCGCCGATCTCATCGGCCATCTTCAGCTCGATCGCGTCGCGACCGACGAACAGCCGTCCCTCGGCGGTCCTGCTCAGGTCGATCCCCACGCGCCCGGCCTCGACGCGCGAGGTGAACAGGTCATAGGTCTTACCCATCTCGCGGCGCATCATCGCCAGCTGCCCCTCGTCCCACGCCTGGGTGCTGGAGAACAGGTCGCCCATGGGGCCGCGGGAACGCTCGACGATGTGGACCCTGGCCTTGTCGTACAGCTCGCCCACGGCGTACTTGCCGCCCACGACGCCGATGGAGCCCACGATGCTCGATGGGTTCACGAAGACCCTGTCGCCCGCGCTGAGCACATAGTACCCGCCCGAGGCGGCCATGCTCCCCACGCTCACCCACACCGGCTTGCGGCTCTTGAGGCGTTCGATCCCCCGCCAGATGATCTCCGAGGCGATGGCCGACCCACCCGGCGAGTCGATCCGGACGACCACGCCCTTGACCAGGTCCTCGCCCAGAATCGATTCGATGGCGTTGCGGACGGTGCGCGATCCGACCGAGTCGCCCCCGCCCAGCAGCCCGCCGCTGCCCGAGTCGCCGTCAACGATCGTGCCATTGATGTGCAGCACCGCGATCGTGGGGTGGTCGATGTGCGGCGGCTTCTGGCGCTGCTTGGCCAGCCCCGAGAAGATCGAGAAGGGCGACACACTGGGCGACTCCGCCTGCCCGATGTCGTAGGGATCGCTCACCCAGGTGATGCTCGCGTCGTATTGGTCCTCCAGATGGGCCTTGAACTCGGGCAGATCGACCTCGGCGTCGATGATCCCGGCCTTGATCGCTTCCTGTCCGTTGGCCGCCCAGACGACGCGCATCGCGTCGTCGAGCTGCTGATCGTTGAGCCCCCGCCCTTGTTTCATGATCCCACGCATGTTGGCGTACAGCGCATCGAGCAGCCCCGACATGTTCCAGTCCCACTGCGGCGACGGCGCCGAGCGGGTCATCTGCTCGTTGGCGCCCTTAAAATCCCCTACCTGCACCAGCTGCGCCCTGACGCCGACCCACGAGAGCGTGTCGGCCAGATACATCTCCTCGACATGCAGCCCGGGGAACGAGACCATCCCCCCCGCCTGCAGGATCACCTCGTCGGCGGAGGACGCGAGCAGCAGGTCGGTCGTCCCGTACGCCTCGGCGAAGATATGCACTTTCTTGCCGGTATCCCGGTAGCGGCCGATGGCCTCGCTGATCTCCTCGACCTGCGTCGTGTTGAGAGCCGAGTCCTTGAGGCGCAGGACGAGCCCGGCGAACTCCTCGTCGTAGGCCAGCGAGTCGATGGTGTTGACGATCCCCAGGAGGGTGTCCGAGCCCTCGCCCAGCCAGGTGTAGCCCATGTCGACCTCGGCGGGGGTTCCCTCGATCTCGATCACCGCCAGGCTGACCTCGTCGTCGCCCAGCGCGGGGGCGCCGATGCACGCGAGCAGGGAGACGGCGAGAAGGGCGAAAAACGGGCGTTGAATCGAGCGATGGGCCATGCGGTTTCTCCCTGCCTCTGGCGGTTTCGGTGCTGCTTGAGTGTATCGGTCCCGGGTGAGGCACGCGCGGGTTCACGCCCCGCGGCGCCGTTTCTGCTCGTTGGTCTCGAGGATATCGCTCAGCCCCACCCCGGGCCGCACCAGCACGGGATAGAGCCGGACCGCGTCGAGGCACACGCTGAGCAGGCCCACGGTGAAGAGCACCGACCCCAGCGAGATCACCGCCACCGTGGCGATCGCGATGGCGTCGCCGAAACCGAGATGGATCAAGCCCCCCGCGATCGACAGGATGTCGCCGATGGTCGCCACCCCAAGAGCCGCGAGCACCGACAGCAGCGACTGACGGTCCACGCGCCCTGTCCGCACGATCACCGAGCGCACCGCCAGCCCGATCGCCTGGGGTCGCAGCCCCCACACGATCCCGGCCACGAGCAGGAACATGATGACGCGCATGGCCGAGCGGGCCAGCGCGTCGTCGCTGGGGCTGATCACGGGCGAGGGGGCCGAGCCGTCGTACCCCAGGTAGATCGAGGCGTAGACGAACACCAGCGGCGCATAAAACGAGACGCCCAGCGCCGATCGGACCGCCTGACCGAGGCGCACGCCACGGTGTGGACGGATCATGCTCGCCGCGCCCAGCATGGACACCAGCAGCCCCGTGATCCCGATCCAGGGAGCGAGGGCCGGGGTCCACGAGCCGCCGGTGACATCCCGAAGGACCTCGGCGCCGCGCATCAGCCAGACCATGAGCACCGCCAGCGTCGCGCCCATGCCCCAGGCCAGCATCCCCACCGCCGAGACGCGCGGGAAGAACAGCGGCGTCAGCTCGCCCGCGTGCGGGTCCACAATGCCCAGGATCGTCGCCCGCACCGGCACCCCGCACTCGGGGCAGTTGGCGCGGATCGAGAGCCCGCGCAGGTTGTAGCCGCACCCGATGCAGCGGAGTTCCCCGGTGAGCTGGCGCGCGATGACGGCCTCGCCCACGGGCGAGTCGGGCGCGGGACGCTCTTTGTGCTCATCGGTCGGTGGCATGGGCGGACGACAACCTCCGGGTCGGATCATGAGCATACCACATGGAACCGGGCGCGTCCCGGACCGAATCGCCCACGGGCGAGCGCGCGGCGAATAGACTGTGCGGGGTCCGTACGATACGGGCGGGCCCGGGTCCGAGAAACCGAGCGTCGAGCATGACCACCATGAGCCAGGGCACGCACAACGACAAGATCACCCGCCTGCGCGAGCAGATCTCCCGGGTCTACCTGGGAGACTCGCCCGCCATCGAATGGCTGATCTGCTGCCTGCTGGCGCGGGGTCATGTGCTGCTTGAGGATGTCCCGGGGGTGGGCAAGACCCTGCTGGCCTCGACCCTGGCGCGTTCCATCGACTGCCCCTTCTCGCGCGTGCAGCTCACACCCGACATGCTCCCGGCGGACCTGCTGGGCGTCTCGATCTTCTCACGCGACGGGATGGAGCTGCGGTTCCAGCCCGGGCCCATTTTCACCAGCATCCTGCTGGCCGACGAGATCAACCGGACCACCCCGCGCACGCAATCGGCGCTGCTCGAGGCCATGAGCGACGCGAGGGTCTCGATCGACGGCGTGACCCACGAGCTCTCCAAGCCGTTCATGGTGGTGGCGACGCAGAACCCGGCCGAGTTCGAGGGAACCTACCCGCTGCCCGAGAACCAGCTCGATCGGTTCCTGATGCGGGTGAGTCTGGGCTACCCCCACGCCGACGCCGAGATCGAGCTGCTGGACCTGCGCCCCGCGACCACGGTGCTCGAGCACATCAAGCCCGTGCTCCACGCCGAGGATGTCGTCGCCATGCAGGGGGATGTCGACACCGTGCATCTGAGCGAACCGGTGCGCCGCTACATCGTCGAGATCGCCCGCGCCTCGCGCGACTCGGACCAGATCCTGGTGGGCCTCTCGCCCAGGGGCTCGCTGGCGCTGGCCCAAGCGGCCCGCGCCTGGGCCTGGATGGACGGGCGCGACTATGTGGAGCCCGATGATGTCCAGGCCCTGCTGGTCCCGGTGTGCGCGCACCGCGTCGTGATCGAGGGGGGCGCTATGGGCACGCACTGGATGCTCGCCGCCGAGCTCATCGAGTCGATCGCCCGCACGGTCCGCTCGCCGGCCTGATCCGGCGCCCGGTCAGTCCCTCAGCAGACCCGCAAGCGCTTCGATCGGGTGGCGCGCCCTGCGACCCGTCCCGTCAAGAATCTGGTGCCGGCAGGAGGTCCCCGGAGCGATGAGGATGTCGTCCCCGCCGGCAGAGCGGACCGCCGGGAAGAGCGTCTGCTCGCCGATCTTCATCGACAGCTCGTATCGGTGGGCGGCGTACCCGAACGAGCCCGCCATCCCGCAGCACCCCGTCGCCAGCACCTCCACGCGACCGGGATAGAGGCGCTCGAAGATCGCCGACGAGGTCGCGTCGCCCCAGAGCGATTTCTGGTGGCAGTGCCCGTGCAGGATCACCCTTCCCGCGATGGGGCGCGGGCTCGGGCGCGCGGGATGCCGGTCCCAGAACGCGCCGACGAAGGTTTCGGGCAGGGCCGCTTTGGCGATCAGCATCGAGATCAGGTCCGGATCGCGATCGAGCTTGAGATCGGACCAGTCGTCGGTGACCGCCGAGAGGCACGAGGGCTCGGGGATCAGCAGGGCGACGACCGAATCGTCACGGATCAGGCGCTCGATCGAGTCGAGGGTGCGCCGCGCGTCGCGCACCGCGTGGTCCAGGTGGCCCAGCGAGATCGCCGCCCGCCCCAGATCGGAGACCGGGGTCACCCCCACCGCGTACCCCAGCTTCACCAACACCTGGACGCAAGCGCGGGCGATGCCCGGTTCATTGTGCGTCGTGAAGGTGTCGCTGAGCAGCACCACCCGCGGTCGGCCGTCGCGGGGCGCGGCGCTGGTCTTGATGGGCCTGCCGAACTCGGGGAGTGAACGGCGGGGATGCAGACCCATCGCGTGGTTGATCACCGCGCGCAGGGGCGCGAACCGCTGCATCGCGTTGCTCACGCCCGGCATCAGCGCGCCCAGGGTGTTGAGGCGGTGGATGTTGCTCATCACCCGCACCCGCATCGGCACGCGTCCGGAAACGCGGTACCCCTGGGCCAGGTACTCGCTCTTGAGCTTGGCGATGTCGACCGAGCTGGGGCACTGGGCCTTGCACCCCTTGCAGCTCAGGCACAGGTCGAGGGTCTCCAGCGTCCCCTCGTCGTTGAACGCCGCCTCGCCCGTGGGCTCGCGGCTCAGATCCACCTGCCCCGTGATCGCCAGGCGCAGCGCGTTGCCGCGTCCGCGCGTCGAGTGGCGCTCGTCGAGCGTCGCCTGGTACGAGGGACACATCACCCCGCCTTCTTTGCGCCTGCACACCCCCGCCCCGTTGCACAGCTCCACGGCGTGGGCGAAGCCGTGCTCGGGCTTGTACTGGTAGTAGGTCTTGAGCTGGGGGACCTCGACCTGCTTGGATTCGGGTCTGATCCTCGTGTGGGCGCTGATCGACTCCACCGGCTGCGGGGAAACGATGTTCCCGGGATTGAGCAGGTTCTTCGGGTCAAAGATCGCCTTAATCTCGCGGAACGCCCCCATCAGCTCGGGGCCGAAGACGGTCTCGATGAACGGTCCGCGAGCCCGCCCGTCGCCGTGCTCGCCCGAGGGCACGCCGCCGAGTTCGCCGGCCAAGGCCGCGACTTGTTCAGCGATTCGGTGCATCGCCCGCTCATCCTTGGGATCGCGCAGGTCCAGCAGCGGACGCACATGCAGCACCCCCACCGACGCGTGGGCGTAATAGGACGCGAAGGTCCCCTCCGCCTCGACGATGGCCCTGAACCGGCGCACGAACTCGCCCAGGCGCTCGACGGGGACCGCGTTGTCCTCGACAAAGCCCAGCGGCTTGCGCCCGCCCTCGATCGCGTGCAGAAGGGGCTCGCCCGCCTTGCGCAGGCTCCACGCCGCCCCCATGCTCGCCGCGTCGGTGAAGCGGGCCAACGGGATGTCCGGCAGGAGCTCAGCGAGCCGGCCGAGCCGATCCCGGATCGCTCCGTCGTCGCCGCCGAAGAACTCGACAAAGAGCACCGCCTTGGCGGAGGCGTCGGGGAGCACCGAGACATAGGCCGCGCACTCCTTGTTCTTGCGCGCCAGATCCATGATCAGGTCGTCGAGCAGCTCCACCCCCGCCGGGTCCAGGTCCAGGATCGGCTTGACCGCGTCGATCGCCCGCTCCACGCTGTCGAACGAGAGGACGCCCAGCCCCTTGCGCCTGGGGATCGGCTCAAGGCGCAGCGTCGCACCCAGCGTGAAGGCCAGGGTGCCCTCGGACCCGCACAGCAGCGGCGCGAGGTTGATGGTGTCGAGATCCCCGCCGCTCGCCTCAAACTGATCAAGGATCACATCGAGCTGGTACCCGCTCGAGCGGCGCCTGGTGCGGGGAAACCGCGCCCGGATCTGCTGGGCGTGGCGACGCACCACATCGGCCACCCGCGTGATGATCTCCCGGGCGACCGGGTCGTCGGCGCCGGAACCGGGGCCGAAGGTCACCCGGCGCCCGTCGGCCAGGCAGGCGTCGATCGACTCGACACATTCGCTCGTGCGCCCGTAGAGCACCGAGTGCACCCCCGCGGCGTTGTTGCCGATGCACCCGCCGATATTGGCCTGCCGGGCCGTCGAAGGATCGGGCGGGAAGAAGAGCCCGCGGGGACGCAGCGCGTCGTTGAGATCGTCGATCGTCATCCCCGGCTCGACCGAGCAGCGCCCCGCGCGGGGGTCGGTATCGAGCAACCGGTGGCAGTGGGCCGAGACATCGATCACCAGCGCCGCGTTGACGCACTGCCCCGCCAGGCTCGTCCCCCCGCCGCGCGGCAGCACCGCCACGCCGTGCTCGTGACAGAGCGACAGCAGATCGGGAACCTGCCCGATGCTCTCGGGAACCACGACGCCCAGGGGCGAGATCTGATAGATCGAGGCGTCGGTGGCGTAGAGCCCCCGCAGGTGGTCATCGGTGCGCACCGTCAGCCCGGTGCGGGCGCGCACGCGATCGACAAAGTCCTGGCACAGCGTGTGTTCCCGGTCGGTGTTCATGTCGGATGAACCCTATCCCCGTATTACAACCATTGTCACTACCCATGGCGTCGATAAGCGACGGGAGCACAAAAAACCCGCGGCGTACGCCGCGGGTTTTAGCTCTTGGATTCAGCAATCCGACTGATCAGAACTTGATTCAATCGTAGTAAGGGCTGATGACTGTTTCATCGTCAATCTGGACTTCGTAATACTGGGTAAGGTAGGCGTTGCGGTTGTTGGTGTCACCGCTCAGGGTCACCGTGGGGCCGGCTGGAACATCATATGAGCGGTCTCCATCGTCCTCATTCGCAAAGATGTTGTCGGGAAGGTTGTTGCCGGTTTGACCATTGGCCAGATCGGTAAAGGACCAGACAATCTTTTCCGGATCGGGATCATTAAAGAACTCAACATGTGAATCGTTGAAACCCACATTGCCTGCCCACTCAGTTCTGTTCCCGAGGGTGATCGAGCTTTTGCCCAACGGGGTCATGCCGTCGCCGACGGCGTTATTGTCTTCGAACAGTTCCCATGCGGGCTCGTTGGCTCCATCGGCATCTCCAAGCTGGTAAACAGGCCCGCGATTGGCCATTGCTGGCTCGAGCGCACCAAAGGTGTTGGCCCATAGTGGGCGACGGAACTGGAATGGCGGCGTATGGGCGTAACTGAACCCACCCGGAAGCTGCGGGTATTCATCCCCGACGCAGGAACTCCCCATCATACCATTGTTGGCTCCCATATCCTTGGGCGTCGCTTTGAAGTTCGGATCCCAAAGGGCTTGATTCTCATTAATATCTTCACCACCAACCGCGCCACAAGGGGCATCCAAAGTATACCCCTCATAGGTTTCATAGTTGCCCAGTTCCACGGGGCTGACGCAAAGGCTTGTATCAATACCGCCGCCGAAGATAAGAATTGAAAAGATATTAGCGGTTGTGTTCTTCTCCTGTGGATCAACACCTTCGCCCAAATCGAGGGTCTTGTTGTTTTTATCCACGCGGCTGGGCAGCGGGTAGTAATCCTTGTTGTTGCCCGCGAAGATCACCATCGCCTGCATGATCGAGCGGATCTGGGTCGAGTCCTTCAGCTGGTTGGCGCGCTGACGGGCCTTGCCCAGCGCCGGCAGAAGGATGCCGATGAGCAGCGCGATGATCGCGATCACCACGAGCAACTCAATGAGCGTAAACGCGTTTTTTCTGTTGGTCTTCATGTTCCTGACTCCTAACCTTGGCCGATCAGTGACCGACTGATCGGCGGTTGCCTCTGGCCGTCCCCCGCTTCATTCAGGAAGACAAGGGATCGACGCTCACACATCGCCCGCCATTGGCCCGGCGGGCACGAAGGCCGAGATGTCGGCGTGTGTGATTCGGCGGAATCAAGGGAACAGGGGGTCATCCAAAGATGCCCAATCAGGACGCATATTTTCGTCAGTGCCGATTCACGCACACCCGGTGCGTACTTGCTGGGCAAGCATAGCATCCCACTCTCCGCATCGCAAGCCGCCACGGTTGCATTCCATGCCGTGGGACGCCAGGATTTCTTGCCCACCTTGACAGAGAGACACCCGATGAGCTCCAACACCCCCACCGCCCGGCTTCAGGAACTCGGAATCACGCTTCCCCCACCGCCCAAACCCGTCGCCTCGTATATCCCGGCCCGGCGCGGCGGGAGTCTGATGTTCATCTCGGGCCAGATCCCCGTGGCCGGTGGCGAACTGCTGGCCCACGGGCGCGTCCCCACCATGACCTCGATCGAAGTCGCCACCGCTTGCGCTCGCCAGTGCACCCTCAACGCCCTGGCGTGCCTGCGGGCCGCGATCGGGGACCTGAACCGGGTGACGAGGGTCGTCCGGGTCGGGGCCTTCGTGGCCAGCGAACCCGGGTTTGGGGACCAGTCCAAAATCGCCAACGGCTGCTCGGATCTGCTCGTCGAGATCTTCGGCAGGGAGATCGGCCAGCACGCACGGGCCGCTGTCGGCGTCTCCGCGCTGCCGCTCGACGCCCCGGTCGAGATCGAGTTCATCTTCGAGGTGGGTCCACAGCCGACCGATGAAAAAAACGCACCCCAAGCGGGTGCGTAAGCGATTTATCCACATCGTCATCCGTCGAAACCGGATTCAGCTCCCGAAGGCCTTGGCGTAGTCGGTCAGGAACTGCTCGATTCCCCGGTCGGTCAGCGGGTGCTGGGCCAGTTGCTTGATCACCTTGAGAGGCAGCGTCGCCACATCGGCCCCGATCACGGCGCACTCGAGCATGTGCTTGGGGTGCCTGATCGAGGCGGCCAGGATCTTGGTGTCGAAGCCGTAGTTGTCGTAGATGGTCCGGATCTGCGAGATCAGTTCGGTCCCGTCCTGGGAGATGTCGTCGAGGCGCCCGAGAAAGGGCGAAACGAGGAACGCTCCGGCCTTGGCCACCAGCATCGCCTGCATCGCCTGGAAGCAGAGGGTCATGTTGGTCCGTACGCCCTCATCGCTCAGCGCCTTGCAGGCCTTGATCCCGTCGATCGTGCAGGGCAGCTTGACGACAATGTTGTCGGCGATCTTAGCCCGGTCCCTGCCCTCGCTAACCATCTTGTTGAACTCGGTCGCGATGACCTCCGCCGAGACCGGCCCCGAGACCACCTCGCAGATCTCGGCCAGGCGCTTGCCGTAGTCGATCCCCTCCTTGGCGATCAGCGACGGGTTGGTGGTCACGCCGTCGAGAATGCCCATGTCGTGGGCCTCTTTGATCTCGTCAAGATTCGCGGTGTCGATGTACAGTTCCACTGAGGTCGCTCCGTGTGGGTTCATTCGGGAAGTAGGGATGAGAACGCCTGGGAGATGACTGTAGGCCCCCGCGCCCGGTCCGTCGTCAGCAGAGCCCGTCGAGCAGGGGCTTGAGCGAGCGGCGCATGATCTTTCCCGTCGCGTTTCGCGGCAGCGCCTCGACCACCACGACCCTGCGGGGCACCTTGTACCCCGGGAGCCGGTCTCGGCACCAGCGCACCAGCTCGTCGGGGTCGGCGCCGTGCCCTTCCTCGGGTTCGACAAAGGCGACGGGAACCTCGCCGCGCATGGGGTCCATCTGCCCCACCACCCCCGAATCGTGGACCCCCGGATGGGCGTTGAGGACCTCCTCGATCTCGCGTGGGAAGACATTCTCACCGCCGACGATCATCATCTCCTTGATGCGACCCGTGATAGTCAGGAATCCCCGCTCATCGATCCGGGCCATGTCGCCCGTCTTGAAGAATCCATGCTCGTCGAACACGGTCCGGGTCTCTTCCTCACGCCCGAGATACCCCTTCATGATGTTGGGTCCCTTGAGGCGCAGCTCGCCGTCGGTCGAGGGGGGCAGCTCGCGTCCGGTCGCGGGATCGACGATCCGCTGGATCAACCCGGGCACCGCACGCCCCACCGTCCCGCACCGGTCCTCCTCGGGGAGAAGCACATGCGTCACCGGCGCGGTCTCGGTGAGCCCGTAGCCCTCGACAATCACGCGTCCGAAGCGCGCCCTGAAGCGATCCCGCACATCGGCGGGCAGCGGCTCGCCGCCGCTGATGATCAGACGCATCGACTCGAAGTCGTCGCCCGTGGCGTCCTTGACCGTCAGCAGCGCGTTGTACATCGACGGGATCGCCAGATAGATCGAGGGGCGGTGCTGGCGCATGAGCTCGATGATGCGCCGCGGAACGAAGCGGGCGCTGTAGACCACCCTGCACCCGAAGAGCATGGGAACGATGGTCAGCCCCGTGAGCCCGAAGCTGTGGAACTGGGGCAGCACGCCCAGGAACACATCGTCGCGCCGCACCCCGATGTGCTCGTGCATCTGTCTGGCGTTGGCGAGCAGATTGGCGTGCGTGAGCATCACGCCCTTGGGTTTTCCGGAGGTCCCCGAGGTGTACAGCACCACGGCCAGCTCCTCGGACGGAACCCATCGGGGAACCCGGGGCGAGGGGAGCGACCGGAAATCAAGATCCTCAAGATAGATGATGCGTTTGGCGCGCGGGGTGTACCCCAGATGCTCGACCAGTGCGCGAGAGGCGATGACCAGATCGCAGCCGCAGTCGGCGATGATGTAGTTCAGGGTTGACTCGTCGAGCAGGTAGTTGAGCGGGACCACCGCCCTGCCGGTGAGCCAGACCCCGTAGCAGGCCGCGCCCATGACGCCCGAGGTGGGGATCAGCAGCCCCACGGTCGGGGCCTGCGATCGGGCATCGACGGCGTCGGCGACATGCAGCCCCGCAGCCAGCAGGTCGATCCCGCGATAGTCGCGCCGGTCGTCGGTCACGAAGACCCGGCCCGGGCGGCGGAGGAAGCTCGATGTCAGCGCCCATCCCAGATTCATCGTTCTCGTCCCGGCTCGCAGGGCCAGATCTCCAGCCCGTGCGGGGCGTTGCGCAGGTCGCTGCTCACCCGCACGCTGGCGACCATCTTGTTGGAAGCCACATCGAAGGCGCTGACCGTCCCCGGAGAGGAGCCAGCGATCACCAGCCGGTTCACGGGATCAATGCATAGCCCGCGTCCGAAGGCTTGTCTCGCGTAGTCCCCGGGCACATCGGTGTGGGTCAGTGTCGATTCGTCGTAGCGCGGATAACTGAACTTCTTGAGCGTCCCGGCGCGTCGATCCGTCAGGATCACCGCGTCCTGGCCGGTCGAGTTCATCACCAGCCCCCTGCCCAGCGGCTGGCAGTTGTGCGTCGTGGGCGGTACCACCGCGAAGGGCCGGGCCGCGTCGTCCACGATCGAGACCAGCAGGTTCATGTTCAGCCCCGAGAACATGCACACGCCGCCGGCGAACACGACATTGTTGATGTGCAGGGTGTCGCCCTCGGGCGGGCCTCCGGGCCGCGTCGGGTCGAACACATCAGCGTCAAGGGTGTTGACGACTTTCCCGCCGATCTCCCGCTGCTTGGGGCGGATCCACCAGCCCTTATCGAAAGCGCCGCTGCGTGCGTCGAAACGCAGCACCGAGTCGAAGCTGGTGGCGCTGAGGTAGATGGATCGCTCGCCGTCGTAGCAGATCTCGTGGCAGTGGTGCAGGTAGTCGCAGCGGTGCGAACGCACGATGTTGAACGACCGGTCGAAGACGAAGAGCTCGTCGGAGGCCGCGATGTAGACCTCCTCGCCGACGAAGCAGATCCCGCGGAGACCCCGCCCCTGCCCGCGACCCTCCCAGTCGATGTCGATGCGGTTCCAATCGAGCACCTGCTCGAACAGACCGGATTCCAGATCGATCAGGTACGCGCCCCCGTGCGAGTCTCCCTGCCGGGAGCTGCGGACGACATCGGTCATGAGCACGGTCGGCAGCGGCATCCTCGATCATTGTCCCTCGGCGATCACCGAGGCGATCGCGTGCGAGGAAATGTGCGACAGCGACAGGTGCCAGGTCGTGATGCCCAGACCATCGGCGATCTCGGCGGCCCGGCCCGTGATGTGCAGCGAGGGCCGTCCCGATTCGGCCCGCAGCACCTCGATGTCGGTCCAGCCGATGCCCCGGGACCAGCCGGTGCCCAGCGCCTTGAGCGTCGCCTCCTTGGCGGCGAACCGGGCCGCGAGGTGCTCGTGCTGGCGCCGGCTGCTCTTGGAATCGGCCCGCTCGCCCTCGGTGAAACAGCGCTCAAGAAACCGCTCGGGATGATCGCCCAGCAGCTGCTTGATGCGGGCTGTCTCGACGATGTCCACGCCGTGGCCGATGATCCGGTTGGGGGGCATGCTCAGTCCTTGCCCGATCTGGTCTTCGAGGCCTTGTCCGTCTTCTCCGCCTTGGCGGGTTTGACGGGCTTTGCCGGCTTGGGCTCGCCCTTCGTCTCGGTCTTCGTCGTCGTGCCCTTGTCATCGGCTGTTTTCTTGGGTGCGGCCCCGTCCGATGTGGATTCACCGCCCTTGGCCGCCTTCGAATCGGCCTCTTGGGCCGATTTATAGTCCTTGGAGCGGTAATCGGTCTCGTAGAACCCCGAGCCCTTGAAGATCAATGCCGCGCCCGTGCCGATCAGACGCTCGAGCGCCAGTCTGCCGCACGCGGGGCACTTCCTCCTGACGCTCTCGCTCATCGACTGGAACAGCTCAAACTCATGCCCGCAGCTGGTGCAGCGGTAGTCGTAGGTGGGCATCAGTGCTCCTCGTCCCCGCGGGGACCCTCGTCGCCGGGCGCCACGGCGACCTTGGCCGGCCGCACCACCCGATCGCCCAGCTTGTAGCCCACGCCCATGTTGATCGAGATATGCCCCGGCTCAACCCCATCGGCGGGCTGCTGCATCATCGCCGCGTGCTCGAGCGGGTTGAACTCGTCGCCCACCTTCGGGTTGATGGGCGTGACGCCGTAGTTGCCCATCATCCGCAGGAACTCATCGCGCATCATCGTCACCCCGTCGAGCACCTGCCGGGCCGAGACCTTCTCGGGGTTCTGCAGCAGCGCCATCTCGAAGGTGTCGAGAAGCGGGATCAGCGACTGCACCACGCTCTGGGTCGCGCTGGTGCGCGCCTCGCGCTCGTTGCCCTCGGCCCGGCGCTGGTAGTTCTGGTGATCGGCCACGGCGCGCAGCAGCCGGTCCTGCATCTCGTCGCGCAGGCGGATCGTATCGAGGAGCGCCTCGACGATCTCCCGGTTCTCGGGGGCCGTCCCAAGCTCGCCCGCCATGGCAAGCTGGCGGATCGATTCCATGCGCGACGCGTGCTGCTCACGCTCGGCCTGGGTCTCGTTATCCTCCACCGCCTGCTGGTTGTCGGGGAATCGACCCTCGTGGATGTGCTCTTCGGTCTCTTTCATGGCGTTCACCTCGTGCCTATATGAATCAAGCCAACCCCCACTTGCTTCCCGGAATCTCAGCCGCCGATCAGATCGGTGATCTTCTTCCAGAACCCGTGGGATTCGGGGTTGACATGCTTGTCTTCGGTCCTGGCGAAATCGCGCAGCAGCTCTTCCTGCCTGGCGGTGAGCTTCTTGGGCGTCTCGATCTTGGCCACCACGACCAGATCGCCCCGGCGCCCCGAGCGCAGATTGGGCAGCCCGGCCCCCTCGATGCGGAACAGGTCGCCGTACTGCGTGCCCCTCTTGATGCTCAGCGTCGACTTGCCGTCGATCGTGGGCACCTCGACCTCCGCGCCCAGCGACGCCTGCGTGAACGAGATGGGCATCTCCATGAGCAGATGGTCGCCGTCGCGTTCAAAGAGATCGTGCCCCTTCACCCGCACCACCACATGCAGGTCGCCGCGAGCCCCCTGGCCATCGGGCGACTGCTGCACGCTCGGCGGCTCGCCCTCGCCGGGCACGCGCACGGCCTGCCCGTCGTGGATACCCGCCGGGATCTTGACGCTCAGCGAGCGCTTCTTGCCCACGCGACCCTTGCCGTGGCACTTGTCGCACTTGTCCTGGACCACCGTCCCGCGTCCGCGGCAGGTGGGGCACGCCACGACCATGCGGAACATCCCCCCCATCCCCGCCTGCTGGACCTTGCCCTGCCCGGCGCAGGTCGCGCACACCTCCGGCTCTGTCCCGGGCTTGGCGCCGCTGCCGGAGCAGTTGTCGCAGATGTCCATGCGGGTGAACTCGACATCCTTGCTCACGCCGCTGGCGACCTCCTTGAGATCGAGCCGGACCTCGGTTTCCAGGTCGTAGCCGCGCACCGGACCGCGGCGCTGCCCCCGGGCACCGCCGAAGCCGCCACCGCCGCCGAAGATGTCGTTGAACATCGAGAAAATATCGTCCACATTCATCCGGTTGAAATCATGCCCCGCGGCCCCGTGCCCGCGCAATCCCTCGTGCCCGTACTGGTCATAGATCTTCCGCCGGTTGTCGTCGGAGAGCACCTCGTACGCCTCGGCGCACTCCTTGAACTTCACCTCGGCCTCCGCGTCGTCGGGGTTGCGGTCGGGATGGTACTTCATCGCCAGCCGCCGGTACGCGCGCTTGATCTCCTCGCCGTCGGCGGTGCGTTCGACGCTGAGCACTTCGTAGTAGTCGCGGGTGGTGGGCATAAGCAAACCCCCACGGTTTCCCGTGAGGGAATAGTCATTGATTTGGTGGCACAGGCGTCTCGGCTGTGCGTCTTCCAAACCAGCACAGGCGGGACGCCTGTGCCACCTTAGAAGAAGAGAAATCAGCTCACCGCGCCGACGACCGGCTCGGCGTCTTCCTTCAGGTCCGTCAGCATCACATCGGTCGTGAGCATCAGACCCGCCACGCTCGCGGCGTTGATGATCGCGCTCTTGGCCACCAGCGCCGGGTCGATGATCCCCGCCTGGACCAGGTCGGTGTAGTCGCCCGTCGACGCGTCGAGGCCGAAGTTGCCGGTTTCCTCCAGCACCGTATCCACGGCCAAGTCGCCGTCGAAGCCCGCGTTGGAGGCGATCCGGTACGCCGGGGCCGTCAGCGCCCGCGCGAGGATGTCGAAGCCGAACTTCTCGTCGCCCTGGGCCTTCTTTGCGCCCTTCTTGACGGCCTCGATCGCCCGCAGCATCGCCACGCCCCCGCCGGGGATGTAGCCCTCCTTGGCCGCGGCGCGCGTGGCGTGCAGCGCGTCGTCGACGAGGTCCTTGGTGGCCTTCATCTCGGTCTCGGACGCCCCCCCAACGCTGATGATCGCCACGCCGCCGGTGAGCTTGGCGTGACGCTCCATGAGCTTCTCGCGGTCGTACTCGCTGGTCGACTTGTCGTGCTGTGCCTTGATCTGGTCGGCGCGGGCCTGGATGTCGGCCTTCTTGCCCCCGCCCTGCACGATCGTCGTGCTGTCCTTGTTGATCACAATCCGCTTGGCCGTGCCCAGCTCCTTGAGCTCGACGCTCTCGAGCGTGCGCCCCAGGTCCTCGGAGAAATAGACGCCATTGGTGAGCACCGCGATGTCCTGGAGCATGGCCTTGCGTCGGTCGCCGAAGCCGGGGGCCTTGACGGCGGCGATGCTCAGCGTGCCGCGCAGGCGGTTGACGACCAGCGCCGCCAGGGCCTCGTTCTCGACATCCTCGGCGATGATGAGCAGGGGCTTGCCCGAGCCGGCGACCTTGTTGAGCAGCGGGAGCAGATCGGCCAGGTTGCTGATCTTCTTCTCGTGGATCAGGATCAGCGCGTCCTCGAGCACGCACTCGGCGCTCTTGGGATCGGTCATGAAGTAGGGCGACATGTAGCCCTTGTCGAACTGCATGCCCTCGACATACTCGAGCGTCGTCTCGGCGCCCTTGCCGTCCTCGACCTCGACGACGCCCTCGGCCCCGACCTTGCTGATCGCCTCGGCGATCAGCTCGCCCACGCTCTCGTTGTGGTTGGCCGAGACGGTCGCGACCTTCTTGTAGTCGGCCTTGCCCTTGCAGGGCACGGCGATCGCGTCGATCGCCTCAGAAGCAACCTGCGCCGCCTTGTTGATCCCACGCTGGACATGCACGGGGTTGGCCCCCGCCGCGACGACCTTGAGGCCCTCGTTGAAGATCGCCTGGGCGATCACGGTGGCCGTGGTGGTCCCGTCGCCCGCCTTGTCGCCGGTCTTCTTGGCGACCTGGTAGAGCATCTTGGCCCCCATCGACTCGAACCGCTCGGGCAGTTCGATCTCCTTGGCGACGCTGACGCCGTCCTTGGTCACATGAGGACCGCCGTAGGACTTCTCGATCACGACATGACGACCCGCGGGCCCCATCGTGCACTTGACGGCGTCGGCGATCTTGTCGACACCCTTCTTCATCTCGAGAAGCGCTTTGTCTTCGAACATGATCTGTTTGCTTGCCATAGTCGGTACTCCTTCGGAGTCCCTCAGGGACTAGCCACTGGCCACTAGCCACTAGGGGTTAGAGTTTGTTTTCGATGCTTCTGATGAGTCCGGCGAGGACCCGTCCTGCTTCATCAACTGTCTGTTCGAAAAAGTCGAACTTGTCCTTGTCCACGAAGCCGAGTTCGAGGGCGATCTGCCCTTGCGTCTCCACCTCGTACATTGATCCCCGCGCCATGCGAAGAAACCGTGCATAATCGGAGGTCGAACCTCGTCCCCAGCCCTCGGCAATGTTGGAAGCGATCGAAACCGCCGCCCGACGAATCTGACTCGTCAGCCCAAACCGCTCATCGCCGGGAAAATGCTCCGACATCCGATACACAACCTTCGTCAAACGAATCGCCAACCGCCAAGCCTCCAGGTCCCGATATGACCGAATCTCTCCCGTCACTCTTCCCCCTAGTGGCTCATGGCTAGTGGCTAGTCCCTCTTCCTCACCGCTGGATAATGCCCAACAGTTCCGACTCCCGCATCACCAGATGCGACTCCCCCTTCACCTCAACCTCGGTCCCGGCATAAGTGGCGTACACCACCGTGTCGCCCTTCTTCACGCTCATCTCGGCGCGGGTGCCGTTCTCCAGGCGCTTGCCCGGGCCGACGGCGACCACGGTGCCGTGGATCGGTTTTTCCTTGCTCGACTCGGGCAGGTAGAGCCCCGAGGCGGTGACGCTTTCCTTCTCAACTGGCTTGACCAGCACGCGATCTTCAAGTGGTTTGACTGCCATTTGTGTTTACTCCAAGCTGCTCACGCTGATGATTTTGTGTGTGTTGATGACTCAGGGATGGATCGCTTAGAACCCCATTCCGCCCATGCCAGGCATACCGCCCATGCCGCCCATGCCCGGCATGCCGCCCATTCCACCCATCGGGTCGCCGCCGCCGGCGTGGGCGTGCTCGCCCTTCTTCTCCGGCTTGTCGGTGACGATGCAGTCGGCCGCCAGCAGCATGACCGCGACCGAACCCGCGTTGGTCAGGGCGCTGCGGTCGACCTTGGCGGGGGTGATGACGCCGGCCTTAATCAGGTCCTCGTAGGTGTCGGTCAGCGCGTTGTAGCCGAAGGCGCCCTCGCCGTCGGCGACCCTGGCCACCACGACCGAGCCCTTGGCGCCCGCGTTCTCGGCGATGGTGCGCAGCGGGACCGAGAGGGCCTTGTACACGACATTCATCCCGGCGGCGAAGTCGAACTTCACCTGCCCGATGTCGTCGCTGGTGACCTCCTGGGCCTTACCGAAGACCGACTTCCATTCCTTGCTGCCCGCGATCGCGCTCTGGGCGCGGATGAACGACACCCCGCCGCCGGCGACGATGCCCTCGGCCAGGGCCGCGCGGGTGGCGTGCAGCGCGTCCTCGACGCGGGCCTTCTTCTCCTTGAGTTCTGCTTCTGACGCAGCGCCCACATTGATCTGGGCCACGCCGCCCGAGAGCTTGGCCAGGCGCTCCTGGAGCTTCTCGCGGTCGTAGTCGCTGGTGGAGGCGTCGATCTCGCGCCGGATCTGCTCGATGCGCCCCTGGATGTCCTTGGTGTCGCCCGCGCCCTCGATGATGATCGTGGTGTCGCTGGTGATCTCGACCTTCTTGGCCAGGCCCAGCTGCGAGAGCTCGATCTTGTCCAGATCGGTCGCCAGGTCCTTCATGAAGGCCTCGCCGCCGGTCAGGACCGCGATGTCCTGGAGCATGGCCTTGCGCCGGTCGCCGTAGCCCGGGGCCTTGACCGCGGCGACCTGGAGGGTGCCGCGGAGCTTGTTGATGACGAGCGTGGAGAGGGCCTCGCCGGTGATGTCCTCGGCGATGATCAGCAGGGGCTTCTTGGCCCCCATGACCTTCTCGAGCAGGGGAACAAGCTTGGTCAGGTTGTCGATCTTGTCCTCGTGGACCAGCACCAGGGCCTTGTCGAACTCGACCTTCATCCCCTCGGCGTCGGTGACAAAGTTGGGCGAGAGGAACCCGCGGTCGAACTGCATGCCCTCGACGACCGTCACATCGGTCTCGAAGCCCTTGCCCTCCTCGACGGTGATCACGCCGTCCTTGCCCACCTTCTCGAAGGCGTCGGCCATGATCCTGCCCGTCTCGGGGTCGTTGTTGGCCGAGATGGTCGCGACATCCTGGATGTCCTTCTTGCCCTTGACCGGGATGGCGATGTCGTCGATCGCCCTGGTCGAGATCTCGATGGCCCTCTTCATTCCCCTCACCAGGGCGTTGGCGTCCACGCCCGAGGCGATGTACCGCAGCCCCTCCTTGAACAGGGCCTCGGCCAGCACGGTGGCGGTCGTGGTGCCGTCGCCGGCGTCGTCGCTGGTCTTGGACGAGGCCTCCTTCACGAGCATCGCGCCCATGTTCTCGGCCTTGTTGCTCAGCTCGACCTCCTCGGCCACCGAAACCCCGTCCTTGGTGACGGTCGGACCGCCCCACGACTTGTCGATCACGGCGTTGCGCCCGCGCGGGCCCAGCGTGACCTTGACGGCTTTGGCGAGTTTCTCAACACCCGCAAGCAGCGCCTGACGGGCCTCGATGTCGAAAGTGAGTTCTTTGGATGCCATGATGGTTGCTCTCCCTTTGGGGATGGTTCACAGGCCGGGGACCACGGATCGACCCGGCATTCACTCGGAGTTCACGGCCGCTGAGCGCACCGTCTGCCTCACACTCTGGGCAATCGTCGTGCCAATCCGCGCGCTCTCGGGGAATGCCGTGCCCGCTCCCGCTCGTGCTCGGGCGGGAAATCCCCTGACAGGCGCGTCATCCGGGCCCGGCGGGATGCCAAACTGGCAGCCACGAACCGGTCCGGAACCCGCCCCGGCGGGCCAGGGGCGTGCTATCATCACCCTCATCGCCAGGGAAGGCGACACCAACCTGTTTTCGCGAGATGGACACGCATGCAGACCCTCGCCGCAACCAATGAAGTCAGCGCCTACCTCCCGATCCTGCTGATGATCCTGGCCGCCATCGGTTTCGGGGTCATCAACCTGGTGGGCACCTTTTTGCTGGGGCCCCGGCGCCCCGGGGGGCGCAAGGGCGAGACCTACGAATCGGGCATGACCCCCGTGGGCACCGCGCGCAAGCGCTTCAACATCCGGTTCTACCTGATCGCGATGGTGTTCCTGGTCTTCGATGTGGAGGTCATCTTCCTCTACCCCTGGGCCAAGACCTTCACGAACCTGGACCCCATGAGCCACAGCTCGACCATCTGGCTGCTGCGGATCCTGTTCTTCCTGCTCACGACGCTTGTGGCGTACCTCTACGGGTATCGCAAGGGCGTGTTCAAGTTCGACTGATCACGCTCACCGCTCCCGTTTCGGCCCGCGGCGGGATCAGCGAGCGTGTTGGGAGCGTATGGCCAACCGATGACCCAGACCGCCGCCCTCCACCCGCCAGCCAGTCATCGAAGCGAGCGGAACCGGCCGAGGCGCTCCTCGCTGGGTGAACGCATCGCGGCCGCGATCCTCGCGGCGGCGTGCCTGGCGGTGCTCGCCGTGGCCGCGTCGCTGCACCCGGACCCCGCCGGGCACGGCACCCACACGCAGCTGGGGCTGGCCCCGTGCATGTGGGCGCAGACCTTCGACGAGCCCTGCATGACCTGCGGCATGACGACCTCGTTCACTTACGCCGGGCAGGGACGCTGGGGCGAATCATTCCGGACCCAGCCGATGGGCATGGTGCTGGTGCTGCTGACCTCGATGGCCTTCTGGGGCGCGCTGGTGCAATGCGTGACCGGCGCCAGGATCGGGGCGGCCATCCAGCCGGCGCTGCGTCCCCGCTTCTTCCTGCTCCTGGGGGGGCTGATGCTGCTCGCCTGGGGCTACAAGATCGCGACCTGGCCGTCCTGAACCCGTACCCTCCCGCCCGAGACCGTCACCGAACCCAAGGGATCCAACCCGCATGAGCATCACACACCCCATCAAGGCCTCAATCGCGACGCTGATAATGCTGACGCTGGGCACGCAGTTGAGCGGCTGCATCATCGGCGCGACGGTCGGCGGCATGGCCGAGTCGTACCACCGCACCGGCACCAGCGAGGTGGAGGCCGAGTACCTGGGCATCGCGGACCACTCCTTCGCCGTGGTGGTGACCTCCGATCGGCTCATCGAGGCCAACAACCCCGGGATCACGGCCCGCATCACCCAGCGGGTCAACGACCGCCTGATCCAGAACGCGGGCCCCTCGTTCGCCATCCCCAGCGCCGACCTGCTCACCGTGCTCTACAACACGCCCCAGTGGCCGGCGCTGCCCCGCGGCGAGGTCGCCAAGATGCTCGGCGTCGAGCGTCTGGTCGTGGTCGAGCTCATCGAGTACCGCCTCAACGAGCCCGGCAACAAGTACATCTGGGACGGATCGGGCTCGTGCGTCGTCACCGTCTACGAGGCCGACTCGGGCTTCCCCGACGACCCGACCTTCGAGAAGGCGATCCGGGTGAGCTTCCCCGACTCCAGCGGACTCATGCGCACCGAGATCCCCGAGGCGGCCGTCAACACCGAGCTCTCCAACCGCCTCATCAACCGCGTCTCGTGGCTCTTCTACACCCACGACGAGTCCAACATTATCCCGTACTGATCCGACCCCCGCGGGCCCGACCCCCGCGGCCCGAACACGACGAGCCACACACCCATGCGGACACACGCCATCACCATCGCCCTTTCGCTCGCCGCCGCCACGCTGGCGCTGGCCCTCGTGCCCGCGTGCAACATCGCCACGCCCATCGCCTACGCGATCCACGGCCCGGGCAAGGTCGAGCCCGTCTTCACGCTCGACGAGACAAAGAAGACGGTGATCTTCGTCGACGACCCCTCCAGCCGCATCACCCAGCGCCGGCTGCGCTACACCATCGCCGACAAGGCGACCGAGGAGCTGCTCGGGAAGCGGATCCTGACCGACATGATCGACCCGCGCGGGATCCTCACCGCGGCCAACAACGAGCGGTTCGGCCATCAGATGAGCATCGCCGAGCTGGGCAAGTCGGTCGGCGCCGACATCGTGATCTACGCGGTCGTCACCGACTTCTCGCTCTCGCCCGAGACCGGCGCCTATGTCCCGCGCGCCATCATGCGGGTCAAGATCGTCGATGTCGCCAGCGGCCAGCGCCTCTGGCCCGCCGACGAGACGGGCCACATCGCCAATGTGCAGATGCCCCAGCGTCCTGGCGTCTCGCCCTCCGGCGGCGGCGAGCGCCTCGAGGTCGAGGAAAACCTGGCCCGGCGCGCCGGCCTGGGCCTGGCGCAGCTGTTCTACAAACACGAGATCACCGAGACGGTATTATTCGGTCGGTGACGCCTCCCCACGGACAAAGCGAAGTGATCCACCTCGTGGCCCCGCCGGGCTCACCCACCACGCCGCCGGGGATCGGACGCGTCGTCCCAACCGTGCTCTGCGCCCGCGCCATCGAGGAGGGCCTCACCCCGCCGGGGCGGGTGCTGCTGATCGGCGACAGCCGCAGCGAGCGCACCGCCCGCCGCCTGGGCCTGGTCCCCCACCTTCGCCTGGCCCCCCCGCTCGGGCGCCCCGAGATGCTCTCGCGGACGGTGCGGGCGCTGACCGGCGACGCGGCGCGGGTCATCTGCTGGAGCGACGAGCTGGCGGTGCTGCTGGCCCGCCTGAGTCCCGAGGCGGACCTGATCTCCACGCGCCCGGCGCTGGCGCCGCTCAAGGTCCGCAAGCGCGTGCGGGTGCGCGTCTTCGAGCGGGCCGACCGCGACGCGTGGGACGCGCGCAACCACGGCGCGGAACTCGACACGGTCCTGGCCCCGATCCTCGACGACCTGCGCTCGGTCCAGCAGGCGCTGACACGCGATGACCTGGGCATCGATCCGGGATCGGTCTGCATCGGGACCATCGCCGACCGCCCCGGCGACATCGACGCACGGGAGTTCTGCTTCCTGCTGGGCCTGCTCAACGCCTCGGGATACACGCTCACCGGCGTGGTCCCCCGGGCCGCCGCCCACCTGATGGCCGCGCGCCGTCATCACCGCGGCCTGGGCCAGCGGTTCCACCTGCTCGTCGCCGACGAGCCCATCACCACCATGCTCCCGGTCTTCGATCTGCTCCTGCACCCGCGCTTCGATGGCTCCGGCTCGTCGATGCTTCTCGAGCGCATGTGCGAGAACGCCGACACCCCCGTGCTGCGCCTGCGCCAGTCGGGGCGCGAGGGTCTCTCACGCGCTCCGGGGATCGCCGGCCCGATCATCGAGTTCCTCGACGACATGCGCCCCGTCCATCCCCGCTTCAAGATCCGCACACCGGAAACCGCCGATGCCTGATCCAGAACCGACCGGAACCTCGAGCGTCCTCTTCGTCTGCCTGGGCAACATCTGCCGCTCGCCGCTGGCCGAGGGGATCTTCACCGATCTCGTCCGCAAGCGTGGCCTGTCCGATCGCTTCCGCATCGACTCCTGCGGCACCGGCGGCTGGCACGCCGGCGAGCCGCCCGACCCGCGCTCGGTCCTGGTCGCCGCCAAGAACGGGCTCGATATCTCGCACCTGCGCGCCCGCAAGTTCGATCCTGATCGCGACCCCGCCGAGTTCGACTGGATCGTCGTGATGGATCGAAGCAACCACGCCGACCTGCTCAGGCTGGGCATGCCCGGGCACAAGGTCCGCCTCATGCGCAGCTACGACCTGTCGCTCGGAGGCGAGCACGATGTGCCCGACCCGTACTACGGCGGCGACGACGGGTTCGACAAGGTGTATGAGATGCTGACCAGAGCGTGCGAGGGAATGCTCGAATGCATGGGTCATTGACCGCGCGAACGCGACACCACATGCCTAAGCACCGAGGTCAGCCCCTCAAATCTGAATGATGGATCGGTATACTTCTCAAGGACAAAGAAGCAGAAGTAGTACGAACGCGCCGAGGCCCAGATGAGCAGGGCGACTAGCAGGAGTGTCCTCAGATCAAACGACTGAGCCAGCAGCAGTCCCGCGGAAACCAGCACGATCAGCAGGAAGCACAGCGCTTCGAGATATATCCATCCGGCGTGCTTGAGATCAGGACCCATGCGAGCCGATACGATCAAAGTTTGCTCATAGATCCAGGATCCCGTTCGCATTGGGTGCGATCACATATCTGGTGAGCACGCCTGAGAAGCGATATCCACAAGCTTCTGAGCAGTTTCTACATCATGATTCCGATCCCCACGGCTCAACCCCATGAATTCCTTCGCGATCTTCGCGAGCTGATCGGCTACAACATCCGGGTCGCCCCCCATCGCGTATCGGAGTAGCCCGGGAGCATATGAACTGTACTCGTCCCAGGTATCAGGATCGCCGTTCACTCCGATGGGATCCCACTCTTGGTAGAGCACCTCATCAACCCTCGCGATGAGTTCCCACATCCGTTTGGCTTTGGATCTATTCGACATCGCTTAGAGATCCAGCATCAATCGCGCCGGATCCTCGATCGCGTCCTTGATCGACACCAAGAACCGCACCGCCTCCGCGCCGTCGACGATGCGGTGGTCGTAGCTCAGCGCCAGGTACATCATCGGGCGCAGGGCGATCTGCCCCGATCCCTCGGGGTATTCCATCGCCCGCTTCTTGATCCCGTGCATGCCCAGGATGGCGCTCTGGGGCGGGTTGAGGATCGGCGTGGACAGCAGCGAGCCGAAGACCCCGCCGTTGGTGATGGTGAAGGTCCCGCCCTGCATCTCCTCGAGGGTGATCTTCCCATCGCGGGCGCGCACGGCCATGTCCTTGATGCCGCTCTCGATCTGGGCGAAGCTCATGGTCTCGGCGCTGCGCAGCACCGGGACCACCAGGCCCTTGGGGCCAGACACCGCGATGGCGACATCGTTGTAGCTGTGGTGCTCGATGGCGGGCTTGCCGTTGTCGCCGCGGGTGATGTACGCGTTGACCAGCGGGAACCTGGCCAGCGCCTGGGTCGAGGCCTTGACAAAGAATGACATGAACCCGAGGTTGATCCCGTGCTTCTCGGCGAACGCGTCCTTGTGCCGCTTGCGGAGGTCCATCACCGCGCCCATGTCGACCTCGTTGAAGGTCGTGAGCATCGCCGCGGTCTGCTGGGCCTCGACCAGGCGCGAGGCGATGGCCTGACGCATGGGGCTCATGCGCTCCTGGCGAGATTCCCGCTGAGGGATGGTCGCGGCGTTCGCCGCCGAGGGCGAAGCCGCGGTGGCGGCGCCGCTCTGATGGGTCTGGATCCACGCCAGCACATCCTGCTCGCGGATCCGCCCCGCCGCCCCGGTGCCGGAGATCCCCTTGAGGTCGATGCCCTGGTCGTCTGCCAGCTTGCGCGCCAGCGGCGTCGCCTTGGCCTGGGCGTTGCTCGCCGGGGCCTTGGCGGGCGGGGCCATGGTCGCCGTGCCCGCCCCACCTCCGCCGCCCGTTGTTGACGCGGGCGCGGGCGCCGGCTCCGGCTTCTTTTCGGGCTGTTTCGGGCTCCGCCCCTCGGGCTTGGGAGCGGGCTGGCCGTCACCGCTTCCACCGGCGGGCTTGTCGGCGCTCTCGTCGATCTCGCCCACGCTGGCGCCCACATCGACCTCGTCGCCCTCGCTGGCGCCGTGGCGCACGACCCCCGCGGCGGGCGCGGGGACCTCCATGGTCACCTTGTCGGTCTCAAGCTCGAGCACGGTCGCGTCGCGCTCGACATATTCGCCGTCGGCGACCGTCCACGAGGCGATGACGCCGCTGGTGACCGACTCGCCGACATTGGGGATGATGATGGGTGTGCTCATGGTGCGATCCGATTTTTTGATGTGGGATGCGGTCATCGCGGTGGTCGCCGCCCTCAGACCTGGGCCGCGGCCACCTTGGGCTTGGGGGTGCTCTGGCCGTCGGCCTCGGGCTTGGGCCCGATGGCCTCGCTGAGCAGGCGTTCCTGCTCCTTCTTGTGCTGGGACTTGGAGCCCGTGGCGGGGGTGCTCGAACGCGAACGACCGATGTACGCCAGCCGGTCCCAGCCGAGCTGGGTCTGCACCGCGTCGTTGACGAACAGGTAGCCGCCCGCGTTGTAGGGCTCCTCCTGCACATACACGCGCTCGGCGCCCTTGGGATACTGCGCGTTGAGCTCGTCGAGCAGCCCGTGATGGAACGGGTAGAACTGCTCGATGCGGATGATGGCCGTGTCTCGCTGGTCTCGCTCGGCGCGTCGCTCGTCCAGCTCGTGGTAGACTTTGCCCGAGCAGAAGATGACGCGTTTGACCTTCCTGCGATCCCAGCCCACGGAGGCGAATCTGGGGTCGTCGAGCATCTCATGGAACCGCCCCTCGGTCAGTTCGCTCACCGGGCTCGTGGGTTTGCGCAGGACGCTCTTGGGCGTCATCACGATCAGCGGCTTGCGGTAGCCGGCTTTGAGCTGGCGGCGCAGCATGTGGAAGGTCTGGGCCGCCGTCGAGGGGTAGACGACGAACATGTTCTCGTTGCCGCACAGCTGCAGGAACCGCTCCAGGCGCGCCGACGAGTGTTCGGGGCCGGCCCCCTCGTACCCGTGCGGGAGCAGCATGGTCAGCCCGCTCCAGCGTTCCCACTTGATCTCGGCCGAGGCGACGAACTGGTCAACGATCGCTTGGGCGCCGTTGTAGAAATCGCCAAACTGCGCCTCCCAGACGATCAGCATCCCGGGGTCGCCCAGCGAGTAGCCGTACTCGAAAGCGAGCACGCCGACCTCGGACAGCGGCGAGTCGTAGACGCAGAACTTGGCCTGGCGGGGCTTGCCGTCGCCGCCGGGGCTCCCGGGCGGGGTCTCGGAGCCCTCGAAGCCCAGCTCGCGGATCGAGTTGAGCGGGATGTAGGGCGTGCCGGTCTCGAAGTCCCGGATCACCGCGTGGCGGTGCGAGAAGGTCCCGCGCCGGCAGTCCTGCCCCGAGAGGCGCACGGGGTGCCCCTCGGCCAGCAGCGTCCCGTAGGCGAGCTGCTCGGCGTCGGCGTAGGAGAGCAGCTCGGCGTCGGCCAGGTTGGCGCGTTCCTCGAGCAGCTTGCGGAGCTTGGGGTTGACATGGAAGCCCTCCGGCGTCGAGCCGATCGCCGAGGCGACCTCCCGGATCTGCTCGATGCCGACCCGCGTGTTCACCGGCTCGAAGCTGAAGCGGTGCGTCAGCCCGTCCCAGCGTTCGCTACCGGGGTCGATCGTGGGATCGTTGGGCTTCTCCTGGGCCGCCTTCTGGGCCTTCTCGAGCGCCTCGCTCAGGCGGCTGATGATCGACTGCCTGTCGGGCTCGCTGATGACGCCCTGGGCCAGCAGCTTCTCCGTGTAGACGCTGAGCACCGAGGGCTTCTTCTTGATCATCTCGGCCATGATCGGCTGGGTGAAGCTGGTCTCGTCCTGCTCGTTGTGCCCGTAGCGCCGGTAGCACTGCATGTCGATGAACACATCGCGCTTGAACTTCTGGCGGTACTCCGCCGCCAGCTGCGCCACGGTGACCACCGCCTCCGGGTCCTCGCCGTTGACATGGAAGATCGGGGCGTCGATGAACTTGCCGATGTCGGTGCAGTAGCGGCTCGAGCGCCCGTCCTCGGGGAGGGTGGTGAAGCCGATCTGGTTGTTGACCACGATGTGGACCGTGCCGCCGGTGGTGTAGCCGTCGAGCTGGGAGAAGTTGAGCACCTCCTGCACGACGCCCTGGCCCACGATCGCCGCGTCGCCGTGGATCAGCACGGGCGTCACGCGCTCGCGCCTGGCGTCGCCCCGCAGCCGCTGCTTGGCGCGGCAACGCCCCTGGACCACGCCGTCGACCGCCTCGAGATGGCTGGGATTGCTCGCCATGGCCAGGTGCACCATGCGTCCGTTGCTCAGCCGGCGCGTGCCCGAGTAGCCCCGGTGGTACTTAACATCCCCCCCGCCGTCGGCGAAGCCCTCGGACCAGTTCTCCTCGAACTCGGTGAAGATCTGCTCGAGCGTCTTGCCCAGCGTGTTGTGCAGCACATTGAGGCGGCCGCGGTGGGCCATCCCGATCACGATCTCCTCGACGCCCAGGTCGGAGAAGGATTCGATCATGTGGTCGAGCAGCGCGATCAGCGACTCGGCGCCCTCGAGACTGAAGCGTTTCTCACCCGGGTAGCGCCTGCCAAGGAACTTCTCGAACGATTCGGATCGCGTCAGCAGCTCGAGGATCGCCGTCTTCTGCTTCTTGCCCAGGTCCAGCCGCCCCCCGATGCGCTCGTAGCGCTCGATGAGCCAGGAACGCTGCTCGATGTCGGCGACATGCATGAACTCGACGCCGATGGTCGAGCAGTACACCGCTTCGAGGCGCTCGATCACCTGCCGGAGCGGGATCTTCTCGCCCATCCCCATGCCCGAGCCGTCGACCATGCGATCGAGATCGGACTCCTTGAGCCCCTGGTAGGCCAGCGAGAGCGAGTCGGGACGAGGGCGCTCGCGCCCGAAAGGGTCGATGCTCGCGCACAGGTGCCCCTGGTCGCGGTAGGCGCCGATGAAATCATCGACGATCGCCTCGAAATGCGAGGCCTGCCCCGCGGGGCGGCCCATCGTCGGGGTGACCCGGATCGGACCGGTCGAGTCCGCGTCTGACGGGATGAAGGCGCTGGGCGGGGAGGGAGGCCTGGGCGCCGCCAGGGCGTTTGCGGGTCCCTCACCGAAGAGGCGCAACTCGCCGGCATGGGCCAGATCGAAGCCCTTGAAGAAGGCGGCGGTGGCGGGATCGAGCGATTCAGGATGGTCGAGATAGACCCGGTACTGCGCTTCGAGATAGTCGGCGTTCCATTGGTTGATCGACGGCACGGATGGTTGCGGTCCAGAGCTCATGGCACTCCTCAGTCAACCCGCATTTCCCGGCTTCCCGCCGGGATTCGGAGCGGACTATCGGACGAAAAACCGGGGCGTCCCGGCCCAGTTCCAATCGTAGTCCTTCACTATCGACATTTGAGCGAACCAATCCACGAAATCGTACCCGTTTACGACACACCAGCACAATTTCATAGACCGCCCGGTCTATCCCCGTATTCGCCCCTCAGCCGAAGCGACCCGAGACATAGTGTTCGGTCTCGATCAGTCTGGGCTTCTGGAACAGCGTGGCCGTGGGACCGTACTCGACCAGTCTTCCCAGGTACATAAACGCCGTGAAATCGGACACACGGGCGGCCTGCTGCATGTTGTGGGTCACGATGAGCACGGTGTACCGCTCGCTGATCTCGGTGATCAGCTCCTCGATCTTGAGCGTCGCAACCGGGTCCAGCGCCGAGCAGGGCTCGTCGAGCAGGAGCACCTCGGGATCGGCCACGATGGCGCGGGCGATGCACAGCCGCTGCTGCTGCCCGCCCGAGAGCCCCAGGGCCGAGCTGCGAAGCCGGTCCTTGACCTCGTCCCAGATCGCCGCCGCCTGCAGGCTCTTCTCGCACGCCTCCTGCAGCACCGACTTGCGCCGCTCGCCGTCGATCCGCAGGGGGTAGACGACATTCTCGAAGATCGACATCGGGAACGGGTTGGGCTTCTGGAACACCATCCCCAGCCGCTTGCGCAGCTCGATGACATCGACCGAGGGGGCGTAGATAGGCGAGCGGTTGAGCGAGATGCCCCCCTCGACGCGCACGCCCTCGACCAGGTCGTTCATCCGGTTGATCGATCGCAGCAGGGTGGATTTGCCGCAGCCCGACGGCCCGATCAGGGCGGTGACCGCGCCGCGTGGGATCTTCATCGACACATCGTGGATCGCCTGGTTCTCTCCGTACCACAGTCTGAAGGCCTCGATCTCGATCACCGCGTCGGGCGCCTGCACCTCGCGGTGCAGCGTGGGAGAGGGGGTCTCACCGTTTCGGATCGCCTCGATGACCCGGTACGGCGGGGTGGCCGCCCTGCGCGTCGGCTCGTACGCCGCGGCCCGAGCCCGGGGCGGATTCGATGAGGATGGGTCCGGTGGGCTGGTGTCCATGGTCGTCATACCGTAGGCCCCGCCATGCGTGATCTGAGGCGCGAACGCACGAGAATCGCGAGCAGGTTGAGCGCGAACACGATCGCCAGAAACAGCAGCGTCGTTGTCCAGACCAGCGGCCTGGCCGCCTGCGAGTCGGGGCTCTGGAACCCGAGGTCATAGATATGGAACCCGAGGTGCATGAAGCTGCGGTTGGCGTGCAGGTACGGGGCCTGGGTGTCGATGGGCAGGTCCTGATTGAGCTTGACCGCTCCCACGAGCATCAGCGGCGCCACCTCGCCCGCCCCGCGGGCCATGGCCAGGATCGCGCCCGTCAGGATCCCCGGCAGCGCTCCGGGGAGCACGATGCGCCGCATCGTCTGCCATTTCGAGGCCCCGCACCCATAGCTGCCCTGGCGCATCGAGTTGGGCACCGCCGCGATCGCCTCCTCGGTGGCGACGATCACCACCGGCAGGGTCAGCAGCGCCAGCGTCAGCGAAGCCCATAGCAGCCCGCGGGTTCCGAAGGTCGGGGCTCCCTCGGCGGCCCGCGCCTCGAAGAAGCCGTGGAAATACGGTGTCCTGAAGACCAGCATCACCACCAGGACCACGCACAGCCCCCAGACCAGCCAGGAGGCCCGGCCGATCCAGATATTGAGCCTGGAAGCGAGCTTGCCCGGCTCGGGCCTGGCCCAGATCCGAGTCGCCACCCCGAGCATCAGCAGCGCCCCCGTGAGCACAAACACCACCCACCACGCGCCAACGCCCATTCTTGCAATCGGCGCCGGTCCGGTATCGACATACTGCCCGAGCGTGTAGCAGAAGAACCCCAGCCCGAACACGCCGTAGACGATGCTGGGAACGCCGGCCAGGTTGTTGACGGCGATCCGGATCATGCTCGTCACGAACCCCTGCCTGGCGTACTCACGCAGGTACAGCGCCGCGATCACCCCCATGGGTGTGACGAAAATGGTCAGCAGCATCGTCAGCAGCACGGTCCCCACGATCACGGGATACACCCCGCCCTCGGTGTTGGCCTCGCGCGGGAAGGTCGAGAGGTACTCCCACCAGCGGGACAGGAACACCCCGAGCTTCTGGGCCGTGCCCAACTCGTTGGCGCGCACCAGCCGCACGATCTGGCTCATGTGCAAAGGCTCATCAGCGAGCGTCTGGGAGGTCGGGGCGAAGTGGTCGGTCGTGGGCTCGCGCACCACCACGCGCAGCTCGCTGTCGGCGCTCTCGATGGCCCTGATCTCGGCGAGCTTCGCGTCGTACCGCTCCTGGAGCTCGGCCTTGCGCTGGTCCGCGCGTTCCTGCATCTGCTGGAGCTGGACCTCGCTGGGGACGGACGCCTTCCAGGGGGCGGCGACGAACAGCGCGATCAGCAGCATGATCGCCGTGACCGTCGCCGAACCCCGCAGCAGCTTGCCCCTGCGAGCGATGGGCGATCCCATCTCCACGCCCATGTTCCTGATCGCATAGATCGCACCGATCAGCCCCAGAAACACCAGCAGCGCCACCGACCACAGCGACCACGAGAACCTGAACAGCCCCTGCTGCTCACGGTGCGCCTCGATCTGCGCCTGCCGGAGCTGAAGCTCCTGATGATCGATCTTCGCGTTGATCTGGCCCAGATCGACCCGCTTCATGCGCTCAACGGTCCGCATGTCCGCCCGGGCCTCATCGTGCATCTGGTGATAGGCGTCGAAGAAAGCCTCTGGTCCCTCGGCGAGCACCCGCGGCTCCTCGCCTTCGGTCGCCCGGACGATCTGCTCGGGGATCCCAAACCAGACGCCCCACGCCTCGCGTTCGAGCATCACCGCGTCCGCGGGCTGCTCACGCGAGGTGATCTGGTCGTCGTTGATCCAGCGGAACGGGGGCTGATTCAGATCGCGGTTGCCCACCCGCAACAGCGTCCTGGCGGCGGTGGTGTCGGTCGCTTTCTCGTGATCGGTCTGGATCCCCATAACGACCTCGCCGCTGTCGAGTGTGAGCCGGTCAATGGGGCGGGGCCAGAAGGTCATGCTGCCGTTGATCAGCACCATGGTGATGAGCATCACGATCATGGCCAGGCAGATCGTCAGCGCCCCGCCGGTGAGCCAGACCATGGGCTCGCCGATGGCGCTCGGGAGCGTGCGCCGCCGGGTGTGCGGGGAGGCGCCAGGCTCGTCCGTCGGATGGGGGCGGTGCTGCTGCGTCGTCTGGATGAGCGGCAGTTGACTCATAGCCCCGCGTTCCTCGCTCGCACGACCCGCCGCACCAGTTCGGCCAGCGTGTTGATCACGAAGGTCATGACGAACAGCACCAGCCCGCACAGGAACAGCACACGGTAGTGCGTCTCGTCCTTGGGCGCTTCGGGCAGCTCCACGGCGATGTTGGCCGCCAGGGTCCGGAACCCCGAGAAGATGTTCCAGTTCATCTCGGGGGTGTTCCCCGTCGCCATGAGCACGATCATGGTCTCGCCCACGGCCCGCCCGAACCCGATCATGCAGGCGCTGAAGATGCCCGAAGCGGCGACCGGGAGCACGACGCGCGTCGCGGTCTGCCATTGCGTCGCGCCCGATCCAAGCGACGCGGTGCGCAGGGTCATGGGCACGGCCTGGAGCGCGTCCTCGGAGATGGTGAAGATGATCGGGATCACCGCGAAGCCCATGATGATGGCGACCACCAGCGTGTTGCGCGGGCTGAAGGAGCCGAAGATCGAATCACGGGGGTCGTAGCCCAGCGCCTGGGCGATGCCGGCGCCGGTGTACGCCAAGGCGAAGCCAAGCCCCGCGAGCACCACGAACTTGCCAAGCACCACGACACCGGCGAAGTGGGGCTCGCGCTGGGCGATCCAGAGGTCGATCCTTCGTCGCACGAAGACCGCCTGGCCCACCCAGACCAGCAGGCACGCCAGCGGGAAGAAGACGACGACCCAGCCAGGTCGCGCGACGCCATACTCGTCATTGAGCCAGCGACGAAGGTTCCCGTGCGTCAGCCCCAGCTCGGCGAGCGCCTGGGTGTGCGGGAGATCGTCGGCGGGGCGGACGACCACGCCGTTGACCACGCCCATGTTCTCGATGCGCAGCCGACGCCGGGTGTGGATGTCATACGCCGCGTCGTCGGCCCACTTGGGCATCGCCTCGGCGGGGACCGGCTCCACCGCCCCCGCCATCATGGCCGCGTCGAACCGGTCGGGCGCGAACCACGACCGCACGACCATGGGGCCAAGCACCGTGCTGACCGCCGCGCCCAGCAGCACCGTCAGCGCGACGAGCATCAGGTGGTGCCCCGTGCGGGTGCGGAGGCGGTAGGTCAGCGGGATGATCTGCCACAGGTGCGCCGCAAGCAGGATCCCCAGCGGGATCACCACCAGGGCGATCACGAACGCTTCAAGATGCTCGGCCATGAACGGGGCCACCACCATCGCGGCGATGAACCCCAGCACCACCGAGGGCAGCGAGGCCATCAGCTCGACCGTGGGCTTGACCTTGCGCCGCACGCGCTTGGAGACGAACTCGCTCGAGTAGATCGCCGCCAGCACCGAGATGGGGATCGCGAAGATCATCGCGAACACGGTCGCCTTGAGCGTGCCGAAGATCAGCGGCATCAGGCTCAGCTTGATCTCCGAGGCGTCGTTGCCCGACGACGACTGGTACACATACTCGGGCCCCGCGATCCCCTCGTAGTGCACCTTCCCGAAGAGCGCCTTGACGCTGAACTCGGCGTATCCCGGGTCGATGTCGTGGAACGCGTACGCCCCGTCCGCGCCCATCACGATCACGCCGTCGTTCTTGGGTGCGATGGCCAGGGTCATGGGATGCTCGACCTCGGCCTTGATCCTGCCCACCAGCTTCTCGCTGGTCATGTGGCGCAGCTCGACCACCCCGCTCCCGAGCAGCACGGCCACCGTGCGGTCGCGGGTGCTCGACGCAATGTGCGCCACGGGGGTCTCGCCCACATGCAGCGAGTGCGACCGCACCAGCACCAGCGCGTCTGGGTTGCGGCGTAGATCGTCGTCGGTGACATGGTACGAATCGACGCGCCCGTCGCGGCGCCCGACCAGCAGGGTCTCGCCGCCGAGCAGCATGGTGGCGGTGGTGATCGTCACACCCTCGTCAACCAACGACCGCGTCTCCATGAGGGCGAACAGCTTGTCATCGTTCTGCGCGTAGCGCTGAAGGGTTCCGTCGCTCCAGACGCACAGCACATGGGCCCCATCGGCGGTGATCATGAACCAGTCGGGTCTGGACGAAGCACCCTCAAGCGTGAAGGACTTGGTGTTGAGCGTGATCCTGGGCGCGCCCCCGCCCAGGGGCCGGATAGTGCGCACGGTGTTGACCAGCACGGTTCCGTCCTCGCGCAGTGCCGCCAGGATCTTCTTGCCCGTGGGATCCTTGCGGTAATCGATCGCGACCACCGGCCCGTCGCCCGCCCTGAGGGTGATGGGATCGCCGAACTGGCCCCCGAGCGTGACCCGCCTGCCCCGCCCGGGCTCGAGCGTCTCGACATAGCCCATCTCGGCGGGGACGATCGCGCCCTCGGGTGAATCGGCGCCGGGTGAGGTCATGGAGTTGGAATACTTCAGCTCGCCCAGCCGCACCTCGCCTCCGGCGTAGCCCAGCGCGACGAGCTCGCCGTCGTTGGCGAAGCTGGTGACGGTGGGATCGCCCAGATCCCCGGCGAACTCGCTGCGACCGACATCGCGCCCGCCGTCGATCAGGAAAGTCTGCGTCTCGATGTCATCATTGATGAGGGTCGCGCTGCGCCGGTAGGGATCGATCATCACCTGCGTCGAGACGAGTTTCGAATCGGTCGAGCCCAGATCGGCCGCACCGACCTTCCCCGCCTCGAAGAGTGGGAGCACGACCCAGAGCAGGTAGAGGCAGATCCCCAGCACCGCCGCCAGCACCAGGAACCCACCGGTGGTCACCACGAACTCGGCGGCCGAGTCCATCGCGTGGAGCCTTCGCGAGGCCGCGCTGCGGGATGTGGGCTCTGTCGATTTCATGGGGCTCGGGTTGGTCAAAAGAAGGGAGCGAGTCTTCACCCGCTCCCGTCATTATTCACACTTGACCGGCGTGTGCCGGGAGCAATCACTCAAAAGTCGACATCGATCCCGCACTTCTCAAGATCTTCACGAGCCACCGACACGGGGACGGGGAAATACCCGTCCTTGGCGACAACTTCCTGGCCCTGCCTGGAGAAGACCAGCTTGACGAACTCGCGCCGCAGCGGGTCGCTGAGCCCGGTCTGGGGGTCCATGTTGATGTAGAGATACAGGAAGCGGGCGATGGGGTACTCACCGGAGAGGGCGTGCTCGGCGTCGGCGGGGTACGCCTCGGAGCCGTCGAGCGAGATCTTGAGCGCCTTGACGCCCGCGGTTTTGTAGCCCAGTCCCGAGTAGCCGATCCCGAACTTGTCCGAGGTCACGCCCTGGACCACCGCCGACGAGCCGGGCTGCTCCTTGACCGAAGCCTTGTAATCGTTGCCCTGGAGCCCGATCTCCTTGAAGTAGCCGTAGGTGCCCGAGGCCGAGTTGCGGCCGTACAGGTTGATTTTGCGCGTGCGGTACGCGGGGTCGGTGACGCCCAGGTCGCCCCAGGTAAGCTCGGGGCCGGCGACGGAGAAGACCTGCGTGAGCTGGTCGATGCTGATCTCCTCGAGCGGGCAGTCCTTGTGGACATACACCCCCAGCGCGTCGATCGCGGTCCGCAGACGCGTGGGTTTGTAGCCGAACTCGGCCTCGAACTTGTCGGTCTCCGACGACTTCATCTCGCGGCTCATGGGCCCGAAGTTCGCCTGGCCCTCGATCAGGGCGGGCGGGGCCGTCGATGAGCCCTTGCCCTCGACCGAGACCCTGACGCTGGGATAGAACCCGGAGAACGCCTCGCCCCAGAGGGTCATGAGGTTGTTCATGGTGTCCGAACCGATGCTCGTGACCGTTCCCGTCACGCCGCTGGTGGCCCGGTAGACCGGCAGCCCGTCCCGGGCGATCCCCACCGCCAGCAGCGGGACCGCCGCAAGAACGGCGATGGCGCTGATCAGTTTCTTCGCTCGCATGGTGTGGTTCTCCTGAAATCTCCGGCTCGCGCCAGTGAGGCGGTCTTGCCGTCAGGGATATCTTGACCACGCGACACCACAAGTCGCGTCGGCGAATGTGAAGCTTGGATGAAGAAGTCCGCTGGGGTCGCCGGGGGCTCTCAATCGCTTGATCCAGGCGGCTCAGACAGCCGAGCCACCGCCTGTGTGGGTGTCCGTGCTTCATGCATCCTCGTCGAGAAGCTCTTGGACCTTCTTGATGAGCTCGGGGTCCTCCGGAGTGGTGCGGGGCTTGAATCGCGCCACAACCTCGCCCTTGCGATTCACTAGGAACTTGTCAAAGTTCCATTCCGGCTCGCCCCCCACCGGCGCCGGCTGGGCCGCCAGCTGTTTATAGAGCGGGTGCGCGTCCTTGCCCTTGACGCTGATCTTGGCCATCATGGGGAAGGTCACATCGTACTTGGTCGAGCAGAACTGGGCGATCTCGGCGTTCGTGCCCGGCTCCTGTCCGTTGAAGTTGTTGGCGGGGAACCCGATGATCACCAGCCCGTCCTTCTTGTGCTTGCGGTAGAGCGCCTCGAGCCCCTCGTACTGGGGAGTCAGGCCGCACTCGCTGGCGACATTGACCATCATCACGACCTTGCCCCGGTAATCCGAGAGGTTCTTGGTCTCGCCGTCGATCGTCTCCATCTCGTACCCGAGCACATCCTTGGAGACGCTCGCGTCCTTCGTCGCCGTTTCCTGCGTGGTCATGGTCTTCTCCTTGTCGGGCTCGGCCCGCGTGTCGAACGCGTTCTCGACGATCCGCTCGCCCCGGTTGTCGCCCCGGTCGAGCGCACGCGCCCAGAGCGGCGCGCTGACGGCGATCAACGCCGCAACCCCGGTCTTCGATCTCTTGCCGCACCACCTTGTCATCGCGTGCTGTCCTCTCGTGACGCCCTCCGGGCTACCCTTAGTCTAGGAGCCCCGCGGGTAAAACAATGCCTCAACACCCCATGCCCCAGTTGCTCGAGCGCACCGTGCGCTTTTCCGTGAACCCCGACGGGTCGGCCCGGGGAACCAACGGCTTCGCGGGAAAACCCGCTGGCTCGGGGCTTGGCCGCTACTACGAGATCACCCTGGGGGTGCGGGGTATTCCCGACCTCGATACCGGGTACCTGATCGCGATCCAGGAGATCGACGCGGCGGTGCGGGATCGCCTGCTGCCGGTCATCGCGGCCCAGTGCGAGCGGGATCCGACCGTGGAGCCCGCACGCCTGCTCCCCGACCTGTGGGAGAACGCCCGTTCGGCCCTGGCCCGCGAGCTGGGACGGGTCGTGTGGAATCTGGCGCCGTACGATCAGATCGAGATGAACACCACGACCCACGCGAGCAACTCGATTCTCATGCGCCAGCGCTTCGAGTTCGCCGCCGCCCACCGACTGCACTCGCCCCGGCTCAGCGACGAGGAAAACGCCCGGTTCTTCGGCAAGTGCAACAATCCCCACGGGCACGGGCACAACTACCGGCTCGAACCCTGCGTGTCGGTCCAGATCGGCTCACTCGAAAGACTCCGTCTTCGCGTCGAGCTCCCCCGCCTGGTGGACACCGTGCTGCTCGATGTGCTCGACCACCGATTCCTCAACACCGAGTGCGACTGGTTCAACCAGGACAAGGGCGGGGTGATGCCCTCGATCGAGAACATCGCCCGGGTCTGCTACGAGCGGCTCGCCCCCGCGATCGACGCCCTGGGCCACGGGGTCTCGCTCGTGAGCATGACCGCGTGGGAGACCGAAAAAACATCCTCGATCTACCCGGCCCAGCCCCACATGGGATCGTCCCGCCCCAACAATCAGGCGTGAGCGATGATCCCAGACGCATCCTGCTGATCCGTCCCAGCGCCCTGGGCGATGTGTGCCGCAGCGTGTGCGTGCTGGCGGCCCTCAAGCAGCGCTACCCCCAGGCCCGGATCGACTGGCTGGTGCAGGACTCGTTCGCCCAGGCGATCGAACACCACCCCGCCCTGCACCGGGTCGTCCCCTTCCACCGCAAACGCTTCGGAACCGAGTGCAAGAAGGGGCGTTTCGGGGGCGTGCTGGGGTGGGTGCGCGGGCTCAAGAGGGGCGGCTACGACATGGCCATCGACGCCCAGGGGCTGGCCCGATCGGGCTTCTTCGCCCGGTGCACCCGCGCCGGCCGCCGCATCGGGTACCGCGACGCCCAGGAGATCGCGTGGGTGTTTCTCAACGAACGCGTCGAGGCCCCCCGCTCGCTGCACACGGTCGACCGCATGCTCCGGCTGGCCCAGCACACTGGCGCCGACATCACCACGCCCGATCTGCGCCTCTACGCGGGCCCCGACGAGCTCTCGCAGGTCGTCGTCGAGTACCCCGAGCCATACGCCGTGATCGCTCCAACCAGCCGCTGGTCGGGCAAGGCCTGGCCCATCGAACGCTTCCGGGAACTCACCGAACGGCTGATCGAGCACCCCCAGATCCAGCGGATCGTCATCGTGGGCGGCCCGGGCGAGCGCCTCGTCTGCGCCCCGCTGCTCGAGTACGCCGAGAAGCACCCCCGGATCACCGATCGCGTGGGCTCGACCTCCATCGCCCAGCTCATGGCCATCATCGCCCGATCCCGGCTGGTCGTCGCCAACGACTCGGCGGCCCTGCACATGGGCGTCGGCTTCAACCGTCCCCTGGTCGCGCTGCTGGGCCCAACGGATCCCGCCCTCGTCGGCCCCTACGGGCGTGACGCCGATGTGATCCGCCACGCGCGCCCGGACGATGACTTCGACTTCAAGGACCAGCGCAGCGTGGTCATGATGGAGCGCATCGGCGTCGACGAGGTGGAGGAGGCGTGCTCCATGCGTTTGGCCGCCCACGCGACCACCACCACGCGGACCCACGCCATCCGGGGATAAAAAAACCGGCCTCGGAAGGCCGGGGTTGAGCTCGCGAAAGGGGCGCACGACTCAGGCCGTCGCGCCGGCGTTGGCGTGGGCGAACTTTTTCATGAACGACACCAGCTCCTCGCAGCCCTTGCGGGGAAACGCGTTGTAGATCGAAGCGCGCATGCCCCCGATGTCGCGATGCCCCGCCAGCGTCGTCAGCCCCAGATTCTCCGCCTCCTCGATGAACTGCTCGTCGAGCGCGGGGGTGGGGCACTTGAAGGTGATGTTCATGTCCGAACGATCCTCCTTCGCGGCGTGGGGGATGAAGAAGTCCTGGGCGTCGATGAAGTCATAGATGATCGCGGCCTTCTCGCGGTTCCGCTCGCCCATCGCCTTGAGCCCGCCCTCGGCCTTGATCCACTTGAACACCTCGCCCATGAGGTACACGCCGAAGGTCGGGGGCGTGTTGTATCGCCCCTCCTTCTTGGCGCACAGCCCGTACTGCATCATCTTGGGCAGGTCGCGCACCGGGTTGTCGATGATGGCCTTCTTGCCGATCAGCAGCGTCACGCCCGAGGGGCCCAGGTTCTTCTGCGCTCCCGCGTATACGAGCCCGAACTTCGAGAAATTCATCGGGCGCGAGTAGATGTTGCTGCTCATGTCCGCCACCAGGAACGCGCCCCGGGGGGGCGCCGGCTCGGCCTTGAACTCCGTGCCCATGATCGTGTTGTTGCTGGTGAAGTGCACATACACGGGGTTGTCCGAGTAATGGACCTGGTCGCCCTTGGGGATGAAGCTGTACTTCTTGTCCTTGGAGGAGCCGCAGATGTGCACCGCGCCATAATGATGCACCTCGTTGATTGAGTCGTTGGCCCACTTGCCAGTCTGGAAGTAGTCCGCGGTGCGCCCCTCTGGCAGGAAGTTCGCCGGGACCATGTAGCACTGGCTGGTGGCGCCCCCCTGCATCCAGAAGATCGACATGTCCTCGGGGATGTTCCCCACCTCGCGGCACGCCGCCTCGGTCTCGTAGGTCACCTTGTCGAAGAACCGGTTGCGGTGCGAATGCTCCAGGATCCCGATCCCCGAATCGAAGATGTTCCAGATATCCTTCTGGGCCTGCTTGAGCACCGACTCGGGCAGACACGCGGGGCCCGCGGAGAAGTTGTACACGCGATCGGACATGGGAAGCTCCTTCATCATCCCGCGCATCGGGATTCATGGTCTAGCAATCGTACCCGCGCGGGTCATTCCGCGGCGGCGGCCTCGGGGACCGCGTCACGCAGGTCCTTCTGATTGACAATGTGCAGCGGGGTCCCGGTGTCCCGGTAGGCCTGAACGATCCGGACCATCTCAAGCCCCACCGCCTCCTGGGCCTGGTCGGTCGACGCGCCCACATGGTGCGTCAGCGACACGCCCGGCAGCGACGCGATCTCGGTGACCCACGCCGCCTGCCCCGTCTCGGGCTGGCTCTGGTAGACATCGAGCCCGGCCCTGATGCCCTTGGTCCGGATCGCCCGGATCAGCTCCTTCTCGTCAACGATCTCGCCGCGGGAGGTGTTGATGAAGTACGCACCGTCCTTCATGGACGCGAAGAAGCCCGGCCCGCACAGCTCGTGCGTGTCGGGGGTCGCGGCGACATGCACCGAGACGATGTCCGTATCACCCAGCGCTTCGCTCAGCCCCTCGCGGGTGTAGGGGATCAGCGTGATCCCCAGCGCCCGCGCGGTGTCCTCGCGCAGCGAGCGCGACTGGGCCGAGACCCGCATCCCGAACGCCTGGGCGCGCTTGACCACCTCGGTGCCGATCGAGCCCATGCCCACGACCAGCAGACTCCGCCCCTTGAGCCCCCGCGCCTTGGCGAACTCCTTCTTGTTCCAATGGCCCTCGCTCAGTTCCCGTGTCTGCTGGGCGATGCGCCGATCAAGGTTCAGAATATGCCCGAAGGTCAGCTCCGCGACCGCCACGGCGTTCATGCCCGGGCAGTTGCACACCGCGATGCCCTTGGCGCCCGCGGCCGCGGTGTCGATGTTGTCATACCCCGCCCCGCCACGCACGATCAGACGCAGCGAATCCGCCCCCTCGATGACCTTCGCGGGCACCTTGGTTGATCGCACGCACAGGACCCTGGCGTCGGTGGCCCTGATCGCGGTGGGGAGCGTCTCGGGGCCGAGATCGGCGTCGACATGGACGGTGCAGCCCAGCGCCTCAAGCCCCTCGATCGCCTCCCGATCGAACTTGTCCGCGACGAGCACGCTCAGTTGATCCTTGTGGGCCATTGCCTTCTCCCTGTGTCCCATGACCACGCCAACGAACGGCCCGTTGGCCGCCATAGTCTATCACCGCGCGCGCGACAAGTCGGGACACGCCACCCCCCGCGACCGCACGAAAGTGCGTGCTGAACACGGTGTTTCCGCTCAGGGGCGGGGCTGGCCGGTGCTGATCTCGCTGCCCCCGAAGTCGATGCCGCGCAGCCCGCCGCGGGTCCAGCGGTAGTAGCCGGGGAATCGCTCGGATGCGGCGTTTCCCTTGTAGATCAGCGTGGGACCCGGGTCGCTGGGATTGAGCGGCTTGAAGCCCTTGTTCGCGTCCGAGGTGTTGCGCACCGAGACCGAGCCGTCGAACATCAGGATCGGCTGGCGGGCGCCGGGCTCGAAAAACAGGGTGTCGGGCTCCTCGGTGTAGTGCCGGTCGATCTCATCAAACATGAACGCCTTGCTCGAAGGGAACGCGACCTCGGTGAACCGGCGGCTCACGAGAACGGCGGGATCCCAGTTGAATATGTGATAGTGGTCCCCATCCTGCTCGATCGGCGTCACCCCGCCGCGTTCGGTGTCCACGGAAAAAGTGGTGATCGCGATCTCGTACGAGCTCTCGAACTTCTTGTACACCTGATTGGTGGCGTACGCATCGACGGGCATCTCGGCCCGGCGCACCTGCTCGGCGTCCTCGGGGCAGGCGGCCACCGGCTCTTCGAGATTCCCGCTGAGATAATCGAAGTAGATCAAATGCGTGTACCACAGGTTGGCGAACCAGTGAGGCGCACTGCCGGTGGCGTTGGCCGGGATGTATCGGTTGCCCGTCCAGTCCCGGATGATTTCGACGGCCTGATACTTGATCGCCTGATACCCGTCCGACGCGTTGCGCAGGTCCTGGTACCGGGTGCGGTAGTTCCCCGGCTTCCAGTTGAACGCCGGGATCGTGTCGCGATAAGAGGTGCTGTAGTTGATCGCCGCCGTCCCCATCTGTCGCATGTTGGCCTGGCACAGCAGCGTCCGCGCCGACTTGCGCGCCCCGCTCAGCGCCGGCAGCAACAGCCCGATCAGCAGCGCGATGATCGCGATCACCACCAGCAGCTCGATCAGCGTGAACGCTCCGCGCGGCCTCCCCCCAGAGGATTCAGAATGGCGTGGTTGGGGGATCATGGTTCGGTCTGAAGAGCGACAGGGACGGTGGGAATATACCAGATTCCGCGTTGCAGCGGGAGAGATCAGGGCCCGAACTTTGGTCAGAACCCCTGCCCGATCCGGGTTTGCGGTCTTTCACCTACCTCATCATGGTGTAGCCCATGCTCAGCAGCATGAGCACGGCGGCCGCGATCATCACGACCCACGCGCGCCGGCGTGTCGCGTCGCTGTGCTGGCGCCAGCGCTGGGCCAGCTGGTTGGCCTCCTCAATCTGGCGCCGGGCCGCCATGTCCGTGGGCGGGGATCCGTCCGGACCGCTTCCCTCTTCCGGGCCGCCCAGCGGCGCCGAGGCGATCGCGCCCCGTCCCCCCACGCTTGCCGGTTCGGCCCGCAGCGCCAGGACCTCGGGCATCCCCTGCCCCCCAAGCGGGCGCGCCGGGCCCAGCCCCAGATGCTGGCGGTCGCGCTCGACGCTGAACGGAGCGTGGCAGTTCGGGCACGCGAAGGCGTCGGGCTTGACCGGGGTCTGGCAGTTGTGGCAGACCCCGAGCCGGTGCGCCACGCCCGGGGCGTGCCGCGCCAGCATCCAGAACTGGCGCGTCGAGGGGCCGCGCAGCACGGTTTCGGTCGTGACCTTGCCCTGATCGATCAGGCGGGCGAGCGTGTCGTAGGCGCAGCCGGGGCGGAATGGCGAGCGTTCATCACGGATCGCCCACGGCCCCATCTGGTTCTGCGTCGCCTGACGGCTCAAAGGATCGAACCGCCCGGCGCACACCCCGCACCGCCCCGTGTCGGGCGTCACCGCCCCGCAGTAAGGGCACACGATCGAGCGCAGCCGGGGGGTGGGCGGCTCGCCCGCCACGGCCCGGGCGTGCTCCATCACCGCCGCGCGGGCGCTGGGCCCCAGCGCCCCCTCGGTGGCCCGCCCGGTGGCCCGCCCGGTCTGCTCGGGGGTCTGATTGGCCTCATCGCTCATGCACGCTCCTGACGGGCTCCATACGCAACTTGCCCCGATCCGGTTGACCTCGCCCCTGTCATCGGCTCAGATCACCCATGCCCGCCACGCGACACCGCTCTCGCACCGTCTCGCTCGCCCTCCTCTGTTCGGCCCTGATCGTGCTCCCAACCGCCTGCAGCGCTCCCGCTCCCCGCCATCCCCGCCCTCGCCCCCGCCAAGGCGAGGGCGTCATCGCACTGATCGACGGGCGGGCCGTGGAAGCGGACGCGATCGAATCCGATCTCTACGAGCGCGCCGGCCCCGCCGCCCTCACCGAGTTCGTCCTCGATCGGGAGCTGGAGCGAGAGATCACCGCCCGGGGCATCACGATCACCAAGGACGACATCGCTCGCGAGCAGGCCGACCTGGCTGGGACCCTCGACGCCATGGGCGATCGGATCCCCAGCGCCGCGGTGCTCGGCAGCCTTCGCGCTGGGCGCGGCTTGGGGCCGGTGCGCTACGAGCGCCTGCTGCGCCGCAACGCGATGCTCCGCGCCCTGGTGGGCGAGCACCCGCCCACCGAGGCGGAGGTCCGTCTGGCCGAGTCCATCGCCTTCGGCCCGCGCTACACGATCCGGCTCTTCGTGAGCGATGACCCCGCCATCGCCGCCGGCGTGCGCACGCGGACCAACGGGGCGGACGCCGACGCACGCCGCTGGGTCTTCGCCGACGCCTGCTCGACGCGCTCCACCCATCCCTCGGCCTCCCGCGGGGGTCTGATCACCGGTTTCAGTCCCGACGACCCCGGGTACCCCGCCGCCATCCGCGGGGCCGTCCGCACCACCGCCCCGGGCGCGTGCAGCGCGGTGGTGGCCACCCACGCGGGCGCGGCGCTGGTCTTGGTCCAGGAGCGGACCCCCGCCAGCCCCCCCGACGAGGCGCAGCGGGAATCGGTGCGGCAACAGCTGTCCCGGCGCAAGCAGCGTCTGGCCATGGAGCGTCTGGCCGATGAGCTGGTGGCGCGTGTCCCGGTCGTCGTGATGGATCGCTCGCTCAACTGGTCCTGGTCCAACGCGCGATGAGCCCGACGCGCCGCCTCAACACGCTCCACCGCACGCTGGGGTACACGGCCCTGTGGCCCGCGCTCTATGGCCTGGGGGTCTACCTGCTGGCGACGCTGACGCTCGATGTTCGCCCCCCCAACGCGCGCACCATCGCGTACATCCTGCTCATCGGGCACGCCTGCTACCTGCTGGATCGCGTGAAGATCAGCGACCAGCGACAGGACCCAGCCGACGCCATCGCCCTGCCCGAGCGGGCGCTGCTGTTCTCCACCCACGGGCGGCGCATCAGGCTGCTGATCGTGCTCGAGCTGCTCGTCTCGGCGCTGGTGGGCTGGCTGCTGCACCCCGCGATGGCGCTGGTCCCGATCGCGGCGCTGGTGGTCGTGCATCTGTACGCCGGTCGCGGCGCGACCCCCGGCGATCCGAGATTCAAGGATCTGCCCGCACTCAAGGCGTTCATGATCGCCTCCGGCCACCTGGCGCTGACCGTCGCGTTGCTCTGGGCCAACGACCACCTGTTTTATGAGCATCTCCGCTGGCGGGCGCCGGTGATCGCCGCGGGGATCTGGCTGGTCGTCTCGGGAGACGCGGTGCTGTGCGACCTCGACGACGAGCACGCCGACCGGGCCTATGAGACCAACAGCCTGCCGGTGCTGCTAGGCCCCCGGCGCGCCTGGCTGCTGGCGCTGGCGATCATCACGCTTGGCGGCGGCGCGCTGTGCGCCTCGTACGCCCACCCCGCCGCCTCGGGCGCGGTGGCGGCGCTGTTGGTGCTGAGCACGCTCCTGACACGAACAAGCCCGAACCAGCGGGATTTCGTCGATGCGCGCCTGCTGCCCACCGTGCTCATCGGGATGTGGATCGCCCTCGTGAAGCGGGGATGAGCGCCTCAGCGCGCGATCTCGATGGCGCGGGTCTCACGCAGCACCGTCACCCGGATCTCGCCCGGGAAGGTCATCTCGCTCGATACCCGCTTGGCGATCTCGTGGGCGATCAGGTACGACTCGTCGTCGCTGACCCGGTCGGCGTCGATCATCACCCGCACCTCGCGCCCGGCCTGCACTGCGTACGCCTCGCTCACGCCGGGCATCGCCAGGGCGATGTCCTGCAGGTCGTTGAGGCGCTGGATGTAGCGCTCCATCGACTCGCGCCGCGCCCCGGGACGGGCGGCGCTGACCGAGTCGGCGGCCATCACGATCGGGGTGTACCAGGTGGTGGAGGGCATGTCGGCGTGGTGGGCGCCGATGGCGTTGAGAACCGCCTCGTCCTTCTCGCCGTACTGCCTGGCGAAGTCCATGCCGATCTTGGGGTGCCCGCCCTCCATCTCGTGGTCCATCGCCTTGCCGATGTCGTGCAGGAACCCGCAGCGCTTGGCCAGCTTGCCGTCGAGACCGAGCTGGTCGGCGATCATCTGGCACAGGTACGCGACCTCGATCGAGTGCTTGAGCACATTCTGCCCGTAACTCGTCCGGTAGGTCAGGCGTCCCATCGCCTCGATCACCTTGGGGTGGAGCCCCTTGAGCCCCAGGTCGACCGCGGCGTCCTTGCCCGCCTTGATGATCTTCTCGCCGATCTCCCCGGTGACCTTCTCGACGACCTCCTCGATCCGCGTCGGGTGCATGCGCCCGTCGGCGATCAGCCGTTCGAGCGACTCAACCGCGATCGCCTGGCGCACCTTGTCGAAGCACGAAACCACAATAACCCCGGGCGTGTCGTCGACGATGATGTCCGCCCCGGTCGCCTTCTCGATGGCGCGGATGTTGCGCCCCTCGCGACCGATGATCCGCCCCTTCATGTCGTCGGAGGGGATCGCGACGGTCCGCACGGTGGTCTCGGACGAGTGCTCGTTGGCGTAGCGCTGGATCGCGTTGATCAGGATCTCCTTGGCCTCATCCTTGGCCCCGTCCTCGGCCTCCTCGATGATCGAGCGGGTCACCCGCCCCATCTCGGCCCGGGTCTGGTCGGCGACGCGCTCGAGCAGCATCTCGCGGGCCTGGCTGCTGGTGAGCTCCGCGACCCTTTCAAGCTCGCGCTGCCGCTTCTCGAGCAGCGCTTCGAGCTGCTCCTCGCGGGCGCCCAGCGTCTTCTTGCGCTGGTCGAGATGCTCGCCCTGCTCGCTCAGGTGCTGCTCCTTGAGCGTCAGGGTCTCCTCCTTGCGATCCAGGATGTCCTCGCGTTTGGCCAGGCGGCGCTCGAACTCGCGCTGCTCGTTGCGGGCGGATTCGAGCTCCTTGTCGACCGCCTCCTTGCGATCGATCGCCTTGCGCTCCGCTTCGAGCTTGATCTTCTCGGCGGCGTTGCGGGCGTCCTCTTGGGCGCGGCTGGTGAGCTGCTCGGCCTCATCGCGGAGCCGGTCGAGCTTCTTGCCGGCCAGCATCCCCGACAGCGCGACGCCCGCCCCGATCCCCACCAGCAGGGCCACGACGCCCACCGTGACCGGCAGGATCATCCCCCAAGCGCCGGAGCCGGCCTGTGCGAGAAGCGGTTGTGCAAGCCCGGGGCTGACGATCGTTTGCAATGCGGATAGAGTCTCCACGATCGGATCTCCCGGAACCCGGGCCGCATGGGAGGCGGCCCGGTCCCGTCGGCACCCGCCAGATCGCGTCGCGATCCGGGAACGAGGCGTTCAAGGGCCGTATCGTGTCAGGGACGCCCCGGGCGTCCGGCTCAGGCGCATTGGAGGCGAATCACCCTCGGCTCACCCGAAAGCAAACCAAATCAAGACCAATGAGTATGCAAGCAATCCCGCTCATGAACCGATAAACCTGACAGACACCCGGCACTTTGAACGATATCGTTCGCGAGGGCAGGTGGAATAGCGTATGTTACCGTCAGCTCGGCCCCCCGATCTGACGACTGAACGGCATCTTAGCATCCGCATCCCCCCATACGAGAACCCGGGGGCGACCAATTCGTATGATCTGAACCCATCAGGGCCCACCGGGACCCGGCACCCACGCGAAGACCAACCTCAAGGAAATGCCAGCATGCATCAGCACAGGACCCTGATCCCGATCCTCACCCTCTTCGCGCTCGGGGTCATGCTCCTGCCCGGGTGCACCCGCATGGGCGGGCTCCGCGCCCGCATGGCGGCCAACGAGCTGGCCCACACGGTCCAGATCCAGGGCCCCCCGCTGACCATCGGGCGCCTCAACGCCGTGGTCATCGACAACCCCAACGGCAAGGTCAAGGTCTACGCCAGGCCCGGCAACGAGGAGGCCCATGTGACCTTCTGGGTCGAGCAGGAGCGGCGACTGCGCTGGCGGGCCGCGCGCCAGGGCTTCGACTTCGATCCCGTGGGCGAGTACTTCACCGCCGTCCACACCACCGACGGCGAACTCTCCACGCTGACGATCCGGCCCACCGACCTGTCGGTCATGGGCTACCGCCCGCCGGTCAACCTGACGGTCTACATCCCCCAGTGCGACGGACTCGAGGTCCGCAACGCCGGGGGCAAGGTCGAGATCGTCGGCGTCGAAGGCGTGATCAATGTCGAGTCGGGGAGCGTCTACAGCGAGGGCGGACCCATCGAAATCCGCACCGACAAGAGCCAGCTCGAATCCATCCACGCCACGACCAACAACGGCCATGTCACGCTCGTCACCGGACCCGACTCGGCTGGCACCATCGAGCTCATCGCCCCGAGGGGCAAGACCTCGTTCAACTCCCGCTTTGGCATCGTGAACGACTCGATGCCCTCCAAGGGGCACTGGACGGGCGTCTGGAACGACGGGGGCAACGAGATCATGCTCCAGACCCAGGACGGGGACGCGAGCGTGAAGGTCGTCGAGAACCCCGTGATGTACAGCACGGGCGGCGCCTGACCCGCCCGCACAAAGCACAACACAAACCACTCCAAAATAGCACACCGCCGCACGCGGTGCGTTTTTGTCTTGGTTCACGCGAACCGGGTCACGCGGCTCTGCGGCCGGTCTGGAGCGAGTCGAGGTAACGGGCGATCTGCCTGATCACGAAGTCCTTGTGCTGGTTATTGATCCCGAACTCGAAGGCCATGCCCGCGTAGGTGTGCTGCTGCGAATCGATGTGCGAGTGGGCCAGCTTGGCCGTGAGCACCATCGGGGCGGGGATGGTGGGTCGCAGGTCCATCCTCAGCCAGAAGACCTTGCCCGAGTCGATGCCCGAACGCGACTCCCGGGGGACCACCAGGCCCACGCCACCGCCGCCGAGATTGGCCAGCCGGGCGGCGAAGCGTGGCCCCACGCTGGGCAGGGCGACCTGGTCGTTGACCGCCGGGGCGGTCTGGCCGCTGCGGACCAGGTCCTCGATCTGGACCCGGTTGGCGACCTCCAGGGGCACGGCGCTGAGCGGATCGAGCAGCTTCCAGCACTCGACCAGCGGCAGGTCGATGTGTGCGATCGAGGTGCGGTCGTTCTCGCGGCGCAGGCAGCGTTCGACGCGCGCGGGCATCTCGATGCGGAGCGCCGGGAACGAGCCGGCGCGGGTCTCGTTGAGCGTCCTGCCCACCACGCGCGTGTTGAACATCCAGCGGTTCTGGCCCACCGCCATGATCCCCACCAGCTCGACGCCCTCGCCGATGCGGAAGGACTGGCCCATCGCCCCCGGCTGCTCGATGACGATCTCGTTCTCGCTGAGCCCCAGCACGCGCACGCGCCACACCAGGTCCTTGACGCCGTCGTCCTTGTCGTGCTTGATGGCGAACTCGAGCCCGCCGCCCCGCTCGTGGATCTTCTGCAGGCTCTGACGCCAACGGTCTGTTCTCGATCGGTTCGCGGGCACGGTGCGTTCCTTTCCTGTTCTCGGGCCGATGCGGGCGACATCGGACCGATCGAGCCCGATCTGAAGACCGCCCCGCGCAGCGGGCGAGACTGATGCGGCCGGGAGGGCGATCAGGGCTTCTCGGACCTGCGCAGCGCCCCCATCAGGCGCGAGACCAGGGCTCGGTCCAGCACGGCGTGGACCGGGCCAAACCGGCGCAGGTAGAGCAGATCGGCGGCCTCGTCGAGCGCCCCTCGCAACGCCCCGTCGTCGGCCAATCGCACCGATTCATGCCCGAGATGGGCCTTGAGCGGCATCCACTCGGGCTTTGGCGCCCCCCGCCGGGCAAGGGCGCGATGCACGGCCCGCTCTAGTCGCGCCAGCGCCGCCTCGGTCCCATCGCCCCCGCTCCCCAGACGCGGCCGGAGCCGACGCGCCAGCGCCAGCCACCACGCGACGATGGCGGCCAGGATCGACTGGTAGCGGAGCACCACGATCCCCACGAACATCGATCCCGCGAAGACCACCGCCGCGACCGTCCCGGCGCGCGAGACGAGCTTGATGCGGCCGGCGGCGATGCGGTTGAGCAGGCGCTCGCCCATGCGGGAGAGCCCGAAATCGCCCGCCCCCTTGCCCATGATCCGCTGGCGCGAGCCGGCGTCATACCCCACCACCGTGCGGACCCAGAAGAACTCGATCGACTCGTACATTCGCGAGATCGAGTGCATCATCCCTGGGTCGGGCACATGGATCGAATGGAAGTCGCTGGGAGGAGTGCCGTCGAAGGTCCGCCAAGCCCCGGGGGCGATCTCGGCCTCGATCCAGGCGTGGGCGTTGCTCTGGCGGACCAAGTACTGCCCGGTCACGGGGTTGTAGTCCGTGGCCACATAGCCGGTGATGACCCGGGCCGGGATGCCCACCGAGCGGGACATCAGCGCCAGGGCCGAGGCGTAGTACTCGCAGTGCCCCGCGCGGCGCTCGAAGAGGAACCACTCGGTGGCGTCCCGCCCCTCGGGCACGGGCTGGGCGTCGAGCGTGTAGGCGTACTGGGTGCGCAGATAGTTCTCCAGAAGACGCACCGCCCCCACATCGTCGTCGATGGAGCGGGTGGCGGGGTCGGGATCGATCCCGCCCTCGGAAACGATCTCCCTGGAAAGCTCGACGATCCTGGGAGAGATCTGCGTGTGCGTGACCGGTGAACGCTCTTGGCCCGGCTCGTACCGCACGCTACGGAACTCGGTCTTCACGGTCCGCACCGAGTATTCGATCGGGCCGCCCATCCCGTCCTTGAGGAACAGGCCCCGCTGGAAATCGCTGCCCAGACGCATCGGCTGGTCGCCCAGGCGGAACTCGATGGTGCGCCAGGGCGAGAAGAGGTAGGCGGGGCCATCGCTGGTCGATCGCAAGGTGATGTTGAACTGCTGGTCCCAGCGTGAGTAATCGAGCGAGTCCCGGGGGGAGAGCGAGGCGCCCGCGGGGTACATGCTGATGCGCTCGGTCAGCGGCATCCGCATCATCTGGCCCCGGTTCCATCGCCCCGCGTTGTACTCATCGAGCACCGCGCCACGGAGATAAATCGGGGCCGTGCCCGTCCCGCCGGTGTTGCGTCCGTTGCGGTCGGTGATCGTCAGGTCCAGGACCGGGGCCGGGGAGGTGGAGATCAGCCCCGGCCTGCCCAGCTCCATCTCGTCGGAGAACCCCGACACGGAGCGGCTGGCGCCGCCCCACTGGCCGAATGCGGCCGACCCGACATTGCGCGGCAGCACGATGAACACGGCGCTGCCCACCATGGCGCAGATGAACATGCTCGCGATCATCAGCGAGCGTATGTCGATCCTGGCGGCGCGGGCGACCGAGCCATCGGTCGGCGCCGAGAGGCGCAGGACCGAGTGGAGCTGGAACAGGATGACGGCGCGAAGAATCGAGGCCACGCCCACGACCATGAGCACGCCGGTCAGGAACCCGTTGCTCGTGAGGACTGCCGCGATCAGGATCGACACCGTGAGCACCAGGATCTGACCGTCGTCGCGCGGGGTGCGCAGGTCCAGGAGCTTGACCACCAGCAGCAGCGCCACGAACACGGCGAACGCGCTCACGCCCACCCCCACGCGCAGCATCTCGATCCCCGCGATCAGCACCACCAGCAGCAGCACGGCGTTGATCACCAGGCGCGGCGCCGGGCGCGACGGGCGCACGGAGAAGGCCCAGGCCACGAGCATGCCCAGCGACACGAGCACGAGGTAGGCGGGGTTCTGGTCGGCGACGCCGAACGCGGCCACCGAGCACAGCGCCGCCTGGAACATGGCGCGCCGGAAGAGCGCCTGCGCCGATCGCTCTGGCCCGCGCGGGACCGCCACGCTCACGGGCGACCCCGCAGCACCCGCGGCAGCAGGTCCGGGTCGGTGAGCCATTGGCCGGGCTCGTGGACGCTGAGCCGGCGGACGCCCACGCCCATGCCCAGCGGGTGGTCGTCGCGTGTGATCGCCAGCACCTCGTCGCGTCCCGAGGCCGGCGGGGGCGCGTCGGGCCCCGGCTCGCGGGCCATGTCCAGCACGGCCAGGGCGCGCAGGCAGCGCCCCGCGTGGGCCCGCCCGGTGGCGCTGGCGGTCCGCAGCCCGAGGGTGGGCATCCACACGCCCACCGGCAGGCCCCGCTCGCAGCCCCTGCCGACCAGCGCCGCCCCAAGGGCGATGGCCCGCTCCTGCGACACCACATCGTCCTCGCCACGGGTCCCCGCGATCCAGATCCACAGGCGAGTGGAGATGGGCTGGGCGTGCTCGATCACGACCAGGGCGCTGCGCCGGGCGCTGGGTTTCCACGCGATTGAGCGCTGGGAATCGCCCGGGCGATACTCTCGAAGCCCCCAGTACTCGCTGCTGGCCCCGCTGCCGGCGGTTCGCTGGCGGACCTCCTCCCCGATCCCGTGCCTGATCCTCACCAGGTCGGGCTTGACGCTCAGCGGGCACGGAAGCACCAGCACGGTGCGGGGCTGCTCGAAAACGAGCGACTTCTGAAGCAGCCCGAAGGGGAATCGCGTGGTGAGCCCGATGGTGCGAAGGGCGTGGCGCCCGCGCCGCGAGGGGGTGAGCAGGGCGTGGGTCGTAGCCGAGCGTCCCGGGCCCAGGTGCATCACGGCGGCCGGCTCGATCCGTTCCCAGACGCCGGGGTCGGCGGGCGCCTCGGTGACCATCGCCGCCAGCAGCGGGAAAAATCGCGACCGGTTCCGGATCGTGTACCCGAGCCGGATCGGCTCGCCCGCGTACGCATCATTGATCGACTGGGCTTCCAGGCGCAGTTTCATCAGCGCGTTGCCCGAGAAGAGCCCGGAGACGATCAGCGTGGCGATCGCGACGCCGAAGAGCCAGAACAGCAGGTTGTTCTGCGAGTTGATCGCGCCGATGGCCAGGAAGACGGTCACGGCGATGTAGACCAGCCCCCCCAGCGTGAGCCGGGATTCGCGCCTCACGGGCTGGATCGCTCGGCGGGTGTCGCCCGGCGCGAGCGCCTCGGGCGTGTCCCTGCTCGGGGCGCCGACGCGGGGCCTGTCCTGTGCGGAAATCACGCTCATCTCATGGAGATACCCGCCGCGGGCTTCAGGGGTTCTGCCCGCCCCGGGGATTCTCCGGCATGGGGAAGACATGTCCCGGGCGGAGAATCACCACGCAGAGCAGCCGGTCCCCCTGCTTGGGCAGGAAGGCCTGGGAGCGGGAGGTGAAGATGCCATCACCATCGACCCGGATCTCCACGGCGTCGCGCGGGTACTCCCCGCCCGCGAACACGAGCTCGAAGTCGCCGTACTCGTCCGTGGTCGCGCTGGTGTACACCCCGCGTCCCTGCGCGGCGCTGCCGCCCTTGTGGAGCACGGTGACCGTCGCGCCGGGGATGCCGGTCTCCGTGAACCGCTCATCCGCCGGGGCCGCGGCGACCGATTGCCCGACCGGACCGGCGATGACGCGCCCCCTGATGACATCGCGCCCGCCGCAGCCGGCCATGAGGCAGGCCAGGAGCATCGAAACCCACAGGGGACCCAGAACCGGAGATATGAGAGACGGTGCTATGCGACGGCGATCCACATCGGCCTCCTTGCGTTTGTGATGGGCTTGGCTCAGAGCCCGCCCCGCTGTATCTGATCGGCCAGTTCCTCGGGTTTGGGCAGATCTTTGATGCTCGCGAGCCCGAAGGTGTCGAGAAACTGGCGGGTGGTGCCGTAGAGCATGGGCCGTCCCAGCTCCTCGGCCCGCCCGGTGATCTTGACCATCCGCCGGTCCATGAGGGTGCGGACGACCTCGCCGCAGGCCACGCCCCGGATGGCTTCGAGCTCGGCGCGGGTGATGGGCTGGCGGTACGCGATGATCGCCAGGGTCTCCAGGGCGGGTTTGGAGAGGCGGGTCGTGGCGCGCGAGCGGTGCATCGCGGCCACGATCGGCGCGTGCTCGGGGCGGGTCATCAGGCGGTACCCGCCCGAGACCTGCTCGATACGGAACGCCCGACCCTGCTGGTCGTACTGAGCGTTGAGCAGATGCACCGCGTCGTCGATGGTTGTCACGCCCACCGCCCGGTCCAGATGCACCCCCAGCGCGTCGATCAGGGCCCGGGCCTTGAGCGGACGATCCGAGCTGACCAGCATCGCCTCGATCGGACCAACGATGGTCTTGGGGTCGATCCGGGGGGTGGCCTGAGACGATTCTCCGCTCGCAAGGGAGCTTTCATGGGGATCCAGTTCCCGATCGGTGGGGTGTTCCAGGGCGTGGCTCGAGTCGGCGCTCATGCCATCACTGTATCACGATCAGGGCTGGCACGCATCGGGACGGGGTCGTGATCTGTTCCGCCGCCATGCATGACGCGCTGGGCGAGCCCTTGCCGGCGCGTCAGCACCATTACGAGGGGCTGGCCGAGCCGCCCGCCCATTCTCAACCCCTGGCGCGAATGCCTGTCTTGCCGCCTGGGGTGGGCTGATGCGCCCGCTGGTCCGATATCCGCGTGGTCCTCTCCGGGGCGTCCGCCCGTTGCGTCCTCGGATCACTGAAACTCCCCGCTGGTCCCGATAGGGAGCAAGATGACCTGAAAATGTGTCGAAATCAACCCTGCCGGGCGGAGCTAAAGAGCCCGACGGTAGGAGTTTTCGCATGTCCACCCCGTTGATCCTTCTTGCCGACGACGAGCCGCACATCACCCACATCATCTCCCACAAGCTCACGCGTGCGGGGATGGAGGTAATCGTGGTCGAGGACGGGGAGATGGCGCTCAAGGCGGCCATCGACCGGCGCCCCGACGCGATCGTGACCGACCTGCAGATGCCCTACCTCTCGGGGATCGAGTTCGCCGAGCAGCTCTCCAAGAACGATGAGTGCAGGCACATCCCGATCATCCTGCTCACCGCCCGCGGCTACGCGGTCGAGGACGAGCTCAAGCACCTGCCCTCGATCAAGAAGATGCTCTCCAAGCCCTTCAGCGCCAAGGACCTGCTGCGCGACATCAACGAGCTGCTCGATTCGCGCGACACCGGGATCGGGAGGGCGGCGTGAACATCCGACGCGCCGCCAAGAAGCACGACGCGATCCCGCAGCCGCTGGTGCAGCGCTGCGCCGAGCTGGGGCTGGTCTCCTGGCGCCTGGATCTCAACGGGATGCCGGTGGACGATCCCAACGCGCCCAGCATGCTGGCGCTCTGGCTCAGCTCGCGCTCGATCAGGATGATGATGGCCGAGGCGGCGATGCACTGGACCTCGCAGGACACGCTCGGGTGCCAGCGCCTTCACCCCGGCATGTGGGTGTTCCCCTTCATCGAGGAACACCGCGAGCGGCGCACCGGCTTCTTCGTCGCCATCGGGTTCAGCCCCGAGATCATCGACAGCGGCTTCGTCGAGGAGGGGTGCAAGGGCAACCAGCTGCAGGTCTCGGCCCTTCGCCACCTGCTCAAGGAACGAGCGACCATCGACGCCACGCAGGCACACCGGATCATGCGCGTCATCTCCTGGATGCTCGACGACCTGCGCACCCTGCGGAGCAACACGGAGACCATCGATCTCTTCAGCGAGCAGCTGGGAGACTCGTACGAGGTCGTCACCACGCTCCAGGACCTGGGACGCTCGATGGGGGCGCTCAACGAGCCCGACGGGATCATCCTCGACGGGATCACCGAGATCGCCTCGACGCTCGATTACAACTGGGTCGCCTGCGTCATCAACCGGGACCACGAGATCCAGCGGGTCGTCAAATCGCCCATCCACCAGGCGGGGACGCGGGCGCTGGACGAGGAGGAGATCGAGCGGGTCCTGGCGCATGTGAGGACCAGCGAGTCGATGGGACGCGCCGACACCACGGAGATCTTCTCCGTGCTCGCCGGCTTCGAGGACCTCGAGCCGCAGATCCTGGTCCACCCGATCGAACGCGGGGGCGAGCAGCTGGGCGTGCTGATCGCGGCGGGCAAAAACGGCGACGACCCCCAGGTGTCGAGCCACGAGACCAAGCTCATGGAGTCGATCTCCGGCATGCTGGGCGCGGCGCTGGAGAACGCCGAGCTCTACTACCGCCAGCAGCTGACCTTCATCGGGACGGTCAAGGCCCTCTCGGCGGCCATCGACGCCAAGGACCAGTACACCCGCGGCCACTCGGAGCGCGTGGCGATGCTCTCGGCGCTGCTGGCGCTGAAGGTGGGCTACCGCGAGGACCAGGCCGAGCGGGTGCGGATCTCGGGTCTAGTGCACGATGTGGGCAAGATCGGGGTGCCCGAGTCGGTGCTGTGCAAGCCGGCCCGGCTCACCGACGAGGAGTTCGATATCATCAAGACCCACCCGGTGATCGGGCACCGCATCATGCGGGACATCCCCGACCTGCACGACATCCTCCCCGGCGTGCTCCATCACCACGAGCGCTGGGACGGGCGGGGCTACCCCGGCAACCTGGCCGGCGAGGACATCCCCCACATGGCGCGGATCATGGCGCTAGCCGACACCTTCGACGCAATGAGCTCCAACCGGGCCTACCGCTCGGGCATGCCGCGTGAGAAGGTCTTCGCCGAGTTCCGCGCCTGCGCCGGGACGCAGTTCGACCCCGAACTGGTCGAGCCGTTCCTGGGACTCGACTTCCAGATCTACGACGACATGGTCGCTCGGCACAAGGCGCAGACGCCGATCCGCGACGCGGCGGCCTGAGCACGCAAGCCCGCTTCTGATCTCAAGCCTCGCGGCCCGATTTCACTCGAAGACGCGGACCCACGAGCCCTCGATGATGTCGGACTCGACCTCGTCGGGCTTCTGCGCCGCCAGCTTGGCCACCGTGCTGGCGCTCAGCGGCTCGTTGAACATGACGACATGGGCGATCGAGCCCTTGAAACCCTTCATGCCCCATGAAGAGAGCGGATCGAAACCGGCGCCGATGAGCAGCGGGCTCGCACGATACCCGCCCAGGCCCAGCGGCCCCATCACCTTGGTGTCCATCCCATCGTCGGCGGAAGCATTGACGGCCTCGCGAACGCCATCGACATAGATCTCAAGCCCCGGATTGCCCCAGTTGAGGACCACATGATGCCAGGTATTGGCGGTAAAGGGCGACCCGAAGGCGAAATCGTCTGGATAACTCACGCTGCCGTCATCGCTGATATACGCTGAGATCCTCCCATTGAATATCCCCATGCCCAGCGAGGGGGTGGAGTTGTCCCAAAGCATGCCCAGGATGCCAAAGTACAGGCTCTCCGCGGTCGTTCCTGTCCATTTGACCCACATCGAGATCGAGGCCCTGCCCTGACGAAAATCGGTCCCGTGGTTGATCTCGACCCGATCCGCGCCGTTCGAGTAACTCGCGAAGACGGGCACCCAGCCCTCCTCGTCGTTGGTCCCCTTGCCCGCGACGGAGGGCGCGGTGTAGGTCCCGTCGTAGCTTCCGGTCTTCTTGTCGTCGGCCTTGGCGGGGTTGTTCTTCTCGTTGAGCGGCCAGTAGTGCTGCAGGTCGAGCTTGTCGACGAAGCCATAATAATCGAACCGCTCGTAGTGCAGGTCGAAGCGGGCGCTGGCCCGGGCGCTGCCGTGGGTCGAGCCCACGCCCACGCGGTACACGGTGGTGGCGTCGGTGGGCGCCGACAGGGTGTCGGCGTCGAGCACGGTGCTGGTGTAGGTCCGATCGCCCAGGGTGAAATCGGAGAACACGGCGCCCTTCTGGGCGTCGGTGATCCAGTCGGGGCTGTCGTAGATCCGGGCGATGGCGTACTCGCTGGCGTCGAAGGGCGCGCCGCTGTTCTCGCTCATCAGCTCGATGATGGCCGAGTCGTTGTTGGTCGACTGGCGCAGGGCCACGCCCAGGAGCACCATCGAGACGATGGCGACCACGGTCAGCAGGGTGATCAGGTAGATCGACCCGTGACGGGATTCGGGTGTACGACGCGGCATCAGGAACCTCCGCCGGAGACGACCAGGCCCAGGCGGTCGGCCTTGTCGGCCTGCAGCGAGACGACCCGGGCCAGGGCCACGCCGTTCTTGGAGACGGTCACCGTGACGCGTTTGAGGCCCGTGTACGACGCGGCGTTCACGCTCGGATCGTCCACATCGCAGTGCGTGACGCTCGCCGACCTGGTCCATCCCGCCAGGGCGGCGTTGACCGTCCCGTCGGCGAGCATCGGCGGCGAGGAGGACCAGCCGTCGTAGTCGTCGATGTCGTCGAAGGTCTCGCGGGTTTCGCCCGCGCCGGGGCCGATCGAGTCGGGGTCGTCGAGGAGCGGGGAGGTCCACCGCTTGGTGGCGATCTCCTCGCATAACTCGTTGGCCAGGTTGGCCGCGACCACGCGATCGGCGTGGACGCTGGTGGCGCGGACCATTGGCCCGACGATCTGGATGGTCGAGACCAGCACCAGGCCGATGAGCAGCGAGGCGACGATCGTCTCGGCCATGGTGATGCCGCGTCGGATGCATGGCGTGGTGGGTTTCATTTGAACACGGGCTCCTCGGGCAACAGGGCGTGGACCTCGTAGAGCTGCTCGATGGAATCGGGAACCTGGAAGATCAGGTGCAGGGCCACGGGCTTGGCGTTGACGGTGATGGTTTCAAGCTTGATGTCGGTGATTCCGGCGAGCATGAGGGTGTTGTCCAGATCGTCCGCCTGTCGATACAGCTCGTCGGAGGCGGTGCGATATTCGTAGATCGCCTGCGCCGGCGCGCCAAGCCCCCCGGTGTCGTTGAGCGCGAGTGTCAGACGGGCGCCGGCGGCCGTGGTCGTGACCTGGATCGTGTTGGCGTCGCGGATATCGTCGCGCAGCTGGTTGAGCGTGTCGATGATCTTCCGGTCGTACTCGCCGCTGGCGGTGGGATCGGGGATGGCGTGGGCGGCGATCACGATGGCGCTGCTGAGCCCAAGCATCAGCACGGCCACGATGGCCAGGCTGGTGGTCACCTCGATGAGGGTGAAGCCGCGACGGGCGGTGTGATGATGACTTCTCGTGTTCATGCCGCCCTCCTTACAATCCCAGGTTCACGCCAAGACCCAGCCCCAAGTCAACCTTGAGATGCACCGGTCCCACCGTCACCTCGACATCGGGGTCGGTCTTGGTGACCGCCGCGGCCTCCTGGTCGCGGCCGGCGTAGGCGGCGGTGACCTCCACATCGCCGTCGCTGAGCCCGACCGTGAACGAGTCGATGAACTCGCCGTAGGGCGTGATCACGATAAACGCGGGGTTGCCCTTGTTCGTGCGGGTGATGTCGATGTTGTACGGGTCGTCGTCGAAGTCACGGGTGAAGACGACGGCATCCCGCTTGATGTCGGTGCCCTCGACCAGGACATACATGTTCTGGTTGGGGTAGACCCCCAGGGTGTAGGTGATGCCGCCGGCTCTGGCCAGGCGTTTGGCCATCTCGGTGTCATTGGTGAGCGTCCGCTTGGCCGCGGCCAGACGCCGCCCGGCGCCGGCGTCGGCGAACCTCGGCGCCACGATGGCGGCGACGATCCCGATGATGGTGATCACGATGACCATCTCGATCATGGAGAAGGCCCGTGCCCGGATTGTTCGCTGCTGCTGGGGCTTCATCGCGTGCTCCCGGGAACCGTGAACGCCCCGGCCTGCGCGAGCAGGCCGGGGCGGTGTGGACGGTCAGGTCAGGCAGTCTGCTCAATACGCGTTGTACAGCACACCACGCACATCGACCTCCGTGTCGGGAAGGTTGGCGCTGATGGCGCCGGTGGTCTCGTCGTAGACCCAGCCCGCGCTCGTGCCGCCCTGGGTGGCGATCAGGGCGCTCTGGCCCTTGTTGGAGCCGACCTTCAGGGTCGGGATTTCGCGCAGATATGGACCAAGGAAGTAGGTCGTGGTCTTGGTCGCGTTGGCCGTGCCGCCCTCATCGGTATAGGTCGTCAGCTGATCGGAGAAGTCGTCGAACGAGGGCAGGTCGCCGCCGTGCTCGGCCTTGTACAGGTCGATGGCGCTGCGCATCACCGCCAGGTCGGCGACCAGGCTCGAGTCGGCCGCGCCCGAGGCGCCGCGGCTCATGCGGGGGATGGCGATGGCGCCGATGATCCCGATGATCACGACGACGATCACCAGTTCGATCAGGCTGAAGGCGCGACGCGCGCTCAGGGGCTTGAGGTCAGAGTAAGCGGCAGGCATGGTGTTGTCTCCTATGGGTGAAGGACCTTCGACTTGACGAGTCCACACCCCTTTGATCGGCGAGTTGGAGGATTGAGTTCAGAGCCGGGGCGGTGAATTCCCGAGAATCCACTTGCCCAGACCGCGCATCCCTCAGGATCCACCGGTGATGGGGATCTCGATGCTGTAGCGTCGCCCGTCCTTTTCCACGACCACGCCGCGCGCCTTGACCCCGAGCAGCTTGTAGCCCCCGGGGCCCGTCTGCCCGACCATGAGCAGCCTGCCCCCCAGGACCGCCCCCCCGCCGTTGCTCGCGGGCATGACGCTGCTGAGGGTGGGCAGATCGCTGGCCGCGGGGGGCACGAACGCCCGCGGGGCGCTCGCCTCGCCCTTCGAGGGCTGCTCCAGGGCCGAGAGGTCGATCCCCGAGCCTCCCGACTCGATCAGCGAGGCCAGCGAGAACGAGGCGCCAAGCGAGGCGTGGGCGTCGCCGCCGGGGTTGACCCTCGACCGGAGGCGCTCGATGAGCACCGCCGCGGCGGGCTTGATCGACGCGGCCGACGGCGCGGGCGCCGCCGCGGCGGCCGAGGCGTCGCCCACGCCCGCCTGGGGCGCTGCTGCGGCGGCGTCACCCGGGCCCAGAAGGCCCCGGTCGATCACCAGGACCAGCCCGGCGACGCCGACGAGGGCGACAAAGACTTTGCGTTCAGTTGATAGTCCCATGGTCGCGATTAGCGAATTCGAACCATCCGGGTGCAAGCGGGATCGGAAGAAATTATTGATCGGCGCCGGCAGGATCGACAAACCAGTACATCACCATCCGCACGGTGACGCGGGAGTCCTGGCCCGATTCGCTCCCCAGCTCGATCGACTGGACATGCATATCGGGCATATCCCGACCCAGGAGGCCAAGGAACGCCGAGGCGTCGTCGGCCCGGGCCGAGCCCAGAAGCTCCAGCGGCTGCACGGGGACCTTGGAGTCGGGGATCCGCGTCAGCGGCTGAAGCGAGTCGATCCGGATCGAGACGGTCTCGGCCAGCGCCACGATATCGGCCGTGCGGACATTGAGACGGTTGACCGGGACCAGATCGAGATCCTCGGCGGTGACGCGCTCAAGACGCTGGACACCCGAGGCGAGGTCGCTGCGCTGCTTGATGGCGGTGTTGAGTTCGGCCCTGGTGCTGGCCAGCTCCTGGCGCGCGCTCAGGAAGAGCCCGCGCCGATGGGAGATCGAGCTGCCGGCGAAATAGAGCGAGGAGGCGGCGATGAGCACGCACATCGAACCGCCCATCAGGTGGATCCTCATCAGCCCCTGCGGGTTGGTCTGTTTAGCCGCCATCGGTCCCCCCGCCCGTGCGGGCGCCCTTGCCGCGCACCGTGATGCGCAGCCGGAAAGTGATCATCTCCGAGTCGCCCACGCGCTGACGCGCCGTGTCGATCAGCTCGACGCGGTCGAAGACGCCCGTCGATTCGAGCGCCACGACATACTCTCGAGCGCCGGTCTGCGAGGGGGCGATCCCGCCGACCATGATCTCGATGGGGTCGGACCCGTCAACCCCGCCCCCGGTGGCGCGCAGGCTCGTGAAGCGGGTCTGGCCGCCCGCGGCCTTCACGAGCAGGTCGAACACATCCCTCCAGTCGACGCGGTTCTTCACCAGGTCGAGGACCTCCTGCTCGGCGCTGAGCTGGCGGAGCCGGGCCTGGAGCTGGGGGATCACCTGCTGGTGGCTGACCACCTCGGCGCGGGCGTCCTGGATCTGGGCGTTCATGCCCGAGTCGGTGAACGCGGCGCTGCCCCCGATGTAGAGCCCCGGGACCCCGATGAGCACGGCGGTCAGCGAGACCATGCCCGTCCAGCGCGAGACCCAGAGCGACCGCTGGCGCGCCCGGCGCTGGGCCACGGGGATGAGGTTGATCCTGGGGAGGGTGTCGTGTGTCATCGGTCGAACCTCGCCGCCAGGCCGTACGCCGCGGTGAGCCGCGCCGCCAGCGTCCACCCGCCCTGATCGGTGTCGATCGCCTCGATCAGCGCCCGCGGGGCGGCGTGGACGAGCGGGATGCCCAGGACCTTGTCGATCTGCTCCCCGAGCACGGGGTTGCCCACGCCGTACCCGCTCAGGGAGATCTTGCCCAGGGGCGCGGAGCGGAACGAGTGGGAGACATAGGCCATCGCCACATCGAGCTCGCTGGCCAGCTCGGCGGCCAGCGACGCCCAGCTCGCCTTCAGGATCTTCTCGAACTGGGTCCGTGCCTCGTCGCCCTGCCCGCCGTTGAGCACCGCCCGGGCGGCGTTCTCGGAGAGCTTGTAGCGGTCGGTGGCGTGCTGCCACACGCCGCTGCTGCCGCGCTCGATGCGCCGGATGTACACCACGGTGTTGCCCAGCGTGAGCGCGGCCTGGGAGCTGGTCCAGCTGATGTGCAGGGACGCGTTGATCTCACCCTCGGCCTGGGCCAGCCCGTCGCGGTCGCCGGCCATGACGCCGCGGCGCACGGCCAGCTCGATCAGGTCGATGCCCACCGGGGTCAGCCCCCCCCGCTGATACCGCTCCAGGATCGTGTCGACGCCGGTCCGCGAGCAGGCGACGGCGAGGGTCTCGCTGGTGCGCCCCTTGGCGGGCAGCTCCCAGAAGCCCAGCTCGAACTCGGACGGGTTGCACTTGCGCGCCCGCGCGACCTCCATGCGGGCCAGCTGGTCCAGCGGGGCCCCGCTGGACGCCGGGGGCAGCTCGATGACATGCGAGGTGCACTCGGCCGTGGTGGGCGCGACCGAGATGTTCGAGCCCACGAACCCGCGCCGCCACAGGATCGACGACGCCCAGGCCAGCTCGTCGGGGTCGGGGATCCGCGCGTTCTCCTCGGTCACCAGATCGGGGTTGCGGCGCGGGAAGACGGCCCAGGCCAGCACGCCGATATCGCCACCGGCGCCGCCCGTGAGCTGCACGGCCCGGAACTCGTGGGCGTCGACATCGAGCCCGATGGCCGAGAGCCTCGTTCGTGTGCCCAGCCTCATCATCATCACGCTCCTTGCCCCGCGGTGGCGGTCAGGTCGAACAGCGGGAGGAACATGCTGATGGCCACGAAACCCACCAGGATCCCCAGCCCGATCATGATGACCGGCTCGATCAGCGACGAGAGCGACTTGATGATGGTCTCGTTGTCCTCGTCGAGGTAGTCCGACACATGCACCATGACCTCGGACAGACGCCCGGTCGATTCGCCGTTGCGGATCGCCTCGCACGCCGAGGGCATGATGAGCCCCTCGGTCTGCAGGGCGTGGCTGAACGAGTCGCCGCGGGTCACCGCCTGCTCGGCCTTGGTCATGAGCTGCTTGTATCGCTGGTGCCCCAGCGACTCGCGCGTCAGGTCGATCGCGTCGAGCATGGGCACCTTGGCGTCGAGCAGCACCCCCATCAGACGCATGATGCGCGCGGTCATGAAGGAGCGCAGGATATGCCCCAGCTTGGGCAGGCGCAGCGCGACCTCGCCCACGACATGGCGCCCCATCGGACCGCGGATCCAGAAGACGAAACCGACCATCGAGGCGATCAACGCGGGGATCACCCCCCACCAGTAGACGCGGATGAACTCGGAGATCGCCATCAGCACGGCCGTCGACGCGGGCAGCGGCGTGTCGAGGGTCTCGAACATCCCAGCGAAGCGCGGGAGCACGACCCCCACCAGCAGGCCCACGACGATGACCCCGACCCCCATCAGCAGGATCGGGTACATCAGCGCTCCCAGGATGCTGGACCTGATCTGCGCCTGCTTTCTCGTGAGCGCGGCCACGCGCAGCAGCATCGAGTCGAGGTGCCCCGAAGACTCCCCGGCCGCCACGAGCGAGCGGAACACGGGGTCGAACACCTCGCGCTCGGACTCGAGGGCCGCGGTCAGCGAGTCGCCCTCCTCCAGACGCACGCGGACGCTCTTGAGCACCCCGGCCCAGGTGGGGATGGTGGACTGGCGCTCGATCGAGGAGATCGCGTCGATCAGGGGTGTTCCGGTGGCGACGAGCACCGCCAGCTCGCGGGCGAACTCGGCGACGATCCGCGTCGACACGGGCTTCTTGCCCTTGCGCCGCTTGTTGGGGTTGACCTTGGCCGCCTTGCCCGAGCCGGAGGTGATGCTGGTCACGAACAGGCCCTTCTTGCGGAGCTGCTCGCTGGCCTCTTCCTGATTATTGGCCTCGATGAGCCCCTCGCGGACCGCGCCGGTCTTGTCGTAGGCCTGGTAGGTGAAGTTCTTCATGCCGCGGCCCCCCTGCCCACGATGGGCGCGGACACCTCGTCGCCCTCGTTGTCGTCGATCTGTGTGACCCGGATCACTTCCTCGAGGCTGGTGTGCTGCTCGATGGCCAGACGCACCCCCTCCTCGCGCAGCGAGAGCTGCCCCTGCTTGTGCAGCAGGCCCCGGAGCTGGTGGGTGGGCGCGTTGCGGTAGATCAGGCGGCGAAGCTCGGGCGTGACCTCCATGCACTCGTAGATGCCCATCCGCCCCTGGAAGCCCGTGTCGTGGCAGCCGGTGCATCCGGCGCCTTTTCGGAACGCCTTGCCCGACATCTGCGGGATCCCCGCGTCGCGCAGCACCATCTCGCTGGGATAATATTTCATGGTGCACGAGGGACAGATCGTCCGCGCCAGACGCTGGGCGACCACGCCGTTGAGGGCGCTGCTGAGCAGGTAGGGCTCGACATTCATGTCGCACAGGCGGGCGACGGCCCCGGGCGCGTCGTTGGTGTGCAGCGTGGCCAGCACGCCGTGGCCCGTGAGGGCCGCCTGGACCGCGACATGGGCGGTCTCCTGGTCACGGATCTCGCCGATCATGATGATGTCGGGGTCCTGGCGCAGGATGGACCGCAGCGTGCGCGCGAAGCTGAGCCCGATGGCCTCGTGGACCTGGATCTGGTTGATCAGGTCGAGCTGGTACTCCACCGGGTCCTCGACGGTGACGATGTTGAGCTCGGGGCTGCGCAGCAGGTCCAGCGCCGAGTAGAGCGTCGTGGTCTTGCCCGAGCCCGTGGGCCCGGTGACCAGCACCATGCCGTGGGACATGTGGAGGGTGCGCTGGAACGACTCGAGCGCCTCGGGGCGGAACCCGAGGTCCTCCATCCGCACGCGCAGGTTCTGTTTATCGAGGATGCGGATCACCAGCTTCTCGCCCAGCAGGGTGGGGATGCTCGAGACGCGCAGGTCGATCTCGCGCCCCTCGGCGACGATCCGCACGCGTCCCTCCTGGGGCAGACGCTTCTCGGCGATGTCCATCTTGCCGATGATCTTGACGCGTGAAACGATGGCCGCGTGCATCCCCGGCGGGGGCTTCATCAGGTCCCGCAGGGCGCCGTCGATGCGGTAGCGGATGCGCGAGCCGCTCTTGTTGGGCTCGATGTGGATGTCCGACGCCTTGTCCTTGACGGCCGTGAGCAGCGCCACATTGACCAGGTTGACGATGGGCGAGCCCTCGACCATGTGGTCCAGGTCCGTGGTGGGCCCCTCGTCGACCTGCTCACGCTCGACGACCTCGACATCGCTCTGGGCCAGGCTCGTCAGGAACGCGTCGACATCGACATCGCCGTCGGCGTACTTGCGGATGAACTCGAGGATGTTGTCCTCCAGGGCCAGCACGGGCCGGATCTGGAAGCCCGTGAGCTCCTCGAGACGGTCGATGGTGGGCAGGCTCTGGGGCTCGGCCATCGCCACCGTCAGCATGTCGTGCACCCGGAACATCGGGATCGCCTTGAGGCGCTCGGCCTCCTCGTTGCCGATCAGCGCCAGCAGGCTCGGGTCGATCAGACCGTGGCGCAGCTGCACCCCGGGCACGCCCAGGCACTTGGCCAGCGACTGGACCAGGATCGAGCCCGAGATCGTCCCCTGATCCACGAGCACCTCGCCCAGCATCCGCCCGGCGGATTTCTGGTCGGCCAGCGCCCTGGAGAGCTGCTCCTCGGTGATGTGCCCGTCGGTGATGAGCACCTCGCCCACCAGACGCGGGCGCTGGGAACGGCGCAGGCGGACCCGCTCGGCGGGCTGGGTCTGCTCCGGGTTGGACTCGCACGCGTCGGTCACAGAAAACTCCTGACCGCGGTCTGGACATCCTCGAACTGCTGGAACTTGGGCGTGAGCCCCGTGATCGAAAGAATCTCACGCAGCGTGTCGCTGATGCCGCAGAGCTTGAGCGACTGGCCCCCCGCGCTGACCTCGCAGGTGATGTCGAACAGCGCCTCGAGCCCGAACGAGTCGACGAAGGTCATCTCGGTGGCGTCGATGACGAACCGCCCGAGCGTGTTGCCCAGAACCGTGAACGATTCCGTGCGCAGCATCGCCGCGTCCTCCTGGGTGATCACCGGGCCGTCTGGCTTGACCACCGTGACAGCGCCGTGTCGATTCGTGTCGATGCGCATCGCAGGGTGCTCCGTTACGCGGCCTTGGACATCTCTTGCTTGCCCGGGATGAAGAGCGTGAAGGTGCTCCCGTGGTCGATCTCGGACTCGACGGTGATGTCGCCCCCGTGCAGGCGGGCGATCTGGCGCGCCAGCGCCAGCCCCAGACCCGAACCCGTCACCTGGGCGATCCGGCGGTCGTCGGCCCTGCAGAAGCGGTCGAAGATCCGGTCCTGCTGCGAGGGGTCGATCCCGATCCCGTTGTCCTGGATGTCCACCGTCATCGAATCGTGCTCGTCGAACTCGACGCGGACCGAGACCCTCCCGCCCGAGGGGGTGTACTTGATCGCGTTGCCCATCAGGTTGTGCAGCGCCTGGCCCAGCCGGTCTCGGTCGCCCACGATCGTGGGGTACTTGGGGGGCAGCTCGAAGGCCAGCTCGATCGACTTGTCCCTGGCCTGGGCCACATAGTCCTCCTGAAGCTCGGCGAAGAGCTGCTCGGTGCGGAGCGTGTCGGGACGGATCGAGAGCGACCCGGCCTCGATCTCGGCCACGCACAGCATGTCGCCCACGATGCGCTCCAGGCGACGGGTCTCGGAGGCGATGACATTGAGCGCCTTCTCGCGGATCTGCTCGTCCCCGCTGCCGGCCTCGATCGCCTCTTCCGAGTACAGCCTGATGGTGGTCAGCGGGGTGCGCAGCTCGTGGGTCGCCTGAGCGATGAACGCGTTCTGCGACTGGTCCGAGAGGCGCTGCTGGGTGATATCCTCGATGAAGATCATGGCCCGTGGCACATCGTCCTCGTCCACCCGAGCCACCACGACGCGGAGCACCGCGCCCTGGGACTCGATCTGGTCGACCTTGCCGATCTCGAGGACCCGCCGGGTCGTCCCCGACTCGTCGAGCACGAGGCCCACGGCCTGGAGCACCGGGTCGAAGTCCCGGATCGCGGTGATCGGGCCGCCCACCAGCTCGTCGCGCACGCAGCGCAGGAACACCGAGGCCGCACCATTGGCGTAGAGCACATTCTGGTCCGAATCGACGAGCACGATGCCCTGGGTGAGCGTGTTGCACGCACCGGGGAGCCCGAACGACTCGATCCCGCCCCCCGCGGTCGCCTCCACGATCTCGCGATCGGTCAGCGTCCGCTCGATCTCCTCACGCTCGCCCAGCAGGGCGTTCCAGGCCCGGGCCTCCTGGCCCAGCGAATCGCCCACGACCAGGCACTCGAGGCGCCGCTCGCCCTGGGCGGCGCTCCGCAGCGACTCGCCAATGGCCGCCAACGCCCCCAGGCGATTGCGGAACCGCCTGTAGACCAGCAGCGTGAACACCAGACCCACCGAGACGATCCCCACCGACGAGACGCGGATGGTGTCGGCCCCCTCGATCTGCTGGGACTGGTCGAAGACGGCTTCAAGAACGATCCCGTTGCGCCCCTCCACGGTCAGCGGCTCGAGCACCTTGGCGCGCCGGGACTGCTCGTCGAACGCCACGCTCGCGGGGATCTCGACGCTGCCGGGCCAGGTGTCGGGAAGCTCGCTCAGGGAGCTCTGCGACGCGTTGGAAGAGGCGATCACGCCCAGGCCCGGGATGCTCACCTCGCACTGCTCCACCATCCCCGAGGCGACCGCATCGAGCATCAGCCGGCGCAGACCAGGAAGATCCTCATCGCTCAGGCGCAGCTCGGACTGCGAGGCGAGCATCCTGCTCGTCTCCCGCACGCGCTGCTCGGACTGGGCGGCGGCGGATTCGTCCACGGCCCGAGCCGAGACCCAAATCACGCCCCCCACCACCAGCGTCAGGATGGCGATGAACGCCATCCCCGTCATGGCGACGAGCGACTCGCCGCGAGCGAAGTACTTCCGCAGGTCAAACCGTGATGTCGGGATCGGTATATTCATTTCAGCGTTCCGCACAGAGATTGATCGTGCGGACCTGATATCGACCAACGGCGCGCCCACTTCAACCCAAACCGGCCCTCGCGGGGCCCGTCGGGTTCTCGGACGCGCTTCGCCCGGCCCCGCGGGGGTGGATACGGCGTTGAGACGCCCCACCCCGGCCCGAGAAACTCGGCCGGGTCGGGGGAAGCAAGGTCCGATAAGTCGGGCGGGGCCGTCCCCGTCCACACCGGACCGGCTCACCCCCCTGCATGGCGCATCGGCCCCGATGCGACGGCGCCGGCACCCCGCTCGACGCCGGCGTCCTGATGGATGGCCATCCGGACCACCTCGGCCAGGTGCAGCGCCTCGCGGTCGGTGAGCTGCTTGATCTGCTGCCGGCAGCTGAAGCCGCTGGCGATGATCAGGGTGTCGTCATCGACCGCACGCACGCTGGGCAGCAGCACCCGCTCGCCGGCCCGGCGCGAGACCTCATACTTCCCCTTCGAGAACCCGAACGAGCCCGCCATCCCGCAGCATCCCGAGTCGAGCAGTTCGTAGTCGATGCCCATCGCCTTGAGCACCGCGATCTCGGCGTCCATGTGCATGACCGCCTTGTGGTGGCAGTGCCCGTGCACGATGGCCCGGCGCTCCAGCCTGGGCGGGGCGATCCGCTGGCGGACCATGTACTCGCAGAGCAGAAAGGTCGAGTGGGCCAGGCGCTTGGCGTCCATGTCGTTGGGGAAGAGATTCACCAGCTCGTCGCGGAACGCGGCCACGCAGCTGGGTTCGAGCCCCACGATCGGCACCCCGTCGCGCAGCCATGGACGCAGTGTGTCGATGACCTGAAGCCACATCTTCCGGGCCACCCCCAGGAACCCGAAGTCGTACAGCGGACGCCCGCAGCACAGGGGGCGCGGCGGCAGCTCGATGCGGCACCCGCCCCACTCGAGCACCTCGACGCCAGCCCTGGCGGCCGAGGTCATGAAGTAGTTGTTGAAGGTGTCGGGCCAGAGCAAGACACGGTTGGTCTCGAACGGCCTCTGCTCGGCGTGGATGTTGAGGCGCTTGCCGTCGTCGTGGTGCGGGTTGGAGGCCGACTCGTAGGTGTCCACGCTGAACCGGGGCGTGTCGCGGTGCTCGATGTCGAGCCGGACGCCGCGGCGCCCGCCCGGCGCCGCGTCCACGGGTGGCTTGTGGTCGCGCCGGGCGAACCAGGCCTTGAAGGTCGGGCTCGCGAACCGGGGAACCTCGCGCTGCGGGGCGATCCCGCCCGCCCGCTTGGCGATGCGCGACAGCACCGGGGCGTGCAGCACGAAGTTGGCCACCGGCGCCACGCGCGAGGCGACCCGCGCCCACCAGTAGACCAACCCCATCGAGTACGCCTGGATCGGGCGCAGACGCCACTTGTAGTAGTGCGCCAGGTACTCGGCCTTGTAGGTCGCCATGTCCACATTCACGGGGCACTCGTTCACGCAGCCCTTGCACGCCAGGCACAGGTCCAGCGCCTCGCGGACATGCCCGTTGCGCCAGCCGTCGTTGATGATCCCCCCGTGGAGCATCTCGAAGAGCAGGCGGGCGCGACCGCGGGTCGAGTCCTCCTCCTCGCGGGTCACCATGTAGCTTGGGCACATGGTCCCGCTCTGGTCCTGGCGGCACTTGCCCACCCCCACGCAGCGGCTCACGGCGTTGGCGAACGAGAAATGATCGTCGGGGTACTGAAAATAGGTCTCCAGGCGCGGCGGCTCGTACCCCGGCCCCTCGCGCAGATCCTGGTCGGGGCGGGGCGGGGCCACGATCTTGCCGGGGTTCATCTTGTGCTCCGGGTCCCAGATCGCCTTGAACTCGGCGAAGACGCCCATCATCTCCTCGCCGTACATGATCGGGAGCAGCGCCGAGCGCGACTGCCCGTCGCCGTGCTCGCCCGAGAGCGACCCGCCGTGGCGCACGACCAGGTGAGCGGCCTGCTCGATGAAACGCGTGTAGTTGTCGGCCCCCTGTCTGGTGCCGAGGTCGAAGTCGATGCGGCAGTGGATGCAGCCCTGCCCGAAGTGGCCGTAAAGAGCGCAGTCGTAGCCGAACTCGTCGAGCAGCTTGCGGAACTCGCGAAGGTACGGCCCCACCCGCTCGGGGTCGACCGAGGCGTCCTCCCATCCCGGGTGGGAGGAGGGCATCCCCTGCACATGGGCCGTGGCCCCCAGGCCCGACTCGCGCAACTCCCAGAGCTGATGCTTCTCACGCTCTCCGGTGAACAGTCTCATGTCCGGCGCGTTGTCCCGCCCGCGAAGATCATCCATGAACGCCACGGCCCTGCCCTCGGCTTCTTCCATCGAATCCGCGCCGAACTCGACGAAAAGGAACCCTTTGCCCTCGGGCAGAAGGTCCATGTCCCTCGGGTGCATGCCCTTTTTCTTCATGAAGCCGATGAGCTTGTCATCGATGCCCTCGCACCCGGTGGGTTTGTGCCTCATCACCTGGGGGCAGTGATCTCCCGCCTCGAACACGCTGGGGTAGCCCAGCACCACCAGCGCCCGGCTGGGCATGAAGTGCTGAAGCCTGACCGTCGCCGAAAGCACCACCACGCAGGTGCCCTCGCTGCCCACCAGCGCCTTGGCCAGGTCGCGTCCCCTCTCGGGCAGCAGCCAGTCGAGGTTGTACCCCGAGACGCGCCGCGGGATGTCGGGGAAGCGTTCGCGGATCAGCGACTCGTGCTCCCGGCGCAGCTCGTCGAGGCGGGTGTAGATCTCGCCCACGCGACCGCCCTCGCGTTTGCGGGCCTCGAACTCCTCGTCGCTCGTCATCCCCACCGTCATCCGCACGCCGTCGTAGGTCAGGATGTCCATCGACTGGACCTGATGCACGGTCATGGGCCCGTGGCCATAGAACTGGGCCATCACCGAGTGGATCCCGCAGGAGTTGTTCCCGATCATCCCGCCCAGCGTGTTGCGCGAATGGGTCGCGGGGTCTGGACCGAAGGTCAGCCCGTGGTCCCGCTCGGCCTTGCCCCGCAGCGTGTCGAGGATGCACCCCGGTTCGACAACCGCCGTTTGGCTCCCGGGGTCGATCGAGACGACACGGTCCATGTATTTCGAGAAATCCAGGATCACCGCCGCCCCCGTCGCCTGGCCCGCCAGCCCGGTCCCCCCGCCTCGCGAGCAGATGGGCGCGACGTACCGGCGGCAGATCTCCACGGCCTTTACGACATCCTCGGCCGACCGGGGCGTCACCACGCCCACCGGGGCGTGCCGGTAGTTCGACGCATCGGTTGAGTAGGCGGCCCGCGACCCGTCATCGAAGCGCGTCTCGCCCTCGATCGCCCTGCCCAGCTCGTCGGCCAGGGCCCTCGTGTCGGCCTGCTGATCGGTGCTGGGCCTGCGCCCATGGCCGACGGTGCGCATGGGCGGGTAGTGCGCGTCACGGGCGGCCATGGTCAGCTGGGGCAACGAGATCGACGAAGGCTTGGTGGTTCCCATCGGCGGGCTCCTGTCAGACCCGGTATGGCTCGGCGTCGGCGCGCTTCAGCTCGTACCCCAGCCCGGGCCGGGACCGGTCGGGCGTGAGGCGACCGCCGATGGGCGCCGGGGCGGCGTCGAAGAGCAGACGCTCGATGCGGGCGTGGTCGTGAAAATACTCGAGGTGCATCGTGTTGGGCGCGGCGCAGCCGGGCGCGACATGCAGCGCCGGGGCGCAGTGCGAGGAGATGGGCAGGTGGTGGGCCTGGGCCAGCGCGGCCACGCGCATCCAGCCGGTGATCCCCCCGCAGCGGGTGCAATCCGCCTGGAGCACATCAACCGCCCCCTGGCCGATCAGACGCGGGAACCCGCTCAGCTCGTATCCGTACTCGCCCGCGGTGATGTCCATACCCGCCGGGGCGCGGTCGCGCAGCAGGCGCAGGCCCGCCAGGTCGTGGTGATCGACCGGCTCCTCGAACCAGGTCACGCCGAGGGGCGCCAGGCCACGGGCCATGCCCAGCGCTTGCTTGCGGCGGTAGGCCCCGTTGGCGTCGGCATAGATCTCGGGGCCCTCCCCCAGCGCCTCACGCGCTGCCCGCACGCGCTCGGCGTCGCGACCGCGCCCGATCTTCATCTTCAGCCGCGAGATCCCCTGGGCCACCCATCCCGTGAACTGCTCGGCGAGCTGCGCGTCGCTGTACGAGCTGAACCCGCCGCTGCCGTAGATCTCAACGCTGGGCCTGGCCGACCCCAGCAGGTCGGCCACGCTCGCCCCCATCAGCTTGCCCTTGAGGTCCCACAGGGCGATATCGACCGCCGAGATCGCCATGGCCGTGACGCCCGAGCGCCCCTGGTTGCGCACCGCGTGCTCCATCGCCGCCCAGGCGCCGGGGATATCCATCGCGTCCACGCCGCCGATGGCCCCCGCGAGCAGGTCCTCGACCACAACCGCGGCGGCGCGTGTGGCGTAGGTCCACCCCGTGCCCGTCCGCCCCCCCGCCTCTACATGCACCACGACCATCGTCGTCTCGTTCCACGCAAGGGTCCCGTCCGACTCCGGGTGATCGGTCCCGATGGTGTAGGCCGCGCACCGCACGGATTGGATCGGGGCGTCAGTCATGAGCCCACCGGCTTGGCATGTCCGGAATCTAGCGGCTCGCGTTGCGCGCCGCGCTGAACGAAAGATGATTCGTTTTTCATTCTTTGTTCACCGGGGCCCCACCTCCCGTCGCCACTGTTGTGATGCGGGGCCACGCGACCGACGCCGCGCCGCTGACCCGGAGCGACGCGCACCACACAGCGAGAAGAACATCATGAGCTACTCCGTGAGCGACTTCATCATCGACCGCATGATCGAATGGGGCGTCCACCGCGTCTACGGCTTCCCCGGCGACGGGATCGGCTCGTTCGACGGGGCGCTGGGCCGGGCCGATCGCGACGACAAGGCGCTGAGCTATATCCGCCCGACGCACGAGGAGATGGCGGCACTGATGGCCTGCGCCCACGCCAAGTTCACCGGCGAGGTGGGCGTGTGCGTCTCGACCTCGGGCCCCGGCGCCCTGCACATGGTCAACGGCCTCTACGACGCGATGATGGATAACCAGCCCGTGGTCGCGATCGTCGGCCAGCAGGCGCGGGTGGCGCTGGGAAGCGATTTTCAGCAGGAGAACAATCTCGAACGCGTCTTCGCCGATGTCGCCGCGTATGTGAAGACCGTCTCCACCCCCATGCAGGCCCAGATGGTGGTCGACCGCGCCTTTCGGATCGCCAGGACCGAGCTGCGCCCGTGCGTGATCATCCTGCCCAACGATGTGCAGTCGCTGGAGTTCGAGAAGCCCGCCAGGGCGCACTTCGTGTCGCGCACCGGCGTGGGGCACAGCTCCACCGAGATCGTCGCCCCGCACGACGAGATCAAGCGCGCCGCCCGCCTGCTCAACGAGGGCGAAAAGATCGCGATGATGGTCGGCCAGGGCGCCATCGGCGCCACGGACGAGGTGCTGGAGGTCGCCGATAAGCTGGGCGCGGGGCTCATCACCGCGCTGCTTGGCAAGCAGGTCGTCCCCGGCGATGTGCCCCACCACACGCAGCAGCTGGGGCTGCTGGGCTCGCTGCCCAGCTACAAAATGATGAACGGCTGCGACACGCTGCTGATGGTGGGCACCAACTTCCCCTACGCCGAGTTCATGCCCGCCGACGGCCAGGCCCGCGGGGTGCAGATCGACCTCAAGCCGCGCCACCTGGCGCTGCGTTATCCCATGGAGGTCAACCTCTGGGGGGACGCCCGCGCGACCCTGCGCGAGCTCTCCAAGCACCTGGAATACCACGAGGACCGCTCCTGGCAGGAGGGCATCGCCCGGCAGATGCGCGACTGGGACCGGGTCCTGCTGGCCGAGGCCGATGTCGCCGCCGAACCGATCAACCCGCGCAAGGTCTATGTCGAGCTCAACAAGCGCCTGCCCGACCGGGCCATCGTCACTTGCGACGCCGGGTCCACCGCCGACTGGTACGGGCACCACATCCGCCTGCGCCGCGGGATGATGGGCAACCTCTCCGGGCGGCTGGCCACCATGATCGGCGCGATGCCCTACGCGGTGGCCGCCAAGTTCGCCTTCCCCGATCGCCCGGTGGTCTGCACGATCGGCGACGGGGCCTTCCAGATGCTGGGCATGAACGAGATGCTCACGGTCAGACGCCACTGGAAGTCGTGGTCCAACCCGTGCTTTGTCGTGCTCGTGCTCCACAACAACGACCTCAACCAGGTGTCCTGGGAGATGCGCACTGAGGACGGCAACCCGCGCTGGGATGTCGCGCAGCTGCTCCAGGACTTCGACTACGCCGCCTACGCCCAGACGATGGGGTTCACCGGCATCAAGGTCACCGACCCCGGTGATGTGGGCGACGCGTGGGACCGGGCGCTGGGCGCCGACATGCCGGTGCTGCTCGATATCCACACGGACCCCAATGTCCCCCCGCTGCCGGGACACATCCAGTTCGCGCAGGCCAAGAATGTCTTCAAGGCCCTCGTCAAGGGCGACCCGGCCGAGATCGAGGTCATCAAGGACACCGCCAAGGCGATGCTCGCGGGCAACTGGCAGAAGGCGCGCAACGCACTGGGGCTTGACGACACACGCGACGCGCCCAGCAGCAGGGAGACCGCGGGCAGATGAACGGCCCCGCCCTTCAACGCCGGGTGGTCGTCGTCAGCGGCGCCAGCGCGGGGGTGGGGCGCGCCACGGCCCTGGCGTTCGCCAGGGACGGGTGCGATGTGGCGCTCTTGGCGCGGGGCGGGGCGGGGCTGGAGGCGGGCGCCGAGGAGGTCCGGTCGTTCGGGGCGCGGGCGCTGCCCGTCCGGGTCGATGTCGCCGACGCGGACGCGGTGTTCGCCGCGGCCGATCGGATCGAGGCCGAGCTTGGGCCCATCGCGGTCTGGGTCAATGTCGCCATGACCAGCGTCTTCGCCCGCGTGGTGGACACGACCCCACAGGAGTTCAAGCGCGTCACCGAGGTGTGCTACCTGGGCACGGTCCACGGCACGCTGGCCGCGCTGCGCCACATGCGGGGGCGCGACCGGGGGCACATCATCCAGATCGGCAGCGCCCTGGCGTACCGGGGCATCCCGCTCCAGAGCGCCTACTGCGCCAGCAAGCACGCGATCCAGGGCTTCTGCGACTCGCTCCGCGCCGAGCTGCTCCACGACGAGTCCCCCATCCGATTGACCATGATCCAGCTGCCGGCGGTGAACACGCCCCAGTTCGACTGGGTGCGGAGCAAACTGCCCAACAGGGCCCAGCCCGTGCCCCCCATCTACCAGCCCGAGGTCATCGCCGACGCGGTGGTGTGGTGCTCCAAGCGCCCAAAGCGGGAGCTGCTGCTGGGCCTGAGCACGCTCATCGTCGTCTGGGGCAACAAGCTCCTGCCCGGGGTGGGCGACCGCTACCTCGCCAGCACCGGCTACAAGAGCCAGCAGACCGACCAGCCCGAGGATCCCGCCCGCCCCGACAACCTCTTCGAGCCCTGCGACGACCGGCGGGACCACGGCGCGCACGGGCGCTTCGACAGCCGCGCCATCACATCTTCGGCGCTCTTCAGGCTCGAGAAGCACCACCTGCTGTTCGCGACCCTGGTGCTGGCGCTGCTGACGGCCATCGCCCTGGGCGTGCTGCTGGGCCTGGTGCTCTGAATCCACGCCCGCTACGGGGCCGCGGCGCTGTGCGTCTGCCCGGTCGCCGCGCCCTGCTCCATGCCCGGTGTGTGCTCGCGCGTCCGGTCGTCGATGACCACCAGACCCACCAGCAGCGACAGCCAGAGGAACACCCCCACCACCACGACCCGGATCACCGCCGCCTCGTGTCGGAGATTCATGAAATACAGGCCGATCAGCACCGCCTTGGCCGAAGCAAATCCCAGCCCCAGCACGATCTGGAACCGGCCCAGCGGGAGCTGGGAGGCCGCCACCGTGCAGACCAGCAGCAGCGCCAAAGCAAGCCCCACGCCCCAGAGCCGTCGCCTTGTCGGGTACATCCCGCTCATGGCGCGCCCACCATGTACAGCAGCGGGAGCAGGAACACCCACACGATGTCCACGAAGTGCCAGTACAGCCCCACCATCTCGATGGGCGTGTGGTGCTCGGCGCTGAACCGCCCGCGTCGGTTCATGAGCCAGAGCCCCATCAGCATCGCCACCCCCGCGCTCAGATGCATGGCGTGGATCCCCGTGGCGATGAAATACAGCATCATGAACATCTTGACATGCGCCGGGTCGCCCGCGCCGCGGTACTCGAAACGGAGCACGGGCACGAGCTGCTCGTGGTAATCGAGCCGGTACTCGTACATCTTGAGCGACAGGAACACGACCCCGAGCACCGCCGCGCACAGCAGCATCCGGCCGGCCGCCCTCATGTTGTCGTCGCCGGCGCGCCGGACCGCCAGGGCCACCGCCAGGCTGCTGCCCAGCAGGACCAGCGTGTTGACGGCGCCGATGGAGAGATACAGGTGCGTGCTCGCCTCTTGAAAGTCGGCGGGGTACCGGATCCGGTACATCGCGTACGCGGTGAGCAGCGCCCCGAAGAACAGGACCTCGGTGGCCAGGAACACCCACATCCCCAGAGACGCGGCCTGTCGCTGCTGGTCGGGGCTGGCGAACTGGAATCGCCACCAGAGGTTGGACGCGGCATCGTTCATGATCCTCCCTCCGCGCCCTCGTTCTGGCCGTCAGCCCGGCCGCCCGCTTGGTCGGCCCCCGCCGCCGGCTGGTTCACCGGAGCAAGGGGCGTGTACTGATACGGCGGCTCGCACACCACCGGCGTCCGGTCGAAGTTGTGCGGGCCGGGGGGTGAGGGGGTGGTCCACTCGAGACCCGTGGCGCTCCAGGGGTTGGGGCCAGCGGGTTTGCCGTATCTCGCGGCCCAGGCGAGATAGCCCAGCGGGAGCACATACGCCAGGCCCAGGATGCTCGCCCCCGCGCTCGAGAGCACATGCAGCACCTGGAACTCGGGCGAATAGATCTGATACCGACGGGGCATGCCCATGTACCCGAGCAGGAACTGGGGAAAGAAGGTGAGGTTGAACCCGAAGAACATGAGCAGGGCGGCGAAGACGCCCCACGCCTGGGGGTACAGGCGCCCCGTCATCTTGGGCCACCAGAAGTGGATCCCGCCCAGGTAGGCCATGACGCTGCCGCCCACCATGATGTAGTGAAAGTGGGCGACAACGAAATAGGTGTCGTGCACATGCACATCGATGGGCATCGAGGCCAGGAACAGCCCCGTGAGCCCCCCGATGAGGAACAGCCCCACGAACCCCAGCGCGTAGAGCATGGGCGTGGCCAGGGTGATCTGGCCCTTGTAGAGCGTGGCGATCCAGTTGAAGATCTTGATGGCGCTGGGGACGGCGACGAGAAAGCTCAGCACGGAGAAGACCAGCCCCGCGTACACGCTCTGGCCCGAGACGAACATGTGGTGGCCCCACACGAGGAACCCCAGCATCGCGATGGCCATGATGCTCCCGGCCATGAACTTGTAGCCGAAGACCGGCTTGCGGGCGAAGCAGCAGATGATCTCGCTGGTCACGCCCATCGCCGGCAGCAGCATGATGTACACCACCGGGTGCGAGTAGAACCAGAAGAAGTGCTGGAACAGCAGCGGGTCGCCCCCCAGCGAGGGGTCGAAGATGCCCACGCCCCACACGCGCTCGACGATCAGCAGCAGCAGCGTCAACGCCAGCACGGGCGTGGCCAGCACGAAGATGATGCTCGTGGCGTACATCGACCACACGAACAGCGGCAGCCGGAACCAGTGCAGACCCGGGGCACGCATCAGGTGCGTGGTGACGATGAAGTTGAGCCCCGTCAGGATCGACGAGAACCCCGAGATGAAGATCCCGCAGATCATGACCAGCGTGGCCGGAGAGGAGTATACCGTGCTGTAGGGCGTATAGAAGGTCCAGCCCGTGTCCACGCCGCCGATCACGAGCGATCCGAAAGCGACCAGGCCCCCGACGACGAAGAGGTACCAGCTGAGCAGGTTGATCCTGGGGAACGCCAGGTCCTTGGCGCCGAGCATCATCGGCAGCAGGAAGTTGCCCAGCACCGTCGGGATCAGAGGCACCAGGAAGAACCACACCATGATCGTCCCGTGCATGGTGAAGAGGCGGTTGAAGATCTCCTTGCTGACGACATCCGCTTGGGGGGTGAGCAACTCGAGCCTGATCATCATGACCGCGAAACCGCCGAGCCAGAAGAACGCGGTGACGCTCAGCAGGTAGAGCCAGGCGATGCGCTTGTGGTCCCGGGTGAGCAGCCAGGACCCGACGCCCCGCTCGCGCGTCAGGTAGTTGGGACCGCGCTCGGTGGGCTGGGCATCGGGCGAGGGAGCGCTGGACGCGTTGATCTCACGATCGCTCATGAGCCCTTCTCCTCGCCTTCCTCGCTCCGGGGCTCTTCGCGTCCCAGCGCCCGCACGGCGGTGATGACCTGCCGAAGCCGCGCCTCGTCGAGCTGCCCGGCATAGCTGGGCATGTGCGGGTCGTACCCCTTGACGACCTTGGCGGCGGGGTCCAGGATCGACTCGCGGATGTACTGCTCGTCAGCGATAACGCTGGACCCGTCGGCCAGCTCGACGCTCGATCCGAAGAGCCCCTCGAGGTAGGGGGCGATCTTGTCCGTGTCGGGATGATGGCACTGGTCGCACCCCAGCGCCTGGAACGACGCCAGCCCCTGCTCGCGGGTGGGCATCCCGCTGGGCGTCGGCGGCGTGCGCCCGAGCCACTGGCGGTAGTCGCCATCGCCAAGCACATGCACCCAACCGGTCATGCGCGCGTGGTCGGCCCCGCAGTACTCGGCGCAGAACAGGTGGTAGCGCCCCACCCGGTCGGGGGTGAACCAGAGACTGGTGTACATCCCGGGGACCGCGTCCTGCTTGACGCGGAACGCGGGGACATAAAAGCTATGGATGACATCCTCCGAGGACAGCACCAGCCGCACGGGGCGACCGATGGGGACATGCAGCTCGTTGAGCTCGCGCCGCCCGTCGGGGTGCTCGACCTCCCACATCCACTGCCTGGCCTGCACATAGATCGTCGTGGCCCCCGCGGGCGCCGACTTCTCGCTCACGAACGCGACCCCCGCCCAGAGGAAGACGACCAGCCCCAGCAGCACCGACGCGCCCGTCCAGCCGAGCTCCACGAAAAACTGCTTGTCGGAGCTCCCCTCTCTCGATGCGCCCGAGCCCTTGCGGTATCGCACGACAAACAGGAGCATCATGCCGAAGATGATGGCCGAGAAGAGCAGCGAGAAAACCAGCAGCGCCGCCGCGATCAGGTCGGTCTGGCGTGCGATTTCGGTCGCCGAGGGCGGCAGCAGGCTCAGCGACCCCGGCGTCATTGCCTCGTGGCCCCCTTCTTCATCCCCCGCGACGCGCTCCGGCTCATCAGCCACGCGATCAGCACCCCCAGCGCCAGCACCGTCGCCATGGCGATGATCCGCAGCGCCACCATCGCCGAGCGGCTGTAGGGACCCAGCTCCAGGCTGATAGGCACGCAGCGCACCAGGTTGGTCGATTCCAGGTCCCCGCCGTCGCCCACCTTCCCCCCCGCCGCCTGGGCCAGGGCCGTGGCCAGCCCGAGCGAGTCGTAATCCGGTCCGGGGAGGTAGCCCGATATCCGACCGTCGGGGGTGATCACGATGCTGCCCACCGGGTGCGCGTACCGCCCGCTTCGCTTGTCGTAGGTGTAGCGGAAGCCCACCTCGTCGGCCAGCTCCATGATCTGCGTGCGCTCGCCCGTGAGCACATGCCACCCGTCCTGGGCGCTGGCCAGACCCGAGCCGGCCACGGCGGTGTTCTTCTGCAGCAGCGCCTCCTGGACGCGTTCCTCGGGATCGATGCTGATCATCAGCCAGATATAGTCGCGCCCCGCCTCGATGGGCAGACGCTGGAGCGCCTTGATCACCCCCCTGCGGTTACGCTTGCAGTGCATGGCGCACTGCGCGTAGCCCAGCGTCAGCACCAGCGGGCGGCGCGGCTGGCCCATGTACATGCCCAGGGTGACGGGCCGACCCTGCTCGTCAATGAACGACAGAGCCGGGTCCAGGCTGCTCCCGTCGTGCGTATCGATCCCGGCGACATCCGCCAGGTTGGGGATGCCGCCGCCGCCCAGCGCGCTCGTCGCGGCCAGGCAGATCAGCAGCACGAAGGTCATGGTCTTGTTCATTGAGGGTCGCCTTCCCGTCCGTTCGATGTGCTCCGGTCTCTATCCTTATCTATATCCCCGTACTCATCGGCGATCAGCCGCATCGCCTCTTCGATGGGGATCCGGGCGATCCCGTCCTCGCCCTCGACCCACCCCAAGGCGCTCAATCGCCGTCGCTGCTCGCGCTGGGCCTGGGTCCTGATGCGAACCAGCTCCGCGGACCCCATCTGCTTGTGCTGGGGTGGTTCGGTCCCCTTCTGCGTAGGAACGGCCCCCGAGCCCGTCACCACCACCAGCAGCCCCCAGATCCCCGCGAGGATCACCAGCATCCCCAGAACCCCGCCAGAAGCGATCAGCGCCAGCGCGCGGACCGCCAGGCGCTCGGGATCGTGCCCCGTGGCGTGCTCTCGCCGTGGAGTCGTGGGATCGGTCATGCCGTCGCCATCCTTTCCAGGATCGGCGCCATACGCGCCGGCTCGGGCGTGGCGCCCAGGCGGGCCAGGAACACCAGCGCCCACGCGCACCCGATCGCCCCCAGCGAGAACACCATCGCCAGCCCCGCGATCCATGGCGCCTCACCCGCCTCCGGGATGACCAGCCACCCGGAGTGGACCACCCGACCCCCCAGGATCATCCAGACCAGCACGCCCATCAGCCCCGCGCTCTGCTTGACGCGGCGAAGCAGCAGCAGCGTCAGCGGCAGGGCGAGCTGCGTGAGCACCAGCGCGATCGTGATCCAGGTCCAGACGCCGCCGATCCGATCGAGATACCACCCGACCTCCCGGGGCAGATTCCCCGACCAGACGATGATCAGTCGCGAGACCGCGGTGTATCCCAGCAGCGCCACCGCCGTGAGCAGCATCGTGCCCAGGTCGCACAGCCGATCGGCGGGCGCATCGCCGCCCGCGTACGAGCTGGCCGATGCGGCCCGCCCCGCGCTCGCTCCCCGCACCCGAGCCAGCAGCCCGTGCTCGCCGCCCTCGCCCGGCCACCGATGGACCCGCAGGACCACGGCGATGCACAGGGCACCCGCCGACACGAACTGCTCGGTGATCTGCTGCAGCCCCGAGATGGTGCTCAGACGCGGCGGCATGAAAGACGAGAACCAGTCGTCGCCCGCGAAGGTCACGGTAAAGAGCATCAGCACGAGCCCCGGGGCGCTCACCCTCGCCAGCGCCAGACCCCGCTCATCGTCATCGTGCTCATCCTGACGACGCGCGCGGGCGCCGACAAGCAGCCCCAGCCCCACCCACAGCGCCCAGAATACCAGCGCCCGGGCCGCGAAGAACCAGGGGCGCAGGTACACGGGCTGCATCTGGACGAGCGCGTCGCCCTGCTGGGGATCAGCGCCGCCCCAGCCGTAGATCACGCCCATGCCCAGCAGGACAACGATGAAGGCGACGGCGACGATGGGGATCGTCGCCATCCCCGCCCCGAGCGCCCTCCGCAGCGACCAGCCCCACCTGCCCCCGGTCAGGGCGTGAATCATCAGCACGATCAGGCACCCCAGCGAGCAATCGAGCCAGAACCGGAAGGCCGCGAGATAACCGATCAGCACCGGCCTGGGCGACCACGCCCCCAGCGCCACCGCGGCCACCACCGACGCCAGCATGGCGATCCCGAGCGTCCGCCTAGTTCGGGGGTTGGGGGCGTGCTCAGTCATCGCCGCCCCCCTCCCGCGCCCCGAGCCGCTCGCGGAGGGCGGCGGGGAGCCCCTCGCTCGGCGCATGCTGGGAGCGCTGCAGCGCGCGGATGTACGCCACCACCGCCCAGCGGTCGTGCTGATCGAGCTGCTCGCGGTAGCTGCCCATGCGCCCGAAGCCCAGCGTCATCACGCGGTACAGATGCCCGTCGGGCGCCCGTCGGACACGCTCGCTGTGCAGCGAGGGCGGGCGGGTGAACCCGCGCTGGACCACGATCCCCTCCCCCGAGCCGTCCTCCCCGTGGCACATGGCGCAGGCGATGGCGAAACGCTCCTGTCCGCGGCGAAGCAGCGCCAGATCGACCGGGATCGGGATCGTCTCGATCAGCTCGCCCCGGACCAGCCCCGTCGCGGCCCGATCGTCGGGCGCGGGCGTGTTCTGGTACACCGCGCCCTCGACCGGGAGTCGGGCCCGAGGATGGTCGGCGAACCCCGCCAAGGCGCCGGCCTCGTAGACCTCCTTGCGGGCCTGGTCGTTCATGTTGGGAGACCGGTCGCCGCAGCTGGCGATCAGGCACGCCGTCGCCAGCAGCAAACGATGTGTGATCGCGCGCCTCATTCGATCACCTCCTCGATCGAATCGGGACGCTGCGACTCGAGAAAGACGCGGGTTCCGGCGCGATCGAACAGGGGGTCATCGGCGCCGATCACCAGCACGAAGCGGTCGCACACCGCCCGGCGCGCCTCGCGCAGCGCGAACAGCGGGTGGTACGGGCTGGGCAGTCGGCACAGCACCAGCAACCCCACGAGCATCGCCACCGAGGCGGCCAGCACGATCGACTCGAAGGTGATGGGGATGAACGCCGGCCAGGAGAAGAAGGGCCTGCCCCCGACATTGAGCGGGAAACCGACCGCCGCGCTCCACCACATGAGCGCGAACATCCCCGCCCCGCCCAGGGCCCCGGCGATCAGCCCCAGCATCGGGATCGGGGATCCGTCCAGCCCCAGCGCCTGGGGGAGCCCCTCGACCGGGAACGGGGTCAGCGCGTCGAGATCGTGGTACCCCGCATCGCGTGCGGCCCGCGCGGCCTCCACCAGCCGCTCGGGGCGGTCGTAGGCGGCGATCATCCCGCGCAGCTCGGGCTTGCCCGTGGTTTCGCTCACGCCTCGCCCCCCTTCTTCCGAGCCGACGACCAGATGAGCCCCTTGGACTCGTCCATCGAGATGGCCGGGAGCAGACGCAGGAAGAGCATGAACAGCAGCGCGAAGAACCCCAGGGTCCCGATCAGCAGCGCCCAGTCCCAGAGGGTCCCCTCGAAGACGCCCCACGAGCCGGGGAGATAATCGCGGTAGAGACTGGTGACGATGATGATGTACCGCTCGAGCCACATGCCCACATTGAACAGGATCGAGAGGACGAACAGGGCCGCCGCGTTGGTGCGCACCCGATGCGACCACAGCAGCTGGGGCAGCACGATCACGCACAGCACCAGCACCCAGAACCGCCCCGCGTAGAACCCGCCGAGCCGATCGAGCGTGGTCGACTGCTCGTAGACATCGGCGCTAAACATCGCGTTGAAGATCTCGACCACATAGCTGTAGGCGACGATGATCTCGGCCGTCAGCATCACCTTGGCCATCTTGTTGAGGTGGTCCTCTGTGATCAGCTCGTGCAGCCCGTAGTGCCAACGCAGGGGGATGCACAATGTGAACACCATGGCGAAGCCCGAGAAGATCGCCCCGGCCACGAAGTAGGGCGCGAAGAAGGTGCTGTGCCAGCCGGGCAGGATCGCCACGGCGAAGTCGAACGACACGATCGAATGCACCGAGACGACCAGCGGCGTGGCCAGCCCCGCCAGCATCAGGTACGCGCTCTGGTGGTGGCGCCAGTGGCGGGCCGACCCGCGCCAGCCCAGGGCCAAGACCCCGAAGAACAGGCGCTGCTCCCGCCCGGGGGCCCGCTCGCGCATCACCGCCAGGTCGGGGATCATCCCGATGTACCAGAACAGGAGCGAGACCAGCCCGTAGGTCATCACAGCGAACGCGTCCCACACCAGCGGGCTGCGCCACTGGGGCCACAGGTCGAGCGTGTTGGGCCAGTAGGGCAGGATGTAGTAGAACTTCCAGACCCGTCCCAGGTGCAGCAGCGGGAAGAGCGCCGCGTTGGCCACGGCGAAGAGCGTCATCGCCTCGGCGAAGCGGTTGATCGTGGTGCGCCACCGCTGGCGGCATAGCAGCAGGATCGCCGAGATCAGCGTCCCGGCGTGGCCGATGCCGATCCACCACACGAAGTTTGTGATGGCGAACCCCCACGCCACGGGCTGGTTGATGCCCCACACCCCCACGCCCCGGGCCAGCAGCCAGACGATGGCCACCTGCATCATCAGCGACAGCCCCAGAGCGATCCCGAACACCGCCCACCAGCTGGGGCGCTGGTACGAGAAGGGCATCCGGATCACCCGTCGCTCGACCCCCAGCGGGGTCACGCCCGGGGCCAGCCCGTGATCGCCGGTCGCGTGGGGATGGACGGCGCCCGTGCTCATGCGATCCCCTCCTCTCGCCCGGTCGCGCCGGCGAGCGCCCGGTTCGTGTTCTTCACGCACGAGAGATACCGGGTCCGCGGACGCGTCCCCAGCTCTTCGAGCAGCCCGTAGGCGTGCGGCTCGTCATGGAGGCGCTTCACCCGCGCGGTTTCGTCGTTGAGGTCCCCGAACTCGATAGCCCGGGTGGGGCACGCCTGCTGGCAGGCGGTCAGGATGGAGCCGTCGGTGATGGGATCCCCGCCGTTGATGGCGTCGATCCGGGCGTGCTCGATCCGCTGCACGCAGTAGGTGCACTTCTCCATCACGCCCCGGCTGCGCACCGTCACCTCCGGGTTGCGCGCCAGCATGAGCGAGTCGGTGTCGTCCTCGCCGTACTGCAGGAAGTTGAACCGGCGCACCTTGTAGGGGCAGTTGTTCGAGCAGTACCGCGTCCCGATGCACCGGTTGTAGACCATCTGGTTGAGCCCCTCGCTGCTGTGTACCGTCGCGCCCACGGGGCACACGACCTCGCACGGCGCGTCCTCGCAGTGCATGCACGGGATCGGCTGGTGCAGGATCTCGGGCTCGCCAGGGTCGCCGTGGAAATAGCGATCGACCCGGATCCAGTGCATCTCGCGCTGGCGCAGGACCTCTCCCTTGCCCACCACGGGGATGTTGTTCTCCGCCTGGCACGCGGCCGTGCATGCCCCGCAGCCCATGCAGGCGGTCAGGTCGATGCTCATGCCCCACTTGTGCCCCCTGTACTCGTACAGGGGCAGCAGGGTCCTGCGTGCCCCGGCCGTCTCCGCCCGCTCTCCCCTGGCGGCGATCGATCCGGGATCGGCCCGGAACTCGCCGAGATCCCCGTGCCGCACGGGGTGGCGGTGCTCCATCCGCTGGTGGCGCTGGGTGCTGGCGAGCTCGGTGCGACCTTCCAGCGCCGTCAGCGTCACCGCGACGCCCGACCATTCCTCCGACGACCGCATCAGCCGGTACGCGTTGAACCCGCACCCGTCGCCCACGCGCCCGGCCATGGTGCGCCCGTAGCCGAGCTGCACGCTCACCGCCCCGTCCGCGTGCCCCGGGACGATCCAGACCGCGCCCTCGGCCCAGGCGAGTCGCGTCTCCAGGCGCACGCGCCGACCGTTGGCCAGCCCCAGTCGCTGGGCCGTCGCGGGCGAGAGCAGCACCGCGTTGTCCCAGGTGAGCTTGGTGACCGGCTTGGGCAGCTCCTGGAGCCAGGCGTTGTTGGCCAGCGACCCGTCCCAGACGCGGGAGTCGGGTCGGACCTCCAGTTCGAGCCCCGCTCCCCCCTGGCGCGGGGAAAGCTCGATCGCATCCTCGCGCCTTGGCGGGCCGTCGATCGCGGGCGCCTCGCTCCCCTCGATGAAACCCTCCCGCAGCGCCCGCCAGCGCCACTTCTCGAAGCTGGCCCCCGCCAGCCCCGTCTGGCGACGCCAGAAATCATCGACGATCTCCCGCGGCTCATGCTTGTCGCGTCCGAGCAGGATCTCCAGCAGCTCGCACGACGCGTGCCCCTCGTACAGGGGCGCGATCGCCGGCTGGATCAGCGTCGCCGTCCCGTCGTGGCCGCGCGCGTCGCCGAAGCGTTCGAGGTCGTGCAGGGCGTGCACATGCCAGTCGCAGACGCTCCCGGTCTCGTCGCGGGCGAGCCCCAGATGCACGGATCGCCCCGCCCGGCTGATCGCCGCGGCCAAGTCCACGCCTCCGGGCGCGCTGTAGACGGGGTTGGTCCCCAGCACCACCAGCGTCTCGACCTCGCCGGCGCCGAGCGCCTGGGCCGCGTCGGCCAGAGCGCCCACCCCCGCCCGGCCCGCGGCGTCGAAGTGTTCGACATAGTGGACCGTGCTCCCGACCGCTCCCAGACGCGCGTTGATCGCCTCGGCCAGGCGGTGCACGCGCTCGCTCAGATAGCGCCCCGGGACGACGAGCGCCTTGGACCCCGCGTCCAGGAGGTCGGAGGCCACCGCGTCGATCCAGGCCGGCGGCGCGCCGCTCCCGGGAAGACCGCCCGAGACCCGCACGCCCAGACGCGACGCGATCTCGCCCGCGAAGGATTCGATCCGCGATGCCCGCAGGCGCAGACGGTGATCGGCGAACGAGCCCGTCGCGCTGGGCATCGTTTCCACGGCGTACACCCGCGACATCTCGCTCGAAGCCCGGCGCACCCGGCGTCGATCGCTCAGATCCCTCGCATAGCGCACGCTTCCCGGCTCCTCCATCATCAGATCGCTTCCCAGCAGCAGCACGACCGACGCGTTCGCGGGGTGATACACGCCCAGGCCCCGTTGCGAGCGTGTCCCGCCGGCCGGGTCGTGCACCACCCAGCGCATCGCCGGCATCACGGCGCGCAGTCTCGCCATCTGGTCCAGCTCGGTGGGCGAGGTCGTGTTCCCGCTGACGATCATCAGACCCGCCCCGCCGCCGGCGCGGTGGTCGCGTGCGACATCCCGGAACCAGGACGAGAACCGCTCCCACGACTCGGGGCGGCCGCCGTGCATGATCGAACGGGACCGGTCGGGGTCGTAGAGCGTCAGCAGCTGCGCCTGGGTGACCGCGTCGCTGCTTCCCAGGCTCGACGGGTGCCCGGGATTCCCTTCGAGCTTGACCGGCCGCCCCTCGCGGCAGCTCGCCATCACCCCCATCGCGTAGCCCCCCAGCAGCACCGCCGTGGCCAGCGTCATGGGTCGCCCGGGGGTCATGCCCTCGGGGTGATGCACATAGGGAACGATCTTTTCGGGCCGGTTGCGATCGACGCACCCGCCCAGCGAACCGCCCAGCACGCCCGCCAGCGCCATCGAGGCCCCCATGAGCTGCAGGAAGCGCCGACGCGAGACCCCGTCGTCCCAGACATCCAAGCTGACCGGAAACTCGGCGGCCACATCCCCCGGCAGCGCACCGCCGACGGCCCAGTCGTCGAGCGACTGCCAGAGGAACCGGGATGCATCGGGTGGCGCTTTCATCAGCGGTGACAGGTCACGCAGTCTGTCAGCCCCCCCTTCCCACGGAGCGCGTCGTCTGTCAGCCCGGGGTGCGAGAACAGCAGGGGTTGTTCGACCGCCGCCCCCCCCGCGTCCGCCCGCCCCTCCAGCAGCCCCGATCCCGGATCCCTGTGGCAGTCGAGGCACCAGCTCATGCGCAGCGACTTGGCCTTGCTCATCATGGGCATGCGATCGACGCGTCCGTGGCAGCTCGCGCACCCCACCCCCGCGTTCACATGCACGGCATGGTTGAAGTACACGAAATCGGGCAGGTCGTGCACGCGCTCCCATTCGATGGGCTGGCCCTCATTCCAGCTCCGGCGCACGGGCGCGAGCATGGGGCTGTCGCTCCAGATCTCGCTGTGGCAGTGCATGCAGGTCCCCGTCGAGGGCATCCCCGCGGTCGCCGAGGTCTCCGCCGTCGTGTGGCAGAAGCGGCAGTCGATCCCCAGCGCCCGGGTGTGATGCTCGTGGCTGAAGGCCACCGGCTGGGGCAGGACCATGCCCACCCGGGTCGAATACGCCGTGCGCGGCCAGAGCAGGATCCCCCCCAGGCCCAGCACGGGCAGCGTCACCGCCGACAGCACGACAAGCTGGGCGATCGCGTTCGCTCTGGGTTGAAAGAGCAGCCTCACACTGACCTCGGTTCCTGACTCCTGCCGTCCGCCTCCGCCGTCACTTATGCCCGCCCGCGCGCACCGGGTAGGCGATCGTCGTCATGAGCGCGTTCTCCGCCTGCCTCGAATCAAGGCGCGTGTGCTGCACCACCACCGGGCGGTCGCTCCGCAGCACCGACGAGAAATCGGCGCCACGCGGCACCGGCTCGGGATCATCGAGGTCATTGAACCGAAGATGCAGCGTCCGGCGCGCCCCCACCGTGCGCCGGTACCCGCTCACCGGCTCGCGATCGCTGAAATAGATCGTCAGCTCGATCCGGGCGTCCTCATCGCCCGTGTTCAGAATGCACAGCGTCCCGTGGCTGGTCATCTCCGGCTCGGGACCCGTGCTCGTGGGCGGGATATACCCCTCGGGCACCACCCAGACTGTCTCGCCCATCGCGTCCATAGATGTGCCGCCCCCGTGCTCGAATCACAACAAAGCGGGCGAACAGATACCCGACTGTGCAACCTAAACCCCCCAAGTAAAGGGATCTTAAGAGGAACATGAAAACAGTTTCATACTGGTAACAATTTACAGATGATACAACAGCCCCAGCACAGCCCCGTACACACCATGGGTCGCCAGGCTCACCACCGCCGTCGCCCGCCCGTAGTGCAGGCCCAGGAGTCCGGGAGATTCGAGCGCCGCCACCGTTTCGGGCCCCGTGCGGGGTCCCACCATCCGTGGATGAACCGCCGGCAGCACCGGCAGGATGACCACCAGGATGAAGATCGCGTGGGCCAGGCCCATCAGCGCGCCAAGCCACCAGTTCGCCGCCCCCCACTGGCGGAACACAAGCGTGTAGAACCAGGCGAACCCAAGCCCGAGCACGAAATGCATCAGGGTTCCCAGGAACGCGGCCCGGTCTCGGTCGCTCACGAACAGGGCGCCCAGCATGATCGGCAGGCTCAGGCGCGTCCAGCCCAGCCACAGGGCGGCCGTCTCCACCGTGACCATCGCCCCCGAGGCGACCAGGCCCCAGAGGACGACGACGCCACCGCTCGGATCCTGGGCCGCCGCCATCATCGCACCGCTCCCGATTCGGACCGGGTCCGTTCCCCGCGCCGCGTCCGCGCGAGCGTGCACGACGCGTTGATCATGCCGATATGCGTGAGCGCCTGGGGGAAGTTGCCCAGCGCCATGCCGTTCTCGGGGTCCACCTCTTCGGCGAAGAGTCCCACATCGTTGGCGTATCCCATGAGCTCATCATACTTCGACCGCGCCTCGTCCACCCGCTTGGCCGCAGCCAGGGCTTCGACGCCCCAGAAGCCGCAGATCCCGAACCGCCCCGCTTCCAGATCGCTCTCGATCCCGTCGTCGATCCGCCGGTACCGGTACAGGGCCGCCCCGGGCCCGAGGCGCTCGTAGACCCGATCGATCGTGCCGCGCATGCGCTGGGATTCGGGCTCCTCGAAGCCGTAGATGCTGAGCATCAGCAGGCTCGCGTCGAGCTCTTCTCCACCGAGCGTGGCGGTGTACGAGCCCAGCCGGTCGTTGTAGCCCTCCGTGCGCACCCGCTCGCGGACCCGCTGCATCTCCCGCCCGATGCGGGGCCGATCGAGGCGCATCACGCCCTTCTCGGCCAGGCGCATCCCGCGGTCCATGGCGACCCAGCACATCGCCTTGGAGAGCGTGTGGTGGCGTGGTCGGGCGCGTTCCTCCCAGATGCCGTGATCGGCCAGCTCCCAGCCGCGGCTGGCGAACTCCACGAACGCGCGGAGCATGCGCCCGCCCGAGGCGCTGATCGCCCCGCCGTGCTCGTGGTGCTGCCAAGCGGCGTCGAGGATGGCGCCGAAGGTGTCCAGCTGCAGCTGACCGCGGGCGCCGTTGCCCGTGCGCACGGGTCGAGAGCCCTCGAAACCCCGCACATGGTCCAGCCGCCGCTCTGGCGGCGCGCGCCGCCCGAAGACATCGTACATCACGCGCAGGCGCGGATGCGTCATGCGCGAGGCGTTGAGCAGCCAGCCGAGGAACGCCTCGGCCTCGACACCGAGCCCGAGATTGAGCAGCGCGCGCATGGTGTATGAGGCGTCGCGGATCCAGCAGAAACGGTAGTCCCAGTTGCGACTCCCCCCCAGGCGCTCGGGCAGCGAGGTCGTCGGGGCCGCAAGGACCGAGCCGGTGGGCGCGTAGATCAGGGATCTGAGCGTCAGGGCGCTGCGGCGCACCAGCTCGACCATGTCCGCGTCCACCCCGTCCTGCTCGCCTTGCGTCAGGCGCAGGGCGCGCGACCATGAACGCCACCATTCGTTGGTCCGCAGCAGGCGCGACGAAGCGCCCCGGCCCACCAACGGCCACACGCCCGGGCCGGGATCCGTCTGCCCCAACGCCATCGATCGGGTCTCGCCGTCCACCAGGCGAACCGCCGCGAGCGCCTCACGCCCGTCTTCACCCAGCCGCATCTCCAGATCGCTGCGCAGCAGCATGCTCTGGCGGCCCGCGTGCACCGAGATCCCCAGCCCGGGGCGCCGGCTCATCCTCATGCTCCGGCGCCCGAAGCCGGGACGCGGGGCGAACCGGACGCGCAGGTCGATCTCTCCCCCGGTGCAGGCCAGCATCCGCATCAGGGCGTGGTCCGCGGTCTGCTCCCGGGGGTTCCCCGTGTCCAGCAGCAGGGCGTCGGTGACGCGCAGCGTGCCCGTTCGCCCCCGCAGGGTCGTCTCCAGACTCATCGTTCCCGGCACATAGCGCCGGCTCGTGGACACCAGCCCCTCGATCTCGATCGACCACACGCCCCCCCGCCCGGGGTCGAGGATCGACCAGAACACCGCATCGCTGTCGGGCTCGGGCACGCACAGCCAGTCGATGGAGGCGCGATCGCTCACCAGCGCACACACCCTGGAGTTGCTCAAGAGCGCGTACGCGCTGATCCGCTTCTGGCTGGGATCCGCACGAGAGACCATGGGCGCATCGTAGCCGACGCCCGCGAGGGACCCGAGCGGCCGGGTCAGCGCGAGCGGCACGAAAAAATCGCCTTCCCGTGGCTGGGAAGGCGGTTCGATGCGGGAATGGGCGCGGGTGGATTCGAACCACCGAAGGCATTGCCAGCAGATTTACAGTCTGCCCCCTTTGGCCACTTGGGTACACGCCCTTGATCGATTGTCGGGAACACGCCCGTTCGCGCGGACCGTCTTCCCAAAGCCACCTCTCGGACTCAAACCGAGGACCTGCAGATTACAAATCAGCTGCTCTATCAACTGAGCTAAGGTGGCGTGATCTGTTGTCTTCACCGGTTCCTGCGCCCCCGCTGGCCAAGCCGTCGTGGGCCCGAAGATGACTGGATGAACAGAGCCCCGCCGTGGCGAGGCTCTCATGTCAGAATGGGCTATACAGGACTCGAACCTGTGACCCCCAGTGTGTCATACTGGTGCGCTAGCCAACTGCGCCAATAGCCCGAAGCGGCAGGATTGTACCCACCAACCTTGAAAATGCAAACGCATCACGCGGGGGGAGAGACAAAACCCGACCCGCGGGTCGGCCCCCGCAAAATGACCGGTTATTGGCCCAGAATCACGATCTCAACGCGGCGCGAGTCCTTCTTGGTGGCCTTGGGCTTGGAGGGTCCGAACGCCGCCGAGTAAATCCGGTCGTTGTCGACCCCCTTGCCCACGAGGTAGGTCTCCACCGCCAGGGCGCGAGCCGCGCTCAGGTTCTCGTTGGTGCCCCACTTGTCCTTGGTCTTGACGAGCTTGTCGGTGTCGGTGTATCCCTCGACGCGGATCTCGTTGCCGGCGTAGGTGCTCTTGATGACCCGGGCCACCTGATCGAGCGTCGACTTGGCGTCGTTCCGCAGCGTGTTGGAGCCCGAGGCGAACAGCACATCGCCCGCGACCCCCACCACGATCGCGCCCCCGGCGCGGGTGCTCAGATCGACGCCGTTGATCCCCTCGAACCCGGTGCGGGGCTGGGCGTTGGCGGCGTTGAGCGCCTCCTGCAGGCGGGCGTTCTCGGCGCGCAGCTGGGCGTTCTGGTCCTGGAACCCGCTGTTGCCCTCGTTGGCCTGACGCACGCTCTCCTGGAGCCCCGCGATGCGCTCGCGCAGCTGAGTGTTCTCATCGATCGCGGCGTCATAATCGCGCTGCGAGACCGACTTGCATCCGCCCAGCACCACGACGGCCAGGGCCCCAAGGGCGATCAGTAACTTCGGTGTGTTCATCCGTGCACCTCCCGGTATCGTTTGCTCGTGTTCCCGGCCCCCGTCTCGGGCCCGGAGCCACAGTGTATCCGTTGTTCCTGATCGGTGTGCGCCGGTCGCGCACGAGATGCGCCTCGATCTTCGAATTTCGGCGTACGCCGTGTCGGTCAGGGCAGACTCAGCGGCCCGCCCATCCCCAAGAGGCGCCCGAGCCCCACCTCAATCGCCGGCTTGCCCAGCACCACCAGCAGCGTCGCTCCCGCCAGGAACGGGCCGTAAGGCATCGCGCGGCTGAGCTTGCCCCTAAACACCTGCGCCACAACCGCATACGCCACGCCCACGAACGCCGCCAGGAAGAACGCGATGGTCGGATCGATCCAGCCCAGGCAGGCGCCAACCGCCGCCATCATGTGCACATCGCCCAGACCCATCGCCTCCTTCCCGAACGCCAGCGAACCACCGATGCGCACGGCCCACACGACCGCCCCCGCGATCAGGTAGCCCATCAGCACCCCGCCCAGCACCACCAGCCACAGCGGCGCGTTGGCGGGGGGGACGGAGATCCCCACCTCGGGGAACTCGGTCCACGCCCCGTAGTGCATGGTCACGAACCGGACCATCGCCCATGAACCCAGAAACGCGCACAAAACCGGGGGACAGAGGAACGCCAGTTCCCGGATCATCTCCCGGCGTGCGTGGGGGTACATGAGCCAATCGTGCATCGTGCTCGGGGAAGTCCGCGCCGCCGGAACATGCTCGGTGGCGACGGGCTCGGTGATCGGCTCCACCACGATGGCCGGGTCATCGGCGGTCGGCCCCAGGGCGCCAGAGTGGATCTCCGGCTCAGCGGGCTCGGCGATTGGTTCTCCCTGTCTGGCCCGCTGCTTCTCGAACCAGGCGTCGAAGTCGGCGAAGCTGCGGGTGATCCAGCCGAACCGGAGCAACAGGTTGGAAATGAGCAGCCCCAGCACGCCGCCCAGACCCATGCCGATGAACTTCCATCCGGCCAGCCCGCCGGTGGCGAGGGTCCAGACCTCACCGGGGGCGGTGACCCATTTGAGCCGGGCGTTGGGCACATTCCAGAACCCGGCCAGCCCGCCGACGCCCGGGACGCCGTACTTGTGCTCGAACCAGGCCGCGTGCCCCACATGCAGCACCAGCGCGACGCCCGCCGGAACCCATGTCAGCACGAGCGGGATCGTCGAGGTGCGGGCGTCGATGATCGTCATGGCCACCAGACAGCCCACCAGCACCAGCAGCACCACCATCGCCGGCCAGGTCAGCCCCGGCCCGTTGGCGGCCCACTCGGGCGGGATATCCGCCAGGAAAGAATCGGGCAGTTTCTGGGGGATCAGATACCACAGCGACCAGATCCCGCCGAAGAGCACGGCCACGATCGTCTCAACGATGGGGTACTCGGGACTGATCTTGGCCTTGCAGAACCGGCACTTGCCGCGCAGCAGCAGCCAGCCGAAGATCGGGATGTTCTCGCGCCAGGTCAGCTTGTGCCCGCACTTGGGGCAGCGCGAAGCCGGGGTGACCACATCGACCCCCAGGGGGATCCGGTACACCAGCACATTGACCAGCGAGCCGATGCACGCGCCCACGGCCGTCACGAACAGCAGCGTCGAGAGCCACGGCATCATGTAGAAAAACCAGTCGGGCATCGCTCACTCATCGGCTCGTGGACGCGAAAGGCTGGATATACCGCCGGAATCGGACGGCCGTGTTCAGTCGCAGTCCGGATCGGCCGGCCCAAGCTGGTCGGCGTTGAGCTCGATGATCCGCTGCTCGGCCCGGTCGAGAATCGCCCGCGCCCGCTTGACGAGCCCGATTCCCTCCTCGTAGCCCCTGATCGCGTCTTCGAGCCCCGTCTGGCCCGATTCGATCCGATCGACGATCGCCTCCAGGCGATCGATGAGCTGCTCGTATCGCAGCTCCTCGGCGGCGGGTTCGGGCGTGTCGCTCTTGAGGGGTTTCTTGGCCACGCGGGAGCATACGCCCGGACGCTCGCGCGATCCAGATTCTCAGAACAGGCCGGGCTGATCGGGGTCGGGTTTGCGGCGGCGCTTGGATCGCGGGTTCATCGCCCCGGCCACCCGGCGCAGTCATGGATCGACGCTGGGCGCCCCGACGCCGCTCTGGACAACCGATCGCACCTTCCCATCGCCCAGCGTGGTCACCAGCGTCTGCCCCGTCGCCACCTGGGCCGACGATCGGATCAGCGTCCCATGCTTATCGGTGGTCACCGAGAACCCCCGCGCCAGCACCTGCGCCGGGCCGATGGCGTGCAGCTCTCGGGCCAGGCCCGTGAGGTCCTCGCGCCGGTTGGCCAGCGCCCGGGACACGACGCGCCCGAGCCGGGCCGAGAGGTGCGCCAGGTGCTCCTGCCGGCGCGCCTGCACCGCCGAGGGCTGGTGGCGCGCCATCCTGATCGCCATCGCGTCCAGCGCCGATCGGGACCGCGCGATCGAGTGGCGCAGCGCCCCGCGCACGCGACCGAGCCGGTTATCGAGCCGATCGTGCTGGGTCTCGATGATGCTGCGCGGGTCGGCCATCGAGCGCGAGCAGGTGATCCTTTCGAGCCGCTGGCGCTCGTAGCGCAGCTCGGCGCGGGCCGTGCGGTTGAGTCGGCCGAGTATCGACGCGAGCTGCTCGCCCAGGGCGGCGCGATCGGGCGAGAGGCGCATCGCCGCCTGGGTGGGGGTGGCGCAGCGCTCGTCGGCCACCAGCTCGGCGATGGTCAGGTCCGTCTCGTGCCCGATGGCCGCGACCACCGGCAGGGCCGACTCATGGATCGCGCGGGCCACCTCGATCTCATTGAACGCCCACAGGTCCTCGATCGAACCCCCGCCGCGGGTGATGAGGATCGCGTCGATCGCCAGGCGCTCGTGATGCTCGTTGAGCGAGCGGATCGCGCCGGCGATCTGCCCCTTGGCCTGCGCCCCCTGCACGCGCACATCGACGACGAGCAGATCCACCGCCGGGCACCGGCGGCGCAGTGTGTCGATGACATCCTGCACCGCCGCCCCGTCCTTGCTGGTCACCACCGCCAGGCGGCGCGGGAAGGTGGGCAGCGGCTTCTTGATCTCCTGGGCGAACCAACCGCGCCCGCGCAGCTCCTCGCACAGCAGCTTGTATCGCCGCTCCAGCTCGCCCTCGCCCACCGGGCTCATCGAGCTGACGATCAGACTGATGCGCCCGCCCGGGGCGTAATACTCGACCCGTCCTCTGGCGATCACGCTGTCGCCGTGCCTGGGGGTGTACCCCAGGCGGGCCGCGGCGGAGGAGAACACCACGGCGCTGATCACGGACCGCTCGTCCTTGAGCGAGAAGTAGTAGTGCGTGCGGTGCGACAGGGAGCTGATCTCCCCCACCACCGTGAACCGATCGGGCAGCCCGCCTTTGATGGCGTGGTCGATGCGGGCGGCGAGCTGCGAGACGGTGATGGGCGCCTCGGACGGAGCGCCCGATGAACCTAAAACCGGCGCGGGGGGCGTAGCGCCCCCGTCGCCGGCTCTCTGACCAGTCCGTGTGCCTTTCATGCGCTCCGGATTGAACGGGAGTCGTCCTGTCACACCAACAGCATACGGCCCGCCGCCCATCGCGTCACACGACGCCGAAGGGATTCGTCAGCATGAGATTGGCTCTCAGCGGTTCACCGCGACCTCTTCGGTGTCGGCGTCCGCCTCGGAGCTCACGACCTCGTCCTGCCCGTGGTCACGGCGCTCGACGCGGGCCACCGTGGTGGTCCGCATGTGCTCGGGCAGCGAGACCCGCACGGGCTCGTCGGTCTGGCGGAGCATCGCCACCAAGGCGCCCATCGAGGGCTGGTCGTCTACTCTGACCTCCTCGTGCGATTTGCCGCGCGGGACATCCGGGGGACGCTGGAACACCGCCGAGGGCTCGGGGAGCGATTTGCCCCGGGCCTGCTCGCCCTCCTCGGTGCGGGGGTGGGGATTGGTGATCCGGCGCACGCCGGCGAACCCGTTGGCCCGGAGCCAGTCGAGGCGGGCGCGTTCGAGCTTGGCGAAAAGCTCCTTGGTGCGGTCGATGTGCTTGCGCCCGTGCTGGGTGCGGTCGGTCTCCAAGCTCGTGCCCCGGAAGAGCTGCCGGGCCGTGGCGTCGGTCGCCTCGGGCAACGGGGAGAAGGGGTCGATGGCGAACACGCCGTCGAAGATCTGGACATAGATCAGCTCGGGCGCGTTCTGCCCGCCGAGGCGCTCGCGGTCCGAACCGGCCCATTCCACCGCGCCCTCGCGGCTGACCTCGGCGACGACCTCGCCCACGGTTTCATCGGAGAAGCGGATCTGGTTGCGGTTGACCTCGGTCGGATCGAACATGGCCGCCCGGATCTCGATGACCCGGGGCGTGCTGATTCCCTTGGAGCAGGTCGCGTTGCATGGTCCCAGCGCGAGTGTCATTGCACCGATGAGTGTGGTGAACATCATCACTGTGCCTCCATTCTTGGGTTGTCTCGTTCCCGCCCCGGCGTCGTACACACAGCACGCCGGGCAATCACGGGCTTGAACCAAGTGTGCACGCGAACCGCGAAATCACCACCCCGATGACCGGTTCTCCCGGTGAATTGGACAACTTCGACCGCTATCGGACGCGGGGCGTGGCCCGGTGGGGACCGATATCGAGCGCTTTGGGCTCAGCCGGCCTCGTCGGCGGTCTCGATGCCGCACAGCGCGTTGTAGGTGTCCAGGATCGACTCGATGTGCATGGCCGAGCGCCGGTTGCGGGTAATGTATTCCCGCGCCCGGAGCCCCGCCTGGCGGGCGCGGTCCGGGTGCTCGATGCAGTCGCGGATCAGCGGGGCCCAGTGGGCGCGGCTGGGGCGCTCGACGACCATCACCCCCGAATCGTCATGGATCGGCAGGATCTTCTCGTCGTCCGAGGCGATGATCGCCATCCCCGCGCCCATCGCGTCGAGCAGCAGCGTACGCTCCTCGTGGAGGGTATCGGGGTAGATCAGCAGGTCGCAGCGCAGCAGCAGGTCGCGCCGGTCCTCGGACTTATCGATGATCGTGAAGCGCGAGTCGAGCCGGTTGCTCTTGACCCGAGGCCACAGGTCGGCGCGCTGCACCATCTCGAGATTCGCGAAGACCATGACATCCTCGCGCGAGCCGATCGCGTCGGCGACCCCGTCGAAGGCGGCGACGCAGTTCTCCTTCTTCCGCCCCGATCCCATCAGCACGATCGAGACGAGCTTGCCCTCTCGGAAGATGTGCGTGGGCTCGGGCGGGACCTGCGCCCCCCACGGGGCGAGCCGGACGCGCTGGGAAAACCCGGCGTTGATCAGGCCCGCCTCGAAGGGCTTCTCGGGGACCAGGAACACGGCGCGGTCCTCGTCGGTGAGATGCAGCCCCCGCGCCGAGTCGATCAGCCCCGCGCGCCAGACCTCGAACACCACGCCCGCGCCCAGGATCCGCGCCAGCTCGCGTCCCATCGACCACGCCCCGCCCCCGAACACATGCACGATGTCGATCACCCCCGTCATGTCCTCGGCGCCGCGGGTGACCCGGCGGGCCACCTGGTTGGCCCTGATCCGTTGGGTGAGCGCGAGCCCGCGATCGGCGTATAGGATGGGCTCGCTGATGAGCTCGAAGCCGTACGCCTCGAGGCGGCGGTCCTTGGGAAGCACGATCCTCGCCTCGACGCCCTCCACGGCCAGCCCGACCATCACGCGCTCGAGCAGCGCCCGCTCGTGGGCGGCGAACTGGGCATCGACCAGGATCAGCACGCGCATCGTCGGCCTCGATTCATGTGTTCCCGACCGGAAGCGTCACCCGTTCTTGTGGTCCACCACGCGGAAAGTGAGCTCGGGCGGGGAGGAGTCCTCGTGCGCCACCGCCTCGGTGCGCCACACGCCCACCCAGTGATCCTTGGCGACCTGCCGCAGCACATAATCGCCCGCCGGCTCGTCGCGCCGGCGGAGGTCGGCGGGCGCGTCGTTCCAGGGCCACCAGGGCGTGACGCCCTCCGACGCCCTGGGAAGCTTGCGGAACTCGGCGGGGTTGTTGACGATCTCGGTGATGGTCGTGAGCCGGTCGAGCTTCTTGTGCACCACCGGGATGCTCGACAGCAGCCCGCGCGTGTAGGGGTGCATGGGGTTGGCGTACAGGTCGTAGACATTGGCGAACTCGACCACCCGACCCGCGTACATCACGCACACCACATCGGCGTTCTCGGCCACCACGCCCAGGTCGTGGGTGATGAGCATCACCGCCATGCCGCGGGTTTCCTTGAGCTCCTTGAGCAGCTCGAGAATCTGCGCCTGGATCGTCACATCCAGCGCCGTCGTCGGCTCGTCGGCCAGCAGCAGGCGCGGCTGGCACGCCAGCGCCATCGCGATCATCACACGCTGGCGCATCCCCCCCGAGAACTGGTGGGGGTAGGCCTTGATCCGGCCCCGCGGGTCGGGGATGCCCACCGCGTCCATCGCGTCGATGGCGATACGCAGCGCCTCGCGGGCGTTCACATCCTGGTGCAGCGTGATCGCCTCCATGATCTGGTCGCCCACTGTGTACACCGGGTTGAGCGAGGTCATCGGCTCCTGGAAGATCATGGCGATCTCGTTGCCGCGGATCTTGCGCATCTCCGACTCGCTCAGCGAGAGCAGGTCAACGACGCGCCCGTCCTCCAAGCGGTACATGATCTTGCCGCGGTCGAATCGCCCGGGCGGGCGGGGCACGAGCTGCATCGAGCTCATCGAGGTGACCGACTTGCCGCAGCCCGACTCGCCCACCACCGCCAGCGTCTGGCGGGGGAACACGCTCATCCGCACGCCGTCGACCGCCTGGATGCGCGGCCCCGAGCCGTTATCGAACGACACCGCCAGGTCCTGGACGCGCATGATCGGCTGCTCGGCGGTCACCGCCTGCTTGCCGGGGCTGGGTTGCTCGATCGTTGCTTCGCTCATCTTCACGCTCCTCGCGTCCTCGCCGCCCGGGGGCGTGGTCAGACGCGTGCTTTCTTGAGTTTGGGGTCGATCGCGTCGCGCAGCGCCTCGCCGATCAGGTTGTAGGCCATCGTGGTCAGGAAGATCGCCCCCCCGGGGAAGATCGCCAGCCACCACAGGAAGTCCGAGGTCTCGCCCGAGGCGTCCGAGAGCAGCTTGCCCCAGCTCGCCTGCCCGGCAGGACCGAGCCCGAGATACGAAAGGATCGCCTCGATAAGGATCGCCGCGGCGATCAGGAACGACGCATCCACCAGCACGGGGGTCACGCCGTTGGGAAGCATGTGCTTGAACAGGATCGACCACAGCGGGAGCCCCACCGCGTTGGCCGCCTGGACATAGTCCGTCTCCTTGAGCTTCATGAACTCTGCGCGGATGAACCGGGCGGCGGTCGTCCACGAGAAGCACCCGATGATGGCCATCATCACATAGATGTTGCGAGGCAGCACGCCCGCGGCCACGATCAGCAGGAAGAGCACGGGGATGGCCATGAAGACCTCCACCAGGCGGTAGAGCAGCAGGTCGACCCAGCCGCCGAAATAGCCCATGATCGCCCCGATGGTGACGCCGATGAGCACGGCGATGCTGGTCGAGACGAACCCGATCGAGATCGACAGGCGGCAGGCGTGGAGCATCTGCGAGAGCACATCCTGCCCCAGCGTGTCGGTCCCCAGCAGGTGCGTGGGCGCCGGTCCGCCCGTTATGGCCCCCTTGAGGTCGAGCAGGGTGGACAGCTCGCCCCCCTTCCAGCGCCGCTCGAGCCCGTCGATGCGCTCGGAGATGGGGTGCGAGAGCAGATCGGTGAACGAGGCCGATGTCGCTCGCATATGGGTGAAGGTGCGCTCGGAGATGGGCAGCTCGCCCAGCTCCTGATCGGTGAAGCTCGCCTTGCGCTCGGCGGCGATCCGCGCCCCCTCGGCCACGCGGTCCCACATCGAGTCGAGGGGGGTGGACATCGGGTCGCGGTTGTACATCGCCGTCTCGGACTGATTGGGCGAGAAGGGGACGATGGTGTACACCGCTTCGACCTGTCCCGCGGCCTCCTGCGTGCGGTACAGATAGGTGCTGGTGTTCTCGGCCCACTTCCAGGTCCCCAGCCCGATGGTCAGCAGCACGATCGCCCCCACATACCCGATGCGCCCCCAGCTCCTGTAGATCCCGATCGAGATCAGCACGAAGGGGATCGAGGCGATCAGGGCGATGACGAGCGAGGCGGTGGGCTCGAAGTAGGCCCACTGCTCGGTGTCGCGCACCCAGTCGGCGACATCGCGCCCAGAGAAGAACCCCGAAACGGCGCCTACCAGCACGGCCGCGATGGCCAGCTGGATCCCCCCGGCGATCGCCAGACGCATCTTCTGCGGGCGGGTAAGGCGCGCGGTCGGCCAGAGGACCAGGATCGGAGCGTAGACGCCCCACACGATGAGCATCACATCGGCCACCGAGAGCATCCGCAGCATGGGCGAGGTGAGCCCCTGCCTGCGTCCCGTCTCGTCGAGCGTCCACATCAGGATCGGGTGCCCCGAGGCGATCAGCGGCGCGAACAGGGCGAAGAAGGCCACGAGGGCGATCCACGCGAGCCCCGCCACGGCGGCGGGACGCGTGAGCACCTGCGCCCAGGCCTCGGTCCAGAACCCCCGGGCGGGGCGGTGCCCGATGCCCTGGGCCAGCTGCACGCCGGTGACCGCATCCGGTTGGTTCGTTGCGGTGGTCATTTGTACGAGATCCTCGGGTCGGCCACGGAGTACAGGATGTCGGCCAGCAGCAGCGCCAGCAGGTTCACCGCCGCGATCATCATCGTGTTGGCCAGCAGCAGCTCGCGGTCCTTGAGATAGATCGAGTTGAGCGTGAGCTGCCCCATGCCCGGGATGGTGAAGATCTTCTCGATCACCACCGAGCCCGCCAGCATCGCCGGGAAGATCGACACGAACATGGTGATCAGCGGCAGCAGCGAGTTTCGGAACACATGGCGCAGCACGATGTCCTTGTACGCCACGCCCTTGGCCTTGGCGGTGCGGACATAGTCCATGTTGAAGTTGTCGAGCATGGCCGCGCGGGTCTGCTTGCTCAGGATGGCGAACCCGCCGTAGACCAGGCACACCACCGGCAGGCACACATGCCAGAGCATGTCCAGCACATAGCCTTCTTCCCATCCGCCGCTGGGCGTGAAATACGGGAGGTAGGTGAAGGAGCTGGCCGCCGAGCTGTGCATGCCGCTGGCGGGGAAGACGCCCCACAGGTAGTCGTGGTTGGCCAGGTACCCGATCATGAGCACCCCCGCCAGCGGGATCGGGAACGACCAGAGCGCGATGTAGAACGCGCCGCTGACGCGGTCGAACCCGCCCCCGGCCCGCACCGCCGCCAGCATGCCCGAGGGGATGGCGATGAAGTAGATCAGCGGCAGCGCGATCAGGTTGAGCAGGATCGTGATCGGCAACGCCTCGAGGATCAGGTCCAGGACCGGGCGCCCCTTGGAGAACGAGACGCCCAGGTCCGGCTTGGAGATCGTCACCCCCGGGGCGATGCCCCAGCCCGCCTGGGGGTATGGCCTGGCCTCGAACACGGCGCCGAGCTTCTCACGCTCGAGCAGCGCCGCGTCGTAGTACCCGATCAGGGCCGTGGCCAGGCGCTGGATCTCGGGGAAGCGCGGCGACCGGCTGACCACATCGCGGTGTTTGGCGACCTTGCCAAAGTCGATCCGCCCCTTGGCGTCACGCACGCCCCTGATGTGGGCCTCATCGAGCGCCCGTCCCAGCTCCGTGCCCAGCAGCGCCCTGCCCGAGATGAGCTTGGCGCGGGCCCGCGAGTAGGCGTTGGCCTGGAGGCGGTAGACGCGGGACATGTCGGTCGCGTCGTCGTCGGGTCCCCACCGGTGCTCGGGGACCTGCGGCGTGGTCGGCAGCTCGTCAACAAACCACTTCCAGAGTGGCGGCTTCTTGACCTCCTTGGGGTAGCGGACATACTCGCCCGTCGGGTCGATCTGGTCGCGCTTGCCGAACTTGACCGGCGAGATCCGCCCCAGCCAGCGGACATACTGCAGCGCCGCCGGGTCATCGAGCCCGTACCGGTCGTCGAGATAGGCCTGCTTCTGCGCCCGGCTGGTCGGGTCCATGCCCCCCGCGTCGGCGGTGAGCGACGCGCCGATCCCCCCCGGGCTCAGCGCGACCAGGAAGAACACGATGGCGGTGATCCCGATCAGGGTGGGGATCATCAGCAGCAGTCGTCTGAGAATATAAACACCCATGGCGTGCGCTCCCCGTGCTCAGTTGTTCGCCATCGGTGCTTCGAAGAACTCGCGCTGCTCAAGCCCCTTGGGGTAGGTGTGGACATTCTTGAACTTCTTGTCGATGAATCGCAGCCAGGGCGAGACGCGCAGGAAGGTGTACGGCTGCTCCTCGTGGATCAGCGTGTGGAACTTATGGAAAATCTCCATCCGCTGGTCGAAGTCCAGCGTCGTCTTGATCGCGTCGATGTACTGATCCTGCCCCGCGTCCCACTGGATGAAGTTGTGCCCCTGGTTCTGGATCGAGTCGGTGTGCCAGATCTGCTTGGGGTCCGACTCGGGCGCCGAGGCGGCCCACGCCAGGGTGATGGCGTCGAAGTCGCGGTTCTTCATGATCTGGTCGTACAGCGACCAGTCCACGATCTTGGGGGTGCACCGGATGCCCACCGAGGCGCACTGGTCGACCAGGTACTTCTGGAAGCGCTCGATGGTCTGGCCGCCCGAGGCGCGGGTGAACTCGAAGGCGAACTCGTCGCCCCGCTCGTTCTCCAGGATGCCGTCGTTGTCGCGATCGACCCATCCCGCCTCTCTGAGAAGCTCCTTGGCCCGCGCCGGGTCGTAGGGCCAGGGCTCGATCTCGGGGTTGGCCGCCGGGGACGGGGCGTTGTTGGGCCCCGTGGCCACCTCGCCGATCCCGTCGTAGATGTCGTTGATGATCAGCTCGCGGTCGAGAATCATGGTCATGGCCAGGCGCACGCGCTTGTCGTGGAATGGGGTGAGCTTGCCGTTGCGCTCGCCGCACTGCCAGCCGATGAACGAGTAGCCGGAACGCATGTTCACCCAGTTCAGCGAGTAGGCCCTGTCCTCCCACCCGGGCTCGCGCGACACCTGGGCGTACTGGGGCGAGCTGGGTCGGATCATGCTCGCGTTGCCGTTTCGAAACTCGGTCAGTCGGGCGATGTCCTCGGTGATGGTCAGGAAGCGCATGGACGCCAGCGCGGGCTTGGGGCCCCAGTACTGCTCGTTACGCACCAGCACGATGTCCTGGCCGGGCGACCACTGGTTGTTGACATCCAGGTTGTCCATCTTGAACGGGCCCGAGCCCATCACCAGGGCCGTGCTCTGGTTGATCTGCGCGGGGGTGAGCTTGGAGTAGAAATGCTTGGGCAGGATGTAGTAGCCGAGCGCCGCCTGCAGGTTGTACGCGTCGGGCTCGTTGAACTCGAACTCGACCACCTTGTCGCTGATCGCCCGGACATCCTTGATCTGGGTCATGATCGAACGCAGCGACTCGGTCTCGAGCTCGGGGTTGTTGATGTAGTCCTTGAGCGAGTAGACCACATCCTCGGCCGTGACCTCCACGCCGTCGGAGAAGTTGATGTTGTCGCGCAGCTTCACCCGCAGCCAGTACCCGTTGGGGTCGTACTGCCAGGCCTCGGCCAGGGTCCCCTCGAGCTCGAGCGTCTCGGGGTTGAAATCGGCCAGCGTCTCGCAGACCTGGTCGTCGATGCGCCGCCCGTAGACATCCTCGGCCAGCACCGGCGTGAGCTTGAGCGGCTGGGCCTCGAAGACCTCGGTGAACTCCCCGCCCAGACGGTAGCCGTCCATGTCGTAGGGGGGGCTGGCGAACTCGGGCGCCGGCTGCCACTGGACGGGGACGCCGCCCTCGCGCGCCCAGCTCTCGTCGCGCTGGGCCACCCGCCCGCCCCCGGCGGCCGCCGAGCCGGGCGAGGCGAACGAGATGCTCCCGCTCTGCAGGTTGCGTTCGAGCTTGGCCAGCTGCCGCTCGATGGTCCCGACCTTGGAGAGCAGGTCCTGGTTCTGCTTCCACTGCCGGTCGCTCTGCCTCATGTTCATCAGGGTGATCAGCCCGATCACCAGGACCAGACACATGAGCACGAAATCCTTCAACCCGAACTTGCTTTGCATGGAACTGTCTCGCTTGTGTGTGACGGGGGCGAAAAGCCCGAGGGAGGATCAGTTTATCATCTCGACCGCTTGGGATCGAACGCCTCGCGGAGTCCTTCTCCCACAAAGTTCATCGCCAGCAGCGTGATCCCCAGCAGCAGGCACGGGAACAGCAGCAGCCACCAGTGGCTGCGATAGGTGTTCAGCTCGCCCAGCCCCTCGGCCGCCAGGTTGCCCCAGCTGGGCAGCGGCGGCTTGACGCCGATCCCCAGAAAGCTCAGGAAACTCTCCTGCAAAATCGCCTGGGGCACGATCAGCGTCGCGTACACCACGATCGGGCCCAGGAGATTGGGCAGCAGGTGGCGCACGAAGATGCGCGTCGGCGAGCTCCCAACCGCGCGCGCCGCCTCCACGAACGGCTGGTTCTTGAGGCTCAGCACCTGCCCGCGGATCACCCTCGCCATCGTCAGCCAGCTCACCCCCCCGATCGCCACCAGCAGCGTGGTGACATCCAGCGCCGTCCGCGCGCCGGGCGAGAGCTCGCGGCGCGGATAGAGCCCGTTGGCCCTCGCCAGCAGACCGTCGCGCAGGGCCTCGTCCGTGTCGAGCAGCGTGCGCGCCCGGGCCGGGTCGATGCTCTCCCCTTTGTCCCGCTCCATCAGCACGACCTGCGCCTGCATCCAGTGCTCGCGCGCCTTGGCCCGCGTCACCCACTCGTCGACCAGCGCGTCGCTGGCCAGCGCCAGCAGAACCACCAGCAGGATGTACGGCAGCCCGTAGAGCACATCGACCAGGCGCATCATCGCCGAGTCGGCCTTGCCGCCCATGTACGCCGCCAGAGCCCCGTAGATCGTCCCGATGCCCACGCTGATCAGCGCCGCCGCGATTCCGATCGTCAGCGAGATGCCCCCCCCGGCCAGCAGCCGGATGGCCAGCGAGCGTCCCAGCAGGTCCGAGCCCAGCAGGTAGCTGGGCCACCAGGGCCTGAGCCAGTCGAGCATGGGCCCCGACCGGGCCGCCAGCAGCGCGTCGGGGTCAACGCCGTGGGCGGCGGCGATCTCGCCCAGACGCTGGCGATCAATGGCGTTGTTGGCGCGCTCGATGTCGTCGATGTCGAACGGCCACCAGCTCGGGGGCAGGCGCCCCTCGATCGGGGACCCCGCGTCGTAGCGCGGCACGCCGATCGCCCGCCCCGACGCGTCGCGGGCCGAGCCCAGCGTCCAGGGCAGCGACCCCAGGCACGCCAGCAGCATCAGAACCAGCACGCCCATCCCGATCATCCCCGTTGTTGACCGCGTCAGGGGGTTGTCGCGCCGGCGCGCGGGCGCACGCATGGCGGGGATTGGTTCCTGGGCCTCGATGACGCTCGGTCCTCGCTGGGGCATGCTCACACCTTATCCAAACCCACGCGTGCATGCGCACCGTCACGGAGGCATCTCGGCTGACACGAATCCCAAAAATAGAAAAGCGTGCGTCCGGCGCACGCTTCGTGATGTCCGAGGCAGAATCAGGGAGACAGGATTTGAACCTGCGACCTTCTGGTCCCAAACCAGACGCTCTACCAAGCTGAGCTACTCCCTGTGCGGATCAACTGTAGCCCGGACGGGGCGCGTCCGCGGCGCCTCAACGCCGATTTGCAGCCGGCGCCTCACCGCCCACGCGGTCCCCGGGGCTCAGAGCGGGACCTCCTTGAGCAGCAGCACCTTGGGCTCATCGCCGGGCTCGATCACATTCGAGCGGTCCACCACCATCAGGTACCGCTTCTTGAACGACGGGACCAGCGGGTCCTCGGGGCGCAGGTTGGCCACATCGGACTCCTTGAACCCCTGGACCACGACCCAGACGGCGAAGAAGTCCGAACGAACGCTGATCATGTTGAACACCGCGTTGGCGGCGGCGAGCTTCTCGTCGTAGCCGTCCACCGTGTCGCCCGCGGTGGGATCAACCCCGTCGTCGCCGAAGACCTGAGAAAGGGCCGTGACCGGATCGCCCGAGGTGTTGTCAACGCCCTGGGCCCGGCCGTCGTAGCCCATATACTGCATCATCAGGGCCGGGAGCGAGTCCCATCGAAGATCACCCTCCAAGGCGGGGTTCAGCCGAAGCGCCAGGAGTTCACCCAATGAACCGAAGCCAGGCGTTTCTCGCAGCCCGGCGATCCCGGTCAGGGTGGTCCGATCCATGGCGATGTTTCCCAAACCCATGTTCAGCGCAGCAGGAGGATTCCAGAGCGGGATTTCCCCGATCATGTTGCGGGCGACGAGACCCAGCGAGGTCGGCGTGGGCGACATATTCATCGGGGCGTTGTCGTAGAACCCCACCTCCCACGGTCCCGGTCGTGACGCCGTGCTCGGTGTCGTGTAGATGCGATCCCGGTAGGCGACGATACCAGCCGCCAGATCCGGATTGGCATGCACCTGCGAGTAGGCATCTGTCCCGGCGGAAATGGTGTCGGGCATCTCCGCGTCCATGAACCCCTTGCCCCACCACTCGTCGGTGAGCCCGCCCGCGGTGGTGCTGTACTGGCTGCGGCTGGGGTTGAGCCCCGGCAGCAGGCGCAGCACCTCCAGGGGCGCGGTGTTAATGTTGATCGTCCCGAAGGTCGGACGCGAGAGGCCCAGCGCGAGCAGATCGTCGCCCGTCGGATTGAGTGGGTCGGTGAGCCGATCCAGCGGCGAGATCGCTCTCGCGCGGTCGATCACGCCCAGCGCCAGCGGCACCCCGTCGCCGCGGATCATGTCCGTGCCGAGCGTGAACTCGGGCGGCGTCTCGCTGGTGCCGGAGTTGATATACGGCACATACTTGTCGATCGCCAGACGCCCCAGATCGAAGAGGTTGTCGTCGGGAATGGCGTCCTTATCGTAGATGTTCTTCCAGATCGTGTCGGCGTCGGTAAACGAAGAGACCGGGGCGGAGTCGTCCACACCCAGCGCCAGGGCCATCGCCTCGGGCGCGGTCATCCATTCCTCCGCCTTATATTCAGGCGTGTTCGCTCCGCGGGAGGGATCCGGCGCGTAGCTCGGGCCGATGCCCCAAGCGAGAAGCAGGTCCGCCAGCCGGGGCGATTGAGAGACATTGTCGCCGTCCACGAAAATCTCGGGGACTAGATCTTTTCCATCGGGTCCGGGCTCGAGGTTCGCCGCGCCGGTTGGATCCACCGAAGACAGCAGCTTTTCAGGAAACTTCAATACGGTGCGATTCTCCGTGTCACCCGGATCAACGGGATTCTGCGCCGACCCGGGCTCATCGAGGCCGCTCTTGCTGTGGGGGGGAAGGCTCAGCGTCTTGACGATGATGTGATGGTCGCGGGACAGATCCCACATATCGCGCAGCGACTGCTGGATCTCGTAATCCTTCTTGATCGTCACGGGTATCTCTATGTCCGTGACATCAGCGCCATCAAAGAGCTTCATGGCGGTAATCGAGCCGATGTCATCGGGTATGGCAAGATCGCTCGCCGAACTGTTGCGTGTGAGCGCGGGGTTGCCCCGAGAGCGGAGCATCCACGGCGTCACCTGCCCCGGCGAGGGTTCTTCCTCGGTGTCGCTGTCAAGGCGGCGCGCCGTCTTCCATCTCGCGATGGTGATCCCGGTGTTGTCGTTGCGAATCCTTTCACCGGTCGAGGGATCGACATCCTCGAAATCCTCCGCATAGGAGATGGTGTTCTCGATCTCATCATCTCCCGATTCCAGCGGCACGGAAAGCGGCCCGTCAAGCCCGAACCGATCGACGAGCAGGTCGTTCTCCACGAGGTTGCGATAGGTCGGGTGGTCGAAATCGGGGTCCGTCTCGTCAACCTCTTCCTGCGCGGTGGTGATCTTCTTCCAGAGGCGCACTTCCAGATTGTCGGCGGTGCGCCCGGGAACGATCGGGCTGGGTTCATCGATATTGGGATCGATCAACGCTGGCGGGTTCTCATTGCGCAACTCGCCATTGCGGGGATCGAACTCCATGAGCAGCACCGGGGTTTGACCGCTCCCTCGTATACTCAGTTGCCCATTGACCCATTCCTCGGCCGGACCCGTCCACCCGCGGGCGTCGCTGGGGCCGTCAGGCAGGTTGTCCATGTCGAGATCGTTCTCCGGGTCCGGATTCGTAAAGTTGTGCGGGAGTCTTCCCCAGTTGTTCAGTTCCGCGGTCCAGCGATCGTCCGGCCCGTTCGTTCCGCCCGGATCATCGAACCGACGATCCGCCAGGACATAGAACACCCGCGTCTCCCCGGACCCCAGCACGACATTGCGCGTGATGAAATCGGGAAAACTTCCCGGATTCATCACTCCACCGTTGGAGCCCTCGGGGTAGTCATCGATGGGATTGGCCACGCTCATGAATGCGGGATCGCCGCTGTCCTGCGCGTAGTAGTTTTCCGTGTTCTCCTGCGTCGGGTACCATTCGATGTACTTGCCCAGCTTGTAGAACCGCCCCGCGAACTCGATGTAGTAGCCGAACTGGTAGTTCGAGTTCACATCGATGGTGTTCTCATCGTCGTATCGTCGATGCCGGGTCAGCGGGGCGTCCGCCGCCAGCTCGCCGCTGTCGCCCTCACCACCCAGGCTGATGGGATGGTCGTACGGGTTGTGAAGTTGAACCGCCAACAATGACAGCAGATAGTCCTTATTCCCATTGCTCACAGTTCCATCGATCGTGATGTTCTCGCGATCAGATGCATTCGGGTATGTGACGCTCGAGGATCCCACGACGGGGTCGGGACCAAAGTCATCGTCGCCGGCTGCCGCGCCAGCATCCGACGCGTCCATGAACACATACAGCGACGACACCTCGGTGATCACCGGCATCGCCTCCATCCCGTACACATTCACCGCCTGTCGCTCATCGGGAAGGCCTCCGCTGTTGCTCAGCTGGGTTACGCCGGGGTCGAGCAGGTTCCCGTCCGCCGTGCCGGGGTACAACTGATATAACCCATCGGTTTCCGGGTCATTGAAGTTGGCCTGATCGGTCATCGGATCGCGCAGATTCTTGTCGAGCATCAGCGTCGCCACCGTCGTCTCCGTGTCCCCGTCCGCCAGATCCTTCATGTTCACCGCCGCGTGGGCCGCGACTTGGAGCGCCAGCTCCGCGCCGCGGTGCCCGTAGAACAGCGTCGAGGTGGGGTCGGTCTGGAACATCGAAGGATCGGAGGGCCAGAACATGTGGTCCGCGTCCAGCTCCCGCGCCAGGGCCCCCGCGTACACCCGGAAGCCCGCCTTGGCGTCCGAGAGCGCCTGAGCGATGGTCGGGGGGATCGACAGACTGGTCATCGCCGCGGGCTCGTCGGCCTCGGCAAGCTTCTCCCCGGGGAAGATCGGATTGAACCCGCTGACGGTCGTCAGCTTGTTGCGGGGCGTCAGCGCCATGTGCGCCATCGAGTTAGCCGAGACCTCACCCGTGACATCGCTGAGATTATCCGGGTAGGGCGGGATCCGCAGGTCGTTGGCGGCCAGCACCTGCCCGTGCTGCTCGCGGTCGAGCGTCAGCGGTCGGTTGCTGATCAGCGGGTCCAAGCGGCGCGTCTGCAGCGCGTCGCTCATGGGGCTCTCGTAGCGCCCCGCCGTCACCCGTTCGAGGCGGCTGGTCACCTCTGGATCATTGAGCCCGTGGAAGGTCAACAACTCGGCCAGATCTTCAAGTCCGTAGAGCCCGCTGCCGTAGCGGGTGCCGCCCGAGCCGGACCGCGACCAGGCCAAGCCGACATTGGTCGGGTCCAGACGCCCCGTGTCCATGTATTGCACAACCCGCTCCTCAGCGGTGATCTGGACTGGAACGGAGCTGTTGTCTCCGGGGCTGGCCTCGTACTGGAGCAGATCGGTGCGCCGCGTCGCCGTCCCGCCCTGCTGTAGGTTGTAGCCCTTGTAGTCTCCGGTGAGCGAGTTGCCCTGCGTGATGCCCCGGCGCAACGCGTCGTAGGCGTATCGCCCGATCAGCATCGAAGGCGCGTCCGAGTCCAGATTCAGCAGACTGCTGGCGCTGCCGATGCTGGTGGCGGTGTGCTGATAGAAGTTGTAGTCGTAGACATCGCGTCCGAACTCCACGACGGGCCGCGGCGGCCCGTCCCAGGTGCGGGGAACGATGTATTCCTGACTCGTCGTGTAGGGACGGTGCAGCGCCTGGTAGGACAGCGGCACAGTCGCGGTGGCGGAGGGGTTGTTGCTGGGCACCGAAGTATAGTTGCTCGCCGGATCCTGCATGGTTAGCAGCCGGCGCAGGTCCACATCCGCCGGCGTCAGCCCCATGGGATATTCGATCGTCGGCGCCACAAGCTGGTCGGTCGCCGTGTTCACATTGACCATCGAGCTCAGGTCCACCGCCCGGGCCGCGATGAAGAAACGCGTGTCGCCCTTGTCGTAGAGCCACTGGATATCGGGACGAGGAGATGGATCCATCCCCATCGAGACTTCGCCCATCAGGTCGCGCGCCGCCACCAGCTCGAACCAGCGCGAATCCGCGAACCCGTCGCCATCGGCGTCGGCGTACTGGTACGCCGGGTAGTCCGGGTCCGCCCAGGTCGAAACCTCGCTCTGGCGGTTGAGCGTGATGAACGGCTGGTTCAGCGGCAGGTACATGAAACGCTGGTACATCGTCCACACCGCGGGGATGTTGTAGAGATCCGTGCCGGTGATCCCGATGTTCTGGGGCGCGTTGTACCCAGGAACCCAGACGCCATCGATGGCTGGATCGAAGGCCATGATGCGCGCCTTCGGATCCGGATTGTTCGGGTCGCCCTCGGGTCGAAGCAGCGAAAGGAAGTTGCTCATCCGCCGGATCGGGCGCCCGTCCGCACGCGGCGAGGTCCCGAATCCCGGCTCGCTGTCGAACCCGCCCACCTCCGCGCCGAAGGAACCGAAGTCGGCGCTGTTGGGGCGGAGATTGAACAGGTTCACCGGGCGACCGTCGGGCGCGAAGTTGGAGATCTGCAGCCAGTCGCGGTTGTCCAGGAAGTCCTTGGAGTTGGGAAAGTTCGGGTTGTACCCCTCGTACGACGAGAACGGGCGCAGGCTCCGCGTGCCGGCCGGGCCCCCGTCGCCCGGGGTGCCCAGGTAGGTCGGCAGCGTGGACGCCAGCCACGGATCGTTCTGCACGCGAAAATCATTCGACGGGTTCAGATTACCGACCTCGTAAGGGCGCCCTGTGGCGGTGAACAACAGCGCCTGCTCGCTCCCCGGGTTCGCTTCCGAGCGTCGCGTCCAATCGGTGTAGGGCACATCGATCAGCTCGCGCCGCGCGAAGGTGGTCCCGGTATGGTCGTACTGCACATACGCGTCCAGACGGTCGCTCCCGATCACGCCGCCCAGATACTCGGCGACATTGATCTTGGTCTCCGTCTGGTCCTTGCGGGCGCGAAGCGCGTTGGCCGAGCGCCGGTCCGTGCGCCCGATCGCGACATACACGGCCGCGAAGACCGCGACCAGGGCCAGCGTGCCGATGACGATCAGCAGCGCCGACCCGCGTCGATCGCGAGCACGACCCGACCGGGCGTGCAGGTCAAGCGGGGTGACGGGGCTGTGTTCTTGTTTCGCGTTCATGTCCTACTCCTCGCTCCCGTCAGGGAGCGATGCGCACCGCTTGAATCCATCTGCACGGCCCGCCCTGACCCGCGTGGTGCCCGCGGGATCCCCGGCCGTTGTCCCCTCATCCTGTCCGTCCCCGCTCCTCATTCACTCCGGCTCGGGCAGCTCGAACACCACCTGGTAGGTCTGCTCGACATCCCGGTCCGTCGGATCTCCCAGCCTCATCGTAATCCGGATCAGCTTGGGCCACGGCCACACCGCGCCCGGCTTGTCGGGCTTGGTCGCGAAACCGAAGGTCGCGATCTCCACCGTGTCCGGGGAGAGCGGCGCCGGGTTCCCGCCGGGCGCCATGGGCCGCGTTTTGCCCACGATCAGCTGGGGATCGGGCCCCTGGACGCGACGCTGGTTGTTGTTCGCCGGGTCGGTCCCGGCGGCCCCGCTGGTCCGCTGCGTGTACGGCAGGGCCGCACGCTGGTCGCTCTGTTCAAGCTGCCCGTCGTTGTCCGAATCCACATACCGGTCCAGCCCATACCAGATCAGCTTTTTGAATCTCGGATCGGTGGCAACGGTGATCGAGTTGTCCACATACCCGTACGACCACTCCACCACGAACTCGGTGCAGCGCGGCACGAACACCGAGGCCCCGAGCATCTCCTGATTCGCCTCGGCATACGCGCGCTGCAGGTATCCCCTCTCACCCGCGTCGAAGGGATAATCAGGGGAGTTTTCGTTCGGGTACATGATCCGTGTCGGGATATCCTCGTACCGCACCCCGGATATGAAATCGTTGGGGCCGGGCGCCGAGCCATTGATCTCTAGATTCCAGCGGCTGGGCAGTGCGTCGATCATCCACTTGCGGATCGTGTCGATCTGCGCGCCGTTTCCCGAGATCCAACCGCCACTGTTAGTGTACGACCCGAGATTCAGATTCAACGCATCGCTCGGGTTGGGCGGAGTCACGGGGTCCTGGGCGTAGTTCGCGTCGAAGGTGTCCTTGTCGATGATGATCGGCGGATTGGCCGGCATCGGCGGACGGGGCGGATCATAATCAAAGTATTTGGAAGGCGTCTCCGGACTCGCGGCGCCAGCCAGCGCCTGGACCATATTCCTGATGCTCGCAAGATCCTGGGTCACGATGTCCACCTGCCCGCTCACCCGATAGCTCGGCGGGGGGTTGGCCGGAATGGGTCCAACGCCCGAGGTGTCGTACAGCCAGTGGTTGGCGTACCCGGCGCTGCCGCTCAAAGCCGTGAAGATACTCCGCGCCGCTGGCTGGAGCGCCACCTGCCGCTCCGAGTCGCGCAGGAACGGACGCTGGGCCGGATCGCTGGAAGAAAGCCCGAACACATCCTGCGGCAGGCGCTGGCCGTGCCCCGCCGGGTTGACCAGGAGCGTCACCTGACGCAGCAGCGACCAGTCGCGAGCGAACTCGTTGGGGTTGACGAAGCCGATTGTCTCCACACCCAGGCGGGTGTCGAGGGTGTTGTCATAGTTGTTGTCCCACGGCTGCGGGTTGAAGAAGTAGTTGCCCGCACCATGAAAGCCGATCAGGTCTGGCCGCCGTTTCTGCCCGTGCCCGTAATAGATCGCCGCCTCGTTCGAGCTGGCGATCATGTTCGGCGAGATCGCCCGGCGCGCGGTCTCAAAGTCGCCCCGCGCAAAGAACATGATCTCATCGCTGCGCCGCACGCGCCCGGCCCCTCCCGAGAAGGCCCCGTACAGGCTGGTGTCCGGGTCGCTCTGCTCCCCGCGGTACAACCGCACATCATTTCCAGAGTTCGCGTTCTTGTTGACGATGACGAGGAACCCGTCGCGGGTCATGGACTCGAAGTCGCTGCGCATCACCCGCTCGATGCGGGCGGCGAACTGGTTGAGCTCCGAGAGCTTGCGCCCCTTGGAGACCACATCGCCCACCGAGGCGAAGATGGTCGCCACACCCGCGGCCACGATCACCAGGATCCCGATCGTCACCATCATCTCGATGATGGTGAACGCGCCAAGACGCGCCGCGAACCGGTTGTGATGCGTGCGAATCATCGCGAATCCTCCAGCGTCAAGAACCGGACCGCCACGGGCGTGCGCGGCGTGAAGATCACCTGCCGCACCCAGCTGGCCCGCTCGTCGTCCCAGCCGGAATCATTGTTGTTCCCCGTCGATGTCGAACGCGCACTGTCGGTGTCATCCCCTCCCGCGTTCTGCACGCCGAAAGGCGGATCAACCAGCACGACACGATCGTCGCTGCTCAACCGGGAGAATACCGGATCGCTCTCACCGATGGTGGGCGCCCCCACGACCGTCCGCACCACGCCCGTGTTGTCCACGAGCTTTTGCCCCGGCTGGGCCGCGAAACCCACGCTCGTGTCGATACCCTGCGAGCGTCCGGCCTTGAACACCAGCCAGTCGAGGTGCCCGGCGTACACCTCAACATTGAGCGTCTGGATCGCCGCGTAGACCACGAAATCCATAGGGCCCTCATCGATGGCAAGGGAGCCGTTCCGAGCATTGCTCGCACTCCCGTCGTTGAATATGCCCACAGGAAGCCGTGTCAGTTCGGGCGCGATGCCCCCGCCGCCGGTCAGCACATCGCTGAGCGAATGCCCCTTGGGCACGCGTATCCTCGCATCAACCCGGCGCACGAAAATCACCGCCTGCACGCGATCGCCCGCGGGCTCACGGCGCAGCGCCAGATCCCACACATACCGCGGGTCCTTGCCCGAATAGGGCTGGGGATAGAGCCGTGCGGAAAGCGGGATCTGCGCCAGCTCGGGGTGGTCGCGCACGATCTGAATCGTGGGATTCACGGTCGAGTTGTTGATGTTGTAGCTCCAAAGCCCCGTCACGAAGTTGAATCCCGGCATTGGCGAGGTCCAGCCGTAGTACGACTGCCCATCCGGCGGAACCACCCACTCATAGGCGTAATGGGGCGGGTCCACCGCCGCCGGTCCACCTCGCAGCGGGCGGTTGAAGTCCCTGCTGAGCAGCGAAAAGTCCACCAGCTCCCCGCTCGTGATCAGCGACGCCGCCGCGCCGGCCGCGTTCTCGCCCTCGATGACCTCGAACGCGGCGCGCTGCTCGGCGATGATCGCCGGGAACACCGCCCCCAGCCCCAGCAGCCCGATCGCCAGCACCAGCACCGCGATGAGCACCTCCACCAGCGAGAAGCCACGGAGACTGTCAGATCTCGACGAAAGCCTCATCGCAGCACCTCCTTGAGCTCGCCCGTGTACGACTGCACCAGGTACAGGCGGGACTGAGGCTCATCATCGAAATCGAGCTGGAAGTCCCCGTTGTCCACGAAAGTCGTGTTGCCGCTGATCCACTGATCGATGCGTTCGAGCACCTGGCCCTCGTTGACGCCGCTGAAGAGCGTCATGTCGAACCCGATGGCGACCATGGTCTCGTCCTGATCCTGCGGCTCGTAGATCGTTCCCGTCACGCTGTTGAGCCCGCGAGCCCCGATCCCCATCGCCAGCTGCCGCTCGTCGTAGAGCGCGATCCGCGACACGGGCTTGACCAGCACCGTGTCGTTGCTCGCCGTGCCGATCAGCTGGTCTCGAAGCGTCCCGTCGTCGCGGCCGTAGGCGATCCCGTCGGCGTTGAGGTCCGACGAGTTGAGAATCCGCCCCGCCCAGACCTCGTAGTCCTCCGCCAGGTCCACGCGCAGCGTCCGCTGGTTGGCGTCCAGGTCGCGCTCGTCGCCCCAGGGACGCTCGCGGCTATTGCGCGGGTCAATGAACAAGGCCGAGCTCGTGTCGCGGCTCACCGCCCCCGTGCGCCCGTCGAAGCGGATCATGAACGACTGGCGGGCCGTGGCCAGACCACGATTCACCGAACCCAGCCCGCCGTCGAGCGAGCCGCCGTTGACCTGGGCGTCTCTGGCGAAGAAACCGGTCTCGGGGAACACCCAGTGGGCGTCGTCCTTCACATTGCTGCTGGGGTTGTCCCCGCCGTAGATCTCGGAGTTGTACCAGGTCGCCGCATTCTCTCCACTCGAATCCTGATCCCGCAGCATCCCCGGCGCGGCGTACCCGCGCACCATCCAGTACGCCGGCAGGCTCAGTGTGTCCCCGATCGCCGCGGGAACGAAGACATCACGATCGAAGTAGGGCAGGTCACCGAAAGCGACCGGGGCGGGGCCGCCGAATCCCCCGCCCGGACCGCTGGGCGCGGTCGATGGCTCGCGGATCGTCCCCACCTTGATCGCGGGAACGATCTGCACATGACCCGTCTGCGGATCGTACAGGAACACGACGGCCCCGTCCTGACCGGTGTTGATCGCCACATCCCGCGCCATCAGCGACGAGGCCTGCACCGCGTTGACCGCCAGCGAGCGGTTTGAGGAGTAGATGGTGTTCTGAAACGCGGGCACCGCGATCGTCAGCAGGATCACCCCGATCAGGATCACCACCATCAGCTCCACGATCGTGAACCCGCGCGGCTTGATGCTCAAAGTGGTGTTCGTCGCGCGTCGCATCAGTTGCCGACCTCCCACGCGTTGTCCGCCCAGACCTGCTGGCGCAGCTTGGCCTGGCTCGCAAGATCGGAGGGCGTTTCCACCCGCAGCTGGGCCGCGATCGTCTCGATGTTCTCGGTCCCGAAGAGCCCGTCGGGCCCCGCGCCCACCACCGCGTACCGCGCGTCGCGCAGCCTCGTGTTCCCGCCGGTCAGGTCGGTATCCTTGTCCCCGAGCAGCGCGGGGTCGTTCATCACCTTGGCGTACACAACCGGGTCGATCAACACCGGCGGGATGTTCAGGTCCAGCTGGTTCTCCACCGTGAGCCGCCCGTTGACGAACCGCCCCGGCTCCCACCGGTAATAGCGGAACGCGTTGCCGAACGAGTCCACGATCGCCGCCAGCGCGATGGAGCGATCGATGAGGTTGTCCGAGCCGCCGCCCGCGAAGATCGAGTCATAGCCGCTGTAGATGCTGTCCCGCTCGGGGGCCTCCCCACCCCCGTGCTCGGGGTACTCGCGGGGGTTGATGTAGTCGGGCGTGATGCCGGCCCCGCGTCGTTCGACATCCATCAGCGGATCGAACCGATCGCGAACGCTGCCGACGGGGTAGCCCACGCCCAGGAATGTGCCGTCGATGATCGGGCGCGCGAACCCCGGGCCGCGCACGCCGTCGACATTCCGGTTCAGGATGCCCAGCAGGTAGTACGCCAGCGCGTATTTCGAATAGCGCCGGTCGTCCCATGCATCCTCGTCGTCCCACTCGCCGCCGCCGGGCAGCTCGATCGCGTCGGCGCCGCTCCCCGTTCGGCGACGGAAAAAGTTGAAGTCCGGCCCCTCCGACCACACCACGACCGAGGCGTAGGAGCTGCCCGGCACGGGGTACAACGGGCCGTCCTTGGGACTGTCGCCGTTCCTGAACACCGCGGGCTGGTAATCGGCGTTTCCCCCGCTCATCATCGGCCCGTCGTGCACCAGCGGGGGAAGGAACCCGAACTCGCTCTTGAACTGGTCCACCGCCTGCGCCAGCGCCGCCGCCGAACGCTCGCTGGCCGCCCGGCGCGCCGACTTGGTCGCGCGGTTGAGCCCCGCCAGCACGATCACCATCAGCACCGCGATCAGCGCGATCACCACCATCAGCTCGATGAGCGTGAAGCCCGCGCGCCGCGCCGGCGCCATGCCCGGGGCGTTCCTCGATGCGCGTTGCTGGCGATGGTGTTTCATCCTTATGCTTCCTCTTTCGCCCGCCCGATCACACGCGGGGTCCCTTGCCGGGCCGGCCCCGCGGGTCAGCCGCCGAGCGACTCGAGCATCTTGATCATGGGGAGGAACATCGCCACCACGATCGTGCCCACCATCACGCCCAGCACCACCACCATGATGGGCTCGAGCAGAGAGACCAGCGACGCGACGGCCACATCGACCTCCTCGTCGTAGTTGTCCGCGATCTTGAGCAGCATCGCGTCCATCTCGCCCGTCTCCTCGCCCACATCGATCATGTTCACCACGATCGGGTCGCAGGTCTTGCTCTCGCGCAGCGGGGTGGCGAAGCTCTCGCCCTCGCGGATCGAGTCGTGCACCTTCATCAGCGCCTTCTCGTAGACATAGTTTCCCGAGGTCTGCGCCGTGATCGTCACCGCCTCGAGGATCGGCACGCCCGCGCTGATCAGCGTGCCCATCGTCCGCGTGAAGCGCGCGATGATCGTCTTCTTGATCAGCTTCCCCACCACCGGCGTCCACAGCAGCAGCACATCCACCACCGCCTTGCCGGGGGGCGTCTTGCGGACCAGCTTGAACGCGATCCACAGCACCGGCAGACCGAACACGATGAAGTACCAGCCCGGGATCTCCTGCCCGGGGTTGGTCCCCGCGACCCAGCGGCTGGTGTTGATCAGCCCCTGCGTCAGGGCGGGGAGCTCGATCTCGAAGTCGGTGAAGATCTCCTCGAACTTGGGGATGATGAAGAGCATGATGCCCGTGAGGATCGCCGACGCCACGACGACGACCACGATCGGGTACACCATCGCGCCCTTGATCTTCCTCTTGAGGCGCTGGGTCTTCTCCATGAACTCGCTCAGACGCTGCAGGATCACATCCAGCACGCCGCCGATCTCGCCCGCGTTCACCATCTTCACATAGAGATGGTTGAACGCCTTGGGGTACTTGCTCATCGCCTCGCTCAGCGAGCTGCCGCCCTCGACCTCCTCGCAGACCCCCAGCAGGATGTTCTTCATCAGCCCCGGGCGCTGCTGGCTCTCGAGGATCTGCAGCGAACGCAGCAGCGGCAGGCCCGCGTCCTGGAGCGTCGAGAGCTGGCGCGTGAACAGCGTCAGGTGCTTGGGCTTGACATTCCCGATCGCGAAGCCGCCGCCCTTCTTCTTTTTCTTCCTGGTCGTGGCCTCGCCCTTGGCGCCCTTGGCCGCCTTGGCGCCCTTCTTGTCCTTCTGCGCCTGCACCGAGGTCGGGTAATACCCCTGCGACTTGATCCGCTGGATCGCCTCCTCGGAGCTGGCCGCCTCGACGGTGCCCTTCTGCGTCTTGCCCGAGGCGTTGAGCGCCTGATAAGTGTATGTTGCCATGACCGCGTTTCTCCGCTTGCACCCGCCGCGCCAGCCCGCTGGGACCGGCGCCCTCGATCATCCCGTTACTCTTCCTCGAGCGTCTCACGGACGACCTCGTCGATCGTCGTCAGGCCCTCGTAGATCGCCATCAGCCCGCTCTCACGCAGGCTCCGCATGCCCTTCTTGCGGGCCGCGCTGCGCAGCACCGCCGTGCTCGCCTCGTTCATCACCAGCTCGCGCATCTCGTCGTCCATCGTCATGATCTCGAACAGCGCCATCCGCCCCTTGTAGCCGCCGCCCACCCCCGCCGACGCGCCCGGACGGAAGAACTTCTGCCCACGGACATCCTCGGGACGCAGCGAGAGCTCCATCAGCTCCTGCTCGGTCGGGACGAACGCCTCCTTGGCCTGGGGGTTGAGGGTCCGCACCAGGCGCTGGGCCACGATCCCCTCGATCGTCGCCGTCAGCAGGAACGGCTCCACGCCCAGGTCCACCAGGCGGATGATCGAGCTGGGCGCGTCGTTGGTGTGCAGCGTGCTCATCACCAGGTGCCCCGTCAGCGACGCCTGCACCGCGATCTGCGCGGTCTCCAGGTCGCGGATCTCGCCCACCAGGATCACATCGGGGTCCTGACGAAGGAAGCTGCGCAGCGCCTTGGCGAAGGTCAGCCCCACCTCCGTGTTCACCTGCACCTGGCACAGGCCGTCGATGTCGTACTCCACCGGGTCCTCGGCCGTCAGGATCTTGGTCTGCACATTATTGAGCTCGGCCAGCGCCGCGTACAGCGTCGTCGTCTTGCCAGATCCGGTCGGGCCGGTCACGATCACGATCCCGTTGGGCTTGGCGATCAGCGAGCGAAACTGCTCCAGGTCGTCGGGGCGGAACCCCACCCGGTCGAGCGAGAGCTCCACATTGCCCCGATCCAGCACACGCATCACGCACGACTCGCCGTAGATCGTCGGCAGGATCGCCACGCGCAGGTCCACCGGGTTGCCCCCCACCGTCAGCTCGATCCGCCCGTCCTGGGGCAGACGGCGCTCGGCGATGTCCAGATTCGCCATGACCTTCACGCGCGAGGTGATCGCCGTCCCCAGGTGCTTGGGCGGGGGGACCATCTCGTAGAGCACGCCGTCGATGCGGTACCGCATCTTGAACTCGTGCTCGAAGGGCTCGAAGTGGATGTCCGAGGCCCGGTCACGGATCGCCTGCAGCAGCACCAGGTTCAGCAGCTTGATCACCTGGTTGTCGCCCGCCGCGTCCATCACCGCGTCCAGATCGATCGATTGGTCCGAGTGCTTGCCCAGCTCCGCCAGATTCTGGTCCGACGCCAGGGCGCTCATGACATCCGTCATCGACGAGCTCTTGGAATAGTACTTCTCGATCAGCGAATCGATCGCCGCCGGGGCCGCCACCACCGCCTCGACCTTGGCGCCCATCAGCAGACGCAGATCATCCACCGCCTGGAAGTTCTCAGGGCTCTTGAGCGCCACTTTCAGGTACCGGGTCGAGGGGTCATACTCGATCGGCACGCACTGGTAGGCCCGGGCGTTCTCCGCGGGGATCGCGTCGATCGTCTGCGGGTCGAGCTCCACGCCGCTCAGGTCGACATACTCCATCCCCGCCTGCCCGGCCAAAGCTCGATCGATATCCAGCTGGGTGCAATACCCCAGCTCTTTGAGGATCTCGCCGATCTTGACCTTGGTCGTCCGTCCTTTCTGGACACCGAGCGCCTCGTGCACCTGCTCACGGGTCACCACCTTGAGCTTGGTCAGCACACGCCCGATCTTCCTGCCTTTGAGTTCTGAAGGGTCCATGAAAAACTCCATGCGGCTGGGCCGCTCACCTGTCGCGGCCCTGCCACGACTTCATGTTCGCAGACAATCGAGGCATGGACTGCCTGACGAACCGGATTTATTGAAGAGAATGCGATGCGACATGTAGAAAATAAATTATATGGGCCCGATCATGAACCGATCGCAAGCCCATCAAAGTCACTCGACATCCTTGGCGGCTTCCGGATCGTCCAACTCGGGACGACCGATCACCCCACCCGCCTGGTGGACCTTGTTGCGCAGATCCGACTGGTTCTTGCACTTATCCACCATCTCTTCGGCGGAGATCATGCCCCTCGAATAGAGGGACCAGAGATGGTCGTCGAGCAGCTGCATGCCGTACTTCTTCCCGGTCTGGATCGCCGAATCGATCCGATAACTCTTGTTGTCGCGGATCAGGTTGGCGATCGCCGGCGTCACGACCAGGAACTCGTAGGCCGCCACCATGCCTTTGGTGTCGATGCGCCCCAGCAGCACCTGCGAGAGCACGCAGATCAGGGCCGTCGACAGCTGCACCCGGATCTGGTTCTGCTGGGTGACGGGGAACGCATCGACCATGCGGTCGATGGTCTTGGCCGCCCCGGTGGTGTGGAGCGTCCCGAACACAAGGTGCCCGGTTTCGGCGGCTCGCACCGCCGCCTCGATGGTCTCGAGGTCACGCATCTCGCCCACCAGGATCACATCGGGGTCCTGACGCAGGGCCCGGCGCAGGGCCTCGGCGAAGCTGGGCACATCGTTGCCCACCTCGCGCTGGTTCACGATCGACTTCTTGTGGGTGTGGTAGTACTCGATGGGGTCTTCCATCGTGACGATGTGCCGGTCCATGTACTGGTTCACATAGTCGATCATCGTCGCCAGAGAGGTGGTCTTGCCCGAACCCGTGGGCCCCGTGACCAGGAACAGCCCACGCGGGCGCCGGATCAGGTCCTTGCACATGTCCGGCAGGCCGATCTGGTCGAAGGTCAGCAGCCGGTTGGGGATCTGGCGCAGCACAATGGCGATGTCGCCGCGCTGGCGGAAGACCGAGACGCGGAAGCGGGCCGCGTCGCCGTAGGCGAAGCCGAAGTCGGTGCCCCCCTCCTCCTGCAGCTCCTGCTGGTTTCGTTCGGGGGTGATCGACTTCATCAGCGACACCAGGTCGTCTGAGTCGAGCACCTTGGTCTGCAGGTTGCGCAGCCCGCCGTGGAGACGGATGGTGGGCTGACGCCCCGTGGTCAGGTGCAGGTCCGAGCCGCCGGTCTTGACGACGGTGTCGAGCAATCGGTCAATCTGGACGGTGGACATGGTTGAAACTCCTGTCGTATCTGCGCCCCGCGCGTCCGCAATGCGCGGGGGGAATCGTGCGTTTTATTCCGCCTGGCTCACGCGGGCGATCTCCTCGGGGGTGGTCACGCCGTTGAGCACCTTGGTGCGCCCGTCCTCGACGAGCTCCTTCATCCCCGCGGCGATGGCCGCGCGGCGGATCCGTGAAGAGGGTGATCGCTTGAACGCCAGGTCACGGATCTCAGCGTTCATCAGCATCATCTCGAAGATCGCCTTGCGCCCCTTGTACCCGCTGGGCGCCTCGTCGGTGGGAACCGCCTTGTAGACCTTGCCGATCGCGTCCTCGGGCTTGAGGCGGATCAGGTTCAGGTACTTGTGGTCCAGCTCCTCCTCGGTGGCCAGCTTTTTGCTCTTGTGCAGCACCCGGATCAGGCGCTGGGCCATCACCGCCTGGATCGAGCTGGCCACCAGGAACGGTTTGATGCCCATGTCGATCAGGCGCGTCATGGCGCTGGGCGCGTCGTTGGTGTGGAGCGTTGAGAACACCAGGTGACCCGTCAGGGCCGCCTGGATGGCGATCTCCCCCACCTCCCGGTCGCGGATCTCGCCCACCAGGATCACATTGGGGGCCTGACGCAGCATCGAACGCAGGATCGCGGGGAAGGTCAGCCCGATGCCCTCGCGCACCTGGCACTGGTTGATCCCGTCGAAGTTGTACTCGACGGGGTCCTCGGCCGTGATGATCTTCTTGTCGGGGCGGTTGAGCACATCCAGGGCCGAGTACAGCGTGGTGGTCTTGCCCGAACCGGTGGGCCCGGTGACCAGAAAAATCCCGTTGGGGCGGCGGATGATGCGGTTGAAGGTCTCCAGGTTCTCCGACTCGAACCCCAGGTTCTCCAGGCCGATGCGCACGGCGTCGGGGCGCAGGATACGCAGCACGACCGATTCACCGTGGTAGGCGGGGCAGGCCGAAACACGAAAGTCGATCCCCGTCCCGTCGACATCGATCTTGATGCGCCCGTCCTGGGGGATGCGCCGCTCGGCGATGTTCATCCCCGCCATCAGCTTCAGGCGCGACAGGATGGCCGGCTGCATGCGTTTGGGCAGGTTGTCACGCTCGGCGCACACGCCGTCGATCCGGTAGCGCAGGCGCACCCGGTCCTCCATCGGCTCGATGTGGATGTCGCTGGTGCGGTTGCGGACCGCCTCGTCCAGGATCCGGTTGACCAGCTTGACGACGGGGGAATCCTCGCTGCTGACATCGATCGAGCGGTCCAGCGAGCGGTCCACGGAGCGATCGATCGTGCGGTCGATCGAGTCGGTGACCAGCGAGCCGCCCTCGATCATCGAGGGGGCGTTGGCGACCCCGCCCGGGGTGTCGGCGCCGGCCGCCCCCGCTTCGACATAGCCCTTGATCTGCGATTTGGTCGCGAGCATGGGCTCGATGTCCATGTTGAGCCGGAAACGCAGGTTGTCGAGCATCTCCAGGTCCATGGGATCATGGATCGCCAGACGCATCTTCCCGTTGGACTTGCCCAGGGGGACGACCAGATTCTTCTTCATCACCGACTTGTCGATGGCGGTGTCGTCGATGAGTTTTCTGATCTTGTCGTTGCTCAGGTCGACATACTTCATACCGTACTGGGCCGCCAGGGCCTTGACCACCTGCATCTCGTCGAGGACCCCCAGGTCCACCAGCGCCTCGCCGATGCGTTTGCCGGTCTCCTGAGCGTGCTTCATGCCCTGCTCGGCCTGCTGGGCGTTGATCGCGCCCTGCGCGACCAGGATCTCCCCTAGCTTCTTGCGACTTCTTGCCATAAATCTGCTCTTACCTCTGCTGGATCTGGACCGGGCCCTGGGTGATGCGGGGACACTATAGGTTCGAAAGCGGGGCGAAGATCGCCCCTGCGCGTCGCTGGGCGTCGCCGTCAAGCCCGCTATTGTGTATGTTCATGTTTTTTCGGGTATTGAAGACTCTACGATGACAAGGCGGGAAGAGTTCCCCCCCGGACCGATGACCAGCGAGGTATTTCTTGGCGAAAGACCCCACAAAGCGCAGGCTCCTGATCACCGCCGGCCCCACCTACGAGCCCATCGACGCGGTCCGCTTCATCGGCAACCGCTCGTCGGGGCGTCTGGGCGCCGCGCTGGCCGACTGCGCCGCCGATTCGGGCTGGATCGTCACCCTGCTGCTGGGACCCAACGCCGTGCTCCCCAATGATCCGCGCGTCCGGGTGACCCGCTTCACCTCCTGCGCCGATCTTCAGGCCGCGCTGGCCGAGCACCTGCCCGGGTCGGACACTCTGGTCATGGCCGCCGCCGTCGCCGACTACCGCCCGTCCCCCGAGGAGATCGATCTCAACGAGAAGCGCCGTCGCGAGCCGGGCGATCTCACCATCCATCTTGAATCGACGCCCGACCTGCTGGCGGGGTGCTCGGCCCGGGCACGCGCCGATCAGCTGCTCGTCGGGTTCGCGCTCGAACCCCGCGAGCGCCTGATGGAATCCGCCCGGCGCAAGCTCGAACGCAAGAACATCGACCTCATCGTCGCCAACGCCCTGGAGACTATGGATTCCGACTCCATCGAAGCGACCCTGATCGGGAGCAAAGAGCGGGGGCTGGGGGTGCTGAACACAACCCCCGGCATGATCTCCAAGCCCGAGTTCGCGCGCTGGCTCATGGAACAACTCGCCCCCCTGACCGACCAGCGCAAGGGCGCTCCAACGGGAATCTCGACACATGGCGGATAACCAACCCCCACGCACACCGGGAGAGGGACGCGGGAGCGACAACCCCGGCTCCGGCGGCGGGTACTTCGGCTCGGGCAAGCGGGGGAACCCCGGCTCGGGCCCCTCACGCGCGGGATTCGGCGGCAGCCGGCCCGGGGGCGGGAGACCGGGCGGGGGCAGGCCCGGCGGTGGACGCCCCGGAGGGGGGCGCCCGGACGGGTTCGGCCCGCACAACCGCGGCGGCCCCGGCGGCGGTCGGCCCGACCGCGGCCGTCCCAACGACCGGTTTAATGATCGCGGCCTGAACCGTGGCCAGGACCGTGGCCAGGACCGTGGCGACGAGCGCGATTCGCGCGCGCCCAAGCTCCCCAAGCCCGACATCGTCCACAAGGACAACTTCGTGCTGATCGTCAACAAGCCCGCGGGGATCCCCGTCCGCAGCGGGCCCTCGCCCACGCTCTTCGAGATGGTCGACGCGCTCACCGGCGCCCGGCGCCGGTTGATGCGCGTGGCACACGACCTCGATCCACAGGCCTCGGGCGCGGTGCTCTTCGTGGCCATGCGCGACAGCGAGGACTCGCCGCGCGACCAGACCCATCCCGAGACCTCCTACCTGGCGCTGGTCGAGGGCGAGTTCGGCGACGAAGCAAAGAAGGGCGGCGAGAGCGTCTCGTCCCCGGTGTCTCGGTCTTCGGGCGTGGGCGCGACGCCAAGCTCCCACATCCGTGTCGTGGATTCGGGCAACGGGCTCTCGCTCGTGCAGGTCCGCGCCCGTCCCGATCTCCCGGGTCAGGTGCGCGAGCACTTGGCGCTCATCAAGCACCCGATCGTCGGCGACCACGACTACGGCGCCACCCGCGACGACCTGCACCGCCTGGGGCTCCACGCCCTGCGGATCCGCATCACCCATCCCGAGGACGACAAGACCCAGCGCTACAAGGCCCCCGCGCCCGCGTCGTTCTGGATCGCGATGGGCAAGGAGCCCCCGCCCGACGCGGCCGTCAACGCCAGCGAAGAAACCGACCCCTCGCACATCAAGAAGGGCTGGGACCATGTCGCCGGGTGGTACGACAGCCTGATCGCCGACCGCGGATCCGACCACCACGAGCGGATCATCATGCCAGGGGTGATGAGGATGCTCGACCTGAAGGGCGGCGAGCGCGTGCTCGACATCGCCTGCGGCCAGGGCGTCATGAGCCAGCACATCGCGCACCACGCCGATGTCGGATCGGTGCTCGGTGTCGATGTCTCCGAGGCGCTGATCGAGGCCGCCCGGGCCAGGTCCACCAACCGGACCGACTTCCGGGTCTGGGACGCGTGCGACCTGGACGGCCTGGAGATCGAACCGGTCGATGCGGCGGTGTGCGTGATGGCGCTGATGAACATCGACGACATCGGATCCATGTTCCGCGGCGCTAACGCGAAGATCAAGCCCGGCGGGCGCCTGGTGTGCGTCATCTCGCACCCGTCGTTCCGGATCATGGGCGCCAGCGCCTGGGGCTGGACCCTCGACGAACGCTCGGGACAGCAGGTCCAGTTCCGACGCGTCGATCAGTACATGAGCGAGCAGTCACGCCCCATTGTGATGAACCCGGGCGAGGCGGCGCAGGGCAGGCCCGCCGTCACGACGGTGACGCACCACCGCCCGCTGAGCGCTTATATCGCGGCCGCGGCGGGCGCCGGGCTGGTGATCGACGCGATCGAGGAGTGGTCCTCCGAGCGCCAGAGCGAGCCCGGACCCCGTGCCGCGGCGGAGAACCGGGCGCGTCGCGAGATCCCGCTGTTCATGGCCATCCGCATGAAAAAACCGACGACCGTCTGAGACCAAGGCCTCAGCGTGTCATCGGTGATGCGAGCGCCTCCCCGTAGACGCCGGTCAGGGCGCCGTCTCGGGCAGCTTGTCGATCGTCCGCATGAACGCGACCACATTGTGCAGGTCGTCGTCGGTCAGGGTCGGGTCGCCCCCTTTGGGGGGCATGACCGCGATGCCGTCGCTGAGCGGATCGTCGAGCGGGCGTCCCACCTTGAGGAACGCGACGAGCTCGTCGTCGGTATGGCTTGCGATGAAGGTGCTGTTGGTCCAGTCCTTGCCCAGCCCCTCGATGCCCACGCCCCCCTCGCCGTGGCAGGCGATGCAAGTCTTCTGGAAGATCGCTTTGCCCTTGGCGATGGCGAAGGGGTTGGCGCCCGCCTTGGCCGGTGGGGTCGATGAGGCCGCGGGTGAGGGCGAACCCGTGGGCGAGGAAGGAGCTTCGTCGCTCCCGCCGCCGCACCCGGCAAGCATGGCCAGTGAACACGCGACGGAGAGGAGTGTGGCTGAACGATTCATGGTTGCCTCCTGACAAGAATATGTACTGCGATACAGTATGTGTTCGGGTCAATCCCTTTCCACCGCGCGGCGTCCAATTCAAACGAAATTGTATGATTGCCCACGCCACCGATTCCCCTATACTGCCCCTGACGCGGGTGTAGCTCAATGGTAGAGCGTCAGCCTTCCAAGCTGAATGTTGACGGTTCGAGTCCGTTCACCCGCTCTTTTTTTCCCGCATTCCAACCATGAACGCAAACCCGTGTCCCCTCGTATTTCACCCGGGGGGCGGGGAGTACGCCCATGGGCTCGGACCACCGCTCGGCACAGGATTATCTTCCCACGCGCATCTCGCTGGCTTCCATGCGCGAGGCCGTGCAGAGGTGCCGGGGATGCGATCTGTACAAGAACGCGACGCAGGCGGTGTTCGGCGAGGGGCTCAAGCGATCTCGCATCATGATGGTGGGCGAGCAGCCGGGCGATCAAGAGGACCGGCAGGGCCGGCCCTTCGTGGGCCCGGCTGGGGGCGAGCTGGACCGGGCCCTGGAGGCGGCCGGGATCGACCGCGACGAGGTATATGTCACCAATGCCGTCAAGCATTTCAAGTGGGTTCCCGTGGGCAAACGGCGCCAGCACCGCAACCCGGGTCGCAACGAGCTGAGCGCCTGCCGGCCGTGGCTGGAAGCCGAGATCGGCGTGATCCAGCCGGAGCTGCTCATCGCGCTGGGGGCCTCGGCGGCCAAGAGCCTCTTCGGGGCCGATTTCCGGGTCACCAAAGAACGCGGCAAGCTCTTCGAGTCGGCGTGGGCGCCGCGATGCATGGGCACAGTTCACCCCTCGTCGATCCTGCGCGCTCCCACCAGCGCGCAACGGGAAGAGGCCCGCGAGGCGTTCGTGCATGACATGAGTATCGTCGCCCAAGCGCTCAAGAAGAGCAATTGATCAGGCCATCGCGGCGATGCGCCGGGGCGCCAGGGCCACCATCTCGTCGGTGAGATCCAGGTGTGTCACGAAGCGAAGCGTCGTGGGGCTCTCGGCGTAGCACAACACCCCCACCGCCTTGAGCAGGTCCTGCCAGAGGAAGGCGTCGCCCTTCTCGCGGAGGGCCTCGCTGGTGAGCGTGGCGTAGACCAGGTTGGTCTCCACGCGCCCCGGCTCGAAGTCGAACATGGGCAGCTGAGCCAGCTCCACCGCCAGCATCTGGGCGCGCTGATGGTCTTCCGCGAGCCGATCCAGGTGGTGATCCAACGCGTACAGCCCCGCGGCGGCGAGCACCCCCGCCTGGCGCATCCCCCCGCCGAGCATCTTGCGCTTGCGCCGGGCGATCTCGATCGTCCGTCCATCCCCGACCAGCACCGAGCCCACGGGGCAGCCCAGCCCCTTGCTCAGGCAGGCCGAGAGTGTGTCGGAATGCTTCGCCAGTTCGCTCAAGGACTGTCCCGAGGCGATCGCCGCGTTCCAGATGCGGGCGCCATCGGTATGCACGCGCAGGCCGCGGTCGTGGGCGAGGCTGGCGATGGCGCCGATTGCGTCGATAGGCCATACCACCCCGCCGCCGCGGTTGTGCGTGTTCTCAAGCGTGAGCAGGGCCGGCGCCGGGAAGTGGACATCCGGTGGTCGCAGGGCCTCTTCAAGGGCGGTCGGCGTCAGTACCCCGGGCTTGGGCGCGTCGCTGTCGTCGACGAATCGCACCCCGCACCCGGCAACCGCGGCATACCCGCCTCCCTCGTAATAATAGATGTGGCTCTCGCAGTGCGTCAGGATCTCGTCGCCCGGTCGCGTCTGCGACAAGATCGCCAGCAGGTTGGCCATGGTCCCCGAGGGGGTGAAGAGGGCCGCGGGCTTGGCGAAGAGTTCGGCGACGCGCGTTTCGAGCTCGATGACGCTTGGGTCAGCGCGCATCACATCGTCGCCGACGCTCGCCCGGGCCATGGCCTCTCGCATCGCCGGGGTGGGGCGGGTGACGGTGTCGGAACGCAGATCGATCGGCTGATCCAAGGCGGGGCTCCTGCGGCGGTGGAGTTAGATCCTATGCGCGAGGCGGCCCGGGTCACTGGGGCTGGCGGAACCACCCATTGACGATCTCGCTGAGTTCCTCGACGACCCCGGGCTTGAAGAGGCGCATATGGGCCGCGTCGATGGAGCGCCGATCGATGAGCGAGGGGTCGATGGCGCGGGAGAACCCGTTGTACCCGTCGTCGTGATGGAAGCGCAGCCAGTCGGGTTGGATCGCCTGCACGAGCCCGACCCGGGCGCGGTATCGCCCGGAGGGGATGTGGTCGATGATCATCTGGCGGTTGATGCGGGCGATCTCGCGGTAGTCGCGCAGCTCGTCGGGGTCGTTGTCCAGCAGCGTCCGCGCATCGCCGGGTTCGCGCCGGATTCGTGAGCTGATGTAGGAAACGCGCCCTTCACGCCCCCCGGCGACGCGCCTCAGGTGGTTGAGCGCGCTGGCGAGCGGCCCCTTCTTGGGCAGACCCCAGGGCAGGTGCGCGTCGAGCAGCACCAGCCGTCCCGGCGCGAGCCCCGCCTCCTGCATCCGGAACGCCATCTCCAGCCCCAGCGCCCCGCCGAAGCTGTAGCCGATCATGTCCGGAGCTCGATCGCCTTGGGTATCCATCTGACCCATCAGCCAGACGGCGAGCCGGGAGATGCTCCGCCCGGTGGCATCGAGCCGCTCGCGGTCGGGGTACTGCACGCCCACATACGCCCGGCCCGGATCCATCCGCTCGACAAGGGGGCCGAAACCCAGCGGGTGCCCCCCGATGCCGGGCAGCAGGTAGACCGGCTTCGAAGCGGGGAAACCGTGCAGCGGGATGAAGGTCACGCCGGCGTCTTGCCTGGCCTCGAAGAGCTCGATCTCGCGAGCGAGCAGCGCGGGGGTCGAGGCGCGATAGATCGTCGAGATCGGAAGATCCGTGCCCAGCTCACGACGCAGGATGGCGAAGACCCGGATCGCCTTGAACGAGTTCCCGCCCAGATCGAAGAAGCTGTCGTGGGCGGCCATCCCCGGCGACTCAAGCACGCTTGCGAAGGCCCCGAGCACCGCCCGCAATCGCTCGCTGTCGGCGCTCGCCAGGGGCTGGTCACACCCGAGCGAGCCCAAGGGCAATGCCTTCTGCCGACCCAGCGCGTCACGGTCGATCTTGCCCCCGCCCACCCGGGGGATGCATTCCACCCGCACCCACTGCGCGGGCACCATGTGCCCCGGCAACCGCTCGCCAAGGGCCGATCGCAGCGCGTCGGGGGAATGCGTGACCTTGCTCTTGAGCACCACATAGGCAACCAGTGCGTGCTCGCCGCCCTCGTTGCGCACGGCGAGCACCGCGCCGTCGCTCACCCCCGGCAGCGCGCGGACCGCGGAGGCGACCTCCTCGGTCTCGACCCGGCAGCCGTTGATCTGCACCTGGTGGTCGCGACGCCCCGTGTGCACGATCGACCCGTCGGCGAGCATCATGCCCAGGTCCCCCGTGCGGAATCGTCGTCGGGCGCCGTCGCCGACCGGCTGCCCGATCGGGATCACACACTGATGCTCCGGGTCCCAGTACCCCGATGCGATGCGCGAGGACTCGATCTCGATCTCGCCGCTGAGCGTGGTCGGCGCGCCCGAGCGGTCGAGCAGTCTCACCGACACCCCTTCGACGGGGAAGCCGATGGGGATCCGGCGCGTGTAGCGGGCGAGTTCGTAGGGCGCGATGCGCAGCTGGAGTGTAAGGGAAGACTCGGTCATGCCCATGCCATTGATAAAACGGGCGCAGCTTGGGAAATGGCCCAGCAGTTCATCGGCGTCATCACGCGTGACGGGCTCGCCCCCCAGCACGAGAGCGCGGACGCCGGGAAAGCGGATATCCTCGCCGATCCCACGCGTAAGCCAGCGGAACACCGAGGGGGCGCTGTGATAGACACTGATCATGTGGTCATTGATGAACGCGGCAAGGTCCTGAGGATCGGTCCGCTGGATGTCGCACACGCACAGGCACGCCCCCGTGAACCAGGACGCGAACATGTCCATGATGGCGCCGTCGAAAGCCGGAGACGATACCTGCAGCAGCCGATCCTCGGGGGCGAGGTCGATGCTGGCGGCGAAAGCGTGCATATGCCCCACCACGCTGGCGTGCGTCTGCACCACGCCCTTGGGCGCGCCGGTGGAGCCGGAGGTGAACATCATGTAGGCGAGCGCCCCGCTCTCAACCGGCGCGGCTGGGATCCGGGCGTCGCTGTCTGGGGGCGGGGCATCGGCCTCGATCGGAGACCCGACCAAGGCCGGGAGCCTCCGAACCAGTTCCATGTCCAGCAGCACCGCGCCGGGGTCGGAGAGACGGGCGACCTGCTCGATCCTGTGGTCGGGCCAGTGCGGATCAATGGGAACAAACACCGCCCCAACGCGCAGGGCGCCGAGCACCGCGGGGCACAGGGCCGAGGGATCGCTCGCGCCGAGCACCACCCGCTGGCCGGGGTTCACCCCCAGCCCGATCAGGCGGGACGCGACGATCGACGAGCGGTCCCAGAGTTCCTTGTAGTTCAGCGTGGCGTCCGGCGAGCGCAGAGCGGAGCGCTGGGGGTGGCGCCGGGCCATCCGCTCCACATACGAGTGGACCAGGCCATCATGCGGCATGTCGGCGGCCCGGCGCTGGTCGGGGATGGACGCGGGACTGAGGATCGGCTCGCGTTCGTCGAGCACGGGAAGCCGCGATACTAGCGCGTCCAGGCCGTTGGGCGATTCCGACAGCAGGCGGGTGTACTGGCCCAGGAACCGCTCGATCGTCGCCTCCTCGAACAGGCAGCTGCGATAGTTGAAGACGATCTCCAGCGAATCGGGCTGATCGAAAATATAGCAGGTCAGGTCGAACTTGGCCGTCGCGTTGTCCACCTCGCGGGGACTGAAACGCAACCGACCATCGCGACCGTCGTCGTCCAGGCGTATGGCGATGTGGTTGAAGAACACCTCAAAGAGAGGGTTGCTTCCCTGACGCGACTGGCCCGGGAGGGATTCGACGATGTGCTGGAAAGGAACATCCCGGTGGTCGAAGCCCTCCAGGGCGCCTCGCGCCACGCGCGTGAGCACCTCTCCCAGGGTATCGCCGCATTCCACGCGTGTCCGCAGCGCCATGGTCTCCATGAAGAATCCGATGAGGCCCTCGGTCTGCGTGTGCTCGCGGTTGGCGACGGGCGATCCCACCACCAGATCCTCCTGGAGCGTCAGGCGATGGAGCCAGACCTTGAACACGCCCAGCAGGTAGGCGAAGGGGGTGATCCCCAGCGAGGCCGCGGCGGCGCGGATGCGCTCCATGTCCTGGGGATCGAGCCGCCTCGACAGGCGAGATCCCCGCGGATGGGGGCTGGCCGAGCGGGCATGATCGGCCGGGAGCTCGAGCACCGGGGCGCCGTCGAGCGTGCGGCGCCAATACGCCAGGTGGCGCTGGTACGACTCGTTCTCGGTGAGGCGGCGCTCCCACCGGGCGTAGTCGGCGTAGCGGATCGGCAGCGCCGGCAGGTCGGGGACGAGACCCCGGCTCAGTGCGTTGTACGCCTCACGCAGCTCCCGCTGCAGGATCTCGCACGACCACGCGTCGGAGATGATGTGGTGCATCGTGACCACCACCACCGCCCGATCGCCCAGATCGCACGCAACACACCGCACCAGCGGCCCCCGCTCCAGGTCGAAGACCAGCCGCGACTCGCTCCTGACGAGCCCGTCCAGCGCCTCGCTGGTCATCGCGGCGCAGTCGATCCAGTGCACCATCGGCTCGCACGCCGAGCCCACGCGCTGGTAGGCGACCTCGTCCTCGGTCACGACGCACGAGCGGAGCGTCTCGTGGCGATCGCAAATCAACGCCCAGGCGCGATCGAAGCGGGCGCGGTCGAGCGGTTCATCGTGTTCGAGCAGGATGGTGATGTTGTAGCTCGTGTCGCCGGGAGCGATCTGGCTGAGCATCCAGAGTCGCTGCTGGTTGAATGAGAGCGGGGCCCGCTCACCGGGACCGAGCGGACTGATCGTCCATGCCCCGCCCGCGTCGCCCGCGTGCTCGTCGATGTAGGCCGCGATGCGACCGACTGTCCCGAGCCGGTAGAGCATGGAGATCGGCAGCTGCGCGCCGAAGCGGTCGCGGACCCTTGAGCACAGCACCACCGCGCGCAGGCTGTGCCCCCCCAGTCTCAGGAATGAATCGTCCGAAGAGCGGACAGGCGTATCGAGCAGACCCGAAATGATCTCCGCCAACGCCCTCTCCGTGGCGGTCTCCAGCGGCTTGCCCGCGGATGCGGCGGGCTTCTGTTCCTGCGACGCTTGGAGGCAGATCGACGCGACCCGGTCGCGGTCGGTCTTCCCGTTTGGGTTGAGCGGGAGCTGGGGGTAGTTCACCACGCATTGGGGCACCATGTATTCCGGCAGTCGCCGGGACAGATGCTCGATGACCGCACCGGGATCGACCAGGCCCGATTCGGAAACCACCACGAGCCCCAGGCGCTGGCCCCCGCCGTGGTCGTACACCGCCGCGGCGCAGGCGCGAACGCCGGGGAAGGTCGCGCCGATCGCCTCGACCTCGCCCAGCTCCAGGCGGTTGCCCCGCAGCTTGACCTGGCTGTCCAGACGGCCGAGAAACAGCAGCTCCCCGTCGGGGAGCCGGCGCACCAGGTCCCCCGTGCGATAGACCCTCTCCCCGGGCGCATCGGGATCGGGCACGAAGCGCTGGGCCGTGAGCCGGGGGTTGTTGAGATACCCGCGTGCGATGCCCTCACCGCCGATGTAGAGTTCCCCCTCGCCCTCGCCCTCAATACGGTCACCCCGCTGGTCGAGCAGGTAGACCCGCATCGCCCGCAGCGCTCGCCCGATGGGGACCGTGGGGAGATCGGACTCGAAATGATCGGGGATCTGGTACGCGGTGGAGAGGGCGGTGCACTCGGTGGGCCCGTAGCTGTTGACGAAGCGCACGCCGGGCAGGGCGCGCTGGGCGCGCCGGATCAGCTCGGGCGTGACGGGCTCGCCGCCGGTCATCACCACCCGCACGCCCTCGAACATGCTCGGCTGCGACTCGAAGAGCGCCCCGAAGAACCCGAAGGCGATCCACACCGCCCGGACCCGCTCCTCACTGATGAGTCGCGCGACCTCGATCGGTTCGGGCACGCGTTGCTGCGTGACCACGAGCCTGGCCCCGTGCAGCAGGGCCGCGTAGATCTCGATCGTGGAGGCGTCGAACCCGAACGACGAGACGCACAGGTAGTGGACATCGGGCCCGGTGGGCATGAACCACTGGTCATGGACCAGACGCAGCACGCCGCCGTGCTCGATCATGACCCCCTTGGGCGCCCCGGTGGAGCCCGAGGTGTACATGATGTACGCCAGGTCGCTCGGGCCGCAGGGAACCCGCGGGTCGGTGTCGGGCTGATCGGCGCAGGCGTCGATCGTCAGCACGCTCGAAGCATCCTGATGCAGCTCGGAAAGATGCCCGGGATCCCCGATCAGCACGCGTGGGCGGGCGTCGGCGAGGATCTTCCGCAGGCGTGCGATGGGCTGGTTGTCCGGGATCGGCACATACGCCCCGCCCGCCTTGAGCACGCCCAGCAGGGCCGCGATGAGCCCGGCGCTGCGTGGCAGGGCCACCGCCACGGGCTCGCCCCTGATGACGCCCCGGGCGATCAGGGCGTGGGCGATCCGGTTGGCGTGCTGGTTGAGCTGGCCGTAGCTCCAGCGCTGCGGCCCGCAAACCACGGCGTCACAGCCGCGGTATTGCTCCACGGCATCCGCGAACACCTCGTGGATACTGCGGCCTTCGGATGCCTGGCGCTGGGCCATGTCCGCTCCGGTCCTTGCTCACGCCTTGACGATTCTCGCGCGGGGAGAGGTGATGGATCTCATCGCGTTGCGCGTGTCGACCACCAGCGGCGCGTGCTGGGCGATCGCGTCCCAGTCGGTGATCTCGTGGTCGGTGACGATCACCACGCAGTCGCACGAGGAGAGGGTGCTCGCATCGAGCGACACCGAGTTCATGTCGAACTTGTAGTTGCGCATGCTCGGGAAGCTGGGCACATGCGGGTCGTGGTACGAGACATGGGCCCCGCGCTCGGCCAGGAGTTCGATGATCTCTGCGGCCGGGGTCTCGCGGGTATCGTCGACATTGGGCTTGTAGGCCAGACCCACCACGATGATGCGGCTGCCCTTGACCGACTTCTGGTCTTCGTTGAGCGCCTCGGCGGTCTTCTCGACCACATACTCGGGCATGCGCCGGTTGATCTCGCCCGCCAGCTCGATAAAGCGGGTTACGCACCCGTGCTCACGGGCCTTCCAGGTCAGGTAGAACGGGTCGATGGGGATGCAGTGCCCCCCCAGGCCCGGGCCGGGATAGAAGGGCATGAACCCGAAGGGCTTGGTCGAGGCCGCGGCGATCACCTCCCAGACATCGATGCCCATCACATCGAACACGGTCTTGAGCTCGTTGACCAGCGCGATGTTGACGGCCCGGAACACATTCTCGAGGATCTTGGCCGCCTCGGCGACCTCGGCCGAACTGACCGGAATGACCTCCTTGACCCCGTGCCGGTAGGCGTCGCAGGCCAGACGCGTCGAGACCTCGTCCGTTCCGCCCACGAGCTTGGGGATGGTCGTCGTCGTGTGGCTCTTGCGCCCCGGGTCCTCACGCTCGGGCGAGAAGGCGACGAAGATATTCTCTCCCAGCGTGAAGCCGCCGCGGTTGTGGGCCTTGGCCTGGGCGAGCATGGCGGGGACGAACTCGCCGCTGGTCGTCCCGGGATAGGTCGTCGATTCGAGCACGACCAGCTGGCCCGGACGCAGGCGCGCCCCGATCGCCTCGGCGGTCTTGATCACATAGGACAGATCCGGCTCAAGGTGCGTGCCGACCGGGGTGGGCACGCACACGAGGATCACATCGGGCTCGTCGAGGCGGGCGAAGTCGGCCGTGGCGTCGAAGCGGTCGGACTCGCTCAGACGCTCGGTCATGTCGGCGCCCAGGTGCTTGAGGTAGTTGACGCCCGTTTCGAGATTGGAGATCTTGGTGGGATCGACATCAAAGCCCAGGACCCGCAGCCCCCCGGTGTGGAGCGCGTCGGCCAGGGGAAGGCCCACATACCCCAGCCCCACGACCCCGATCACGGCGGTTTTGGTGCGGATCTTCTCGCTGAGCTCGTTGGCGTGGCTGGTCATGGTCTGCGGCATCTCTCGGTTCCCTCTCGGCGGCGCCATCGTGGTGCGGCCCGTCCGATATCGTATCGCCTCTTCCGCTCGGGCGGCGGCTTAATCATCGGTCCGATGGATGAACGACGCCAGCGCCCGGATCAGTTCGGGCGAAGCCGTGCTCGGGATCATCCCCCCAGGCGTCAGGGTCGTCACCCGGTCGAGCATCCCGGGCAGCTCGTGCTCGTCCATGGCCACCGCCACCCGCCCCATCTCCTTGAAGCGTTGGGCCGTGGCCACCTGGTGGTCGTTGCGCGTCTCCATGAGCGCCGCCCGGCGCGGCATGACCAGGATGGGCACCCCTTCCTGCAGGGCGGAGAGAATCGTTCCCATGCCCGCATGGGAGACGATCGCATCGGCGGAGGCGACTCGCTCTCGAAACTCCCCCGGTGGCATGGCCTGGACCCAACCGATGAAGCTGGGAGTATACCGGGACTCACCGATCTGCGCAAAGATATCCTTGCGGTTCGCCTGCGCCGCCCATTCATCAACCGCCTTGACCATGCGATCGAAGGGCATCTGATGTCCCACCGTCACGAAGATCACAGCACCGATCCCTTGAACTTCGCCCCGTCGGGCGTGGCGAGATGCTCCCATTGTGTAAGCCACAGCGAAGCGTGCGGGCCGATTTTGCGCCCTGACAACGAGACCTCTTCGACATTGGCGATCGAATCAAGCCATACCGTTCGCTTGCCCAGCAGTCCGGCTATGCGCAGGGCGAAATATCCCGGCGCGGCGCCTGTCGAGACGACGACATCGGGTCGAACGGTGAACACGATCCAGCCGATCTGAAGCATCATGATGCCGAGCTTGATCTTGTTCCATCGCGTCGCGTCGAGCACGATCTTCACCGGGTCCTCACCCACTTCGCTCCGGTAACTCTTCTCGACGGTGACATAAGTGACATCGCACCCCGCGAACGCGGGCGTGAGCCGGCGTAGCTGGACCCAGTGCCCACCACCCGAGGCGACCGCGAGCACGCGGGGTTTCCGCTCTGGATTCATGCGGCCTCCTCCGCTGCACGCCTGGCACGAATCTGAGCGTGGTACCAGTTGGTCGTGCGGTTCTTGCCCATGAGCAGTGTCCGCCACTCATAACGGCGAAGGTGCCTTAGATAACGGGGATCCTCGTAGCGTTCGATGCCACCGAACTTGGCGCGGAAGTAGCCAAACACCATGCCGCACGCGCCGATGAAATACGGCGGGTCGAACGCCCGGTACACCGCGGTCGCGAGCAGATACCAGGGTGACGAACCGAGTCGCCATTTGCCCTCGCCGCCCCGCATGCGACCGTGCATGATCCCCTTGTGGCTGGAACCCATCTGGCGCAGATGCACAACCTTGATCTCGTCGTCCAAGATTGATCGAGCAGCCCAGCCATTAAGGCGGCACATGTGGCCGTCGATCCCATCCCAACCGACCATGGGCACGAAACCGCCAATTCGCTCAAAGCACGCGCGCCGATAAAACTTGGACGGTCCGGCGGCATGGTCGTCCCCGCGTCGCTCGTGCTCCATCGAGCCGTCGTCGTGACGCAGGAACATCTTTCCGGATACTGCGCCCAGCGAAGGGTCCCGCTCCATTTCCTCCATGAGTCTCTCAAAATACCGCGGTGGAAGTTCCAGATCCCCGTCGAGCTTGCACAGATAATCGAACTCGTCGAGGTCCACGGCCTCGAGCCCGTCATTGAACGCCTGGATTACCCCCGGGCCAACGGCCCGCTCGCCGCGGTCCTTTCGCTGGACCAGCTTGATAAACGGGTATTTCGCCGCGGCCTCCCGCAGGATCTGCGGGGTGCGGTCGGTCGATCCGTCGTCCACGATCACCCAGCACGCCGGGAGGATGGTCTGGCTGGCGACCGTCTGGATCGTGACGGGCAGGTAGTCCTGCTCGTCGCGGCAGGGGGTGATGAGCAGGTAGCGCCGGCCGGGCGGCGGGGCGGGGGACGCGATCGGGCTCGTCAGGTTCATATCGTTCATGCCAACCCCCGGTCTCGCAGCGTGGCCGCGATTCGGCCCGCGTTGAGCAGCAGGTCGAACTCCTCCTCGATGCGACGCCGCGCCGCGGCCCCGAGTTCATCGACACGATCCCGGTCCCGAGCCAGCGAGACGATCGCCTCGATCAGGGCGGCTTGATCGCCCGGTGGGATCATGAGGCCGCTGATCTTATTCTCGATCAGCTCCCTGATCGTCTCCAGATCGCCCGAGATCACGCAGCGTCCCCGCGCCATCGCCTCCATCAGCACCACCGGGATCCCGTCCCGATCCCCCGAGCCGGTCACCCGGCAGGGCAGGGCGAAGACATCGACGCCTCCCATCAGTTCCATGATCGTTTCGTTGTCGGTCTCGCCCAGCAGTTCGACCTCGGCCAGGGGGGGCAGGGCGGCGACCAGGCGGCGAAGATGGTCCTCCTCGGGTCCGCCGCCGGCGATGGTCACCCTGATCCTCGCCGCGCGCGAGCGGGCGATCTCTCCCGCGGCCCCGATCAGCACATCCATGCCCTTCTTCTCGACCAGGCGTCCCACGCTCAGGACCCGCAGCGTTTCGCCGCCGGGGGCGGCGGTCGCTTGGTACTGGCGCGTATCGACCCCGCACCGCACGATCGGGTAGTCGGCGTCGGGCCGATCGACGATGGACTTGTAGAACCCCCGGTGCCAGCCGCTGATGCAGTTAACGAACAACGCCCGCCGCAGCTTCTTACGCAGCAACGTGCGGTTGGGGAAAAGGTCGTTGGCGTGCCCGGTGAAGCTGAATGTGATCCCGAGCTGCCTGGCCGCGTACATCGCGATGGTCGTCGGAACATGGGCCATGTGGGCGTGGATATGGGCGATCCCCTCGGGACGCACACGCCGCGCCAGCGCGAGCCCCGCCATGCCCTGCCAGACGACCTTGGGCTTGCGCGTCGGCCGGACCTCCGAAGAGAAGAACGCGTCGAGCTTGCAGCGCGTCATGGTCCCGATCGTCCTGATCGGGTGCGTGAAAAGCTCGGCGAACGAGTCGGCGATGATCGAGCCCATGCCCCGCGAGTAGATCTCGGTGGTCGTGCTCGCCATCTCGTGGAGCGTCCCGCCATGGTCCAGCCCCTTCACCGGCGCGTGCACCGACGCGGTGCGGATATCAATTCCCAGCGACCGCAGCGCCAGGATCTCGCGGTAGACGAAGGTCTCCGACCGTACGGGCAGCGTGCCCGATATGTACAGGATGGGCCGCTTGGACTCAGGCACCCGCATCCCCCGCCGCCTGTGGAGGTCCCGCGTTCTTGTACTCGATCAGCGTGGCCCGGCGCCCCGTGAGCTTCCTGAACCAGTACAACAGCACCCCGCTCGCCTGGGCGGGCTTGGCGATCATGATGAACACCCCCAGCAGCGTCGCCTCACGCCTGGATCGTCCCCGCCCAAGCTCGCCCCGCCGGATCCGCCAGGCCTGCACGCACGCGAGCAGCAGGAAGAGCGCTACCGACCCGCCCCGGGTCCAGTACGCCCCCCCCAGCGCCAGCAGCGGCAGCGCCAGCCCCCACACCAGCGCGGAACGGGTCTGCCTGACGCCGTGGCGTTCGGGGGGGGCGCCGTGCATGTCCGCCCCCTGGGCGTAGGCGTGCCCCGCGCGCTTGGCTCGCTTCCAGAACTGGCCCAAGCGGGTCATCGACGCGTCGTGCAGCGTCATCTCGTGATCGAGGCGGTGCACCTCGTGCCCCGAGGCGCGGACCCGCACGCACAGCTCGGGCTCCTCGCCGGCGATGACGCCCGGGTGATACCCCCCCACGTCCTTGAAGACGCTCAGGCGGAACATCGCGTCCCCGCCGCAGGATCGGGCCTGCCCGACCGGGGTGTCCCATTCGAGATCGCAGAGGCGGTTGTAGACCGACGCCCCGGGTGACCGCTCCCGGCGCCGGCCACACACGACCGCGGCCGCGGGATGCTGAGCCATGAACGCGTGGGCCGTGCGGATCCAACCCGGCTGCAGCTCGCAGTCGCCGTCAAGGACTTGGACAAAGGCCAGCGAGGGCCATTCGTCGAGCAGCCGCGCCACCCCCTCGTTTCGGGCCCTCGCGGCCGTGAACGGGACGGAAGTATCGAGCTGGACCACCCGCGCCCCGACCGACTCGGCGAACGCAGCCGAGGCGTCGGTCGAGCCCGAATCGACATACACCACGCGCCCGGTGCACGCCAGCGCCGAGCGCAGGCAGCGTTTGAGCCGCTCGCCCTCGTTGCGCCCGATGGCGACCACGCCCACATCGTCGAGGCGTTCAGGCATGGGCTCGCTCCGCCCACTGGGCCCATGTGGGCGCTTCGCCCCGGGTCACCGCCCGCTTGAAGGTCGCGCAGGTGAGTTCGATGCCCAGCCACCGCCCCAGCTCTTGCATCTCGGGATCGAGCCGGGCGTGCAGATCGGCGATCGAGCCCGGCGAGAGTTGCGGCCGCTGGCTCATGGTCCACCGCGATCGGATCTTGGCGCGCAGGGACTCGGGCAACAGCGTCCGGCGCGCCGCCTGCAGGGCGCGTATCCCCAGCACCGCGTCCAGTGCCGGGTGACGGCGCTGCCGCTGCGCCGAGGCGTTCTTCGCGTCGTCCTCAAACCATCGCACGGGTTGATCGTACCCGATGTGCGAAGCGATGCGCTCCAGCTCGGGCTGGGGGTCGTGCATCACCCGCTCGAAGAACACGGGCAGGATGGCTCCCCGGCCGAAGAGCTCGATATAGGGCGTCAGTTGCGTCGCGTACCGCGAGTACTCGACCAGGATCGGGTGCCGCTCGATCGCCTCATCGATGGGGCAGCCGCCCTCGATCACCCGCCGCGACCACTCGTGGATGTACTGCGATACGATCCGGTCGATCGGGTCGCGCATGACATAGACCAGCTTTGCATCCGGCAGATGCTCGTGGAGGCGACCGGCGCACCCGGGATAGGTCGGCAGCTTGGTGTAGTGCGTGGATGACTCGCCCCTGAGGTCCCCCTGGGGCATCGATGCGAAGAGCCCCTCGTACCAGGCGAGCCCCTTGGCCCGGTTCGCCTCGTCCGAAAAGAAGTTGGGCTCCTTGGGCTCGCTCATCGAGATCCCCGCCTGGCGCGCCAACTGGTCGTGGATGGTGCTCGTGGCGCACTTCATCGCCCCGATGATCACGAAATCCGGCCCGGGCTTGAGACTCGCCCCGCGACTCATCGGCTCCAGCCCTCCTGCGGATGGTCCAGCCAGCGGTAGAGCGTCGCCTCGAGCTTCTCCGCCGAGCGGTCCCAATCGAACTCCCCGGCGATGCGGTAGCTGGCGGCGCTCATCCGCTTCCACGAATCGTCGTCGAGATCGAGCACCCTCGCGACCCGGTCGGCCATCGCCTCGTCGTCGCCCACATCGACCAGGTAGCCGTTCTCACCCTCGCGGACAAAGTCCTCCGGCCCCCCGCAGCGGGTGGAGACGATCGGGCAGTGCGAGGCCATCGCCTCGATGCCCGGCATCCCGAAGCCCTCGGCCGAGGAGGGAATGATCCAGCAGTCTGTCTGCTGATAGAGCTGTGGAATCAGGTCCTGTGCGGGCGATTGATGAAACTCGATATACTCGGGCGTGTTCCATTCGGAGAGAAGTGCTCGGGGCCCGAATGCGATCACACGCAGGTCAGGATATCTCGCTTTGAGATGCCGGATCGCCCTGATCCCCGTGGGTGTGTCCTTGAAAGTCGAGATGCCCATGAGCATGCCGACTGTGGGAATGGCTGCCCGTTCTCGCGGCTTTGAATCGAACTGCCTCCAATCGACGCCGTTGGGAATACGCACCACCTCGTCCTGACCCATCTCCTTGAGTACTTTGCCCAGCCAGGAAGAAATCACCACTCTGGGCGCGGGCAGGTGGTACGCCGCATTGACGGCATCAACATTACCCCCGTGCGTCTCGTAGTGCCGCACATAATGCACCTTGAGCCCCTTGCCGCTGGGCCAGGCATGGACCTGCGCCCACACCTCCCACCAGCTGGCGAAGGTCACATCGGCGTCCGGAATAAGATCGGGGTCGAGCCGGCGTGTAGGCATCTGGTTGAGTGCAATTTCGCCATCCTGCAGGTGATGAGGGAAGTGCTTCACCCCGACCCCGCGTCGAAGCCTGCGAATGAACCGCCGCGTCTTCCACGGTGGGGGCCAAGCCCACTGGGGAGTCAGAAATGAGGTGGTTACGATATGACCGCGCCGCTGCATCGCCTCCGCGATCAGACGGTTGGACTTCACCCCGCCCGACAGGTTGGAGCGTCCCTCGATCCAGTTGAGCCTGAGCACGCGCTTCTCGGTCATGCATCACCCCCGTGTGTCGCGACCCAGCCGTGATCCCGTGCGTATCCCAGTGTGATCAGCAGCTCGCCGGCGATGCCGACCAGGACGCGTCGCTCGTCATCGCGTAGGTCGTGCACCCAGCGTCCCACGCTTCGCGGGGAGATCGGCTCGGCGGCGCGGGCGTTGTTCAGATTCTGCCCGCTGCGCTGGGCGTCGTCGGCGCCGGGGTCGAGCATGGCCGGGTCGTACGACTCCCCGATGAAATCGCACACCCGCCTGAGCTGAGTCTCCGGCTCGGTGACCAGCGCTTCGTACCGCACCTCGAGACATCTCGGATGGTCCCTGAACGCCAGACCCCTGATGGTGTCCTCGAGCCAGCGCGTGGCGCTGCGCTCGGGCGGGTTGTTGGTCTTCACCGCCACGATCCTGTTCCCGATCAACCGCTCGCGCGGGTGATGGCGCAGCGAGCACATCACATCGCGCCCGTCACGAACAACATGGATGAACCTCCCGTTCGGGTACCATGTCAGGAGCTTGTCGATGGCCCGCACATTGTTTGGCGTCTTCTCGACCCAGCGCTCCTTGCCCTCGCTCCCGAGAAAATCGGCCGCGAAACGATCGGCGAACCCGATCAGATTCATTGACGATGCCTGCATCCGCGCCAGATGCTCGCGGCTGATATCCCAGGGAACCGCGATGTTGTCGATGCTGAAGGGCATCCCGTAGAGCGAGGTCTCGGGGCCGCAGGCGCAGCGGGGATGCCTGTTGAGAAGCTGCTTGAACAGCGTGGTGCCCGACCGGCCGCATCCGCCGATGAATACCGCGTCCATCTCGGAGCGGGCGCCGGGGTCGTACCAGCCCCGCCGCCGAAGCGCCTCGTCGCGCCGAGCCCGCCCGCGCCGCCTGAGACGCGCCCGCATGTGCCGCGGCGACAGGTTCATGATCGCGGCTCCGCGGCGACGCTCGCTCGCTCGGACAGAACCATATCGAGCCAGAGCGCCATCTGCATCGCGATATGGTTGGTGTTGGAGGGAAGGTCGTCCTGGTAGGCGCCGATCATCGCTTCGCCGCCGCGCTCGATGACCTTGGAGAGCAGCGCCGCCGCCTCGGAGTTCCCTAGCCGCTCCCGGCATTCCTTCCAAAACGGTGCATGCCGCTGCATCGACACCGGGTCAACCCAGCTGGTCTGCACATCGTTCCAGTCCCCCGTTTTCACCTGCTGCTGGGCGCGAGACCTGACCAGTTTCCACGCGCGGTGACGCTGCCGGCGCGAGGCGTTGGCGGGGAGGCCCGTGTTGGCGTTCATGACCTCGGCCAGCGGGCCGCAGAGCTCGTTGAATACCGAGTTGGTCAGCGCCCCCTCGACCCGCAGCGCGGGATCAAACACGGCCGCGGCCTCCACGATCGCCTGGTGCGCGAAGAGCGTGTCGGAGCACATCAATCGCGTGTTGCCCAGCGTGTGCGCCGAGTCGTCCTGACGCGAGCACGGCCAGAACCGGCGCCACTCGTCGGCGGTGGTCGGACGCACACGCCGGACCTCCTCCAGCCGCCGCTCGCGTCGCGCTCGCACCCCCGCCGCGATCTCCGGGGTGAGATGGGCCTCGATTGCCTCACGGCCCGTGGTGTGCTCGGGCCCGGGAGCGTGCACGGGGATGGGGCCCTTGATCAGTTCGCGCGCCCGATCGCGCAGCGTCAACGGTCGGAGCTCGTGACGCCTTGGGAAGGGCATGAAATGGTCCTTGAGCAGGGTGTCGCTCAGCTGCCCGCCGATGACGACATCGAACCGGTCCGCCAGCCCGTTGTCAGCCACGCACAGCCCGTGGCAGTTGCCGCGCAGCTCCATGCCCAGCAGCGACAGCCCCCGCTGCACGAGCATCGGAAAAAAATCGTCATCGCGCCGCACCAGGACCTGGGTCGTTCCCGCGGCCCGGGCGACCTCACCGGCCACCCGGCTCTCCCGGTTCTCCCTGGTCACATAGGTCAGCACGGCTCCGACGCGCTGCTCGGGGAGCACCGCGAGCACGGCCCTTGAGTCGATGCCGCCGCTGAGCAGGACCGCCGCGTTGTCGCATCCCCGCGTCAGGTCCTCTCCCGCTTCGAGCAGGGCCGAGCGGAGTCGCTCGCGCATCTCCCGCTGGCCGGGGAAGACCGCCGGCTCGCGGGGCTCCCAGAGCACCCGTGACGAAAGTTCCGCGCGACCGGGCGACCATTCGATGATCGAGCACGGGTCGAGCTCTCGGATGCGGTTGCGTGTCGTGTACGGGAAGGTGATGTCGTTGTGTGCGAAGAGCTCACCCATCGAGACGAGATCCAGGTCGCGCGCCCGCCCCGTGCACGCGGCCAGGGACTCGAGATGCGTGCCGATCCCGATGACCGCGCCCGAATCATCGCGAGCGGCGTACACCGGGCGGAAGCCCATGTGATCGGTCAGCACCCGGACCCCTTCAGACGTGATCTCGAAGATCGCGTACATCCCCGAGAGCGCGTCGCTGATGCGCTCCGCGCCCTGGCCGAGTGTCCGCCCCTCAAGATGCTCCTCGATCCATCCCGCCATCGCATCGGGGGCGCGGGCCAACTCGCGCCCACGGGGCGTGGGCCGGCCGATGGGAACAATGAGACGCTCTCCCGAAGCGCGAGGGGCGAAACGCCCGCCAGCCGATGCCTGCACGACCACGCCGCCCCAGGGCAGGTCGAAACACTGAACCCAACGCGCCTTCATTCCCGGCCGGTCCAGAAGCATCGCGCGTCCCCGCTCGGGGGTGTCTTGCGCTCCGGACAGAACCAGAATATCTCCCACCGCCTGCTCCTCTCCGTTCTCCTGGGTTCCGGAGTCTGCTATCGGCCCGAATCACGGGGCCGGTTGATCCGGACCATGCAATCGCGGGCGGCTACAGCCGAGCCAACGAGGCGCGGACACCCCAGTTTCACCATAGACGCCCGCGACCGGCAGCCGGTTCTCCGCACGGCGAGGAACCGGGTGAACAAACCCAAGACCTGAGAAATCCCGCAGGATGATACGCCGTGGCGGAGGAAGTCCGATCATCGGGCCGATACTGACCATACCACCGGGGAACGCATCCGGAAACTCAGCCCTCCACAGCCGGGGTTCATGGCCAGCAACTTCGTCATCGCGGTGCTTCTGGGATATATGCTCGTGGGCGTCGCGATCATGGTTTCCTTGCGCGGGCTCCGCGGCGTGATGGCCGTCATCGTCTTCGGCTGGCTCTTCCTGCCGCCCGCCCGTGGCGTGAACCTCCCCGGGCTGCCCGCGTACACCAAAGAGTTCGCCGTCTCGTACGCCCTCTTGCTGGGCATCCTGATCACCGACCCGGGGCGGTTGCTGCGCTATCGCCCGAGCCTGATCGACCTGCCGCTGCTGATCTGGGTTCTGGCCCCCTTTCCCTCCTCGATGGTCAACGGCTTGGGGGCCTATGAGGGCGTCTCCTCCGTCTACTTCCAGTTCATGGTGTACGGGCTTCTGTACCTGCTCGGACGGGTGTACATCAGAACCCCCGATGATGTTCGAGTCGTCGCGACCTGGTTCGTGATCGGGGGGCTGATCGCCGTGCCGATGATCATCTGGGAATCGCGGATGAGCCCGAATCTCAATCTGGAGATCTATGGCTACCGGGCGATCCCCTTCCACATGGCCAAGCGTCTGGGCGGGTACCGCCCCATGCTCTTCATGCGTCACGGGCTGGAGGTCGGGCTCTGGATGGCCACCTGCAGCGCCGTCGCGTTATGGCTCTGGATCACCACTGGAAATCGGTTCCGCATCTTCGGCTACAGGACGCCGCTCCCCGCGTCCCTGGTGATCCTCGCCACGATCCTCTGCCGCTCGCTGGGCGCGTTGATCCTGCTCTCGGGCAGCACGGCCGCCGCGCTCTTCGTGCGGGCGACGGGTCTGCGCGTCGCCCTGATCGCCCTCACCCTCGTCCCATCGGTCTACCTGAGCGTGCGTCTCTCGAACATCTGGTCTCCCAAGCAGCTGACCGCGATCATCCGCGCCTTCGACGCGGAACGCGCCGACTCGCTCGAATCGCGCCTGAACCAGGAGCTCGTTGTGTCCAGCTACGCCCTCGAGAAACCCGTCTTCGGCTGGGGTGGTCAGAACCGTTTCCGGCCCATGGACGACCAGGGGGAGACGCACGCCGTCGACGGCTGGACCACCATCACGCTGGGCAAGTACGGGCTCGTGGGGCTCTTGGGTCTGCTCGGGGCGTGCGCCATCCCGTGCCTGGCTCTGCTGCTGCGCATCAAGGGACGGGAGATCACCTCCTCGCTCTGGGCCCCGTCGATCGGGATCCTGCTGGGCGTCTCCATCTTCTCGATGGACATCCTGTTCAACGCCTTTCCCACGCCTCTGCATTTCCTGGGGCTGGGCGTGATCGCCACGGTCGCGATCAAGGCCGGCCACTGGCAGCGGATCCTCCGCACCCATGAGCAACTCGCAGAAACGAACGCCGCGGGTTGAACGGGCTTGTGCGAGCCACGGCTCGAAGCATGAAAAAACGGGAGCGAGCTCGGCTCGCTCCCGTCTTGGTTCACTGCTTGAATCAAAGTTATCCGCGGCGGAGGCGCTTGACGCCGACGAGTCCGACGAGGGTCATCAGACCCGCGAAGGCCGCGGTGGGCAGGGGCACGATGAAGAGCTGGTCCTGCGAGTCCAGGCTGGTCATCGCGGCGAGATACTGCACGGTGGCGTTGGGATTCAGCGAGATCTGCGCCTGCAGGGCGGACATCTGAAGGCCAACGCCGGCGTTGGCCGCGGTGACGACGGCGTCGTCGAGCACGACCTGCCAGATCATGCCCTGGATCGCCGCCAGTTGCTGGTTGGTGCCCGTGCCGTGCGACAAGTCAGCGTTGATCCAACCCAGCGCGATCGCCGCGGCCACGACGGCGTTGACTTCCGCTTCATCCGCCAAGTCATACTGCGGGCCGCCAACCCCGGGGGACGGATTCGGGGCATTGTGGATCGCGTTCACATCGAAAGTGTGGGGCCCGTTGCCGATGTTCTGCAGTTCAATACAGAATGTCGCGAAGCTGCCGCCGCTGAACTGCCCGCCGCCACGGTCACCGGCTCCGACATAATGCCAGGTCCACTGACCAGCGTTGAAGTTCTGGTTGATCGACCCGCCCGTGCCAGTGTTGTCGATATGGATGGAGTCGTTCACTCCAGCCAAGCTGTCCCACTGGGCATCGAAGCTGGCCAAGGCCGAACCCGACGCGACAGCCAAAGCTGCCAATGCGATTCTCGTTTTCATGTTATCCCTCGTTTTCAAACTTTATCTCTCGCGGTCTCCGGGCTATGAACCGGCAGACCCTCTCGCGCATCGTTCACTCGGCACAACCGGGAGAACGATCTGTGGCACAAACCTCGCCTCTATGCCCTCTAAGACTAGCACGCGTACGCGGAAAAGCGAAATAATTTCAACCCGCTAGGGGCAGAAATTATACTAACCCAAATAGGGGGGGGGGGGGGGGGGCGACAATCGCCAGATGGACCGGGGTGGACCCATAAGCACGCGGGGTACTCAGCAAAGACGGTTTCCACTGGCGAGGGTCATTCCCCGAGCGAACTGGCCCATGCCGCGGCACCCTGGGAGAGCAGGCGGGACCGGTACTCCTCGGCCAGCTCGCCGGCCCGCTGCAAACCGAGAACCCGTTCCAAAGCCTGCTTGGCCTCATCCGTGTCGTCTCGTCCCTGTGCATGAAGCGAGATCACCAGCCCGACCAACCCCTCGGGGTCGTTGGCTTGAAGCCCAAGGGCATGCCGGAAGGAGGATTCCGCCTGGGCTAAATCACCCATGGCAAGCTCCACCCACCCTCGCGTTCCCCAGAAGCTGGAGAGATCCGCCATCTTCGTGGCCTCGATCGCGTGCTGATGCGCCAGGGCCAAGAGCTGGGGATCATCGTGCTGTCGCTCCATCACCATGGCGAGGTTGTTCAGGATCGAGGCCTTCATGGCCCCGCTGGGAAGGTCTTGCTCCAGAAGCTGCTTGTAAATCGCCTCGGTCTGCGGATCATTCCCGGACTCGTTGGAGATGGCGGCCGCCTGCATGAGCAAGAACAGGTTGCCCTCTTCGATCGTGCCCGCACGCTGGAGCAGCGAGACCGCCCGAGCGAACGCGTGTTCCCTGGCCTGCGTGTCATCGAGCCCTCTCGCCAGAGCCGCGTAGGCGCGAGAGAGCGTCACCATCAGCGAGGTGCTCGGCTGCTGGTCCGCGCTGAGCGTCGGCTCGATGATGTCGATTGCCTCCCGGGCGTACCCGGGCCCCCATGCGCGGTGACGCTCGGCCAGCGCCACCCAGGCGCCCGCGATCGCCAGCCGTTCCTGGCCCTGGGCGTAGGGTTCGAGCTGGCGGATCCACGCCGCGCCCCCCTCGGCGCTGGGCACGGAAGAAACGCCCAGGCTCAGCCAGACCCGGTTTCTGATCGCGGGATGGTCCGCCAGGAGCGGTTCGAGCCGGGCGGCGGTCGTCTTGGGATCCTCGCCCAGCATCAGCTTCGCGTGGGAGTAGGCGTACAGCACCTGCTGGCTGACATCACGCTCGGGGTGCTCGATCGCCCCGAGGACATGCGGCTCAAGCAGGCGCACGCATTCGGTGTAGTTCTCCAGCTCGATCATGGCCCGGGCCGCGACCGCGTCGGGCTCGGTGGCCGACCCCCGCGTGTTGGCCCGCCAGAGCTTGGCGAGCCGGATCGCCTCCCGCGGCTGCGGGTCGTCCCCGCGGAGATAGGCCTCGCAGGCGATCCGCATCACTGTGGCGCTGGAGGGCATGATCCGAGAAGCGTTCTCGGCGTACCGGGCGACCAGTTTCGGGTCCACCGGGAGCTCGTTGAGATTCGCCAGAGCGAACTGCTGGAGGGGCACGAACTCGGGAAAGTCGTCGAGCATCGAGCGAAGCATCTTGACGCGCTCGTCGAGCGTCGCCGTCGAGGGCAGCGTGCTGTATGCATCGACCCGCCTGGCCGCCTCCTGGGTCTGGGGGGTCATCTCAACCCCCGAGGCGCTGAGGAACTCGCTGGCCGAGCTGGGATCGCCCTGCGCCAGGGCCGTCAGGGCTTTGAACTCCGAATCATCGGGGAAGTTTGACTTGGCCCGCTCCACGACCTCCTGCGCCTCATCGTACCGCTTGAGCTGGACCAGGCGCCCGGCCAGCAGCTTCCACCCCTGCGCGTTGGTGGGTTCGAGCTCGATCATCTCGCGCAGGGCCGACAGATAAGCCTCCTCCGAGATGTAGGCGTCGGCGTACAGGGCGAAGGCCAGCTTGGACTCGGCGGGGCTCAGACCGTACCGCTCGCCGCTGGCGGCGAGCGCGTCGCCCTCGGGCTTGTGGCCGTATCGCGCGTTGAGCGAAGCCAGCCGTGCGAGCTGGCCGGCGCTGAGCGACTCGGCCTGACCGAGGTCGGTGAGCAGCGCCTCGCCCTGGCCCCTGTTGTCCTGGGTGAGATACAGGTCGGCGAGCGCGAGACCCGCATCGGCGACGCGGGTTTGATCGGTTGAGTTGCGGTGGATCCGGCGGTAGATGTCGACCGCCTCCCGCGGCGAGCCGACATTGACATACCGGCGAGCGATCTCAGGGAGCGTGGAGAAGTCGGTGGAGAAGCGTGTCTCGAACTCGCGGAGATACTGCTTGGCCGTGTCTGCGTCGCCGTTCTCGATGGCCAGGTCGATGGCTTCGAGCAGGTAGACCTGCGCCCCGCGACCATCAATCAGGTGCGCGATGGCGGCGTACTGCGTGATCGCGCCGGCATAATCGGGCTCGAAGCTCGTATCGGGCGTGAATGGCGGGCTCGGACGCATCGAGAGCAGGCGTCCGAGCATGTTCCGGGCCATGATGTTGCTCGGCTCATTGGCCACCACGGCCCGGACGATCTCCAGCGCCTGCTGCCGCGTCTGGCGCGTCCGCACGGTCCGCACCATCGCCGACGCCCGAGCCAGCCGAAGCCGGGAGGGTGTGAGCTTCCCCACCGTCCCGGTCATCTTCAGGATCCGGCTGATCATCGCGTCGATCCTGGTCAGGTCGGTCGAGAACGCCTCGGACTCCGCCGCCTCGTACATCAGATCGACCCGGTCGGGGTGGGCTTTGACCATCGCCTCCCACGCGCTCAACGCGCGATCGTCCCCGGTCGCGTCGAGGTACTTGGTCCGAGCTAGTTCCCAGTCGTACGCCTCGGATTCCGGGGCCTTGGCGGCGCTGCGCTCGATGAACCCGAGCCCCGCCTGCACCCCGCCTGTGTCGCGCTGGAGATTGAGCGCGTGGCGCAGAGCCGCGGTGGGCGTCGTCCCAGCCACCCGGTCGATATCGACCCCGGTCTCCGCGGCCACACCAAGAGAAAAGTACTGATCGACATCGAGCACCGCCGCCAACTGCGCCGGGGTGGGCGAAGCGCCGACCGCGAATCGCAGCGCCTCGCTCGCCTTCTGCGGCTGGTTGGTGTAGGCGTAGAGCGTGGCGATCTGCGGCGCGATATCCCGCTTGTACTCCGCGCCGTACTGTTCCGTCTGGGCCTCGTAGGTGCTCAGCACCGACACGGCCACATCGCGCGCCAGCTGGTTGCTCCGCGCCATCGAGGCCACCGTCTGCAGCACCAGGTTGTTGGCGAACGGGTTGTTGGGCGCCACGCGGCTCAGTTCCCGCAGGTACTCGACGGCTTCGGGCAGGCGGTTGGCGCGCCCGTACTCATCGATGAGGCGCACGATCGGCTCGATCCACCCCACCGGGCCCAGGTCCTGCTCGCCCGGGCGGCGCTCGCTGACGGGTCGCCCGTTGGCGTAATAATCCGCCAGCAGCCACTCGTCGCGGGCATCGCTCAGGCGCCCGAGCTTGGCCTGCAGCTTGCCCATCTCCAGGTGAAAGGTGGGCTCACGATCGTACATGTCCAGCGCCTTACGCAGCAGCGGACGCGCTTCCACCGGCTCGCCGCGTTCCATGTGGTCCAGCGCTTGCAAGTAGTTTTCCCAGGCGCGACCGCGGAAGTCGAGCCGGACCGTCGCCAGCTTCTTGGCGAGCTCGTCGGCCAGGGCCTCATCGCCGTCGGCGCGCGCCTGCAGGATCTGATAGGCCACGACATCGGGGACGGGCTCGCCCTCCTCCGACTTCACTTCCAGGGCCATCAGCCGATCTCGCTGACGCCCCCAGAAGAGCCGGCGCGCCGCCAGCGAAGCGCTGAAGGCGTCCCGCTGATGAACGGCCGACCGCTCACGCACGGCCAGCGAGAGATCGGGCCGCCCGTAGCTGTTGAAACGCTGGTCGAGAAAATCGGCCATCACGCTGGTGATCTCGCCCGGCTCGCTGATCCACTGCGCCGTCTGGGGATCGAGCCCCACGATGCCCGCCAGCTCGTCGCTGACCTGACGCACGATCGCGGGATCGTCGCCGAGGCGGTCGAAGAGCGAGAGCCAGTAGTCGACCAGACGCGCCGCCAGTGAATCGGGGTCCCGATCCAGCCTCGCATCGACGAGTTCCTGCGCCTCCTGGACCCGCTCGCGAGCGCGGAGCCAGTCCGCGTAGAAATACAGATCAGCGAAACCGGCGTCGGGGTGATCGACCGCGGCCTTGAGCAGCGGCTCGACCGCCTCCGCCCCCTCCTGGAGCCCCTCTCGGGCGATGCGCTCCTGGCGGATCGTGTCCAGACGATCGTCGCCATACTTGGTCCGAAGGTCCTGGGCCAGCGACTTGGCCTCGACATGCATCCCCATGAGATTGAACAGCGGCAGCAGCTCGCCCGAAGCCTCCACATCGCCGGGAACGCTGTTGAGGTAGTTGCGGTAGGCGCGCACCGCGCTGCGGATGTAGCCCCCATCGCTGGTCTGCACCTTGAGCCGGGCGCGGGCGTAGTCGAGCATGACCCCGGGCTCGGGGTTCTGGGCGCTCTTGAGATAGCGGGTCAGCAGGGTATTGGCCGTGGTGTAGTCGCCCGCCTCATAGGCGGCGACGCCATCGATTCGCATGGCGTTGAGCTTGCGCTGCGTCTGCCAGGGACGCACGACGAAGTAACCGAGCCCGACGACGAGCACGACGGCGACCAGCGAGCCGATCAGCACGACGCGCCGGAATGTTCTTGGTTTCATGGCCATGTCAGCGGCGCCTTTCGTGATGGGTCATTTCCGCGTCATCGCGGCGAAGATCAGCGCGACGGTCCGCCAGATGATATAGAGATCGAGCAGAAAGTTCGCACGCTCGACATACTCGATGTCGTAGCGGATCCACTCCTGGAAATCAGCCCCGTCGGCCCGTGTGCGGCGGATCTGCCACAGCCCCGTCACCCCCGGGCGCACGCTCAGTCGCGCCTCGCGCCACCCCGGGCACAACTGGTTCTCGGAGAACGGGCTCGGGCGGGGGCCCACGATCGACATGTGCCCCTTGAGCACATTGAAGAACTGAGGCAGCTCGTCGAGCTGCAGCTTGCGGAGCACCGCGCCCACCCTGGTGATGCGGGGGTCCTTCTCCATGAAAAACTGCGGCCCGTCCGCCTTATTCTGCCCCTGCAGCTGCGCCTTCATCTCCTCGGCGTTGCGGTACATCGTCCTGAACTTGAGGCAGCCGAACTCACGCCCGTGGATCGACTCACGCCGGTGGGCGAAGAAGATGGGCAAGCGGTCCTCGATCCAGATCGCCGCGATGATCACCGGGTACAGCGGGAGCGTCAGCGCCAGCGCCACGAGGGCGAAGCAGATGTCAAAGACACGCTTGACGGTGCTGGAGGTATAGGTCGCGGCCTCGTCGATGCGCCGCTCAGGGCGGGTCTGAACGGATTCGATGTCCCGCCACTCCACCTCATCGGGCTCGGGACGCACCATGGGGTCGTCCCAGAGCACCGCGGGGCCCACGCCGGACTTGCCGGCGGGGATCGAACGCCCGGCGCCGATCCAGATCGGTCCGGTGAGCGCCCCGGGGTCGGTGCCCGACGCGTCCTGATCGGCCCAGCTCTCGCTGCCCACACGCCGCGCGCGGGAGATCGTGGCCGACGGGTGCGGCCAGGACTCGGCCAGGTCGCGCACAAACCGGGCGCACTCGATGTCCGACTCGCTCTGATAGACATGACCCTTGGCGCGGACCGCGGCGCTCAGGTCGTTGGGAACGATCTGACGCAGCTTGGCCCAGGCCCGCGGCTCATCGTCCATCGTCGCCCAGTCCAGCGCCAGCTCGGGGTTGGTCGTCAGCGCCACCCGGGCCTGGCGCTTGCTCTGCTTGGCCTCGTACACGCGCCGGAATCGCAAGAACGCCCCGTCGGGGCGGGCCTCCACCACCTCCCGATAATCGCTCTGCGTCCGGTCGCCCAGCCGGATCATCAGCAGCTCGGGGTTCAGCCAGCACATCAGCTCGAGCAGCCGGCTCAGCGGCATGATCACCAGATGCGAGCGGCTGACCATCAGGTACAGCTCGGCGTGCTTGTCGATCGTGATGCCCGGCGAGCCATTGGGCACGACCTGGATCCCGCGCGACTTCCAGAATCGCGCATGCAGCTGCACCGGGGTCAGCCCCCACAGCGTGTGCGTCCGTTCCTCGTGGGCCGTGGCGATCATCCCTCGGCGCTCTCCGCGGGCGTCTTGCCAGACTTGGCGGCGAACAGCGCCCCGCCCAAGGGCCCCACTCGCGCCCCGGCGCCCCACTCGCCGCCGACCTCCTGCTGCTGGCGGGAGAACTGACGCGAGAAGTGCACCGACATGCTGCTGGAGGACTGGCGGAGGTCCTGCACCGACGCGCGGTTGAAGATCGTCGCCACGATCCGCCCCTCCACCGCGTGGATCTGATCGACCGCCTTCTTGATCAGCGGCTTGTACTGGCCGCGACCCACCACCATGATCATCCCGTCGGCCTGGGGCGAGATGAACGCCGCCTCCACGCTGCCCAGGATGGGCCCGCTGTCGATCAGGATCGTGTCGAACCTCTTCCGCAGGTGATTGATCATGATCCCCACCGTCCGCGGCGAGAGCCGGCTCACCCGCTCGTCGTCCTCGAACCCCGCCGGCAGGATCTGCAGCCCGTCGAACTCGGTGCCCCGGATCAGCGCGTCGATCTCATCGGGCGCCGTGAGCGACTCGGCCAGGCTGGGCGCGTGAGGATACCCGAAGTGCACGCTCAGGCCGCGACCGATGAAATCCAGGTCCACCAGCAGCGTGCGGTTGCCGCTCTCGGCGAACGAGAGCCCGATGGCGATGATCATGCTCGTCTTGCCGTCGCCTGGCGCGGGGCTGGTGACGCCGTACACCCGGGTCTCGCTGTCCGTGTTCTTGATCTGCAGCTGCGAGCGGATCTGGTGCACCGCGAAGGCCGAAGCCGAGGCCAGCTCCTGGTCCCCCAGCGAGTTGCCCATGTCCGGGAGCATCCCGATGATCCCCGAGCCGGCGCCCGAGAGGATGTCGTCATCGGAGTACTGCACGCGATGGTTGAAGTACCCCAGCGCCAGGATCAGCGCCGCGGGTACCGAGCCCAAGCCCATGAAGCCGACCGCCGCCATCTTGAAGCGTGAATCGGAGGTCGGCTCGCTGGGTCGCGTGGCCCGGGCCGCGATGCTGATCTTGCCCGAGATCTCCTTCATGTCCTCCACAAGCGACTCGGTCTGGATCATGTCCAGGCGGTTCTCGACCTCGGCCAGCGAGCTCTGCTTGTTGGAGCGGTCGGCGCGAAGACTCTCGAGCTTGAGGCTATCGGCCAGCAGCTCCGAGGAGCTGTTCCTCGCCGAAGCCAGCCGCTCTTCGAGATCCTGCAGGTCGCGGTCCACCGCGTCCTCGTTGGGGATCGGATTGCCGCCCTCGTCGACGAAGACGGTCGCGCTGTCGCCCGAGCGAAGCTCGGCCATCCGCTGCTTGATCTGCCGCTCAAGATCGTCGATCATCAGGGTCACGCGCCGAACATCGCGGTGCTCCTCGCGGAGCCCCTCCGAGGCCATCATCTGGGCCCTGGAGCCCTCGTAGTCTCTCTTGCGTCCCAGCAGATCGGCGAGCATGGGATCGTAGTTGGCCGCCGCCTCGACCGTCTCGGTCGTGGGCGGGGCGTCGCCGTTAGCCGTGCGGAACCGCTCGTACTGCCCCTTGTACTTGAGCAGCATGCCCTGCCGCTCCTCGAGCTGGCGGGTCGTCAGCAGCGCGTTCTGGATCAGGGGCGTGAGATTCTCCGTGCGGTATTTCCGCGCGATCTCGGTGATCTGCGCGTTGAGCTGGTCGCGCTCGCTGACCAGCGTGCGCTGCCTGTTCTGCAGCGCGCTGACGATCTCTGGGTTCTTGATGCTGCCTTCGCGGCTGTACTTCTCCATGTACGCGTCGAGCACCGCGTCCACGATCGTCGATGACACCCGGGGATCGGGGTCGGTGAACGAGACTGTGATGATCTCCTGCGCCCGCCTGTCGGGCTCCACATCCAGGTGATGCTGCACATCGCTCACATTCCGCAGGCCCTCGCGGTCCTCGAGCGAACGCCAGGCGTCGCTCTCCATGGCCCGCTCGATCACGCCACCGCTGAGAATGAACTGCGCCTGCGAGTTCACGAAGCTCGAAAACATCTTGGGCACCGTGTTCTGTTCGGTCTCGTAGAGCACCTTGGGGAGCGTGGGCTGGATGCGGATCACCCCCGTGCTGCGGTACTGGGGCTCCGAGGACTTGTACCCGAGCATCGCTCCCACCAGCCCGAACCCGAGCACCAGCGCGATGGTCAACGGGTACTTGCCGCGCAGGAGCCGGTGCACGACGACGAAGGGGTTGGCGTGCTGCTGCTCCTGCCCGGCGTCCCAGTTGATCTGATTGGCGTTCATCAAACGCTCCCCTCCCTGTCCCCGCCGGGCGCCCGCTCGCCGAGCACCGCCTCGATCGTCGGAACGGCGATCTTATACATCTCGTCAAGAATCCAACCGTGGTCATCCGCGCTCACCGAGCCGTCGATCACCACCTGGATCTGAGCCGCGCCGTAGCGCCGGTAGCGGTAGTCGGCGCTGAGCCGGCGCACATCCACCATCGACACGGTCTTCTCGCCCGTGGGGAGCACGAACAGGCTGTACACCGTGATGTCCCGCTCGGCGTGACCCGCCACGCGGTGGAACCGGTAGAACCGCATCTCCTGCCCATCGACATCCACCATCCCCACGGGGTCATGCTCGGGCTCGAGCCAGCCGTTGGCGGGGTAGCAGCGCGGCGGGTAGTGCCCCGTCATGTCCCTCGTGTCGCGGCACTGCACGATCATCAGCGTCGCGCTCACGCCACGCTCCTGATTCGAGTAGTTCCGGGCGATCAGCGCGTTGGGACGAAGAAGGTTCGTGGCCGCCTGGGGCAGCGGCACCTGCTGCCCCACCCAACCGTCGATGTCGACCGGGATCGCCTCGACCGCCTCGGCCACCCGATGGTGATAGGCCTCGATCGCGGCCTCGTCGCCGGGGTTGGCGCGCAGCAGACCGATCCCGACCAGCGTGAGCAGCGCGAACGGGATGGCCAGTTTCGTCAGCAAGCCGTTCCTTCCTAGACCGATTGCGTCGCCAGCGTGAAACGATATGTCGGGACCATCGCCCACCGTAGCGCCCGCGTGGCCCCCAGCAGCATCAGGAACGCAACCGGCAGCATCAGCCAGCCCGCGGCGTCGTGGAACGCGTCGGCGTAGGCGCGGGGAAGTTCGCTGCCGTACAGGATCACCGTCGGCGTCAGGCGCAGCACATTGCAGATGATCGCCGCCACCGGGCTCAGCAGCAACACCATCAAACGAACGGAGTTGCGCAGAGGGACCGAGAACGCGAAGGCGTACGAGACCAGCACGAGCGCGAAGACCATCCGCATACCGTTGCACGCCTCGGCCACCGCAACCGGCATGTCGTTGATGTTCACCAGGTTCCCAGAACGCTCGACATAGTACCCCAGGGTCTCAAGCACGCTCGTGGTCACCCGCGCCGTGGCGTTCTGCAGAGGTCCCGCGATCGCCAGACGGATGTTGCCCGGCACCGGGACCATCAGCACCATGATCGCCACCGCCGGGAAAAAGTTGGCGGCCACCTGCGTCCCGACCACGCTCACCACCGCGCCAACGAGCATCATCACCGCCCCGCCGTGCCAGCCGGCCTGGAACGCGTTCCTGTAGCTGTAGCTCGCCAGCAGGAAGCCCGCCAGGATCATCAGCACCCCCACCCAGCTCGCCCGCGGCGGGCAGCGCCGGAACCGCACCCGGCGCACCCAGACAAGCCAGGCGGCGATCGGGATAACCAGGAAGATGTGGCTCGACTCCTCGTCCTTCATCGCGATCATCGCGATGTCCTGCCACTGGGCAAGCCCCGCGTAGACCGCCGCCGCCACCAGCGCCAGCAGCAAGGCCACATGCCGGATCCCCCACCCGTATCTCGGGGTCAGCCCGATCATCGGACCCGCCCCTTTCTCACCGTGCCCGTGAGCACGCGATCGGTCACCCGCGCCCCCGGCGCCACCACCGAGCCGGGGCACAGCACCGAACGCACCACGACGGCGCCTTTGCCCACCGACGAGCCGCCCAAGGCGATCGAGTCGTGCAGGATCGCCCCGGTGCTCACCGCCGCGCCGGCCTCGACGACCGAGAAAGTGCTCTCCCAGTCCTCGCGATACGGGTCCTCGTCGATCGTCGCGCCGGCCTCACGCCCCTTGGTCACGAATCGAACCGCTTCAAGATATTCCGTCAGCGAACGCGCTGGCTGCACATACGCGCGGGGCCGCTCGACCACGCACACCTTGTGCTCGCTCTTCCACGCCGTCAGCGCCTGCTCCTTGAGATCGACATACCCGACTGGCTTGACCGATCTGAGCACCCCCACCCGGATCAGCCACACCCCGACAGGCGACCCGTCGCGCGCGGAGACCAACGCGACATCAGCGCCCTTGCGGGCCATCGCCTGCACCAGCTCATCGAGCGGCTCAAGGTAGACCTGAGCCCCGGAACTGACGATGATGTACTCCTCGTCGCCCATCTCACGCGTCGCGTCGCTGAGCACCCCCGCCACGCCACGGATAGGCGATGCATCCTGCTGGACCACGCAGCTCACGCCCCCATCGGGCTCCACCTCCACGCCGCCGGGCGCGGGACTCTCGGTGTCCACAAGCACCCGCATCTCGAACCCTTCAAGCCCCATGCGCCGGGCGCACGCGCGAGCGTGGTGCATGTGATGGTCCAGAATCGTGCCCTGCCCTAGCGGCAGCTCGAGCAGGCTCCGCTCCACCCGGCGCGCCAGCGGCGTGGAGCGGACCGAGCCATACAGCACGAACAGCGACCTGATCGAATCCAGGACGGGGGTGACACGGGATGGGGTTTGTATCACGGGCATGAGAACGCTGGCAGGTCCGAAACGGGAATACACTCATTTCAGGCGCGCGATCTCCCGGCGATCGCACGCCATTTCTGCTCGATCACTCCCGAACTATCGGCTGATCCATCTCGCCCCTTTGGGGCCTCTCATGATCAGTCTAGGGTTCCCTCAGGTCATCCAGAGCGCAAGCAATGCGCCCCGGCCACGCCGCCTCAACCCGGGCACAGGATAACTGCTCCACCTTGGCCGGGTCCAGAGTCGTCGCGCAGCTTCCTACGACGCCCGGTGGCGTCAAGATCGGAAGACTTGCCCAGAAACGACCCCGCGTCGCCCAGCCCTCCACGCCCGAAACGCCTTCGACCCGCCAGGCGGCCCCGGCGCCCTCGCTCAGACCCACGCCCTCGCCCTTGAGCACCGATTCGACCCGCACCCAGAGCTCGAAGAAAGCCGCCGGATTCTCCCGCATCCGGGCCGATTCCGCGGGATCATGGGTCAGGAACGCGATCAGTTCGTCGTTTACGAGATCGGGATCCACCCGCTCCACATCCACGCCGCACAAGCCGCCACGCGACAGCATCAGCGCCACGCAGCCGCCCGTGCGTGAGACATTCAGATCTCCCCGGTCCCGGCTCAGCCCCTCCACCCGGGGACGCCCGAGGAAATCCCGCTCAAACTCGACCCGTTCGGGAGCCTCGTCGATCAGCACCCCGCCGCCCAGGCGCAGTAAGCCGCGCATCGCCGCGGTGTCGCGACGGTCCCGCTCACGGGCGTAGCGGTTGCAACTCGCCCGCTCCTGTTTGGATAAAAACCCGCACAGGTGCGGGTTCAGGGGGGAATCGCTCGCGACGACCAGCACGGTCGCCCCTCCGGGGGACGGGCGGAGCAGCTCGTAGATCGGGGCCAGGCGCGAAGGCATGCCCTCATCTTCGGCTGCATGGCCGCATCTCGATGAGCCCCGGCTCACCGCACCCGCATGGTCCAGGTCCGCTCCACCCGGCTGGGGCTGGCGGGATTGCTCGATTGCGACTGCATGAGGAGATTCACCACCGTGTCCGAATCGAACTCGATCCGGATCGGGCATGAGTTGGTCGTAAAGATGCTCAGGTCGTGGGCCCCGGCGTTGGAGGGACGCTCATCGTCCATGATCACCGAATCGGTCCCCACCCGGGTCCCGGTCACGACGGCGAAGGGCTGGTCGGCCTGCACAAACTCGACGCCGTTGAAGTAGACCATGTTCCCGATGACCGCAGCGCTCATCCCCGCGCTGCCAAACTCGACCCTCTGGCCGCCGGTCGCTCCCTCGTCGTCATAGTCCGCCGCGCCCACCGTGGGAATGCTGGGCGAAGCCGCGTTGGAGCCCGGGTTGGGGCCCGAGCTGGAGTCAGTCGAGCCCGACGAGTTGGAGCCGCCCGAACCCTGCACCGCGTAGTTGGAGGTGTTGTTCGTCACCTGGTACACGCCGGCGTGGGATCCTGAGTTCGAGGATCCGGACGAAGAGGAGCCGGACTGGGGCGTCGAAGCGGTCTCCCCAATCCCCTCCTGGAGCCGGGCCCCCTCGATCACGCCGTCGGTATCGAGACCCTTGGCGGTGAGGGTGGGCTTGGTGTACGAGGCGACGCCCGAAGATGAACCCCCGCCCCCACCACCGCCGCCGTGGGCCGAAGACCCCCCTCCGCCACCACCGCCGCCGCCCGAGGACGAAGCGCCGATCCGGACCGAGGACGAGTTCGAGCCGCCGCTCACGCCCCGCCCCGCCACGCTGATGCGTGAGCCGTCGGAGAGCGTGCGGCTGGAGTTGACCTGAAAGTCCATGTCAAAGCGGGCGCTGGTCGCACGCACCGGCTCCATGCGGACAATCGTCTTACCGCTGGGGAGGCTGATGCGGACCTCCACCATCTCGGGCGCCGCGCTTGTTTCGGGCACCGCGTCGGCGGTCGGGGACGAGGACACGCCCTCATCCCCGCCCTGCGCTTGCTCGGACGCGATCGGGGTTTCGTCGCCCAGCGAGATCGACGACGCGAGCCCCGAGGTGAGCAGGATCGCTCCGAGAAGGCCGGTCAGATGGGTGTGCTGTCGCTGCATGCGTGGGAACCTCCGAAAGATGGCGGGCATCGTGACCCCGTCAATGTCCCAATTCCGCGGGTGTGAAGCGAGGAAAGAGGGGAGAGATACCGAAGCCCAGACCCCCCAGACCCTCCCAAGGTCCGAGAACCCGGCGCTTCACCCACCGCATAGAGTTGTTTATGGCGACACACCCCATTCTCTATCAAGACCAGTGGATGCCGGCCGAGGGGCAGGACGCCTTCACGCCCGAGAACCCGGCCACCGGCGAGCCCCTCGGCCAGGCCTATCCCGTCTCCACCCTCGCCGATCTCACCAGACTCGCCAAGGCCGCACGGCGGGCGGCGCACGAGCTCAACCACGCCCCCCCCGAGCATATCGCCCGCTTTCTGCGTTTCTACGCCGACAACATCGACGCCCACCGCGAGGCCATCGCCCGGATGGCCCACCTGGAGACCGGGCTCGCCTACGAGCCCCGCCTGCTCCAAACCGAGATGGACCGCACCGTCGACCAGCTCCGCCAGGGGGCCGACGCCGTGGAAGACGGCTCCTGGGTTCAGGCGAGCATCGAGAGCGACCTGAACCTGCGATCGATGTACGAGCCGCTGGGGGGCGGCGTGGTGGTCATGGGTCCCAATAACTTCCCGCTCGCGTACAACGGGATCGCCGGGGGCGACTTCACCGCCGCCATCGCCGCCCGCAACCCCGTGATCGCCAAGGCCCACACGCTGCACCCCGGGACCACGCGCCTGCTGGCCGAGCAGGCCCTGGCGGCGTCCAAGGCCGCTCGTCTCCCAGCCGGGAGCGTCCAGATGTTCTACCACTGCGCCCCGGAGGACGGGCTGGCCTTGATCAGGATGCCCGAGATCACCGGCGTCGGGTTCACTGGCAGCCGCAGGGCGGGGCTCTCGCTCAAGCAGGCCGCCGATGAGACCGGCACCCCGATCTACCTCGAACTCTCCTCGATCAACCCGATCTTCATCCTCCCCGGCGCGTGCGCCGTGCGGGGCGACGGCATCGCCGACGCGATCGGCGATTCCATTCTCGCCGCCAGCGGGCAGCAGTGCACCAGCCCGGGTCTGCTGATGCTCGTGGGCAACGACGACGCCGCCCGCTTCATCGAGCGCCTCAGACGGAAACTCGCCGGGGCACAGGCGCAGGTCATGCTCAGCACCGGCGGGGTCAGGGGGCTCGCCGATTCGGTCCAACAAGTCCGCGACGCGGGCGCCGAAACCCTCCTTGGGGGCGGACCGCTCCCGGGCCCCGGCGCCCGCTTCGAGCACACGCTCCTGCGCGTGGGCGCCAAGGCCTTCCTGAGCGATCCCGGCGCGTTCCAGACCGAGATGTTCGGCGTCGCGGCGCTGATCGTGCTCTGTGAAGACCCCGCGCAGTTCGACCGCATCGCCCAGTCGCTCGAAGGCAACCTCACCGGCAGCATCTACGCCCAGCACGAGGGCCAGGACGCTCCCGCCGCCTCGCGACTGACCCGACACCTGCGACCACGCGTCGGCCGGCTGCTCAACGATCATGTCCCCACCGGCGTCGCGGTCCGTCCCTCCATGGTCCACGGCGGGCCCTTCCCCGCCACGGGACACCCCGGTTTCACCGCCGTGGGCATCCCCACCGCGCTCCCAAGATTCGCGGCCCGGCGCTGCTACGACCGCGTCCACCCGGCCCACCTGCCGCCGGAGCTGCGCGATCCCAACCCCACCGGGAGCATGGCCCGGCGGATCAACGGGCGCTGGACCACGCAGGGCGTCGTCTGACGCCCGGGGCGAGCACATGAAAAACCCGGCGCCCACGCCGGGTGGGGTGGATGAATCCACACGGGCGGTCAGCGCAGGGTCAGCAGCTCGCGGTAGTTGGGCATGGGCCACAGCTCCGCCTCGGTCAGGCACTCGAGCCGATCGCCCACCCGGCGCAGCGCCGCCATCGCCGGCAGGATCGTCTCCCGGCAGTAGAAGCACTGCTTGAGCACCGGGGCCCCGGGAACCTCCCGGGCCGTCTCGAGCTCGTCGAGGCGGTCCTTAAAGGCGCACACCAGCCCGACGAAGTCCTCGAGCGTGGCGCGGAGCGGGCCGCAGTCCACACCGGCGCCCTCGGTGGCGGCCACCGTCTCGGCCAGGTTCCGCTGGTGCCGGATCACCGCCGGCAGGATCATCGTCCGCGCGATGGCCGACATCTGCTGCGCCTCGATCGTCACCTCGGTGACATACTTCTCAGCGAAGATGTCCACGCGCGATTCGAGCTCGGTCTTGGAGAGCACCTTGTGCTTGCGGAACAGGCGCTTGGTCGCCGCCGTCTCCAGCGCCGGAAGCGCCTCGGCTGTTGATTTCAGGTTGGGCAGCCCCCTCCGCTGGGCCTCCTCCTGCCACTCCCGGGCGTAGTTGTCCCCGTTGAAGACGATCGCCTTGTGCTCGCGCACGATCTTCTGGAGCACCTTCTGCACGATCTCGTCGCGCCGGGCCTCGGTGGGGTCCCTGGGCAAGGCGCCCTCGATCTCGGTGGCGATGAAATCCAGGCTGTCGGCCACGATCGTGTTGATCACCGTGTTGGGCCAGGACACCGAGGCCGCCGAGCCCACGGCCCGCAGCTCGAACTTGTTGCCCGTGAACGCGAAGGGGCTGGTGCGGTTGCGATCGCCCGAATCGCGCTTGAGCGCCGGCAGGGTCCTGGCGCCCAGGTCCAGCTGCCCGCCCTTGAGGGTGCGCTTGGTGTCGCCGGCCTCGAGCTGCTCGATCAGGTCGGTGAGCATGTCTCCCAGGAAGATCGAGATGATCGCAGGCGGCGCCTCGTTGGCGCCCAGGCGGTGGTCGTTGCTCGCGCTGGCGATTCCCGCCCGGATCAGGTCCCCGTGCAGGTGCACGGCCCGGATCACGGCGCAGAGGAAGGTCATGAACTGCGTGTTGGTGTGCGTCTCGTCCTGCGGGTCGAGCAGGTTCACGCCCGTGTCGGTCGACATCGACCAGTTGTTGTGCTTGCCCGAGCCGTTGACGCCGTCGAACGGCTTCTCGTGCAGCAGCGCCATGAACCCGTAACGCCCCGCCACCCGCTTGAGGATGTCCATCATCAGCGCCTGATGGTCGCAGGCGATGTTGGTCGACTCGAACAGCGGCGCGATCTCGTACTGCCCGGGCGCCACCTCGTTGTGACGCGTCTGCACGGGGACCCCGATCCGGAACAGCTCCTCCTCGTACTCGGCCATGAACGCGTTGACGCGCGGCGGGATCGACCCGAAATAATGGTCGTCGAGCTGCTGGTGCTTGGGCGGGGTCGCCCCGAAGAGCGTGCGGCCGCAGCTGACCAGGTCGGGTCGGGCGAAGTACAGGTTGCGATCGACCAGGAAGTATTCCTGCTCCGATCCCAGCGTGGAGCCGACGGACTTGACGCCCGCGTCGGTACCGAAGATCCTCAGGATCCGCATCGCCTGCTTGTCGAGCGCGTCGATCGAGCGCAGCAGCGGGGTCTTCTTGTCGAGCGCCTCGCCGTTCCAGCTCACAAACGCGGTGGGGATGCACAGCGTGGCGTAGTTGGAGCCGCGGATGATGAAGGCCGGCGAGGTCGCGTCCCACGCGGTGTACCCCCGCGCCTCGAAGGTCGCGCGCAGCCCGCCGGAGGGGAAGCTCGATGCGTCGGGCTCGCCCTGGACCAGGCTCGACCCCGAGAGGCGGTAGACCAGCCCACCGCTGCCGTCGGGGGTCATCAGCGCGTCGTGTTTCTCGGCGGTCAGCCCCGTCATGGGCTGGAACCAGTGCGTGTAGTGCGTCGCGCCGCGCTCGATGGCCCAGTCCTTCATCGCCGTGGCGATGACCTCGGCGCTCTCCATCGACAGCTTGGCCCGGTTCTGCGTGGTCTCGAGCACCGCCCGGTAGACATTTTTGGGCAGACGCTCGTGCATCTTGCGCAGGTCGAAGACATCGCACGCGTAGATCTCGTCGATCTTGCGTTTGACGGCCTTGGCCCCCGCGCTGCTCGCCTGCCATTTCGAAGACGCCGCTACTGCTTCTCCATGTGGGTCGCCCGCGATCATACTGAGTCCGCCCCTTCTCTTAGAAAGTTCTTTCGTTTCCGGGATGTGAGGAAAACCAACCCGACGCACACACCACCGATTCTTGCGGGCTCCGCCCGAATTGCAAACGGGAATCCGGGACGGGCGTCAAAATATCATCGACCCCGCGCTACCCTCCTCCATGGAGCGCTCGACGCGACAACGCCAGGCCATTCGCGCCCTGTTCACACCCCGGGGCGATCCCCTCTCCCCCCAGGAGATCCTGGACCTGGCCGGGGATCGGGTCGCCCGCCTGAGCCTGGCGACGGTCTACCGCACCATCCGGATCCTCGAGGAACAGGGCGAGATCATCGCCGTCGAGCTCCCGGGCGAGCCGCCCCGCTACGAGCTGGCGGGCAAGGGGCACCACCATCATTTCATGTGCGACGCCTGCGGCAAGGCCTTCGATGTCCAGCGCTGCCCCGGCAACATCACCCGCATGACCCCCGAGGGTTTCGAGCTGCGCCGACACGAGATCACCCTCTTCGGGCTCTGCGACGCGTGCCTGGGCGCGTGATGCCCGCCCGGGCGGAGGGCCAAAACTTCATTTGGCGTCAACTTAGAGCATCCCTCCGCGTCAAGCGCCCGCTACACTCGCCCTGCCCGGGCCTGTGGCGGAACTGGCATACGCAGCGGACTTAAAATTCGCGGGGGTAAAACCCATGTGGGTTCGAATCCCACCAGGCCCATTGCCGCCCCCGCGTCGCCTCCGGCCACGATGCAAGGGCTGTATTTCCACCCAAACGCTTCTCGCAACGGAAAGGGACTGGGATTTGAACTCCCGCGCGGTAAGATTCACCCGCCTTTGAAACAGTTACACCCCGAAAGTGCAAGGATCGACCCCGCATGCCATTTCCAGAGAAGTTTACATGGGGGGTCGCCTCGGCGGCGTACCAGGTCGAGGGGGCCGCTGATCTGGACGGGAGGGGCATGAGCGTCTGGGACGTCTTCTGCGAGACCCCGGGCAAGATCTTCGACGCCCATACGGGCAGGGTCGCCTGCGACTCGTACCACCGGGTCGACGAGGACACCGGCATCATCGCCAATCTCGGCGCCAACGGCTACCGGTTCTCCATCTCCTGGTCACGCCTGTTCCCCGACGGGCTGGGCGCGCCCAACGAGGCGGGCTTCGCCTACTACGACCGCCTGGTCGACGCGCTCTTGGCGCGCGGGATCGAGCCCTGGGTGACGCTGTACCACTGGGACCTGCCGCTGGCGCTCCACGAGCAGGGCGGGTGGCTCGACCCGCGCAGCCCCGAGTGGTTCGAGCGGTACACCAGGGCGGTGGTCGATCGGTACTCGGATCGGGTGACGCACTGGTTCACGCTCAACGAGCCGGCGATCTTCCTCGGGCTGGGGCTCAACGAGGGCACGCACGCCCCGGGGCTCAAGCTGCCGCGCAAGGATGTCCTGCTGGCCACGCACCACGCGCTGCTGGCGCACGGACGCGCGGTGCGGGTCATCCGGGCGAACGCGAAGAAGCCGCCCATGGTCGGCTTCGCCCCGGTGGGGAGTCTGCACACGCCCGGGACCGATTCCGAGCGAGACATCGAGGCCGCCCGAAAGGCGACCTTCGAGGTCCCCGAGCAGGGCTGGACCTACAACTACGCCTGGTACTGCGACCCGGTCATGCTCGGGCGCTATCCCGAGCAGGGGCTCCAACTCTTCGGCGCCGACGCGCCGCGGTTCACCGACGCCGATCTGGAGACGATGCACCAGCCGCTTGATATCTTCGGCGTCAACATCTACAGCGCCGGCGTGGTGCGGGGCGGGGATGACGGCTCGGTCGAGCATGTCAAGAACCCCCTCGGATACCCCATGACCATGTTCCGCTGGCTGGTCAACCCCGAGTCGCTCTACTGGGGACCGCGATTCCTCCAGGAGCGCTACAAGCTGCCCATCGTCATCACCGAGAACGGGCTGGCCTCCATGGACTGGGTCCACGCCGACGGCAAGGTCCACGACCCCGGCCGCATCGACTACCTCACTCGGTACCTGCATCAGCTCCGTCGCGCCTGCGATGAGGGGGTCGATATCCGCGGCTACTTCCAGTGGTCGATCATGGACAACTTCGAGTGGGCCGAGGGCTACGCGCTGCGCTTCGGGCTGGTCTATGTCGATTATCAGACCCTCAAACGGATACCCAAGGACTCCTATCACTGGTTCGCGGGGGTGATTTCGTCCAACGGTGGTCAGATCCCGAACGAGTTGGTCCCGCTGGCGTGACGAGGGCGGATTTTCAGGCATTCTCGGCCAAAAACCTCGTGCATTTGGTCGGAATTGGGCTCGCTTCCGGGTGGATACGCTGTATCATGATGTAACTGTTACGCTCAACCACGCCCGATCCCCGATCAACCCCCATAGGAGAGAGACCATGCGATTCGCCACCCTGATCACCACCGCCATCGCCGCGGCCGCCTGCTCGGCCGGCGCGCAGAACCTGCTGCTCAACGGCAGCTTCGAGAACCCCGGCCCCGGCTTCGTCGAGTTCGCCAACTGGGAGAACTACGGGAATGTCTATACCGCCGACAGCGGCGAGGTCGCCGCCCAGGACGGGGCGCTGACCGCCAAGATGTTCGGCGCCAGCTCCGGCGTGCAGAGCGACCAGGTGCTGCTCCAGACCGTCACCGGGATCACCGCTGGCGAACTCTACACCCTCTCGGGCTACTGCCTGAACCGCTCCGCCGACGCGCTGGGCGACGAGAATGTCCTGCTGCTGCAGATGTCGTTCCAGGACGCGGGCGGGAACACCATCGAGGCCGTCGAGGTCAACGCGCTCCATCCCGCCACCGATCCCATGGACACCTGGATCTCCAGTTCGGTCAGCGGCGTCGCCCCCGAGGGCACGACCCAGATCCTGGTCGCCGTGCTGCACATCCAGCTCGGGACCGACGCGGGCTTCCCCAATCAGGGCGGGGGCGCCTCGTTCTGGGACAACATCAGGCTCGAGGGCGGCGAGGCGCCCTGCACCAACCCCGCCGACCTCAACGGCGACGGCGTGCTCAACTTCTTCGATGTCTCCTCTTTCCTCACCAACTTCCAGCAGGGCTGCTGATCGCCCGGAGACACGGATTCATGTCAGAACCCGCAAGGTTCTGTTCCCGGCCCACGGCTCACGCCGTGGGCCGTTTTTTTTCATCGTGCACGCTCAGCCCTTGATGGCGCCGCTGGTCAGCCCCGAGATGAACTGCTTCTGGAGCAGCAGGAACAACGCGGCCACCGGGGCCACCGAGACCACGGTCGCCGCCATCATCAGCCCGTAGTCGGTGCGGTACACGCCGCGGAGCTGGAAGATCGCCACCGACAGCGGCTGCTTGGACGCGGTCTGGAGCACGATCTGGGGCCCGATGAAGTTGTTCCACATCGCCAGGAAGGTGATGAGCATGAACGCGCCGATCATGGGGCGCACCAGCGGCAGCACCACCAGGAAGAAGATCGACAGCTCGGAGCATCCGTCGATGCGGGCCGCCTCGAGCAGCTCGTCGGGCACCGACTGCGTGATCGCCTGCCTGAACAAGAACACCCCGAACGCGGGCGCCAGGGCGGGCAGCAGCAACCCCCACACCGTGTCAAGCAGCTCCAGCCGGTAGAGCAGCTCGTAGGTCGGAGCGATCAGCAGCGTCGGGGGGATGATGAGCGCCCCCAGGACCACCAGGGTTATCCCCGTGCGCCCGCGGAAGCGGTGCTTGGCCAGCGCATACCCGGTCGCCGCCGAGATCAGCGTCGCGAACAGCGCGGTCGTGGCCGAGTAGAAGATCGAGTTGACCAGGGCGCCCCCGAAACCCATGTCGAAGAGATTGCGGTAGTTGTCGAGCGTGAGCTTGTCCCACCCCACGCCCAGGAGCCCGTCGCCGGCGGGGAAGAACATGCCGCTGAAGAAGTCCTCCTGCGTCTTGAGCGAGGCGATGACCAGCCACGCGAAGGGGACCAGCACGACCACGCACAGCAGGATCAGCACCGCGTGCAGCGTCAGCCTGCGGGCGCGATCGCCCGGACGGGTTTCGCTCGCGCCGGTGCTCATCGCGCCGCCTCCTGACGCCGGATCATCCGGATCTGGATCAGGGCCAGCCCGATGAGCATGAAGGCCAGCGCCCAGCCGATGGCGCTGGCATAGCCCAGGTCTCCCAGATCGAAGCCGTTCTGATACAGATACATGACGATGGTGAGCCCCTTGTTGTTGGCTCCCCCGCTGCCGTCGAGCAGCACATAGGGCAGCTCGAAGAGCTGGAGCGAGCCGATCATCGAGAGCAGCACCACGAAGCTCGCCACGGGCTTGACCGCCGGCAGGATCACATGGCGCAGCCTGCTCATCGTCCCCGCCCCGTCGATCTCGGCGGCCTCGATCAGGCTGCGATCGACATTCTGCAGCGCCGCCAGGAAGTAGATCATGTTGAAACCGACATACAGCCATAGCGAGATCAGGATCAGCGTGGACATCACATGCTCCTGGAGCCAGTCGATCTCCAGCAGGCGCGTGTCGCCCGTGATCCACGCCAGCGCCCGGTTGACCAGCCCGGCCCGCTTCTCGAACGCCAGCGCTCCCAGGATCGACACGAACACCAGCCCCATGAGCTGGGGGCTGAAGAAGATCAGCCGGTACAGCGACCGCCCGCGCAGCGTGCGCGAGTTGAGCGCCAGCGCCAGCCCGAAGGCCAGCGGGAGCTGGATGAACAGCGAGCCCATCGCGTAGACAAGCGTGTTGCCGATCGACTTCCAGAACAACGGGTCGTCGGCCAGCAGGGTGAAGTTCCCCGCCCCAACGAAGGTCCGCGTGCCGGGGCCGTAGGTCTGGTTCGCCGCCAGGAAGGCCGACTGGATCAGCGGGTACACCATGAACAGCAGGAACAGCGCCAGGAAGGGCGAGAGCATGGCCCAGGAGAACACCACGCGTTGACGATCGGTCGCTTGCGACACCCTTACTCCCCCGCCCCGAGCTTGGAGAACGCGTTTCGGGACATCCGCCGCTCGACGCGGCGCTGGGTGACGGCCAGCAGCCGTTTCGCCTCGGGCGCGAGCCCGGCCGCGTCGTACACGCCCCGCGACTGGGCCCAGCCGGCCAGGTTCACCGCCGCGTCGCGGAAATCGAGCAGCGCCGACGCGTTGTACGGCGAAGAGGTTCGCAGCGGGATCGTTGGCGCCAGGCCGATGTACATCCGCCCCTTGGCCTGGCCCATGAAGTAAGGGTCGGGCTCGTCGTAGACGGGATCGTCCCACAGCGAACGCACCGGTGAGATGATATCGACCATGCGGTACAGATCCCGCGCGATCTGCGGCGAGGTGTAGAGCAGCTTGGCGTACTCCCAGGCCTTGTCGAACTGGTCGGAGGTTTTGGGGAAGCCCAGCATCGTCCCCCCGCGCACGCTGGTCCGAAGCCCGCCGGGCTCGAACGCGGGCAGGGGCATGAGCTTGAGTTTTCCCGCCAGCCCGGGCACATGCATCTTCCAGATCGAGCACATCCAGTCGGGCGCCATGTACGCGATCGCGACCCCGTTGACCCGCGCCTGGTGCCCGGCGGCGGAAAACTCGTCAATGTCGACGGCCACCGCATCAGGGCCCACGCACCAGGAGATCATCCGCGCCAGCAGCCTGGCGTTCTTCTCGCTGTCAATAACGGGAACCCCGTGCTCGTCAAAGAGCTGGCCACCGCCCTGGAGCAGCAGCGTCTCGAGCATGTCCGGCTGCGTGTACCAGAACACCAGCGGGAACCCGTGGTCGGCGAGCCCATCGCCGTTGGTGTCGGCCATCAGCGGGCGGACCATCCCGAAGAACTCGTCCCAGGTCCCGGCCCTGGTCACATCGATCCCCGCGCCCTCGGTCAGATCGGCTCGGTACGCCAGCATGACGGGGTGGACATCGTGCGGCAGCCCGAAGACACGCCCGTCCACGCTCCACGGACTCAGCGAGGGCGGGTTGAACGCGTCGAGCAGCCCCTCCTCCATGAGCGTGTCCGTCAGGTCCCGGAAGCCGATGGCGTCGGTCGGGCCCATGAACGCCTGCCCCACCGCCGCGCGCTCGACCTCGATGAGATCGGCGGTGTCGAGCCCGCCGAAGAACCCGCTCATCATGCGGCTGCGGATCGCGGCGATGCTCAGCAGCGACAGATCCAGCCGCACCCCGCTGCGCCGCTCGTAGTTCTCGATCATGGGCTTGTACATCGCCGCGTGCTCGGGCGAGAACACCCACATCTCGATGTCCTGCTTGTCCTGCCCCTTGCGCGACAGCAGCAGCAGCCCGCTGACAACGAAGAGCGCGCCGATCACCCAGACCCCCGTTGACAGGCTCCTCAAGGAGAGCAAGGTGATCCCGATGGCTCGCATGGCGTGTGGTTGTTCCGGTGGGCTGAGGGACCGAGAAAGGAAAAGGAGGCGAACGCGTCAGATCGTCCGGACCAGCTCGCCGTCGTCACCCAAACGCACCGGCGTGATCGAGGCGAACGAGGTGGTCTCGAGCACCTCGAAGCTGGTCGGGCGCACCTCGCGGTAGACCTCCTGCTGCTCGCTGTGGGCCGCGCGGGTGATCCATCGCGCGGCCTCGACGCCCAGCGCCACCGCGTCCTGGCAGACGGCGGTGTAGCGAGGGAAGGTCTGGAACCGCGTCACCGAGTCGTCGAAGCCCACGATCGAGAGATCCCGCGGGACCTTGATCCCCAGGCGCAGGCACTTGTGCAGCGCCCCGATCGTGGACATGGGGTTGGTGAAGAAGACCGCCGTGGGCGGCTGTGGCAGGCCCAGCAGGCTCGTGAGCATGATCTCGCCGCCGGCGGTGTTGGCCTGGGCGCGAACCGTGAGCGATTGGTCGTGCGCCAGCCCCGCGTTCTTGAGCGCGTCGCGGTAGCCCGCCTCGCGGTCCATGTGGTCGGTGTCGACCATGTTGTGCATGGCCAGCCCGATGCGCTGGTGCCCCAGCCCGATCAGGTGCTCGACCGCCTTCTTGGAGGTGTCGTACGAGATCGAATCGATGTAGTTGACATTGGGGTCCTCCGAGCGGTCCGCGACCAGCAGGATCGGGAAGTTTTCTGACGAGATCTTCTCGACCAGGCTCGTGTCGCCCAGCGAACGCATCAGGATCGCCCGCACGCCCTTGCGGTGGAAGAACTGCGTGTAGCTCTCGTCGACATGCTTGTCGCGCGCAGCGCTGATGAAGGTCAGGTCGTGCTTCTTCTCGTACACCCCGCGCAGGATGCCCGAGAGCAGCGCCGCCTCGAAGTCGCCCAGGTCCGACTTCACCGGCTCCTCGGGGTACACCAGCCCGATCACATTGGTCGGCTTGCGCCCCGTCGAGGGCAGGTACTTGAACCGCTCAGCGGCCTCGAGCACCCTCTTGCGCGTCTCCTCGCTGACCCCGCTGCGCTGGTTGATGGCGCGCGACACCGTGGCCACCGAGATCCCGAGCTCATGGGCGATCTGTCGTACGGAACTCATCGTGGTTCAGTCCTCTGGGCCAAGTTCCCGGCGTTCCACCTTCTCATCCGTGGGCGACCAGAGCACCTTGTACGTGCTGCGCCCGGTCGAGAGATTGACGAGATCCTTGACATCATAGTGCTCGACATGCCCATCCACAAACGCGAGGTCGGCTCCTCCAATCAGGCCAAAGAGATCCTCCGAGCGCTTGGGATGCCGATAGTACGGGATGTAGCTCTTCGGTGCTTCCGTGGTCCCGCTCCGCATCTCTGGTGAACCGGGATCGGCCGCGGCCCAGGTCCCGATATTCCTCCATGAAGGCGTGCGCACCGCCCCGTCTCCGCCCCCGAAGCGTTCACCGGGAAGACTCTCCCTGCCCGCCGTGGCCTCGGTGAACCAGGTCGTTTCACCTGTATGATCTTCGAGTTCGGACTTGAAGGGCGCCCAACCCTCCGTGAACAGCATGACCGAGCTCGCCCTCGAGACATCATTGTTGAATGACTGCCCCATCTGGTAGGACGGTTCGCCCCGCTCGCTTCCCGGCTTGAGCGCATTGATCGTGCCCAGATGCTGGTTCTCCGTGTATTCGCCCGCGGACGACGCCCAGTAGTTCATCGTGTATGAACGCCCACCTTCGGGATGATTGGGACACCGCACCACCGTCCCGCCGATGGTGGGATTCTCGACATTCGTGTACGCCACATTCCTGAAGTCTTCCTGTGGAAGATACTGCCCGATCCGATTGATATCGTGCCACACCAGGTTGCGTTTTCCGTTCTCCGGGTCGATCACATGCGGCCCACCGATATTTGTGGGAAACCTTCCCTTGTAATCGTCCGCGTACAGCATCGTCGCCGTGGTCAGCTGGCGCATGTTTGACTTGCACAGCATGTCCTTGGCGCTCTGGCGGGCCGCCCCCAGCGCCGGCAGCAGGATCCCGATCAGCAACGCGATGATGGCGATCCCCACGAGCAGTTCGATCAGGGTGAAACCGAGCGGCGTTGACCGTCGGGATGGGTTGGCGTGGGTGGGGTTCATGGATGGGGGCTCGCTGAGAAAGTGGAGAATATGTAACTGTTACGCAATTGTCGCAGATCGGCCCCCATATGTCAAGCCTTTCCATACCCGGATACCCGAACAGATCCCGTCCAGATCGAGTTCCCCGGGTGTTTCTGCCTGAAATCGGCTCCGCAGAGGCCTTAGTGGTACACAATTCGAGTGAATTCCGTCCCAGCGCGTGACAGCATCCAATGAAACAGTTACGCTCCAGACATGCGATTCACCTCACATGCTCCGCTCGTCGCCACACTCGGCGCCATCCTCCCCGCCCTGATCGCCTGCACGAGCGCCCAGAACCACGGGAGCATCGTCACGCTCACCCACACCGAGAGCGGCTTCGCCCTGGCCAAGGACGGCGAGCCCTACACGATCCTGGGCGTCGGGGGCTCGGCTGATCTGGAACTGCTGGTCCGATACGGCGGGAACACCGTCCGCACCTGGGACGGCGAGGACATCAAGCCGATGATGGACAAGGCCCACGCCCTGGGCGTGAGCGTGGTCGTAGGGATCTGGCTCGAGCATCAACGCCGCGGGTTCGACTACCACGATCCCGAGAACAGGAAGGCGCAGCTGGAGCGCGTCGAACAGCTCGTCAAGGAACTCAGAGGCCATCCCGCCCTGCTGGCCTGGGGCGTGGGCAACGAGCTGGAGCTGGGCGGCTCGATGGACACCGCCATCGAGCAGATCAACGACGCGGCGGCCGTGATCAAGTCGCTCGACACCGACCACCCCACCATGGCCGTGGTCGCCGAGATCGGCGACGACAAGGCGATCCGGATCCAGAACGAGTGCCCGGACATCGATTTCATCGGCATCAACTCCTACGGCGGTCTGGGCAGCCTGTCGAGCCGCGTCCAGCAGCAGGGCTACACCGGCGCGTACGCCATTACTGAGTTCGGACCGGTGGGGCACTGGGAATCGGGCAACTCGCCCTGGGGCGCGCCCTACGAGCAGAGCAGCAGCGCCAAGGCGGGGTTCATCAAGACCAACTACAAGAACACCATCGAGCCCAACCTGGGCAAGCAGTGCCTCGGGTCGTTCGCGTTCCTGTGGGGCAACAAGCAGGAGAAGACTGAGACCTGGTACGGGCTGCTGCTCCCCACGGGCGAGACCACCGAGAGCGTGGATGTGCTCAGCGAGCTGTGGACCGGCCAGCGTCCAGCCAATGTCGCGCCCCGGGTGACCCAGCTCGACCTGGGCGACGCCGACGCGGGCCAGCTGCGTCCCGGCCAACGGATCCGCGCCCAGCTCACGGCCAGCGACCCCGACGGCGACGAGCTGCGGGTCCAGTGGCGTGTGATCCCCGAGTCGGGCGCCAAGAGCGCGGGGGGCGATTTCGAAAGCACGATCGAGCCCGCCCAGATCGAGGTCGAGGCCGAGGGAACGCTCGGAGCCCGCATCACGCTCCCCGAGCGGGCCGGGGCGTACCGGCTCTTCGCGACCGTGCGTGACGGTCGGGGCCACGGCGGGACGATCAACCTGCCGATCCTGATCCAAGAGAAGAACGAGCGGTAACGCCGCTCGCTCGTGATCCGGCGTTCGCTCCCTTTCCCGGCCAGGAGTTCTCCGTCAGGGGCAGCCCTGATTGAACCCCGTCAGGAAGGCGCTGACATCGAAGAAGTTGTGGACGCCGTCGGCGTTGAAGTCGGCCTCGTCCCCGCCCGCGGTGAAGGCGGTCAGGAATGCGCTGACATCGAAGAAGTTCAGCTGCCCGTACGGCTGGGCGATGTCGGCCTCGTTGCAGCCGGGGTCCGCGGCAAGGCTGAAGGTCATCGAGTTGAAGTTGTATTCGTCGCTGGCGCCGCCCAGGTTCACGAAGCGGATCACCTGCTCGCCGGCGTCGAGGTCGAGCGTGGCCGTCACGCTCCGCCAGCTCTGCCAGGCGCCGGTGGCTTCAAAGCCGACCGGGCCGGTGAGGTCCACGCCGTCGCGTTCAAGCCGGAACGAGCCGCCGGTCGTCTGCGACGCGACGCGCGCCCCGAGCTCGTAGGTTCCCGGCTCCCGCACATCGACGGTGTACTCGAGCCACTCGCCCTCGCACATCCAGCCGATGTTGAAGCCCGACTCGCTCGATTCCTCGATGTCCACGCCCGTGGCGCGGTACGCGCCGCCGCTGTTGCCCGCGTCGCAGTCGTGGTAGCTCTGACCGTCGCCGCCCGCGTCAAAGTCCTCGGCCTCGATCACGCCCGGGATCGCGTGCGCCACGCCCCCGAAGGGGACCTGCACCCGCTGGTAGGCCCGGACATAATCGACCTCGAGCGTCTGCGGGAAGACGGAGCCTGCGTTGGGATCGCCCGGGAAGTTTCCCCCCACCGCGACATTGAGCAGGATGTGGAACTGGCTGTCGAACGGGGCGCGGGGGTTGCCCGGCGCGGCCGAGGAGTACCACTGGTCGCTGGTGACCGTGCCGAAGGGCACGCCGTCGACCGACCAGGTGAACGAATCGGGCTCCCAGTCGACGGCGTAGACATGGAAGTCCTCCGAGAAGTCGCGCCCGTCCTGCAGACGCGGCCCGGTGGACTGGTTGTTCGGCCAGCCCGCCCCGTAGTGGAGCGTGCCGTACATCCGGTCGGCCTCGTTGACCGATTCGAGGATGTCGATCTCGCCCGACGAGGCCCACCCGCCGTAGGGCGAGTCGGTGGGCAGCATCCAGAACGCGGGCCAGATGCCCGTTGTCGATGGCAGCTTCATGCGCGCCTCGATGCGCCCGTAGAGGAACTCCCGCTTGTTGAGGGTCCGGATCCTCGCGCTGGTGTAGTCCTCTCCGCCGAGCGACTGCTCACGGGCGATGATCTTGAGCGTGCCGCCCGAAACCTGGAGGTTCGAGCCGAGGTTCGTGTAGTACTGACGCTCGTTGTTGCCCCACCCGGCGGGGAGCCCGTAGGCGTTGCCGTTGCCGGTCTGGTACGACCAGTTGTCCGTATCGAGCGTTTCGCCCTCGAACTGGTCCTCCCAGACCAGCTCCCATCCCTTGTCCTGGGCCAGCGACCGGGGGGCCACGATCGAGAGCAGGGGAAGGATGATGAGAATTTTGGCTTGATCGAGCATCATGGGCGCCTCGGGCTGATAATGTAACTGTTACGCTCAGCGTATCCGATCTGTCGGCTGTTTGGAACACCCTACGCACAAATACGGCAAGATTTGGCGTCTTTTGTCCCCCGAGCCGATCTCGGGAATGCCTTTTCTCCCACAAACTCGAACCACCCATCCCCGAGGCAGCGCATGGCGGGACTCACGCTCGACAAGGTCACCAAGGTCTATGAGGACGGCTTTACCGCGGTCAAGGAGATCGACCTCACCATCAACGACGGCGAGCTGGTCGTGCTCGTGGGCCCCTCGGGCTGCGGCAAGTCCACGACCCTGCGCATGATCGCGGGGCTCGAATCGATCACCTCGGGCTCGCTGACCATCGGCGGGCGCGCCATGAACATCGTGCGTCCCAAGGACCGCGACATCGCGATGGTGTTCCAGAGCTACGCGCTGTACCCCCATCTCAATGTCGCCGACAACATGGGCTTCTCGCTGCGGATGAACAACACCCCCAAGGGTGAGCGGATCAAGCGCGTCAACGAGGCCGCGGCCCTGCTGGGGCTCGAATCGGTGCTGCACAAGAAGCCGGGGCATCTCTCGGGCGGGCAGCGTCAGCGCGTGGCGCTGGGGCGTGCGATCGTGCGCAAGCCCTCGGTGTTCCTGTTCGACGAGCCGCTGTCGAATCTCGACCCGGACCGGCGCGCCGCCACGCGGGCCGAGATCCGGCGCATCCAGCGCGAGCTGGGCACCACCACGGTCTATGTCACCCACGACCACGAGGAGGCGATGGCCCTGGGCGACCAAATCGTGATCATGAAGAACGGGCGGATCGAGCAATCGGGCCCCCCCTCGCACATCTACGAGCACCCCAGGAGCCTGTTCGTGGGTCTGTTCCTTGGCGCGCCCAAGATGAACGCGCTCGCCTGCACCGTGCGCGCCGAGGGAACCGATCTCCGCGCTCAGGCGATCGGCACGAACGGGGCGATCTCGCTGCCCCTCAATGGGGACGCTTCACAAGCGGGTCCGGGCGACGCGATCACCGTGGGGATCAGGCCCCAGCACATCCTGCTCGACCGCGAGGGCGGTGCGGATCGGCTCATCACCATCGGCTCGGGGCGCATCGTGGACATCGAGCGTCTGGGCTTCGCCTGCGACCTCACCTTCGATGTGTCCGGACAGAAGCTGATCGTCCGCAGCCCCAGGATGACCGGATGGTCGGTCGGACAGACCCACACCCTGCGCACCGATCCCATGAAGATGCACGCCTTCCTGGAAGCGGGCGACGGTGCACAACCCCCTGATTCGTAACGCGTTGACGCCCTCAAACCCGCCCTCGATGCAAATAGATTCAGTTTCACCGGTCTTGCGTCGCCCTGATGGTGTATCAGTATGCGAGGGGGAACGCCTTCCGAAGCTGCACCGTGCAGTTCTTCCGATCAACCCGGTGAAGTGGATGTCAGTCCACTTTCCGTTCAAGAGTGCCCGAATGCCTTCAAACCAGATCAACGCCGCCATCGGCGCCACCCCCATCACCTCCCATCCCCAATCGCGTCTGAACGCCCACCCCGCGCCCAGCGGGGGTGGGCGTGAGGGCTGGGGGCATGGCGAGAAGATCGGCATGCGGGTCAGGATCGTGAACCTGATCGGCGTGCTGCTGCCCTTTATCGGGATCATCACCGCCATCTTCCTGCTCTGGGGCGTCGCCTTCAGCTGGGTCTACCTCATCATCCTCTTCGTGATGTACCTGATCTCGGGCTTGGGCATCACGATCGGCTACCACCGCTTCTTTACGCACAAGAGCTTCAACACGCCCCGCTTCATGCAGGCGCTGCTGGCGATCTTCGGCTCCATGGCCGTCGAGGGCTCGGTGCTCCAGTGGGCCGCCGTGCACCGCAGCCATCACCAGCACAGCGACGACCACGACGACCCCCACTCGCCCCATACCCACGGCTCGGGACTGCTCAACTCGATCCGCGGCATGTGGCACGCCCACATGGGGTGGATCATGAGCTCCAAGGAGCGGGCCCATGCGCGTTATGTCGTGGACCTGAAGAAAGACAGGATGATCTGCTGGATGAGCCGCCTCTTCCCTCTGTGGGTGCTGCTGGGGCTGCTGATCCCCGCGGCTCTGGGCGGCCTTCTGACCCTGAGCTGGACGGGGGTGCTGCTGGGCTTCATCTGGGGCGGGCTGGTGCGGATCTTCCTGGTGCACCATGTCACCTGGAGCATCAACTCGGTATGCCACATCTGGGGCTCGCGCCCGTTCAAGAGCCACGACGAGAGCCGCAACAATGTGGTCTTCGGCGTGCTTGGCCTGGGCGAGGGCTGGCACAACAACCACCACGCGTTCCCCACCTCGGCGCGCCACGGGCTCCAGTGGTGGCAGTTCGACATCAGCTATCTGGTCATCCTGGGCATGTCCAAGGTCGGGCTGGCCCGCGACATCCGTGTCCCGTCTCCGGCGCGCATCGCCGCCAAGCGGGTCGTCGCGCCTTCCCTGCGGGCCCCCGCTTCCGGGCTGTGATTCCCGCGCCCGGTCCGCCGCTCACCGCTCGGCCATCAGCCGCTTGAGCCGATCGATGCGACCCTGGCTCTTGAGCACGCGCTCGTGCCCCTCGCCGAAGACGCGGACGAAGATCGGGTGGCTCCGCTCCAGCGCCGACTGCGCCCCCTCGTAATCACCCAGTTCGATCAGGCACTGGGCGAAGTTGTTGCGGAACAGGGCCGTGTAGTAATGACCGGGCGGGAGCGTCCGCTCGCACATGCCCAGCAGCTCCTCGAACAGCGGCTTGGCCTCCCCGGCCCGTCCGTTGTCCATCAGCAGCATGGCCAGGTTGTTCATCGGGGCCCAGGTCTCCGGGTCAAGCCCGCCCTCGGCGTTCCGCCGGGCGTCGATGGTTTCGCGGTACAGCGTCGCCGCCTCGTCGATGTTCCCGCGATCCTCGAGCAGGTAGGCCAGGTTGCCCTTGAGCACCAGCGTGCGGGTGTTGGTGTCGCCGAAGCGCTGCTCGTACCCCGCCAGGGCGGTGCGGGTGAGCCGCTCGGCCTCGTCGAGCTCGCCCAGCCGGATCAGCGCCGCGCCCAGGTTGCCCATCGCCAGCAGGGTCGAGAAGTGCTCGTCGCCCAGCACACGCCGGCGCGCTTCGACGACCGTGCGCAGCATCGTCGCCGCCTCGGCGTCCCGCCCCCGCTTCTGGATCACCCCGGCCAGGATGTTGAGCGACACCAGCGTCTGGGGATGGTCTGGCCCGAAGACACGCACCCGCGTGTCGTAGACCTCCCGCATGAGCGCCTCGCTCTCGTCCAACCGGCCCAGGTCCTTGAGCGTCATGCCACGGTTGTTCATGGCGGTCAGCGTCTCGCGGTCGTCGGGGCCAAGCTCCTCTCGCAGGATGGCCTCGCTCCGCTCCCAGAGCGCCAGCGCCCGCTCGTGGTGGCCCTCGCCGTGGGCCACGCGCCCCATCTCGCCCAGAAGCTTGGCCGAATCGATCGGGTCTCGCTGGCGATCGACAACGATTTTCGCCTCGCCCAGCAGCTGGTTGGCCCGCTCGAAACGCCCCTGCTCCATGAGCACCAGCGCCAGCGTGCGTTTGGCGTCGCTGGTCTGCACATCGTCGTCCCCGAACGCTTGTTGGCACACATCGAGCATGCGCTGGGCGTGGAGGCGGGCCGTCTCGACCTCGCCCAGGCCCAGGTAGGTGTTGGCCAGCGCCATGCGCAGGCCCGCGTTGATGTCGGGCTGGTCGCTGAACTCCCGGTCGATCGTGAGCGCGGCGGTGTCGAGCACCTCGCGCACCGTCAGCTCGGCGCCCAGCGACGATTCGGGATCGGCGCTGGTGAGCATGTCGATCATGAAGATGTTGATCGCCACGGCGCGCCGGCGCTGCTGGTCGGCCTTGACCAGCGCCGTCTCGGCGCGCTGCTGCTCGGTCCTGGCCTGTCGCCAGCCGCGCGTCGCCCGGGCCGCCTGCCAGCTCACCCCCGTCACGCCCGCGCCAACGGCCATCAACGCGATGATCGAGAGCGTGACCAAACCCCGGTTGCGGGCGATGAACTTGCGCGAGCGGTAGCCCCGCCCGCCCCCCACCGCCTCCACCGCCCGGGCGTTGAGCAGCCTTCGGATGTCGGCCCCCATCGCCAGGGCCGATTCGTAACGGCCGTCGGGGTCGGGCGAGATCGCCCGGGCGATGATCGCCTCCAGCTCGCGTCCCAGCCCGCTCTTGCCGGCGCGCCCCTCCCAGGGCGCCCGCTCGATCGCCCGGATCGCGTCGTCGATCGTCAGCCCCTCCAGTCTATAAGGACGCCGGCCCGTCATCACCTCGTGCAGGATCACCCCCAGCGCGTAGACATCGGTGCGCCCGTCGGCCTCAGGCTCGCCCCGCAGCTGCTCGGGGCTCATGTAGCCCAGCGTCCCCACCAGATCGGGCATCTCGGGGTCGCTGCCCACGAGCCGGGCGACGCCGAAATCCAGGATTCTCGCCCGTCCAGAGTCATCCACCAGGATGTTGGCGGGTTTGAGGTCCCGGTGCACCACCCCGCGCCGGTGCGCGTGGTCCACGGCCTCGCAGATCGAGATCATCTTGCCCAGACGCATGCGAGTGTCGATGGTGCGGGCATAGGCGTCGAACGACTGGCCGCGCACCAGCTCCATGGCGAAGTAGGGGTGCGAGCGCCCCCCGATATCGGCCCGCCCCGACTCGAAGATGGGGGCGATCCCGGGGTGCTTGAGCATCGCCAGCGATTCGGTCTCGATCTCGAAACGCTTCTCCCGGATCGGGTTCATCACCTCGGGGCGCAGCACCTTGATCGCCACCTTGCGTCGGGGGTTCTGCTGCTCGGCCAGGAGCACCACGCCCATTGCCCCCGCGCCCAGCTCGCCCAGGACCCGGAACGATCCGATCCATTCCTGGTCCCGCGGCTGTGGATAACTCTGCCCGTTCTCGCGCCGCGCTTCCCGCTGGCCAACCCGGGTCGGCTCGGTCTCTCCCACCAGACGCCGGACGCGCCGTTCCCGTGTCTCGTCGCCGCGGCAGGCGTCACGGAGGAACCGATCGCGTTCATCGCCGTGCATCGTGCGCGCACGCTCCACCATGTCCCTGTCCGGCATCTCCATGAGAGCGTATATACCCCAGGTCGGCGACTTTGCCCCTCGGACCGGTGTTCACACGCCCTATTCGAAGCCCGGCCGGCACGCCAAGCCGCTTATCGGGTGCGTTGACGCGGGTTATCACACGCCGGGCGCAGCGTCCCGCGACCGCGGGCGGAGAACAAGGGATGGAAATCGGGAGGCGAAAACATGGAGGGATCCACCCACGAGCACGCCACTCTTTGTATGATCCGCGTTTGATGGTCGGTGTGCGACACAGAGGGGGTGAACTTGCGCCTGGTTGAAGTTGGCATCACGCTGTTTCTGATCTATCTGGGGCTGGGCGTGCTGCACGCGCTGCTGTTTCTGATGTTTGGGCTCCGGCGCGTGGACCCGGCCGCCGGGGACGCCGGGGCGGGGTTCAAGGCGGCGGTGCTCCCGGGCGTCGTGCTGCTGTGGCCGATCATGCTGGGCAAGTGGGCCCGTGCATGAGGAGGGCGCAACGCACGCTGCACCTGGTGCTGTGGGTCGGGGTCGCGCTCGTGACCCTGGCGCTGCTCACGGTCATGTGGCTCCACGCGGGGATCGCGCCATGACCAACGCCTACCGAGCCGTGCAGTGGAACCGGACCAAGCGGGTCTACGACCTGACCGTGGTGAGCGGGATCGCGCTGTACCTGCTCACATTCGTCGCCCTGGGGACGCTGCTCTTCCCCGCGCCCGAGAATATCTCGTTGCCGGTGCTGCTGATCCGGGCGCTGGGCACCTGCGCGATCCTGATGCTGCACGCGATCCTGGCAATCGGGCCGCTGTCTCGGCTGACGACCCGACTCAACCCGGTGCTCTACAACCGGCGCCATCTGGGCGTCGCGTTCTTCTGCGTGGCCATGCTGCACGGGGCGCTGGTCATCGGGTACTACGGCGGGTTCGGGGTTATCAACCCCCTGCTGGCGGTGCTGGCGCCTCCAAGCGCGGACTGGCGCGTGCCATACGAGTTCCTGGGGATGTTGGCGCTGCTGATCTTCGCGCTGATGGCCGCCACGAGCCACGATTTCTGGCTGGCCAACCTGGGCGCGCCGTTCTGGAAGCTCCTGCACATGGGCGTGTATCTGGCCTACACGCTGGTGCTGGCGCATGTGGTCTTCGGGGTCCTCGCGAACGAAAGGAACATCGTCGCCCCGCTGCTGCTGAGCCTGGGCGCCCTGACGCTGATCTCGCTGCACCTGCTGGCGGGGCTGGCGGAGGTCCGGCGGGACCATCGGCCCGGGATGATCGGGGTGGTCCGCGGGGGGGACCGTGCGTGGGCCGATGTCTGCGCCGTGGACGAGATCGTCCCCGGGCGCGCCAAGCTCGTGCAGATCGGCACGCGGGAAAGAATCGCCGTGTTCCGAAACCATGACGACACCATCTCGGCGGTCACCAATGTCTGCGCCCATCAGGGCGGGCCGCTGGGCGAGGGCAAGCTCGTCGATGGCTGCATCACCTGCCCCTGGCACGGGTACCAGTTCCATCCGGGCGATGGTCGGTCCCCGCCCCCGTACACCGAGCGGATCGCGACCTACGACATCCGGGTGCTGGGAGGGCGGGTGCTGATCGATCCGCGTCCCAATCCGCCCGGGACGCCCGTGGTCCCCGCTCGCTTCGAGCCCGATCCCAAGCCCAAGCCCGAGCCCGAACCCGAACCCGAACCCGAACCCGAACCCGAACCCGAACCCGAACCCGAACCCGAAC
>CAYLXF010000004.1:273075-293609 GCA_964387925.1 uncultured Phycisphaeraceae bacterium
CCGGCACTCTACCGGCGACTCAAGCACCGCCGCAACCCGCGTCTCAACCCGCGCCGCCTCAACCCGCGTCTCAGGAGGAGCGATCCGATGCCTGATCCCTCGGACCCAGCCGCCGCGCCGCGCGAAGACGCCGACGAGTTCTTCGTCGGCTATCTCCCCCCGCCCGTTTCGCTGCGCCGCTTCATCGTGCTGCTGGTGACGACCGTCATGGTCTGGGCGATGGCCACGGGCGCGATCCTGGTCCTGACCATGCGCTCGCCTGGGGTCGCGGTTTGGGAGTCGGGAAGCGAGAAGACCTGGAGCGGGGTGCTCGTGGACCAGCCGTACCCCCTGCTCCTGCTCGACGGGCAGGAGCAGGCCCCGCCCATGCTTGTCGTCTCGATGGGCAAGCACGGGGCCCGGGACCGGCTCAAGCCCTACGCCAACCGCCGCGTGGCGATCCGCGGCTACGAGCTGCGGCGCGAGGGGCGGCGCCTCATCGAGCTCTCCGCCGAGCGAGACGCCCTCACGCTCCTGACCCCCGGACCGGTCGTGGTCGGCGATGAGCGGCTGGTTCCGCAGGGCCCCACGCTCACGCTGCACGGTGAGATCGTCGACGGCAAGTGCTACCTGGGCGCCATGAAACCCGGGGACGGCAACGGCCACCGCGCCTGCGCCATCCTCTGCCTGCGCGGCGGGCTCCCGCCCATGTTCGTGTCCCGGACCGAGCACGGGGACCAGTTCTATTCCCTGCTCGTGGTCGATGGGTCCACCACGCTCAGCGAAGAGGTCCTGAAACTGGTCGCCACCGAGGTTCAGATCAAAGGGCGCATCGCCAGGATGCGCGGCCTCACCGTCCTGCTCGCCAGCGCCGCCGACATCACCCCCGTGGAAACCGGCACGACGGTGGCGCGGGGCGAGCGGTGAGGGCTACTAGGATGAGTCCATGAGGGCGCACCTGCTCCAGCTCAATGTCGTCTGGGAAAACAAGGCCGCCAACCACGCCAGGGTCCGGGCGCTGGTGGAAGAAACCCGCATCGACGCGGGCGATCTGATCGTACTGCCCGAGCTTTTCGATGTGGGCTTCACGCTCCACACCGGCGTGGCGGTCGACCACCACGGATCCACGCTCGCCTTCCTGCAGACGCTGGCGGACGACACGCGCTGCATCGTGCACGGCGCGCGGGCCCTGGCGTCCGAGACCGAGGGCAAGGCGCTCAACTGCGCCACCATCGCCGCTCCCGGGCGTGATGAGCCGCTGTGCGAGTACGCCAAGGTCCACCCGTTCTCGTACGGACGCGAGGGCGAGTCGTACACCGGCGGCGATGCGATCAAGCACTACGACTGGGGCCCGCTGCGCGTGTGTCCCAGCGTGTGCTACGACCTGCGCTTCCCCGAGCTCTACCGGCTCGGGGTCAAGGCGGGCGCCAGCGCATTCGTGCTGGGGGCGAACTGGCCCGCGCCCCGCCGGGCGCACTGGCGGGCGCTGAACATCGCCCGCGCCATCGAGAACCAGGCGTTCGTGATCGCGGTCAACCGCTGCGGCAGCGACCCGCACCTGCCATATGCCGGGGGTTCGATCGCCGTCGATCCCAGGGGAGAGGTCCTGGGCGAGCTGGGCGATCAGGAGGCGGTCCTGAGCATCGAGATCGATCCCCGTCGCGTGCGCGACTGGCGCGAGCACTTTCCGGCCCTGCGCGACATCACCCTCATTTGATCCGCCCCGGATACACACCCATGAAAAAGCCCCCGAATCCCGGAGGCCATCGGGTTCGATCTGGCGCGCCGATCAGCGGTGCACGGTGTCGAGCCCCTCGACATGCTTCATGCCGCGCCGGCGGTCGCGCAGGCGGCGGGACTTGCCCACGCGGTCGCGCAGAAAGTACAGCTTGGCGCGCCGGGCGTCACCACGACGCACGACCTCGAACTGGGCGATCAGCGGCGAGTTGATGGGCCAGGTCTTCTCGACCCCGACATCACCAACCATGCGCCGCACGGTGATGTGCTCGTCGATGCCGCGACCCTTTCGGGCGATCAGGATCCCCTGGTAGACCTGGATGCGCTCCTTCTCGCCCTCCACGATGCGGAGGTGCACATTGACCGTATCGCCGATGTCGAAGCGGGGGATGTCCTGCTTGATCTGCTCGGCGTTGATCGATTCGATGATCTGCTGGTTGCCCATGGCGGTGTTCCTTGCTTGCCCCCGGTGCGCTTCTCGCCCCGGGACGGCAACGATAGGCCGCTACCGACGCGATGTCGAGGGTGGAAACGCGCCTGGCATCGTGCTTCTGCGCCGGGCAAGCGGGGTCTACACTGCCCCCATGAGAGCACTCGTCGTCACGAAACAAGGCCATCCCGTCGCCCCGAACATCGACCTGCAATCGGGCTGGCCCGACCCGCTGATGGCCCGCCCGGGCGAAGCGGTCGTCAGGACCCTCTGCTCGGCCTTCAATCATATGGACCTCTGGGTCGGCAAGGGGGTGCCCGGGCTCGGGCTCGACTACCCGCGCGTCTCGGGCTGCGACGCCTGCGGCGAGGTGCTGGCGGTGGGCGAGGGCGCCGATCCCGGCTGGGTGGGCAAGCGGGTCATCTACAACGCGGCCGTCGTCGTCCCCGACCGGTCCGGCCCCCACGACCCGCCCGCGAGCACCATGAGCCCCGGCTACGAGCTGATCGGGGAGCACTTCAACGGCGCCCACGCCGAGATGTTCGCCTGCCCCGTCGAGAATCTCGCCTGCCTGCGCGACGACGCCGATCCCATCGAGGCCGCGGCCTTCGGGCTCTGCGCCCTGACCGCGTATTCAATGATGATCACCAAGGGCGATCTTCGGCCCGGCCAGTCGGTGCTGATCACCGGGATCGGCGGCGGGGTCGCCACCAGCGCCCTGGCGATCGCCCGCCACCTGGGCTGCCCGGTCGCGGTGACCTCACGCCACCAGTGGAAGCTCGACAAAGCCGGGGAACTGGGCGCGGAGCTGACCATCCTCGACCAAGGGCAGGACTGGTCCAAGGACATACGCACATGGACCGGCAAGCGCGGCGTGGACATGGCCGTCGATTCGGTGGGGAAGGCGACGCATCTGGCGTGCATCAAGTCATTGGCCCGGGGCGGGAGCTATGTCACGCCCGGCTGCACCACCGGGCCCGACGCGACGACCGACCTGGCTCGCATCTTCTGGAACCAGCTTCGCCTCCTGGGCTCGACCATGGGCGGCAATGATGAGTTCAAGGAAGTCGTCGCGCTGTTCAACACCGGCAAACTGGCCCCGGTGGTCGACCGGGTGTTCGCCCCCGAGCAGGGACAAGAGGCCTACGAGCGGCTTGAAGCGGGAGAGCAGTTCGGCAAGATCGTTATTGATTGGCGGTAGTTCGGGATCTCTATCTGGGCGTCACTATACCTTCTGGGTGTCACTTCTCCATCTGGGTGCCCCTACTCGCCGTCTTCGGCGCAGTAGTGCTCTTGTGAGGTTCTGGAAGATCCTACTGCGCCGAAGACGGCGAGTCGGGGCACCCGGATATGAAAACACCACATCGGGTGATGAGGTGCTTTGATTTGTTTCAGTGCCTTGTGATTATTCGGCGGGTGCTTCCTGCGAAGCCTCTGCTTCCGCGGCTGGCGCGGGGGCGGGCTTGGCCTTGTTCGCGTCTTCGCGTGCCTGATTGGCTTCGGACAGCGCCTTCTCGGCGGTTTCGATCTTGCCGGTGGTCACCGTCCGCTTGGCGTTGTTGAGCGCCTTCTTGGCGGCGTTGGCGAAGGGGGCCAGGTCGGCCTCGGAGTCGGCGGCCATCTTGTCGAGCTCGGCGACGATGCCCTCGATCTCCTTGACCGCGTTCCTGCAGGTCCCGCGGTCCAGGTTGACCTTGCGGTCGCTCTCCCACTTGGCCTTCATGGGCCCCTCGAGCAGATCGGCGTGGCCGAGCATGTCGCGGACCGTGTCGCTGGGCTGGGCGCCCCTGGCCAGCCAGGCCTTGATCTCCTCGGTCTTGAGGACGAGCTGCTTGTCTTTGTCGGCTTCCATGGGGTTGTAGTGCCCCAGGTTCTCGAGCACGCGTCCGTTGCGGCGGGTGCGCTGGTCGATGGCGTTGATCCGGTAGAAGGGACGATGGGTGCGCCCGAAGCGCTGCATACGAATACGAACCATGTTCTGACTCCTGGTCATCGACGCCGCGCGTGCTCGTGCGGGTCAGGGGGTTGCTCCGGCGCGACCGATCGCCAGATCGTGCTGGCGGCGGTTTCTCCCTCGACTGGCCCAACCGCTGGGCCTGTCTGCGTTCGCCGGGTCTGTATGATTCCCGCCAACGCGCTCCGATTCCAGTCTGCAAGGGCTGAAACTGCCCATTTGAGCGTCAATGGTCCACTATCATCGCCCGATGCGCATCGATGTCCTCACCACCTTCCCCGAGATGTTCACCCCCGCCGCCCCGGGGGTGCTGGGGGTGTCGATCCCCCGTCGGGCGATCGAGGCGGGGCTGATCGAGGTCCACGCCACCGACATCCGGGCCTACGCCGACAACAAGCACGACAAGACCGACGACCGCCCCTTCGGCGGCGGACCGGGCATGGTCATGAGCTGCCAGCCGGTCTGGGACGCGGTGCAAGCCGTCGAAGCCAGCGACCCGGTCCCTCCCACCCGCATCCTGCTCACCCCGCAGGGCCGCCCCCTGACACAGGAGATCGTGCGGGATCTGGCGAGTCGGCCCCGCCTGCTGCTGATCGCGGGGCACTACGAGGGGATCGACGAGCGGGTCATCGAGAGGCTGGAACCGATGGAGATCTCGATCGGCGACTATGTGCTCTCGGGGGGCGAGCTGGCCGCGCTGGTGCTGATCGACGCGGTCGCGCGTTTCCAGCCGGGGGCGCTGGGCCACGCCGACTCGGCGGAGCAGGACTCCTTTTCACCGGCACATTCCATCAACTCCGACGGCTCGCCCATCCCCGCCAAGGTCCTCAAGCAACTCGCGATCCCCCCGGGCGCTCGCCTGCTCGATTGCCCTCACTACACCCGCCCGCGGGTATGGGAGGGGATGGCCATCCCCGAGGTGCTCGTCGGCGGCGACCACGACGCCGTGGCCCGGTGGCGACTGGAGCAGCGCCTGGCCCGGACACGGGCCAGGCGGCCGGACCTGCTGAAACCGGCGTGCGGATCGGGGGGCGGCGAAACAGGAGAAATCCCTCCGGAGTCGCTTTGATGGGGTATGATTCCTCAACCGCCGCCAGGCAAGGCGGCGAGCACCAATCCAGCCATCCACCCATTCACCCGTCACCCGACACCCGACACGGAGAGATCCCGATGAAACGACTCGTCCTGCTCAGCGCCCTGACCCTTTCGGCCCTCGTGATGGGCTGCGCCAGCACGCAGACCCGCGAAAGCACCGCCGTGTGCGCGGGCGACTGCAAGGACGCGTGCCCGATGAAGGCATGCGACCACGCCAACGCCGCGCTGCCCTGTCCCAACTGCCAGCCCGGCAAGCCCTGCTGCGCCAAGTGCGCCGCCAAAATGGCCGAGACCTGCCCCGACTGCATCGCCAAGAAAACCAGCGGCGAGAGCGCGCACGCCTGCCCGGACTGCAAGGACGGGAAGATGTGCGCCCAGTGCGAGGCCGCCGCCAAGAACTGAGCCCGCAACCCGCGGATCCGCAACCCGCTCGCCATGGGCGGGTTTTTTCGTGACGCGCCGTCCCCGACGCCCTTCCCGCTACGATTGCCCTATGGACGCCCTGCTCACCGCCCTGGCCGACTGGAGCCCGTTCCGCGCGATCGTGGTGGGTGATTTCATGCTCGATCAGTCGCTCGAGGGCGAGGCGGTCCGGCTCTCGCCCGACGCGCCCGTTCCCGTGCTCAGGGTGACCCAGCAGCACAGCTCGCCCGGCGGGGCCGCGAATCTGGCCCTCGATCTGGTCGGGCTCCACGGGGAGGTCGTCGCCCTGGGGGTGATGGGTGATGACGCCGAGGCGCGGGCCCTGACCGAGGCGCTGGGCAAGTCCGGGGTGAGCCCCGAGGGGATCGTGACCGACGCGTCGCGCCCCACCACCGTCAAGCGCAACCTCATCGGCCTGGCCCAGGGTCGCCACGCGCAGAAGATGTTCCGGGTCGATTTCGAGTCCTCCGAGCCCATCTCGACGGGCATCGAGGACCGCTTGCTGGATGCGTTCGACAGGGCGCTGCCGGGGGCGTCGGTCGTGTGCATCGAGGACTACAACAAGGGCGTGTGCACGCCGCGGATGTGCCGGGCGGTCATCGAGCGGGCGCGTCTGGCGGGTGTGCCGGTGTTCGTCGATCCCGCGCCGATCACCGACTACGCCAGGTACCGCGGCGCCACGGCCATCACCCCCAACCGCACCGAGGCGGAGCTGGCCACGGGGATCCGGGCCGGGGAGGACTCGCCCGAGGCGCACCGCGAACATCTGGCGCGGACCCTGCTCGACACCTACGACCTGGGCACGGTGGTGCTCACGCTCGACAAGCAGGGGGCGGTGTTCGTCAGCCGCGACCGCGTCGAGGCGGTGCATGTCTCGACCGTGGCGCGCGAGGTGTACGATGTCACCGGCGCGGGGGACATGATGCTCGCCGCCCTGGCCGCCGGTCGGGCCAACGGGCTGGAATGGGCCGACGCGGTGCGTTTCGCCAACGCGGCGGCGGGGCTGGAGGTCGAGATCTTCGGCGTGGCCCCGATCCCGCTCGAGAAGATCCACGACGACCTGCTCAGCCAGCGCGCCAGCGAGCTGGGCAGGGCGCGCACGCTCAGCGAGGTCATGGTGCAGGTTCGCGCGGCCCGCCAAGCCGGCAAGTCGATCGTGTTCACCAACGGGTGCTTCGATGTGCTCCACGCGGGGCATGTGTCGCTGCTCCAGCGCTGCGCCGCCCTGGGCGACATGCTCATCGTGGGGCTCAACGACGACCACTCGGTCCACGCGCTCAAGGGCGAGGGGCGCCCGGTGAACAACCAGAACCACCGCGCCTACCTGCTCAGCGCCCTGCAATGCGTCGATTCGGTCGTGCTCTTCGGCGAGGACACCCCGATCCGGCTGATCGAGGCGATCCGGCCCGATGTGCTGGTCAAGGGGGGGGATTACACCCCCGAGACGGTCGTCGGGGGCGATCTCGTCGAGGCGCACGGAGGCCGGATCGTGCTGCTGGACCTCATCGACGGGCTCTCGACCACGCGCACGATCGAGAAGATGCGCCAGCGCTGATCCGTCCCCACCCTCGAAATGGGTTCGCCGCGCGATTTCTGACCCCGGGCCTTTCATTCCCAAAGCACGGGGGTCGATCGTCCGATAGATGCACCATGGCCCAGACCCACCTGATGATCGTGCATCCCCGCTGCGCCTCGATGATCATGACGGGGCAGAAGATCGTCGAGGCGCGTCTCGGGGTTGACCGGCGCGCCCCCTACGACCGGGTCTTGCCGGGCGACACGATTTACATCAAGCCCGCCAGCCAGCGGGTCATCGCCAAAGCGCTCGCCCACCGCGTCGATCAGTACGAGGGTCTCACCCCCGCGGACATCGGGCATCTCCGAGAGCTCTACGAAGGGCGTTTGCTGGGCGATGAGGCCTTCTGGCGGGCCAAGGCGGACTCTCGCTACGCCACCTTCATCACGCTCGAACGCGTCACGATGCTCCGCGACGAATCCACCGTGCCCGCCGAGCTGCTCAGCCCCAGCCGCAACGCGTGGCGCACGCTGAGCGGCGGGATGGACGAGGCGCGACGCGCGGCCTGAGCCGGTCTAATCCACGAAAAAACGGGCCACGCGCTCGAGCGTGCGGGTCATGGGGATCCCCACGATCGAGGTCTCGTCGCCATCGAAGGTGATCGGCCACCCGGCCGCGAGGCGCTCGGTGATGTTGTACGCACCGGCCTTGCCCACCCACTGGTTCGAGTCGAGGTAGGCGATGATGTCGTGCTCGGGAATCGTCCCCACGCGCACGAGCGAGCGGTCGATGAACAGTTCACGCCGCCCCGTGAGCGGGTCGACGATGGCGACGCCGGTCAGCACCTCGTGCGTCGCGTCGCTCATGGCCAGGATCATCGCGCGGGCATGGTCGCGGTCCCGGGGCTGGCCCAGGATCTCCCCGTCGTGCACGCACACCGTGTCGGCGCCGATGACCACGGTGTTGAGCTTGGGCTCGACCACGCTCCCGTCCGCCAGCGAGGCGGTGAAGAGCTGGGCCGAGGAGGCGGCCTTGAGGTAGGCCAGGGCCGCGACCCACTGGTGGGGATCAACCTCGCCCGGGAGCAGCTGCCCGTCGTCGATGGGCGCGGGAAGCACCCGGTGACGCACCCCGGCCTGCTCGAACATCGAGCGTCGGCGCGGCGAGGCGCTGGCCAGCACCACCAGCGGCAGCTCGTCGAGATTCTCGATGGGGGGAAGGGTCGGGTTCATGGTTCCTGCTCGGTGTAGATATACAGCCCCACGACGACCCGGGGTTCATGTTTCATCGGCTCGGTGGGACAGATTCACCCAATGTGAACCATCGGAGACGCTGGCGACAAGCCCAACCGTCACTTGGGAGAGAGAAAGGGCGTGTTTCATGGGGCGCGGGCTCCGCGTGCGAACAGGCCTTCGAGCAGCGGGACCAGCTTCGAGCCGTCGCCATCGAGCCGCAACCCCAGGCGCGGGACCACCACGGGCAGCGCAAACGAGGGGTCCCAGACGCGCTGGGCCTTGACCCAGTCCTTCTGGGTCATCCACAGGCGCTCGGCCCCCGCCGTCCGGGCCGCGCGCAGCACCCTGGCCAGGGTCTCTCGCTTGATGGGATCATGGTCGGGAAGCGGTTGGCGATGCACGAGTCGCACCCCGGCCTGCTCGATGGCCGCGAAGTACGGCGCGGGGTTCCCGATCGCGCACAGCGCCGCCGCCGACCGCCCCGAGACCGAGCCCGGCGTGACTGACCGCGACGACCAGGCGTTGGCCGGCCCGAGGGTGTGCTCGACAAGCCCCTCCCAGACATGCTCGGCCGTGACGATGGGGCATCCCCGCGGGCCCCAGCAGGCCAGATCGTCCGCGAGGCGGTCGGCCTCCGGCGCCGACACGCGCTCGCAGTGGGTGATGACGATCGCCCCCGCGCGCGCCAGCGAGTCCAGCGGCTCGCGCAGGTTGCCCAAGGGCAGCAGCGCGTCGCGCTGGGGAGGGGCCGTGGCGTCGACCAGCACGATGTCCAGGTCGCGGGCGATCCGGCGGTGCTGGAACCCGTCGTCGAGGATCACGCAATCGACCGGGCGACCCCTGTCGGTGGCAAAGAGCCGACGCAGGGCGGCGATCCGATCGGGCTGGGCGACGACGGGCGCCTCGGGCAGGGCCGCCAGGTGCTCGAGCTGCTCGTCGCTCGACTGGCCGGGCCCCGCCTTGTACCCGCGCATGGCGATGGCCGGGGCGTGACCCATGGCCATGAGGCGACGGGCGACCCAGTGGACCATGGGGGTCTTGCCCGTGCCGCCGGTGCTGAGGTTCCCGATCGAGACGACGGGACGATCGAGGGTGGTGACGCCCCTGCCGCGGTCGAAGCCCGAGTTGCGGTGGTTAATGCCCACGCGGTAGAGCCGGGACAGGGGAGCGGCAATGAACGCCGGGAGACGGGTGGGCGGCGGCACACGCCCGTCGCCCCCGCGTGGCCCGCTCACGGGGGGCTCCCTTCGCGGGGATCGAGGGCCTCGATGTCGCGGCGCAGCGCCGCGAGGTACTCGCCGCGGAGGCGCCGCTTGGCTTTCCGATGCAGGCGCATGGTGTTGACCGCGTCGAGCACCGCCAGCATCAGGATGGCGGCGACGAGCCCGATCACCACCATCCAGACGATGGCGAAGGTGGTCGGGTCCGCGGGCGTGGCGATGCCGAACCCGTAGGCGGTCAGCGGGATCGCGAACATGCTCAGCCAGCCGGTGGCGGTGCGGATCCGCTTGCGCGAGGGGGGGATCCGCCCGGGGGGCAGTTCACGCAGCGCCAGCAGGTACCCCGCCTGGAGGATCAACGCGATCATCGCCAGCGGCAGCACGATCCAGGTTGGCGCGATCGGCCCCTGACCCATGGGGGTATGGTATGGCGAGCGTGATCCCGGGTCAGAAATCGCCCACCGGGGGACCGGGATGGGAGATCGAACCCTACACTCCCCGACCATGATCGACCTCAAGGCACTGCGTGACAACCCCCAGCGATTCATCGAGGGCGCGGCGAAGAAGAACTACAGCGTGGACATCGAGGCGTTGCTCGATCTCGACGAGCAGCGCCGGGCACTGATGAGCGAGCAGGAAACGCTCCGGGCGGCCCAGAACAAGCTCTCCAAGGAAACCGGCCCCAAGATCGGCCAGCTCATGGGCAGGTTCAAGAGCGCCCCTGAGGGCGACAAGCCCGCGATCCAGGCGGAGATCGACGAGATCAAATCGGCGCCGGTCAAGATGAAGGAGCGGATCAGCGCCCTCGACGAGCGGATCGCCCTGATCGAGCCGCGGCTCAACGCCATCCTGCTCTCGATCCCGCTGCCGCCCGACGACGATGTTCCGGTGGGCAAGGACAGCGCGGGCAACATCGAGATCAGCAGGTGGGCCCAGGCGGGCTGGGACTGGGACAAGAGCTTCGAGGAAAACAAGGGTTTCACGCCCCGCTCGCACATCGAGCTGTGCTCGATGCACGGGCTGGTGGATTTCCCCCGCGGCGTCAAGATCGCCGGGTCGCGTTCCTACATCCTCACCGGCGACGGGATGCGACTGCACCAGGCGATCCTGCGATACGCCATCGACACGATGGTCAACCAGAACGGATTCACGCCCATGAGCGTGCCGGTGCTGGTGCGCGAGGAGGCGATGGTGGGCACCGGGTTCTTCCCGGGCGGGCGGGACCAGGCCTACGAGATCAACGAGACCGAGCGCGGCGGGGGCTACGACATGTTCCTCACGGGCACGGGCGAGGTGGGGCTGATGGGGATTCACCAGGACGAGATCCTCGACGAGGCGAGCCTGCCGCTCAAGTATGTGACCGTCTCGACCTGCTTCCGGCGCGAGGCCGGGGCCGCGGGCAAGGACACGGCGGGGCTGTACCGAATCCATCAGTTCGACAAGGTGGAGCAGGTGGTCATCGATGTCGCCGACGAGGCCAGGTCGCGTCAACACCACAAGGACATGATCGGCTTCGTCGAGGCGCTGCTCAAGAGTCTGGGGCTCCCCCACCGCCTGCTCCAGTGCTGCACGGGCGACCTGGGCGTCAAGAACGCGGACATGGTGGATATCGAGTGCTGGATGCCCGGGCGCGGCGAGGAAAACAAAGACGGCGCGCCGATGGGCGAGTTCGGCGAGACGCACAGCGCCAGCCGCCTGTACGACTACCAGTGCCGGCGTCTGAACATGCGTTACCGCCCGGGCGGGGAGAAGGGGAAGGGGCCGACGGTCTTCTGCCATTCGCTCAACAACACGGTGGCCGCCTCGCCGCGGATTCTGATCCCGATTCTCGAGATGTATCAGAACGCGGACGGGTCGATCACGATCCCCGAGAAGCTGGTTCCCTACATGTATGGGCAGACGAGGATCGGCTGATCCAGTACACTTGAGCGATGACCCTGATCTCCACCACCATCGACACCCCCCTGTGCCCCATGCGGGCCGCGACCACCGACGCCGGCGTCTGCCTGCTGGAGATGGGCTCGCCCGAGCGGCGCTCGCGGGAGACCCAGGAGCTTCAAGCCGCGTTCGGATGCTCAATGACTGAGGGGTCACACGCGCACCTGGATCGGCTCGCCAGTGAACTCGACGCCTATTTCAAGGGCGATCTCCGCTCGTTCAGCGTCCCGCTCGACACGCCGGGCACCGCCTGGCAGCACCGGGTGTGGAACGAACTCATCAGGATTCCATTCGGAGAAACGGTCAGCTACGGCGAGCTGGCGGCTCGCCTGGGCAATCCGGGCGGATCGCGGGCCGTGGGGCTGGCCAACGGGCGCAACCGGGTGTCGATCGTGGTCCCGTGCCACCGCGTCATCGCCTCCGGCGGCGGGCTGCATGGCTACGGCGGGGGCATCCCCCGCAAGCGCTGGCTGCTGGACCACGAGCAGCTGCATGCCGGGGCGGGGCTGTTCGCCGGCTGAAAGGCCGGGATCAGACCTGCTGCTCGCGCCTGATCTCCTTGAGATCCTTCCTGATCCAGTCGAGCATGTTCCAGTAGAGGATCAGCGCGACCAGCGGCCCGAGCCCGACGCACAGCGTCCCGACGGTGTAGAGCAGCGGCCCGGCCCACATGAGCATCTTGGCCCGATTGAAGGCGCGCCGGTCCGGGATACGCGGCGCCAGCCAGCGGATGTACAGCATCGCGGCGAAGAACCCCGTCGCCCAGGCGACCAGACTGATGAACCCGAGCACCCCCACGATCAGCACCAGCGCCCCGGTGGTGGAGTTGATGGTCATGTACCGCATCGGCAGCACCACCGCGGCGATCCCCGCGACGATGACGATCGTGATCCGCACGATCTGACGCGCCGTCGAGCCGTCGAGACGCCCGGTGTAGGCCGGGTCGGGAGCGGAGAACATCCACCAGCCGGTCGCGAGCATGATCGACGCCAGGAAATCCAACCCGTAGTTGATCTGAATAAACAGCGTGGGATTGACCTGATTGAGGCTCAGGGCCATGCCGATGGCGATGCCTCCGATGACCAGGATCAGCTTGATGATGATGGCCGCCAGGACCAGCACGACGCCCTTGTGGAGCGCGGTGAGGTAGGCCGGGCTGGAATGTTCCAGCAGATCATCGGTGAGCGAGCGTTCGATGGGCAAGCCGCACTCGGGGCACATGCCGCCGCCGTCCAGCCCGCTCAGGTCGTAGGCGCACTGCTTGCAGACCACGCCATGCACCGTCTCGCTCCCGTCGCCAGCCCGGGGCGAACCTTGCGGGGGCTGGGGCAGTGGATCGGCGCGGCGCGGGCGAGACGCATCCCGGGTATCCGGGACGCTGAACTCTTGGGAATCCCGTTCGTGCTCTGGCATGATGGCGGCCATGGTACACGCTGGGCCCGGGCCATGCATGGCGTGACCGATCATCATGGGTGTAAGCGAAACAAAAAAACCCCGGCACGCAAGCGCCGGGGGTTTCAGAGGGATCCCGGGCGCGCTGGGCCGGGTCGACGATGTTGAACCGGCTCAGCGCCGACGGCGCGACGCCGCCAGCCCGCCCAGGCCCAGCAGAGCCAGAGCGCCGGGGGTGGGCACCACGCTCATCCTGAACTCGGAGGCGATGAAATCCAGCGAGGCGGTGGAGTTGTCGCCGTTGTTGAAGCCGAGGGCGATGCTGTCGATGTCGTTCATGTCGAAGCCGGGCGAGGCCTGGAAGTCGCCGAAGGAGACCTCGATGGTCTGATTGATACCGGCGAAGACCACGGCCTCGTAGGAGGCCAGACCACCGGCGCCGTCGCCCAGCTCGAAGCGGAGGATGAAGTTCTGATCGACCTCAAGAAAGTCGATGCAGAAGCCCGCGAGCCCCATCGCGTTGCCGTTGAAGCCCAGCCCCGCGTCGCTGTTGTTGTACACGATCGACGCGCCCTGCTTGACCCCGATGCCCGAGTTGAAGACGAGCGCGCCCTGGTCGGTCCCGATGTCGAAGGCGGTATCGACCCCGAAGCTGGCGGGCTGGTTGAAGGGGTTGTCGATCATGTTGATGTTGATGGTCCGCGGGCCGGCCAGGCCCGTGTTGGGATCGGTGTCGAAGTCGTCGAGCACGCTGCTCGAGACGACCCCCGCCGAGGCCAGGCCGCACGACGCGGCCAGGGCGATCGCCGTGAGCTTGCAGATGGGTGTGAAAGTCATGAATGATCCTCTCTCGATCAGACTTGAGGGTGCGGTTGCTGAAAAACGCCGATCCACATCCATCGAGGGCGGGAGCGGCATGGACTCCGATAAGAAGCCACGGATCCGCGTGGATGCCAGCAATCCGGGGGAAATCCCGGACAGAATTGTCAAGGTGGAGAAGAGATCGGGGGGTCTTCCCGCGTGCCCAGGCTCAGGCGGGCCATCGGGACGGCGCCTTCGACCATGACGACGGTCGGATCCCCCTCACGGCGCAGGAACTCGATCGCCGCGAGCATCTCGGCCCGGACCGGGGCGACGAAGGCCATCGTCTGCTCCGTGATCGGGTGGTCGAACGCGAGCAGGGCGGCGTGGAGGGCCTGGCGATCGATGATGGTGGTCCCCTCCGGACCGACCAGCGGCTTGCCCCTGTACATGTCGTCGCCCACGATCGGGTGTCCCAGGTGGGTCAGATGCACCCGGATCTGGTGGGTGCGTCCCGTGAGCAGTTCGAGTTCGACCAGCGAGTAGCGGCGCGAGACTGTCTTGGTCCTGAGCGGGGGCAGCTCGTAGCGTTCTCGCACGCGGCAGATCGTCTGGCTGGGCTTGCCCAGATCGTCAAAGCGAACCACCCGCTTCTCGCGCGCACCCTTGGCTTTGGAGAGATGGGGACCAAGCGGCAGGTCGATGAGCTGCTCGTTCTGCTCGAACCAGCCCTCCACCAGGGCCAGGTAGCGCTTGTCGACTCGGCGCCCCTCGAACTTGGCGCCCATCTTCCAGTGCGCCAGGTCGGTCTTGGCGAACACGATGCAGCCGGAGGTGTGCCGATCGAGGCGGTGGACCACCCCGGGGCGGGCGAACTCCTCGCCCACGCGCGACAGCTCGCCCGAGCGGCGCACAGAAAAATAATGAACCAGCGCGTTGAGCATCGTGCCCCGGTTCTCCATCCGCGCCGGGTGCACGATGATGTCGGCCCGCTTGTTGATGACCAGGATGTGCTCATCCTCGAAGAGCACATCAAGGGCGATGTCGTCGGGCTCGAGCTCCCCGCTGGGCGGCGGCGGGAGCACCAGCTCGATCCGGTCGCCCACGCGCAGCTTGGTCGAGGCCTTGGCCAGGCGCCCGTTGACCGTCGCCCCGCTCTGGTCGATCAGTTCCTGGAGCTTGTTGCGGCTCATGAACCGGATCCGGGTCGTGAGATACCGATCGAGGCGGTCCTTGATATCGCGCACGAGGGTGAACTTCACCCGGGCGAGAAACTCGTCGTCGCCCTGCTCGCGCGCCTCGTCATAGGCTCTGCGGATGGCCTGGCCATCGACCTTCCCGCCGGGGAGCAGGAAGTCGCCGCCGAGTGATTCATCGAGCGATGAATCGGCGTCGGGACCCGCACCATCGTCCGGGATGGCCCCGGGGCGGCTCACGGCGATTCGCTTGCGGGCTCGTCGCTCTTGGGCTCTTGGCCCTCGGGCTCACCGGCGCCGGGTTCGCTGGCAGCGGGTAGATCGGAGTTCTGATCGGCGGGCTGGCCGTCTTCGCCCGTTTCGGGCTCGTCCTTGCCCATCGAGTTCATGAGCTGCTCGATCTGTTCCTGCGTGAACTGGGGCAGCTCCTCGCCGGGGAGCGGGACGAGCTGGTCGGCCGTGGGCAGCTCGGCGATGTTCTTGAGCTGATCAAGGGCGTCGATCCGCTGCTGGGCGAAGGCCGCGATCAGGGGGTACTGATTCTCGGCGGCGGCGCTCCCGAGCTTCTCGTACATGGCGCGAGCGCCCTCGAAGTCGCGCTGGCCCTCGTTGACGGCCGCCAGGCGCGTCATCGCCTGCATCGCGATCAGGGCCTTTCCCGGCTTGCCCTGGGACATGTCCAGCACCCGCTGGGCGAGCTGCCCCGCCTGGTCCCGGTAGTGGTCGCGTTGCTTCCCGTCCAGAAGATCGCTCTCGTTCACCGGCGCGCCGGTGGCCTGCACGCCGGGCTCGACGCCCATCACAAAGGCCTGGAGGTAGAGGTCGCAGGTGGTCAGCAGCGCCAGCTCGGGCACGCTCCGCACCCCGTCAAACTCACTGGCCAGCGTGGTGAGCGACGCGGGAGAGGGATTACCGCCTGAGGTCGCCGCTTCGAGTTCGCTGAAGGCCTGGTCCACGCGCCTGTTATTCTTGCGCTCGAACCACTGCATCCCCGCCCAGACGATCGCGGCCACCGCCAGCGTCATCAGCACGGGCAAGCTCCATTTGTTCAGAACATCAAGGAAGTCCTGATTGAGGCGCGCGTCTTCGAGCCCCGCGCCCGAGCGGATCTGTGTCTGGCGGTCGTCCATGAAGGAACCTCATTTGGGCGCGAGAGGATCGCTCGCACGCCGTTGTCGCTGCGTCTGGCCCGCCGCGGTCGGGGCGGGCAGGGATCGTAGCGTCCCCGCCCCCGCCGGGCAGGGGCCCTCCGCTCAGGCACTGAGCGAGTCCCAGAAAGGCCACGGGCTCGGGTCCTCGATCTCCGCACGGGGGACCAAGACCGATCGGATCCGCCGAACGAGCGATTCGAGCCCGCTGGCCCCCCCGGCGGTGATGCTCAGACGCTCGCCGATGGGCACGGTGTGCGTGCCCGTGTCCGCGCGGGTCCCCACGCGCAGCACGGGGATGTCAGGGCCGATGGCCGCGCCCAGGCGTGGATCCAGTGCTCCCGCTTGGTCCGCGGGGTCGATGCAGTGCACGACCAGGTCGGCGCGGGCGATGACGGCCATCGCCAGGTCGATCTCTTCGCCCTGGGCGATGCGCTCATCGATCCCCGGCGTGTCGACCCACCGCACCACCAGCCCACCGAGATTCACCAGCACCCCCACATGGTCACGCGTGGTGCCCGCGACATCGGCCACCAGCGAGACTCGCCCGTCGGCCAGCGCGTTGACCAGCGCCGACTTGCCCACATTGGCTCGCCCCACCGCCGCCACCAGCGCCGGATGAATCAGGCGCGACAAGGCGTCGTGACGCCCCGAGCCAGGGTGGGCATGGGCTTGCTGAATGGTCCCCACCCCCAGCGCCTCCCAGCGGGCGCCGTGGTCGAGGAGCACGCCGATCGCGTCGGGGCTGGCGGCCCGCGCCAGGGCCGCGAGCATCCACGCCTCGATCTGCGTGCGCGCTTCGGGATAGGTCAATACCGGGTCTTCTTCCTCGGTCCGCGGCACGCCCAGCGCGGCCAGTTCGCGTGAGATCGAACGGACGATCGCGATCCCGCCGTGGGGCATCAGCAGCACACCCGATGGATCGGCGCGCAGGATCACGCCCCGGTCGATGCCGAAGAAATCGGCCAGGGCCAGGCGGTTGCCGCCCGGGTCGGGCAGTCCCAGCGCGGTTGGGTCGGGGTGATGAACGCGGATGATGGCGATCGCGCCGGCGCTGCCGGTCGGGGTCTGGATCGAGTGAGAGGGGGTCATCGCTCGTCGGCATCGGCGCCGGGGTCCGGGTCGGCGTCGGGATCGGGGCCATCGTAATCGTCATCGCGCTCGATGACCATCGCGCACGCGGCCTGGATGCCCTGGAGCTGCAGGTCGGGCACGAACGACTCGATCAGCTCGTCGTCCTCGAGCGCGCCCATGTCGCCACCGGTGGCGATGATCTGGGGGTACCCCTCGTAGAACATCGCGTAGCGCTCGGCCAGGAAGCGGATCCCGCCGCGCACGCAGGCGGTGACGCCCAGCAGCATCGCCCGGTCGGTCTGTCGCCCCGGCTCGTTGGAGCCGGGGTCGAGCTTCTCGTAGGCGAGCCGGGGCAGCTGGGCCGTGTGCTCGTGGAGCGCGTCGAGCATCATCGAGATCCCCGGCATGATCGCCCCGCCGTGGAACACGCCCTCGCCGTCGACGAAGTCGGCGGTGATGGCCGTGCCCATGTCGATGACGATGCAGGCCTGCCGAACGACCGCGAAGGCGCCGATGGCGCACAGGAGCCGGTCCTGGCCCACGGTTTGAGCCCCGGAATCGGTCAGCGCGTGGCGGATGGGAATCGGAAGGTCGCGCCCGAAGCGGTACGCGCCCCAGTTGAAGCGGGACCGCAGCGCCTCCTCGATCGCGTCGGCGGCCGCAATCGAAACGGTCGAGACCAGGATCACCGGCTCCTGGCCCGGGAAATCGAACTCCTCGAAGAGCTCGTGGGCGAAGGCGGCGACCGAGACGGGATCGTCACTGCGCAGCGACTGAGCCCTGACGCACTCGCCGCCCTTGAGGGCCCCCACGCGGGTGCGGGTGTTGCCCACGGCGATGGCCAGAACGGCGCTGATCGAGCCGGGCAGGGAGACGCGGGGGAGAGGGTCTGGTGCCGGTGTGCTCATGGAAGATGATATCACCGCGCCCCCTTCGAGGTCGCTCAGCTCGTGAGCGGCTCGGGCGGTGCGTTGCTATCCTTACCTGCCCGTTTGATGATTCATCAACGGACGCGAAGCGAGAGGACCGAGGACCGCGATGCCCACCTGCCTGATCGACCCCGCCATCGAACGAAAATCGGTCAAGGGCTTCAAGTTCCCGCTCGGGGTGTACCCCGTCGAGCCCATGACGCCGGTGATCGGCTACTCGTCGGAGTTCGAGCCCGCCGACAACGAGGAGGAGATGGGCGACTGGGAGGCGTGGCCCGATCAGTATGTTTACGACATCGTGATGCCGGCCGATCGGGTCGAGCCCTTCTGGCACCAGGTCTTCGCCATGATGCCCGGGCGGGTGTTCCCCATCATCGACTATATCGGGCACGACGCGTACCGGGAGATCGACCCCTACATGGCCTACGAGCCCATCGGCAAGGAGAAGATGATCAACGCGATCCGCCAGTACCGACCCTTCTTCTTTGAGGAGGGGATGGTCGGGTTCGGGGCGGTGAGCGAGGATCCGTTCTTCTATGTGTTCATCGACGAGCACAAGATCGTGACCGTGCGCGTCGAGCCCGAGTCCAGGGCCCGCATCGAGAAGTTGCTGGCGGCCTTCGACATCCCCGCCATCGAGGAGCCCGCCGGGGCCGACGCCGCGGCCCACGAGCACCGCGCGATCCTCGTGACCTCAGACGACCGCCCCGACCTGTTGACGGGAGACGAGATCCTCGAGCGCATGCGCGACGCGTGGCGGCTGATTCTCAATGTCGATCCCGACACGAATGTGGATGACGAGGGGGAGGAACTGGGGATCACCGCGTGGCGGTGCCTGGCGCGCCTGGCGACCGATCAGAACCCGGACGACCGCTATGTCGAGGTCCTGCTGACGACGGCCAACCTGCGCCGTGCCGAGGAGATGACCCACCAATCCGTGCTCGACCGCATCGGCGACAAGGACGAGTGGTTCGATGTGGTGGTCCTCAACGCCGACCGGCTCACGCCCGAGCGGCTGCGCGAGGCGCAAGCGAACCAGCCGAAGTCTAAACCATTTTCCGAGAAAGTCTTACAGCAGGAGGCGGTCCTGAGCGTGCGGGATCTGGGCGGTGCGCCCTGGGCGGGGTAAAGCACGCCTCTGGTTCCTCGGGCGCGCGCGGAGCCTCATCTCTCGCACGGCGCGGCATCACGCGGGGTGAATGAAGTGGAACCCAACGGAACCTCGACACCCGCGCGATCGAATGGTGACCCACAGGGACACACCGTCGCGGCCCCGCTTCCGCGCCGAGACTTTGATCGCGAAAACGACACGCAATCGAACACAAAGGGGGTAAACTGATTGCTCTCGGGATTTGCGATCGTTGACAAAGCCCGGTATCGTCCCCCCTCCCCTGTGGAGCGCCCCATCGCGGGTGCTGGGCTGTGGGAACCTCCCGTTGTGATTGATACAACGGGCACACGACCCGCGACTCTTCGCGGCGGCCCCCGTCTGCGATGCATCGCAGAAGACAACTCGCCTACCCGCGGAGGTCGTGCAACCGGTGCATGATCCCGCCTGACCGTTCGACTCGAGGCCGGGCCCCTTGCCCAGCCGATCTCGCCACGAGCCATTGGAGTGATCCGGATGTCACCCGCACCATACCGTTCCGTTCGTTCCCTGCTCCTCGCCGCCGTCGCCTTCTCGGGGGCGCAGGCCACCCAGGCCCTGGCGAGCGTCGATCTTGACACGACTGCCGACACTCCCGCGGCGGCGCGTCAGGCCGACGCCGACGCCGTCCTCGACCGCGTCTCGACCCTGCTGAGCGAGGGCAAGCTGATCCGGGCTCGCGCGATGATGCTGGCGCTGCAGGATTCGCCCGCCGGCGCGGCGCTGAGCGACGAGCAGGGGCAGCGACTCTGGGCGTTGATGGTCAAGACGGAGAAGCAGATCCAGCGCGCCGATCGCCTGGACATCAGCCTCCAGAAGGCCGACCTGGAGTACAGCACCGACAACCTGGTCGAGGCCGAGCGTCAGGCCGACACCGTGATCTCCTCGCCCCAGTCCACGCCCGAGCAGGTCCAGAGCGCCAGGGCGATTAAGAATCTGATCGCCGCCCGGCGAGACCAAGCGGCCCCCAGGGTCGGCTCGGCGATCGACCAGATCAGCAAGGCCTTCAACGCCGGCGACTACGCCACCGCCAAGATGCTCGTCACCCGCGTGGGACAGCTTGGGCTGGAGCTCGACGCGGACCAGTCGGGCGCGCTCACGGAGTATCGCGACCGGCTGGCCAGGCTCGAGCAGACCCGGGGGATGTCGCTGGGCTCGTTCAGCCCGGCCATGGGCATGCTGGCGCCCGAGAGCGGGATGACCGAGGACTGGCTGACCGGCGGCACGCAGGACGGCGCTCGCTCGGGCGCGTACCTCGGCTCGCAGCCAGCCAACCAGCCAGCCAACCAGCCAGCCAACCAGCCAGCCAACCAGCCAGCC